>CAVBQX010000007.1:0-70917 GCA_963597755.1 Segatella copri
ACTATGAACCGACCACCAATAGTTAGACCCAAAATCTAACTATTGGTGGTCGGTATTTTTATTGCAAAATATTCATTTGAATTTAAGAAGCAAATTGTTATAGAGTATCTAGAAAGAAAACATTGGATAAATTCAAGCTAGATACTAAATAACTGGAAAATTAAGAAAGAACTGTTGATACTAGCTCTGAGCAGGAAAGAAAACTACCATGAATAACTTGGTAATGAAAAATTTCTTTGGTCTGGTAAAACAGGAAATTTATTATGGCGTTGTCCATTACAGTTATGAAGAATTAAAATCAGAGATAGAGCGATACATAAAGTATTACAATAATATACGAATTAAAAAACGACTAGGATGGATGTGTCTGGTGGAATACCGGCTCAGTCTCTTGGCTGCATAAAAACAGCGTAGCAGCTATTAAACTACTACGCTTAAAAAGTCTAACTTTTTGGGGTCACCTCAATTTTTTTGCCAGCGCAACAGCCATATTTAATATTCAATCAATATCATTATATGGTTTTACGTAACAGCCAATCCAAGGCGTTTACCTTGCTAATCCCGTCATAGGACATCTCCGGATCTTCATCTAATGTCAGCAGAATTTTGGGATAAAGGTAAACACTCTTCCTTAAGAGATTGCAGCAAATTACAATAAATAAGGAATTAAACCGCCCTGTTCTGCAAAAATGTGAACTAACAAAAAATGCTTCGTAATTTAATGATTTTCTGCTACTACAACAAAAATGCTAAAATTTTTATCTAAAATAAAAATAAACTAGGTGGTACCAGAGGAAAAGTAGAGACAAATTTAACCTCTAAAACGAAATTACCGAAAAGAATATGCCACCGCTAACTAAGGTAGACCATTTAAGTTGGCGGCGGCATTTTTAATTAAATCTGACCATAAAAACTCATAGCTGTAGACACAACTTCTTCTTGTCAAAAGCCATAATTTAGGCTATAATTTACAGAGTAATTAGTGGCTTATTTTTTGGCTTACAACCTATCAGATTTAGCTAAAATCAGCTAAAAAACAGTAAAATTTAACGTGTATTTATGCAGTTTGCTGCATAGTGTCCGAGCGTCAAAGCCTTCAAAGCCGCATGGTTACGCTGTTTTCCCTTTTTGCGGGTATAGTTCAGTGGTAGAACATCAGCTTCCCAAGCTGAGTGTCGCGAGTTCGAGTCTCGTTACCCGCTCCAACGCAATTAAGCTCCAGACTATTTGTCTGGAGCTTTTTATATATGTTTTATTAAATTTTATTTTTGTATAAATTGTAATTTATTGACAATATATATCGTTTTTTATAAAATAATCTCAAGAAACAGATTTGCAATCAAACATATTTCTTAATGCGCAGCCAAAGGAGGGTTGCATCATGGACAACAAGCAATACAGCATCTTTCTTACGCATCTTATCCCGCAAGTTTTGGAACATATCCGCAGAACCAATAATATAAGCGAGCATCAGCTCATTAGTGAATTTTATCAATCCAACTTTTATAGCAGACTTGCTACTTCCGAATCACAGCTTTGGCAATTTAGTCCGCAATTTTTGGCACAGATGTACAAAGAAGAACAATCTTTTCTACAAAATCCTTAGAGGTGACGCAGATGAGCAAAGAAGCGATTTTTATAATTAGCTGCATGGAGCGTTATCGTTTTTACAAACAGCTTTCAGGCTATGAAGTAGCAGTGCTTTTCTCTAGATATAATCTTTATGACTACATCACCCATTTCTTCGAAAGCATCAGCTCAATGGGAACTCACTGCATCATCCGAGATTTAGACAACTATATTATCAGCAGAAGCTTATAATTACAAAGAGGCTGACGGCAACAACCGCCAGCCTCTTTATTTTTTTACCAGGCGCACTTTAGCAAATACAGCAGTAGTCCCAAAAATGCACCCATCAGCGTACCATTTAGCCGGATACGCTGCATATCCGCATCAACCTTGCTGCGCACGATTTCGGTAAGCTGTGCATCCTCCAGTGAGTGTAATATGTGCTCCACAATAACTCCCAGCATTTTTTGCACCTGTAACAGCCCCAATCCCAAAAAGTGCTGTAAATATTCCTCCAGCTTGTTTTTGAATTCAGCATTATTCCGCATGTCGTTTTCTAAACTAGTCATTGTCTGGTTTATCGCCTGTTGCAAGATAGATGCCTTCTGTCCATCTTCTAGCTGCCTGCTGCACAAGGATGCAATCATATTATCTAAAAGCTGCTTAAGAGCTTGCGCAAGCGATAAATCGCATACAGCGCGGTTTTGCAGTGACTGTACCAGCTGCTGCCATTCCTGCGTACCATAAAAGCTGTTTACAATGCGCCGCACCTGCGTCAAAAACCAGCTACGCCATTGCTCATCATCCTGCAGTCGTTGCGCTGTAGCAATCAGCGCCCTGCACACTGCCTCCGTCGCATCGTCGGTATTCACCACATCCAGCTTTTTCCCCAGCCACAGCTTAATCCTGCTGAAAAAGCCTTCCTGCTCCTGCTTTTCTACCTGTCTGCAGATAGCACCATGCACGTGTCTGCGAATCTCCTGCGATTTTGCCAGCTCGTTTAGCTTAACCAGCAGCCACTCATAAAAGGCTTCATCCCTACGCTCTGCTGATAAAGCTTGAAGCAGCTCGTTTAGCTTAGTATTGGCCTCCACATCGGCCAATGCCGTTTTTATCTTGGCTTCCAGTTTTTTTCCCAAAGCTAATGTATCCAGCTTACGCAGCACTCCTTCAGCAAAATCCGTCAGCCAGTCTTGCAACTGCTGCCTGTTTTGCTCCCGCTCGAGATATTTTAGCAATTCATCCAACAGCACCAGCCTACGCCTTTGCAGCAGCAGTGTTTTTTTGGTCAAAAATTCCTGCTGTACCATTTTACTGCAGCCACGCACAAAACCATCTCTATTGCGTGGCAAAATTGCCGTATGCCGCACAACAAACGGCAGCATGCGGCACAACCACGGCACCTCAAAAACCGCTGTCACTGCAAACCAATCAGCAAAGCTACCAACCAGTGCCGCTTCGGCCATATAATACCCCATCTCCAACCAATCCCAGCGCAGCTCGCCAAAACTACCCATGTATTTTCCTGGATAATGTAGGTGTAGACATAAAAACGCTCCATAAATTACGCCTGCCGCCAGAAAGGCACTGTCTGCCAGCGACCAACGCCATTTAGATATATTCATTTAACCCACCAGCCTTTCCAGTACGGCTGACAGCACAAAAAGTAGTCCGCCAAACAATCCACCGATGATAGTACCGCTTTTACGGATGTTTTGTAAATCGTCCCCCACCCGTTGCTCCATCCTAAATATCAACTCATCCCTATCATAGTCTGCCAGTTTTTGCATAATCAAGTTACGAACAGCATCGTGCTTCAGCTCCAGCGCCTGCTGCAAAAATCCCTTTAATGTCACGTCCAGCTCCTGCTGCTGTGTACTGCTTGCCTGCAAAAGTACCAGCCTGCGTTGCAGCAAATCACGCAGCACGTCCACGTCCTGGGTCAGCAGCGTCTGCTGCAGGTCGCACGCCTTACTAGTCACAAGTTGCGTTGCCTTAGTATTAACCCAATCAGCCAGTGCTATATCATGCCTGCGTTCCTCCAGCCGTGCCAGCAGCCAGTTATCCACCTGCCGCCGCAGTTCGCTGCTGCTATCTGCCAATGCGTCCAGCGCCTGCTCAAGACCTCGCAGCAAAACATGTGTCAGCTGCGCCATCTGCCCGCTCACAAACAGCTCACGTAACAGGCTGTCCTTGTTATATTCCTCCTCTGCCAGCTGCGTCAAACCATCTAACAGTGTCACAAATTCCGCCTTATGTAAAAGCTGCTTAGCCTCCTGAGTCAATAAGCGCCACAGGCCGTCAAAGCTTCCGTTAGCCAGCGCTCTTTCTAGTGCATCCACCAATATCTCCGTCAAATGCAGGCTGGCAATATATTTGGGCAGCCCGGCCTGTAAAAGCTCCTCAACCTGCTGCGTATTCAATGAGCTTAGTGCATGCTCCACCAACGGGCGCACTGCCTGCCAAAACCGCTCCTGGTTTTCCTGCCGCTCAAAATGTGCCAGTAAAAGTGTAGCAAAGCTTTCCTGCTCCACCGCACTCAGCACGTTATCAGCACTTAACAGATCATTGCTCACAAAGTCTGCCAAAGCCTGTGTCAAGCGTTCGTAATTGTTCCGTAGTACGTCCGTTCCCGGTGCGCCAATTCCTAACGGCCGCTTAAAGAGTGCTGTCACGCCCCACCAATCTGCCAAGCCGCCCACAGTCGCCGCCAGTGCCACATGGTGCACAAAATTTGCCGCTACGCTTGCGTTCGCCCAGGGATAGCTTGCTGCAGCTGCTGCAACCACGCCTGCCAAAAGACAGTTTGCCTGTGTTTTTACAGTAATCATTTATGTTGCTCCTGTTCTCAATATTCTTAATACAAAAAACAACGGTTAACTGATTGTATTATACAAAATTATATTAATAAAAGCTATTTATTTGCTTAACTTTTAAATCATCTCAGTTGTTGTAAGCATAACCAAAAACAGCTGCTTCAAATAATTTATTCGCTCTGTCGGGGCTTACGCATGAGTATGTTAATTTATTGTGAATAATTTTTATTTATTGATAATTGACGTTTTTATTATTGATTATTCTATGGGCATATGCTAGAATATATTCTGTCAAAGGTTGAACGAAATAGTAAATACCCTCTAAGTATTGATGTTTCGTTCGTAAGCAACGTGTAAAAAATTAAGGAGGAACAAAATGAAATCTTTAAAAGGCACCAAAACTGAACAAAACCTGTGGGCAGCCTTCGCCGGCGAATCCCAGGCACGCAACAAATACACCTGGTTCGGCATTGTAGCACGCAAAGCAGGCTATGACCAAATCGCCGAGCTGTTTGATAAAACCGCTAACAATGAAAAGGCCCATGCCTATATGTGGTTCTCTGAGCTGGGTCAGCTGGGTGACACTCCGGCTAACCTTTTGGCTGCCGCCGAAGGCGAAAACCACGAATGGACCGATATGTATGTACAAATGGCTAAAGACGCAGAGGAAGAGGGATTCCCTGAAATTGCAGCTAAAATGCGTGCTGTAGCAGCAATCGAAAAGCGTCACGAAGAACGCTACCGCAAGCTGCTGCAAAATATCGAAGAAATGAAGGTCTTCTCTAAAGACAGCGGTCTGACTATTTGGGAATGCCGCAACTGCGGTCACATCGTAGTTGGTCCCAACGCTCCGGAGGTTTGCCCGGTTTGCGCTCATCCGCAAGGCTTCTTTGAAGTACATATGGATAACTTCTAATACTGCTCGCAATAAAGCATCAATAGAGGCGGACTCTTTTGTCCGTCTTTTTTTCTGTGCAATTTTTCTGGATATATCCAGCATCTTTTGGGCAAAGCCGATAATAATTCACCAAGATTTTACCTATGCATTATAAAAACAAATTGACAGCGCCTGTCAAAGTAATTATCATGGTAAGAGAATTTGTAATGCCTATTAACATCTGTCTTAAATCACACTAGGAGGCACAACTCACAATGACTATGAATATCTGGCATGATATTGACCCCAAACGTATTTCACCCGATGATTTTGTCGCAGTAATTGAAATTCCCAAAGGCTGCAAGGTAAAATACGAGCTTGATAAGGAAACAGGACTACTCAAAATGGACCGTATCCTGTACACCGCCACCCATTATCCTGCCAACTATGGCTTTATTCCCCGCACCTACGCTGCAGATAAGGATCCGCTTGACGTATTAGTGCTCTGTTCTGAAAACGTTGTTCCTATGACCTTAATACGCTGCTATCCCATCGGCGTCATCATCATGGAGGACAGCGGCGATATGGATGAAAAAATCATCGCTATTCCCTATGGCGATCCCATGTATAATTCCTACAAATCTATCAGTGAACTGCCACAGCACATCAGCGACGAAATGATTCACTTCTTCTCCGTCTATAAAACGCTAGAGGGCAAGAGCACTGCCTTAGAAGAGGCACATGATGTAGATAAGGCTAAAGAAATAATCAGCCAATGCCAACAGCGTTACAAGGATAACTTCTGCTGATAAACACAAAAGAAGCGTGCAAGCGCTTCTTTTTTTATGCCCATTGAAAAAAGGACTGCCTTCAGCAAATGCTTCCAGCAGCCATAAAATAAGGGAAAGCGTATTTAGTTAGAAGCACCGGCTTCTTGTTTAGTTACCACGCACGTATTCGCGTGGTACACGCGGGCTTACGTCGCAGACAATCTCATAGCAGATGGTATCTGCCCATTCTGCCACAAGCTCCATCGGCAGCTCACGCCCGCCAAAGACGAGCACCTCACTGCCAACCTTTACGTCAGGGATGTCTGTGACATCCAGCATTGTCTGATCCATGCACACACGTCCGATAATAGGCGCCTTTTGCCCGTTCACCAGCATATAACCGCGGTTGGACAAGCGGCGGCTGACGCCATCAGCGTAACCTATAGGTACAGTCGCAATGACACTGTCTCTCGTAGTAGTATAGGTTCTGCCATAACCGACTGTTTCGCCGGCAGGCAGGGTTTTAACAAAGGCCACCTGGGTTTTTACCGTCATTACAGGTTCAAAATCCTTGTAGCAGTCAATCATATGCGCAGGATGCAAGCCATAAAGCGTAATACCTTGGCGCACCATGTCCAGCTGATACTCCTGCAGCTCCGTCAGCGCCGCACTATTAGCGATATGGCGGATAGGAATGTGTACTCCCTCAGCCTCAATCAGCTTCAGCGCCTCCTGAAAGCGGGCAAACTGATAAGCCGCATATTGCTTGTCATCAGCATCAGCCGTCGCAAAATGGCTGAACACGCCCTCGATGTAAATACCGGGGAGCGAAGCTGCCAGCCCGGCAAAGCGGCCGGCATCGCGCACATGCACACCAATGCGGTGCATACCTGTATCAATCTTTATATGTATTTTAGCCTTGGTATGCAGCTTTAAGGCTGCCGCATTCAAGGCATATAAGCGTTCCTCATCAAAAACCGCATGGCTGATATCATAGCGCACGCAAATCTCAGCCACCTCGGGCAGCATTGCACCAAGCACCAAAATCGGTGCCTCAATACCTGCTTCACGCAGACGCACGCCCTCCTGCAAAAGCGCTACGGCAAAGAAATCAGCACCATTGCGCTCTGCCTCCTGTGCAACACGCACAGCACCATGACCATAGGCATCAGCCTTTACTACAGCACATAGCTTGGTAGAAGGTTTCAAATTAGCTTTTGCCGTCTGCACGTTGTGTGCTACAGCATCCAAATTTATCTCAGCCCAGGCCCCACGTTGAATATGCACAATGGAATCCTCCTCAGCTTGCTGTTCAAAAAATAAGCCGCAGGCAAAGCATCGTTGCTGCGGCGTTAGACTCACCCTCGAATTAGTTTTGCTTACGCTATAATTTTACAAAACTCTAGTATTAGCATATATCCAATAGGGGATTTTGTCAATCCTTTATTTGCTTTTCCTGCCTACAGCTTTTGGCATAGGGACAGCCGCTACAACGACTGCCACAGCCGGCAGCATATTTTTTGCCAAAGTACCACCTCAATGCCAAAACAACTAGCACGATTACTATAGCAGCAATAATGTAAGTAGTCATTTCAAAAGCCTCGCTTGTATTTAAGCTCACCTATACTATTCACTATATTTTACTAGGAAATTCACCTATAGTTTACGCGATAAAGCCGCTTTTGGCAACCAAAAAATTAGTGAAATTTTGCTTCCTCGTGTATAGTAAGCCGTAAAAAGTCACTAAACTCGTTTTGCTTAATAAAATCGACGAATTCCTTAACAGACTTATTCTTAATATTATTTTCGTTATAAACCAGCCAGGTGTTGCGTTCAATAGGTTTGCCCTGCTTATTCTTTAATATATGACTATAAGCGGAAGGACATTCCGGCAAAAATACTGACGGTAAAAGACCAAACCCCAATCCCCTATAAACCATAACCCTGCACAGCTCTAGGGAATCCACAAGGATATCTACCTTAGGCTCCTTAGCAAAGGTCTTCTTCCACCAGGTGTTGAGCATCTTTTGATAATAGGTATCCGTCTTGTAATCCACCCTGTTCATATTTGGAAGATCCGCAATTTCAAAGGGTGTTGTAGATACAGCCACAATGTAGTTAGTTCCCAGGAGATAGCGTTCATCCTCACCCCAGCCAAAATCATTCCTGATAAAGCCGATATGACAACGGTTTTCCTTCATCAGACGGGCTACAGTGCTGCTGGAGGCGGAGGTAATTTCAAATTTCGTTTTACTATGCTGCTCTCTGTACTTATCAATCAATGTGGGCAAATAATGCTGGGTAATTATCACCGGAGCCATAATCTTGATGACATCAGTATCCTTGCCCTCAATCATCTTTATGCGTTCCTTTAATTCATCCATCTTTTTCAGCATATCATTGGCAAAGGCCGCAGCGGTCAAGCCGGTCTGCGTCAGATACACACCCTTGTTACTGCTTTGAATAAGCTTGGTATCCAATTCTAATTCCAACTGTTTAATACGCGCTGTCAGTGCAGGCTGAGAAATAAACAATGCCTCAGCTGTCTTGGTAATATTTTGAAACTCACTCAAATACTTTAGTATCAAAAAATCTCTATCCGTCATATCTGCCTCCGAATTTGATTCCAATACTCCTCTCATACTTTATATTTTAGCACACAGCACGTTCTTCAACAATAAAGGCCCACCATAGCAGTAGGCCTTTAGCTACACGTTCTACAATTTTCTTATCACATCAATGATACTGCCGTCACGGTATTCAACAACGCCGCAAATCTCATCAGACATGTTTAATTCCGCAGCCTTACCCGTAAGCACATCAGCCTTTGCCTTCAGCTCGTCTATCGTCAGCAACGGCAGCCCCTTTCCCTGCAGCTCATCCAGCAAATCTGCACGTCTCGGATTTACCGCAATGCCATAATCAGTCACCAGCATATCAACAGTCTCTCCCGGAGTAACAATCGTCGTAACATGCTTCTTCAGCATCGGCAGTCTTCCTCGCAAAAGCGGCATCGTAATTACTGTTAGCTTAGAACCTGCTGCAGCGTCAGGATGACCTCCAGGTGCTCCCAAAAGCTGACCATACGAATCGGTCAGCACGTTGACATTAAAATCTACATCCATCTCAGTCGCGCTCAACACAGCAAAATCCAACATATTAACATAAGGATTGGCGCTGAACGGGTTAGCATAGGCAGAAGCCGAAATCTCGTGATGCTTCAGGTTATTTTGCAGGGAAGCAATCGCCTGCAAATCAAAATCCTGCGGATCGTAAAACGTTTTAATCAACCCTTCGTTAAGCATCTGCACGTGAAACCCCGACACGCCGCCTACGCCAGCAGCTGCCGTGTATCCACACTCCAGCATTTTATCGCGGATAAAGCTAGCTGTGGCTATGGCCATACCACCGCTGCCAAATTGAAAAATCATATCATCCTTGAAATAATGCGTGCCGGCAATTGCCCTGGCAGCATATCTGGAAATCACCAGCTCTGCCGGGTTCTTGCTGACGCGTATCGCCCCGGTCGTAATGCCCTTGGGATCTCCTATTGTGTCCACCTCTGTGATATAATCCACCTGCGTCTGCGGAATACTTACGTAATCCAAAGGTCTTTCGCTATAGCCATCGGTAACTGCTACAACAAAGTCAGCATATTCCGCATCCGGCATCGCATAGCCTAAAGAGCCGCAGGCAGATTTTCCCTGCACACCACTGATATTACCATACTTATCGCAGGCAGGAGAGGCGATAAAGGCAACGTTGATATGCAGCTCGCCTGTTTCAATCGCACGCGCACGACCGCCATGCGTCCTAAAGATCGCAGGCTCTGCCAGCCTGCCCTGCTGGATGAATTTCCCCAGCTTGCTACGGCAGCCGCTGGTGTCTACACGGGTGATAACACCAGCTTCAAAATACGGTAAAAGACAATCCTGCACCACGCTCAGCGAGCTGGCAGACAGCTTCAAATTCTTGATGCCCTTAGCGGCAATAGCTTGGATAACGTAAAGCATAACTGCATCACCATTGCGCAGGGAATGATGAAAGGAAATCGTCATGCCGTCCTGCAGTCCGACTGCATCTAATATGTAGTCAAGCTCGTGCAGCTTATTAATCCCTGGCTGCACACATTTTAGCGGTCTTGCTGCCAATCTCCGCTGCAGAGGCTGTTCTAATCTTCCTGTATAGGCTTTTTTGCCTTCCCAGCCAGGTACGGAGTTAATTCTTTGCATCATATCATGTGTAACCATTTTCACACCTCTTTACCAGCAGCCCTGGCCAGGCTGATAATTGCCTTGGCCCGTGTCACTATAGGCATATCTATCATTTTCCCGTCCAACGAAATTACGCCGGAAGCATTTTGCATAGCAGTTTCATACGCAGCCAGCACCTTTTGAGAATGCTCTATTTCCTTCTCACTGGGTTCATATATACTATGTACAAGCAAAATCTGATTAGGATGAATCACAGACTTGCCGCTATAGCCCAAGCTCTTGCCCAATTTGACATCAGCGGTAAAGCCTTCTTCGTTTTTAAAATTACTATATACATAATCAATAGCCTTAATTCCTGCTGCATGTGCCGCCAAAGAAATCATGTTACGGGCAAAGTATATCTCACTGCCATCCTCGCTACGGCTCATGCGCATATCAGTACGAAAATCCTCTGCACCCAAGCCTATCGCCAGCATCCTGTCTGAGGCAGAAGCAATATTATAGGCGTTATACACACCAAGCGCTGTTTCTATGGTAGCAACTATCTTAATGCTGCCGACTTCTATGCCATTCGCTTTTTCCTGTTCTGCCAACAATGCAGCCAGAGCCCGGATATGCTCAGCGCCTTCTGTTTTAGGTAGACGCAAAAAATCCGGCTCAAGCGGCACCATTGCCTTAACATCTTCCTCATAATATGGCGTATCCCAGCCATTAATGCGTATGCCTACACGACAGCTTTGCGGCCTATGTCTGCTCAAAAAGCTAGCAACCAAATCACGGGCTGCATCCTTTTCATTAACCGAAACCGCATCCTCAAGGTCAAAAATTACGCAATCAGCGCCATAAATTTCTGCCTTTACCATTTTCCCGGGATTATTGCCAGGAACGAAAAGCATTGTTCTATATAAATCATTCATCTTGCTTCCCCTCCTTATGCAGCGCACGCTTCACGGCAGTAATCATTCTAGCTCTGACAGCAAAGTCCAACGCTCCCTGATCACAAATTAAAACATTAGCACTTTCAATAGCATAAGCATCAAGAACCTCTAAAACCGTATCCCTTATAGCTTCTCCATACAAGCGCTTCACCTTGCTGTTGATTTCCAGCACACGCATACCACTCCTGCAGATTTCCAGCGTTACCAGCAAATCGCCCTTATCCTCGCTGCCACAGCGTACAGCTTTATTATTAAATTCCATTTTGCATACCTCCATCTCACCACAAGCCTAGCACATTCCAGAAGCACAGGCCCACAGTCATGTATACAATCATATTTACAACAACTACCACAGCACCCAAGTACCACCATTCCCTTTGCGGTACATATCCTGTACCGAACATTACCGGTCCTACTGCACCGCCATAATGCGTCAGCAGACAGCCATAAGCACTAGAGGACGCTATGAGCAGCATCAGTGGCACAACCGGCACCTGCGCCAAAATACCTACAGTAAACAGCACCGGTACAAACGCTGCCACGTAAGCACCCATAGAAGCAAAGATATAACGCACGAGCACCGATACCACTAATAACGCTCCCAAAACAATAACAGGATTAAAGCCGGCAAAGCTAAAGCTTTTGCCAAATACGTCTGCCAGCCAGACAAAGAATTTAGCCTTTGCCAAAATTCCCGAAAAGCCCATAACCGCACCATACCAGATAAGCGTATTCCAGGCACCCTTGTTTTCCAAAATATTATTCCAGCTAATTAATTTGAAAATAGCAGCAAAGCCAAAAAACAGTAACGCTACATTAGTAGCACTTATCTTGGTAACGCTGGCAGTTCCCCAGCCAATTACAGCAAGCAAAAATAATATTACGAGAATTTTTTCCTTGGCCTGCATGGGGCCCATTTCTTCCAGGCCCCTCTGTGCCAGTTCCTTATGATTGGTGATATCTGTGATTTCCGGCGGATAAATTTTATATAAAACATAAGGAACCAAAAGACAGATCAATATTGCCGGGACGGACATATACAAAAACCATTGCATCCAACTAATGTGCACCTTGAGAATATCGCTAGCAAAGCCTGCAATCATCACGTTAGGAGCGCAGGCCGTCAAAAATACTGCCGATGTTGAAAGGCTGATATGATAACCTGCGATGGTGATATAAGCGCCTACCCTGCGGCTGGTTTCGCCAGGCTCCGATCCCAATGTGATGGCGACGTTGCGGAAAATGGGATACACAATACCGCCGCTGCGGGCCGTATTAGACGGAGTTGCCGGACTAAGGATAAAATCCGTCAGCATCTGACCATAAACAAGGCCTAACGATGATTTGCCGACCAAGCCAATCATCACATAAGCTATACGCTTGCCCAGACCTGTATCAATAAACGCCTGCGTAATCAGGAATGCCGAAAACACCAGCCACACAGTGCTATTGCTATAGCCGCTCAGCAGTTGCCCCAATGGCACCAAAAGAGAACCAAAACCGATAACCGTAACCATTACGACCGGCACGCTCGCAGGCTGCAAAATCAAGCCTAAAATCGCAGCACAATAAACTGCAAATATTTTCCATGCCGCTAATGTCAATCCTGACGGCGGCTCAAAGCTGACAACCACAAGCGGAACAACGAACAACGCTAACCATCTTAACCAGATCACATCATTCACCTCTAATCTGCATGTCTACACTATTTTAGTCAAATCATCCCTGCGAAGGATTTCAAAGCCTGAAAATTTAACATATCACATTTATTGATAATTACCGCTTCAGGACTGCGAAGCGTTCCGTCACCCTCATGCGCATGATTGGCAATAATGTGGGCGATTTCATAGGGAACACCATGCTTAACCGCCAGTGCCGTACCGGAAAAAGGATGCCGTAAATTGCGTCCTAAAGCGGATTTCACCGTTTCGCCAGCACTATTTTTTTCATACTCTATCAGCTTGCCCACATCATGCAGCAGTCCTCCGGCAATCAGATAATCGTGATTCAAGGCAAAGCGCTCGCCATATACCTGCCATTCCTCATAGCAACGCATAGCCATCCTGGTCACAGCTCTTACATGAGTACGGTAGCTAAATTTGGTGTTGGGAATTAAAAGCGTAAACGGAATCTGCTCCAAATCATCCAATTGCCAACCGCCGATTTCTAATGCATCCTGACAGACAGCAATTACCTGCTTCTGCAAAGCTTCATCGGAAATTTCTGTTATTTCAGGGAACACTTCATACCAATTATTAAACATCTTCAAAGCCTCCTTTGCTAGTACACCTTTGTTAAATATATTATAGCAATTTACGTATACGCTCGTGATACTAAAAACAAATCACGATTATCAGAAAATTGAATTGTGTTCTGTGCAACACAAAAACGCTTCCTGCCTGCGCACTGCTGCACGCAAACAAGAAGCGTTGATGATAGACTTTATTAATTATTGCAAAGCGTTTACCTTACTGCATTTTTTCCTTCAGCATCTTGGTAACCATACCAGGGTTAGCCTTACCGCGGGATTTTTTCATAATCTGGCCAACGAGGAAGCCGATAGCTTTATCCTTGCCTGCCTTGTAGTCAGCAACAGACTGCGGATTTTCGGCAATGGTTTCTTCAACCAGCTTAAGGATAGCGCCCTCGTCACTAACCTGCTCCAGACCCAGCTTCTTAACCAAAGCCTTCGGAGCCTCATCCTCCTTAAGCATTTCAGCAAAGACCTTTTTAGCCAGCTTGCTGGACAACACGCCGTCCTTGATCAGGTTAACCAGCTCTGCCAAGTGTGCAGGAGTAACCTTAAAGTCAGCAATAGTAATGCCTTCAGCATTCATGTAAGCGGATACGTCACCCAACATCCAGTTAGAAACTGCCTTGCTGTCCTTGGCAGTCTTAACTGCCTCATCAAAGTATTCAGCCATAGCCTTAGTGGAAACGATCTGAGAAGCATCATATTCAGGCAGACCATGCTCGCTCATCAAGCGTGCCTGGCGCTGTGCCGGCAGCTCGGGCAGGGTTTCGCGGATGCGCTCAATCCAGGCATCATCAAGCTGTACAGGTACTAGGTCAGGCTCGGGGAAGTAACGGTAGTCATGCGCTTCTTCCTTAGAACGCATGGACAGGGTTACGCCGTTGGCTTCGTCCCAGGTGCGGGTTTCCTGCACTACATGGCCGCCATCCTCGAGCACCTCTTTTTGGCGTTCAACCTCGTAGTTGATGGCACGCTCCAAAGCACGGAAGGAGTTGAGGTTTTTGATTTCGGCACGGGTACCGAATTCCTTAGCACCCTCAGGCATGATAGAAATATTAGCATCGCAGCGCAGGCTGCCTTCCTGCATCTTGCAGTCACAAACATCGGTATATTCCAAAATAGCCTTCAGATTTTCCATATAAGCGCGTGCTTCCTCTGCACTACGCATATCAGGCTCGGATACAATCTCAATCAGCGGTACGCCTGCACGGTTGTAGTCAACAGCGCTGGAATCGGAGGTGCTGATGGTAGCGCCGCTGTGGTTCAGCTTGCCGGCATCCTCTTCCATATGGATACGGGTGATGCCAATGCGCTTGCCCTCGCCGCTGGAAAGCTTAATGTCAATGTGTCCGCCCAGGCAGATAGGCTTATCAAATTGGGAAATCTGATAGTTTTTGGACAGGTCAGGATAAAAATAGTTTTTACGGTCAAACTTATTGAACTTCTGGATGTCGCAGTTCAGCGCCAGGCCAGCCTTGATAGCGAAGTCAACAACGCGCTTGTTGAGCACGGGCAATGCGCCGGGCATACCCAGGCAGACAGGGCAGACGTGAGTGTTAGGCTCGCTGCCAAAGGCAGTGGAGCAGCTGCAAAAGGCTTTAGTTTTGGTTTTCAGCTCGGCATGAACTTCCAGGCCGATAACGGTAATATATTTAGTCATTATTTGTTACCTCCCAGCGGTGCGAATACTTTATGATATTCGGTTGCTTGTTCAAAGGTATAAGCAGCACGCAGAATAGTTGCTTCGTCCAGGACCTTGCCAATCAGCTGCATACCGATAGGCATACCATCGTCTGCAAAGCCGCAGGGGATGGAAATACCAGGCAGACCTGCCATATTTACAGGAATGGTGGTTACGTCCAGCATATACATGGTCAGCGGATCCATCTGGTCGTTGATGCCATAAGCAGGAACAGGAGAGGTCGGGGTCAGCAGCACGTCGCATTTTTCAAAGGCAGCTTCAAAGTCGCGGCGGATGAGGGTACGCACCTGCATAGCCTTGTTATAGTACGCATCATAGTAACCGCTGCTCAATACGTAGGTACCCAGCATAATACGGCGGCGAACCTCCTGACCGAAGCCTTCGGTACGGCTCATGGTGGTCATCTCAGGCGCAGAGGTTGCTTCTACATTGCGGTAGCCATAGCGCACGCCGTCAAAGCGTGCCAGGTTAGCAGAAGCCTCTGCCGGAGCAATGATGTAATAGGTGATTACAGCATATTCGGTATGCGGCAGCGAAACCTCTACGATTTCGGCACCCAGCTCTTTGTATTTTTCTACAGCCTTCATAATTTCGGCCTTAACCTTAGCGTCAACGCCCTCGCCAAAATATTCCTTCGGCAGACCAATGCGCAGACCCTTAACATCAGCAACAAGTGCTTTAGTAAAATCAGGAACCTCTACATCCAAAGAGGTGGAATCCATCTCATCCTTACCGCAGATGGTGTTGAGCACCAGGGCAGCGTCGGTTACGTCCTTGGTGATAGGTCCGATCTGATCCAGAGAGGAAGCAAACGCTACGCAGCCATAACGGGAAACACGGCCATAGGTTGGTTTAATACCAACGCAACCATTAAAGGATGCAGGCTGACGGATAGATCCGCCGGTATCAGAGCCCAAGGTCCAGATAGCTTCGCCGGCAGCGATAGCAGCAGCACTGCCGCCGGAGGAACCGCCGGGAACGCGCTCTAAGTTCCAGGGATTATGGGTAGCACCAAAGTAAGAGGTCTTGGTGGTCGAGCCCATGGCGAATTCGTCCATATTGGTCTTGCCCAGGAAAATAGTTTCATCAGCACGCAGATTTTTGATTACGTGTGCATCATAAACAGGAATGAACTCGCCCAGCATTTTGGAGGAACAGGTAGTGCGCAGGCCTTTGGTAGAAATATTATCTTTGATTGCGCCGGGGATACCAGCCAGCGGAGCGATAGCCTCGCCTGCGGCGATTTTTGCATCAACCTTGGCAGCCTGTGCCAAAGCATTTTCTTTATCTAAGGTTACATAGGCGTTAACCTTATCTTCAACTGCGTCGATGCGCTCATACAAAGCGTTAGTCAATTCGACGGAGCTTACTTCTTTATTGACGAGCTTGTCATGCAGCTCGTGCGCAGTAAGTTTATACAAATCCACAGTATTAGCCTCCTTCTTATTCGATTACGCGCGGTACCTTAAAGCCGTCATTGTGGACAGCAGGAGCGTTCTTGAGTGCTTCCTCATGGGTTACGCCCTCTTTGACAACGTCCTCGCGCAGTACGTTGCTAACCGGCAGCACGTACGGAGTAGGCTCGATACCGGTAGTATCAATGTGTTCAAGAATATCGGCATAGTTAAGAATCTGGTTGAACTGTTCCGTAAAAACCTCCATTTCGGAAGCAGGAACGGTTAAACGGGAAAGCTGTGCAATATGCTTTACGTCTTCAGCAGATACTTTC
The DNA here is from genome assembly GCA_963597755.1 of Segatella copri. Classification (GTDB taxonomy): domain Bacteria; phylum Bacillota; class Negativicutes; order Acidaminococcales; family Acidaminococcaceae; genus Phascolarctobacterium_A. Next base: position 16,870 of record CAVBQX010000007.1, read on the forward strand.
ATTTTTTCACCATCCTATAATTATTCAATGTATTTTTAGAAATAACCTGTTTTATTATATCACATCTGGAGCATGATGTACATTTAAGAGCCTACACCAGCATAGAAAATAAATTTTCTGTGCATTTTTACAAAAAGTTATTGACCGATTGTTACAACCGCAAGTTAAAATTAAGCCATCAAAAGTTCACTTGACTTAGAGCAGACTCTAAGAAATAAACTATTATTAGGAACGCATAGGCATTCCAGGTTATATTTTATCTGTGACATTCAAAGGAGGATGTAAAATGTTTGGTCTAGGTTTACCGGAATTACTGCTCATTCTTGTCATTGGTTTAATCTTTTTTGGTCCCGGCAAGCTGCCTGATATCGGCAAGGCACTGGGCAAAAGCATGCGCGAATTTAAGCAGGCTGTGAACGAAGCAGATCCTAAGCAAATTGAGACAAAGGCAGATAGCAATGATGACGCCGCTCAAGCAAAATAAGTCTGACATAAGCGAATCCCTAGACAAGGATATGCCGCTCGTGGAGCATTTGCAGGAACTGCGCAGCTGCCTGCTCAAAAGCCTTGCCGCACTGGTCATAGGCACTGCTATCAGCGCCTATAACCTGCAGCATATTATGGATATACTCACAAGTGCTGCGAAGCAGCTTTATTATATGCGGCCGGCAGAGGCTTTTGTAATCTATATGAAGGTTGCCCTGCTCAGCGGTCTTATCATTGCTTCCCCTTTTATCCTGCATCAGCTTTATGTCTTTGTGCGCCCTGCGCTGACGCTGCGCGAGCGCAAATTTACGCTCATCTGTATACCGCTTTCATTAGCGTTGTTTATAGCAGGTCTGCTCTTTTCCTACAGCTTTGTCTTTCCGCGCGGGCTGGAATTTTTCTTAGGCTTTGCCGCAGGCAAGGTCAACCCGCTTATCTCTATGGAAAGCTATTTGGATTTTATGCTCATGCTGGTTGTTCCCTTCGGCTTTGCCTTCAATGTTCCCGTTATCCTCACGCTATTAGCCTATCTGCACGTAGTCAGCTCCAAGCTGCTGATGCACTATCAGCGCCATGTCATCCTGGTGGCCTTTATCATTGCCGCCGTAATCACACCTACGCCGGATATCATCACGCAGACACTGCTCGCCGTACCGATGATTTTGCTGTATGAGCTGAGCATTGTGATTATCAGGCTTGGCTTAAGACGATAAGGCGCAGGCTTACTACAGGAGGATTATATGCGCAACCTTTTATTTAACCTGAAACGCGCTGCTGGCTACGTACTTGGCTTTGTGCTGTTTTACGAGCCTTTCATGCTCTTTGGAGAATTGGCAGGCAACTTTTTTACCGAAACAGGCTTTGCCAGTATCCACGTTCCCTGTGCCCGCATTCCTTTAGCCAATATCGTGACGGGTGCCTGGCAGGACGCGGGACCGACATCGCTCTTCTTCTGCCTGCTTTTGGCTGTCACCTCGCTGCTCTTCGGACCGCTCTTTTGCGGCAGGCTGTGCCCGTCTGGTGCCTTTGCCGAATTTTTAGGCAATCTGCTGCCTGACAAATACAAAATTGACTGGCCCGATCTTCTGCCTGTACTCCCCTTGCGCTACGGCTTTTTTGCAGGCTTTCTCTTTTCTGTGTGGTTAGGCCTTGGCGTTCCCTGTACCTATTGCAACTATTACTCTCTGGAAATCTTTGTCAATCTATTTATTACAGGACATTTCTTAAACACTCTTTCCTCACTCATTGCCACCTTTTTCCTGGCAAACATCTTTCTTGGTCTTTTCACCAAGGGCGGCCGCGGATATTGTTTATTCTTATGTCCTGTTGGTACATACAATTCCCTATTTCACCTTTTGGGACGCTTGGTCCCCGCCACCTTCTCCATGCAGGTACGGCAAAACAAATGCGTTGGCTGCAGCCGCTGCGCGCAAGGCTGCCCCATGCGCGCCATAATTGTCAAAAAGCGTAAGGCACAAATCAATCGCAGCCTTTGTATTGTCTGCGGCAAATGCGCTCATGGCTGCCCTGCCAAGGCAATTTGCTATCAAAGCAATATGGCAAAGGAGGTTACAAATGCACACAGCCAGGATTGATGTTTCAAAGCTTGCTCTCGGCGGCGGTGCAGCCGCCAGCATCATTCTTCCCCAAGCCATAACCCGCGCGCTGCCTCAGCTTTTTACCGGCATTGCGCCGCTAACGGCAAACACCCTGCCCTACTGTACGGGCGTATGTGGCAGCTGCGGCGGCACCTGTGCAGCAAGCATCGGAGCAATGGCTTTTCTTACACTAGCAGCAAAATTTAAGCATCAAAGGAGGATTTCACCATGAAACGTCGTGACTTTTTGAAAACCACAGGCAGCGCCATCCTTGGTCTCGCTGCCCTCACCATTGGCTGCGGCGCAGCCAGCACCGCCACCCAGCCCGCGCCTGCGCAGGCTGCACAAGCATCAACAAATGAAGGAGCAGCACAAAATATGAACACTAGCAAAAAAGTTTTAATCGCCTATTTTTCCTACAGCGGTAACACCAAGGCCGTTGCTGAAGAAATCCATAAGCAAATTGGTGGTGACCTGATTGAAATCGTTCCTGCCACCCCCTATTCCGAAACCTACAATGTGTGCGTTGCCAAAGCTAAGGCAGAACAAGTCGCCAATGCCCGTCCTGCCATCAGCACAAAAATTGCCGATTTCGATCAATATGACACTGTTTATCTGGGTTATCCCAATTGGTGGGGCAGCATGCCTATGCCTGTTGCAACCTTTATTGAAACCTATAAACTGGACGGAAAAAAGGTTGCACCCTTCTTCACCCACGGTGGCGGCGGCGTACAGCGCTGCATGAGCGATCTGCAAAAGCTGGCACCCAACGCCAAATTTACCCAATATCTTTGCCTTTCCGGCAGCAGTGCCAAAACAGCACAGGGCGAAGTTAAAAACTGGATAAGCAGCTTGTAAACCAAATATTAATTCTAAGATAGCTTGAACGCACATCATCACCGTACACCAGGAGGATGCTATGAAGCACGTTAAAATTTTAGCAGCTATCTTACTTATATGTAATTTGTTATTTGGAGGAAGAACAATGATGGCACAAGAAAAATTTACCACACAATTTCCTACAGGCCCCAAAAACGACGCTTATGCGCAATATTTTGTGGGTCAAAGCTACTTAAATATGCTTTCCTTAGATCAGGTTGTTATCGGCAACGTCACCTTTGAGCCTGGCTGCCGCAACAATTGGCACATCCACCACGCAACTAAGGGCGGCGGTCAGATCTTGCTCGTAACCGGCGGACGCGGCTACTACCAGGAATGGGGCAAGGAGCCCCGCGAGCTGCACCCCGGCGACGTAGTCAACATTCCTGCCAACGTCAAGCATTGGCACGGTGCAGCCCCCACCAGCTGGTTTGCCCACCTTGCAGTTGAGGTTCCCGGCGAAAACACCAAAAATGAATGGTGTGAGCCTGTAGACAACGAAGAATATAGCAAGCTTAAGTAAAGAGGTGAAGCTTATGAAGCACTTTAAGCTTTTACTCATCGCATTACTGGCATGTAATATGATTATAGGAGGCGCACCTGTTATGGCACAAACCATGGCAGAAGCTGCAAAAGCTGCTACGCAAGACATGTTTTCTAAGAACAATCCCACAAGCATCAAGGATGAGCCTGAGCTTTCGGCCATCAGCGAAAGGTTTATCTATAACGATATCAATAAGCAGATTAAAATGAGCACTGCGCAGCAGGAGCTTTTAACCATCGTGGTACTCACGGCCAACAACACGCCCGATGATATTCCTGCCCACGTACAGGGAGCAATCAAGGCAGGAGCAAGTGCAGAGCAGGTACACGAAAGTGTTATCCACTGCACCCCTTATATCGGTCTGCCAAAAGCCAAGACTGCTATAGAGCGCGTCAACAAGGCTTTGGAGCTGCTGCACATCAAAACTCCCTGCACACCTGCAGGTACAACCACCGATGACACACGCTACGAAGCAGGTCTTGCAGTGCAGCGTGCCATCTTCGGCGCCGAACACATCGATAAAATGAACGACAGCGCCCCTGCTGACCAAAAGCATATTAACTACAATCTCAGCGCTAACTGCTTCGGTGACTACTACACCCGCAAGGTATTAGACATCAAAGAGCGCGAGCTGGTAACCTTCACCGCCATTGTCACACTCGGCGGCTGCGAGCCTCAGGCTAAGGCTCACGCCAGCGCCAACATCGCCGTTGGCAACACCCGTCAGGATTTGTTGGACGCACTCACCATTGCCCTGCCCTATATCGGCTATCCACGCACGCTCAACGGCCTGGCCTGTGTAAACGCAGTAGCACCGGCAAAATAATTTACTGATAATCTCCCTACAGCCAAAGGCGTAATTAGTATACCGCAGAGCAAGCATAAACCGCACTGCTATACATAATTGCGCTTTTAGCGCACGTAGCTGTTAAATTTCCTCTTGACTTAAACTTAACTCCAGGTTGTATGCTATAATTAAATTGATATCCTGCGAAGGAGGTATTTCCTATGAACATGACAAGACGCGACTTTTTAAAAACGGCAGGTGCTGCTGCCGTCGGTCTGGCAACAGGAGGTTTGATGAGTATGGATAAGGTTTTAGCACAGGCTCCCGTAGTAGGCAGCCAAAAAATAGTTAAAGCTGCTGAGGGCGCAGGCTCCCACGCCAAGGTATATTTCACCAAGCATATTGATGCAGAGCATTTGATAAAATTATATGATTTGATAAACGAAGCAATTTACGGCAAGGTAGCTATTAAGCTGCACACCGGTGAAAAGCATGGTCCCAACATTCTGCCGCGTGACATGGTTGCCAAGCTGCAGGCACACATTCCCAACAGCAATATCGTAGAAACCAACACCCTCTACCAGGGTGACCGCTACACCACCGAAGGCCACCTGGAAACATTAAAGGTTAATGGCTGGACCTTCTGCCCTGTTGATATTATGGATGCCGAAGGTACTGTTAACCTGCCAGTGCGCCATGGCAAGCACTTTACAGAAGTATCCATGGGCAAAAATATCGTTAACTATGATTCCATGCTGGTTCTGACCCACTTTAAGGGTCACGCTATGGGCGGCTTTGGCGGTTCCATGAAAAACATCGCCATTGGCTGCGCTGACGGCCGCATCGGCAAGGCTCAGGTGCACGGCGTAAATAAGGACGCTCTGCCTGAGGACTGGAACGCCTGGCCGGCAAAAGAGATGCTGATGGAAAATATGGCGGAATCTGCCAAGGCCACTATCGACTTCTTTGGCAAGCACATCGTTTACATCAACGTGCTGCGCCGTATGTCTGTAGACTGTGACTGCGCCGGTGTAAAGGCTGCCGAACCCACCATTCCTGATATCGGTATCCTTGCTTCTACCGATATTTTGGCCATTGACCAGGCTTCTGTTGACCTTGTTTATGCCGAAATGCAAAATAAAGATTTGGTAAAGCGCATCGAAAGCCGTCATGGCCTGCATCAGCTCACCGCTATGCGCGAGCTGAAAATGGGCAACGACAAGTACGAATTAATCGAGCTTGATTAATCCTAGATAAGCCTTTCTTATTACAACCTTACACCTCCCCTTGGTATAAGGTTGTATAATAATCTATATACAAATTTTATGCTAAGAGGAGGTCTTTTTATGACTAAAGCAATTAACGCCTTGGAATACGGCGGGCAAATGTTAAAAACATTATCTAAGGGTGCCTTTTTAACCACGGCTGCTAACGGCAAGCAAAACACTATGACTATCGGTTGGGGCAGCCTTGGCTTTAAGTGGGGCGTGCCCACCTTCACCGTTATGGTACGCCAAAGCCGCTACACCAAGAAGCTCATTGATGCAAACAGCGAATTTACCGTAAGCTTCCCCATCACAGGCGACTTCAAGAAAGCATTAGGTCTGTGCGGCACTAAATCCGGTCGCGACCTGGATAAGTTTGCCGCTGCAGAATTAACCCTGGCTGACGGCCAGACCGTAAACGTTCCTGTTATCGCCGGCTGTGGCCTGCACCTGGAATGCAAAATTGTCGACACCCTCACTATGAAAGAGGAAGAGTTTGATAAAGAGCTGGGTGCAAAATGGTATGCCGATAAGGATTGGCACACCTGTTACACCGGCGTTATCACCGCTGCCTACATCGAAGAATAAAAAACCACGCTACGTACATAAAAACGTCCTCAATACCAAAGATTCGGTGTTGAGGACGTTTTTTACTAGTTGTCTACGAATTTAAAAGGTTACAGGCGTTCCATAATAAGCGCACAGCAATACCTGCTTCATCTGCTCCTTATCAATTTTGCGCGGATTGGAGCCGGTGCAGGGATCGAGCACAGCGTTGGCGGCAATAGCATCTGCGTGCTCATTAAGCACCTCTTCACTGACACCGTTTTCCTTATAGGTCTGAGCGATATTCAGCTTTTGGTTAAGCGCCTTAATCGAATCAACTAAAGAATTGGTCAGTTGGTCATCCGTATTGCCAGGCAACCCTAGGTAGCGGGCAATTGCTGCATAACGCTCTTTGCACTCCTTGGCGTTGAATTCAATGACAGCAGGCAGCAAAATTGCATTGCAGCAACCATGCGGAATGTGGAAAACAGCACCAGTCTTATGTGCCAGGCTGTGAGCAATGCCCAAAAGCGCGTTAGAAAACGCCATACCAGCCAAACATTGAGCAATGTGCATCTTAGCACGTGCTTCCTTGTCGCCATAGTAACTGGCAACCAGGTTATCATAAATTTCACCAATCGCCTGCAGAGCCAGCGCATCGCTGAACTTGCTGCGCGCAGTAGCAACATAAGCCTCAATTGCGTGCGTCAGCGCGTCCATACCTGTATGTGCCGTCAGCTTTTTAGGCATAGTCAGCGGTATATCTGTATCTAGGATAGCAATATCAGGAGTAATTTCAAAATCAGCCAGCGGATATTTAATATCAGTGCTATAATCCGTGATAACAGAAAAGGCTGTAACCTCGGTCGCAGTACCGCTGGTGGATGGAATGGCTACAAAAATCGCCTTATTGCGTAGCTGCGGAATTGTAAACGGATTCTTGATATCATCAAACGTTTTTTCCGGATGCTCGTAAAATACCCACATAGCCTTAGCCGCATCAATCGGCGAGCCACCGCCAATAGCTACAATCACATCCGGCTCAAAGGCACGCATGGCCTCTGCACCGCGGAAGACGGTTTCAATGGACGGATCAGGTTCAATGCCTTCAAACAGCTGGGTTTTAATGCCAATACCATGCAATACTTCCTCTACCTTTTGCAAAAAACCGCCACGCTTCATAGAACTCCCGCCGGTGAAAATCATTGCTTTTTTGTGACCTGTCAAAACCTTAAGCTCGGCAATAGCCCCGGCACCATAATAAATATCACGTGGTAAAGTAAATCTTGCCATAATGTGCACCTCCAAGTTAAACAACGATAGAAATAACATCAAGCTCCTTACTAATACAGTATATCATTTTTATAAAATTTATGCTATTGAAAATTTTGCAAACTCACTTTGTTTTTAACAAGCATAGCAAAACAGCTGCTGCAGATAAAAATACCCGTAGCAGCTGCTACACATTTTTTAATTATGAAACTGCGTTACCACGCAAGAAGTGATCGACAATAATATCTGCCGCCTGCTCTTCGCTTACATCATGTACAGCTTCTTCATTAGGATTAAAAATACTCATCGCCACGCCAAAAAAGACAAACTTGGTGGTAATATCCGGGACAGTATTTTTCTTCAGTAAGCCGTCTGCTGTCGCCTGCAAAATCAGCTGATGTAAAATATCAAACTCCGTATACAGCAAATGATGATAGCGTAAAATTCTCTCCTTAAACTCCTCCGTCAGCTTTAAGGAATTATAACGGGAGATAACTACAAATTTACCATCTGCCAGCTCCACGCGACAGCCGTTGCTGGCTCCCAGCATTTCAAAGCAGATAATCTGCCACAGCGTGCTGTTAGCAATATAAAAATGTACCATTTCCCTAAAATAGCGCTTAAGCTTTTCCTCAAAGCTATACTCCCCGGCCACAGCCTCCTGCAATCGCTCTACAAAGGGAGCATTTTTATCTGCCACCAACTTATAAAAAAGCTGTTCCTTATTACCAAAATACTTGTAAACCGTACCCTTGCCTACGTCTGCCAAGGAAATGATCTCATCTAACGTTGCTTTTTCGTAGCCATGACGTGAAAAGACCTGCTCCGCTGCCTGTAAAATGCGTTTATCCTTAGGTTGCGCCGCATCTATAGTCACAATAATACCTCCTCGCCACCCTCTAACGCAAACCGCTAAGTCTGCTTAGGAGTGTCCTACATGCGTACATAATATCTCCGAGCTACTGACTAATTAGTCAATCATATATTGTTCATTTTACCACATCTTCGCAATAAAAGCACTATGATTTTATTTAACCTATTTTTTCGCATAAAAAAACCCGCTCCTGCGGGCATTTTTATTTTTGCGTAACCATACTGTCCAGCCCCCCAGCTGGCAGTGCTTTTACTTTCAGCATTTCCAAAAGTCCCCTCAATTGGCCGCTTCCACGAACCACCTTGTCTATCTATATATACGGCGGTAACTCGTTACGCAATAAGCACTCTTTCATTTTCACGTATTATCGTGTGCATCTTTCTTTTTTTAGCACTACAATAAACAAAAAAACAACAACGGAAATCTTATAGCTTTCGCTATTGCAACACCGTTGTTGTTTATGCTGAGATTATACTACCTTGGTTGGTATTTGTAAATACTTTTTTTATCTAAGCCGTAATTTTTCTTTGCCTGTAATATTATTGCAACATAAGTTACAGTTCTGCTGTATTTTTTGACTTAAAAGTCAAATTTTTGCCCGGTAAGCAGCTCATATGCTTCAATATACTTAGCAATAGTCTTATCAATAACCTCCTGCGGCAGCTCGTAGCCGGCATCCGGGTTAGCACTCAGCCAATCACGAACAAACTGCTTGTCATAAGAGGGCTGGCTTTGTCCAACCTTGTAGCCCTCCAGCGGCCAGAAGCGGGAGCAGTCCGGAGTAATCATTTCGTCGCCCAAAACAACCTCACCGTTTTCATCCAGGCCAAACTCAAATTTAGTATCAGCAATGATAATACCACGCTCCAAAGCATAGGCAGCGCATTTTTTATAAATAGCGATGGTATAGTCACGCAGCTTTAAGGCATATTCCTTGCCACGGCCGGGATACAGCTTCTCCAAAATTTCGATGCTTTGCTCTACGCTGATATTTTCGTCATGGTCGCCAATTTCAGCCTTAGTGCTGGGAGTAAAGATAGGCTCTGCCAGCTTTTGCGATTCCTGCAAGCCCTCAGGCAGCTTGATGCCACAGATCTCGCCGGTTTTTTTGTAGCTTTCCCAGCCGCTGCCGGTAATATAGCCACGAACGATGCATTCGATCGGCAGCATGTTCAGCTTTTGGCATTTCATGCTGTTGCCGGTGAATTCGCTCTTTTGGAAGAACTCCGGCATATCCTTGGTATCTACAGAAAGCATATGGTTCGGCACAATGTCCTTGGTTAAATCAAACCAGAATTTAGAAATCTGGGTCAGCACAGTACCTTTTTTGCCAATCATGTTTTTTAGAATATGGTCAAATGCGGAAATACGGTCGGTGGCTACCATAATAATGCTGTCACCAACATCATACATTTCACGAACCTTGCCAGACTTAAACGGTTTGTACTCTTGCATTTTAAAGCCTCCTCAAAATTTTCAACAGTGCAAAAGCTGAGCAGCGTCATTTGCGCCTGTCATTGTTAACTTTGTTATAAATCACGCTAATATCATAGCACAACAAAAGTCAAAAGTCGAACGTTTTTCGTTGTTTATCACATATTTTTCGGTTTTTAACCTGCTTTATTGCAACAGATTTCCTAAGCGCAGCATCTGTGTATCTACATACGGTTCACCTAAATGTCGTGTTGGCACAAAAGCTCCATGGCAGTCACTACCGCCGCTGATTAGCAGGCCGTGCTTTTGACAATGCCGCAATAGTCTTTGTGTCCCCTCAGGAGTGTGGTTGGAATGATAACATTCAAAACCATCCAGCTGCTCTGTCCGCAGAATATCCATCACCCGCTCCAGCCCGGGACCATGAAAACCGCTTGCAGCGTGCGCACACAGAGCAACACCGCCGGCACCGTGAATAGCTGCTACCACATCACTTATCGACGGAAAATCAGGAAAACCCAGATCATGCTCAGGCGTAAAAATGCGGGTAAAAAAGTCACTCACGCCACTGCACAGTCCTTTATCAATCAAATAAGCCAAGGCCCGCCAGCCGCCGCGCCTCTTGTCGTAGCTATAGTGTGCAAACTCCGCTACGTCCACATCCCAGCCCTCCTGTGCCAGAATCCTTATGCTGTCCACATCTTTTTGCTCAAGCAGTGCTTCGTTATGCCGCATAAGCTCCAAAAGAGGCTTATTGGCTATATCAATACCATACCCCAAAATATGGAACGACAGTCCTTCCTTCGTCGAGCAGATTTCCGCTCCCGACAAAAATTTTATCCCGGCAGCCGTGGCCAGCTTACCCACCTCTGCAACATTAGCAATACTGTCGTGATCAGTAACTGCTAACAGTCCCAGCCCACACTGTAAAGCCTGCGCCACCACCTCCGCCGGCGTCCACGTTCCATCAGACGCAGTAGTATGAATATGTAAATCGGCCCTTAATGCCATCAAAACGCTTCCTTCCACATCCTTGCCGCTATTTTTAGCGTCAGACAAGACATATTTTCTTACAATAATAGCATAGTTTAAATGCTTTCTGCTGTCAACAGCAGTTCCTATGCCTTGTCATCATACACATGTCCACCAACTTTCTTATCTATAAATTGTATTCTGTAATATTTTTTACACTTATCCTATGTGCTAACCACACCTGTGCTTTAATTTAGTATATATTTAGTTAATGTCTATCATGCGCGCACATAATTCATTGCAGGCTTGACATTATTTGCCATATATTATATACTGTTAACGCTGTTATAAAATAATCTTAAACATTAGGGGGAGTTATTATGTTTAGTAAGTTTGTAGCGATTTTGAATGAAGTCGCTCTCATCAAACAGATTGCTGTCGGCCTGGTAATCGGCATTCTGCTGGCAGTTTGTGTGCCGCAGGCTGTGCCTGTTGTAGCCATCTTTGGTGATTTGTTCGTTAAGGCGCTGAAGGGCGTTGCACCCGTGCTAGTATTCTTCCTGGTTATGAATGCCATGGCCAAAAAGAAGAGCGGTGGCGAGGCCAACATGCAGCCCATCATCATTCTTTACGTTATTGGCACCTTTTGTGCTTCCTTGGTCGGTGTCAGCCTGTCCTTCCTGTCGCCCACAACATTACAGCTGCAGGTTGCAGACGCCAAGGTTACGCCGCCTAGTGGTATTATCGAAGTACTGCATAATCTCATTTTGAGCGTTGTAGATAATCCTGTATCTGCCCTGCTTAATGCCAACTATATCGGCATCCTGGCCTGGGCTGTTATTTTTGGTATTGCCATGAACCTCGCTGCCAGTGAAACCACCAAAAAAGCTTTGGATGATATTGCCAAGGCCATCACCCTGGTCGTAAAATGGGTTATCCACTTTGCTCCGCTCGGCATTATGGGCTTGGTTGCAACTTCTATCAGCGACAGCGGTCTTTCGGCCATCGTCAGCTATGTACACCTTTTGGGTGTACTCATTACCTCGTATTTCCTGGTAGCATTGGTAATGAATCCGCTCATCGTATATTTCAACATCCGCCGCAATCCGTATCCGCTGGTATGGGCCACCATCCGTGAGTCCGGTGTATATGCCTTCTTCACCCGTAGCTCTGCTGCCAACATCCCGGTAAACATGACCCTGTGCAAGCGCCTGGGCCTCAACCCTGACACCTATGCGATTTCTATTCCGCTGGGAGCAACCATCAACATGGCCGGTGCTTCTATCACCATCTCTGTGCTGGCACTCGCTGCAGCCAACACCTTGGGCATCCATGTGGACCTGCCCACAGCACTCTTATTGTGCATCGTTTCCACCGTTGGCGCCTGCGGTGCTTCCGGTGTTGCCGGCGGTTCGCTGCTGCTCATCCCTGTAGCCTGCGCCTCCTTTGGCATTGGCAACGACATCGCTATGCAGGTTGTAGGTGTCGGCTTCATCATCTCCGTACTGGAGGATGCCTGCGAAACCGCACTCAACAGCTCCAGCGACGTACTCTTTACCGCTACTGCTGAATTTGCACAACGCGCTAAGGATGGTACCTTGAAAGCCGAAGACCTCGTTCCCAAAAATTAAAAGATACAAAAACGGACTGATACAGACGCTACATCAGTCCGTAAAAAAACAACCGTCAGAGTTTTTGCACTCTGACGGTTGTTTTCATTTGAAAGGATGAAGTGGGAGATTGTTATCCTTCGATAGCAATATATTTTTTATCTTCTACTTTTTTAGGTTCAACCTTAGGAATAGTAACCTTTAAGATACCATCCTCAAATTTTGCTTTAATTTCTTCCTGGGTAACTGCTTCGCCAACATAAAAGGTTCTTGCACATTGACCAGTGTAACGTTCACGGCGGATGTAAACACCTTCATCATTCTTTTCGTCCTTGTCCAAGCCCTTGGCGGCTGTAATAGTCAGATAACCATTTTCCAGCTTAGCGCTGACATCTTCTTTCTTGAAGCCAGGCAGGTCAATATCCATCTCATAGGCTGTATCCGATTCCTTGATATCAGTCTTCATGATATTTTGTGCATGCTTGCCATAGAGCGGATTGCGATGACCAAAGAACTCTTTATCAAAGGGAAAATCCATCAAATCATCAAATAAGCTTTCACCAAATACACTAGGCATCATCATAAGTCATTCCTCCAGTTTTATCTTCCTCGTAGTCTGCATTTTCATGTTGATGCTGCAAGTATTAATTGATTTGTCACTTGGGATTTGCGCCTTCCTGCGGCTACCTTTGTAGCCCCTGTAGCTCATTTCCTTTGTTGATTATGTTATACCACCTTTTGTTAGCACTGTCAATAGAAGAGTGCTAATTTCTGACGATTTCACAGAATTAACATAAAACGAGTTGCTATTATCACAAATTTGTAATACAATAATCCTAATCAATATACGAAAGTAGGCTTTGACTATGCAATTACCTGAAAAAAAATATATTGCGTCCTTTGACATTGACGCACAAAACACCTTTACTCCTGTCTGTCCTGATGAGCTGCCGGTAGCAGAGGGCGATACCATCGCCCCCGAGCTGAACGCCCAGGCTAAGTTTGCCAGCCTGCGCCTTGCCTCACGCGACGCACACAGCCGCTGCGCCCTGTGGCTGAGCGATGCAGAGCACGCACCACTTACACCCATCAGCGGTCATCCTGATCTGGATGTGCGCTGGCCGGCACATGCTATCATCGGCACCAAGGGCTTTGATTTCATCGACGGCCTTGACCCCGCTGCCTACGATTTTCAAATTTTCAAGGGCATTGAACCGGATAAGCATCCCTACGGTGCCTGCTACCATGATCTCAAGAACACACTTTCTACAGGTGCTATTGAATATCTGCGCTGCCATGGTATAACCACCGTCATCTGCGGCGGCCTGGCTACAGATTATTGCGTAAAAAACACCGTGCTGCAGCTTGTGGCAGCAGGCTTTGACGTTATCTTAAACAAGGCGGCCTGCCGTGGCATCGCTCCCGACACTATCGCCAGCGCTATGCAGGAAATGCAGGCTGCAGGTGTAAGATTTGTGGACTGCGCTGCTGACCTAGACCAATAAGCATACAAAGAAAATGCTCCGCTACCAGCTTTTGGTAACGGAGCTTATTTTGTTGCTTAAAACTGAGCAAACAGCTCTTTTATTGCTTTTCTATCATTTGTCACAGTCAGCGCCAGCTGCAGCAAAATCCGCGCCTTTTGCGGGTTCAGATTATCGGCAGGAATAAAGCCTGCCTGCGTCCACCGCGCCAGTCCTTCGGCCACAATACCACTGCCCGTGCGGCTTGCACGCACTACTGCTATACCACTGGCAGCTGCAGCTGCCAAGGCTGGTTCAACAGCCTCATGTACACTGCCCATACCGCTGCCTGCATAAACTATTCCCTTAGCGCCTGCCGCTACCGCAGCCTCCACCAAGGCGCCATCCTCGCCGACGTGCGTGTAGATTATGTCCACGCGCGGCAATGCTGTCATACCATCTACATCAAATGGCGCAGACACTGTATGCAGACGACTGCCGGCATAATAATAGCGCACAGCACCACCGACTACAAAGCCAAGCGGTGCGCCGCCTGGAGCCTTAAAGGTTGCGACATTCGTAGTGTTGGTTTTGCTCACATCGCGTGCGCCGTAAATTTCATCATTCATGACAACCAGCACGCCACGGCCTGCGCTTTCCTCCTGCACTGCCACCTTCACTGCGTTGATAAGATTGAGCGGTCCATCGGCACTAACTGCGGTAGCCGGGCGCATCGCTCCCACAACGACTATAGGCTTACTACTTTTGAGCACCAGGTTAAGAAAATATGCTGTTTCCTCCAGCGTATCCGTGCCGTGTGTAATAACCAGACCCTCCACATCAGTACGTGCCAAAAGCTCATTGGCACGCTGCGCCAGCTGCAAAAGCAAGGCATCCGTCATGCTGCTGCTATCAATATTGCACACCTGCTCGCCACTAATATGGGCGAGCTCATCCAGCCCTGGCACACCAGCCAGCAAATCCTGCACGCTAAATACACCTGCTGTGTAGCCTGTCATCTGAGTGGCGCTTGCTGCCTGCCCCGCAATCGTTCCGCCTGTTGCAAGTATAGTGATATTCTTTAACATTATGCTATAATCTCCTTGCGCCAATCAATCCAAGGCAAACATGCTCCTGGCCATAGCAATACCGCTAGGCGTGCGGAAGATATTTTTTACAGCCTTGGCAATATTTTCCTTAGGCAGATCGTCCTCATAAAAATTCACCAAAAAATCAGCCTCCACCAAAAGCTGGTAATCCAAGCCGTCAATATTATTATAGGTATGATGGTGTCCTACAAGATAACAGATGCGGTCTACCTTTTGCGGCTCGTAGCCAACCTCCTCCAAAAGCTTGCGCGCTACCGCAGGGCCTTCCTGCTCCTGTATTTTGCCTGTACATTTCCCCACGCCGTATTTAGCCTCACCAGGCTTAATGCCGCAGTCATGCACCAAACCTGCAGCCTCCACCAGCTCCAAAAGCTCTGCGTCTGCGCCCTCACCCTCGCCCAGGTGACGTGCCAGGCTGGCAACCTTAATAAAATGCTGACAACGGCGTGCATCGCCGCTAAATAGCTCCACCATAGCATTATATAAAGCAAAATTTCTTGTCATCATCTAACCCCCTCAAATATATTGATAGAATAATTTTAAGCCATAAGCTGCACCTTGTAAAGAAAACCGTCCCTGATTTTCCGGGACGGTTACATTTATTTATCAGGCAACACCAAATGCAACACCTGTAATAACGATGACTGTGGCCACAGCCGTCCACAGCAAAAACAGCGGCAGCATCCAGCGCAGCCAACGGTCAAAGGCCACACCTGCGATCGCAATGCTGGCCATCATCGTGCCATTGGTGGGGAATACAGCGTTAGAAAGGCCATCACCATACTGAAAAGCACATACCGCCATCTGACGCGAAATGCCCACAACATCTGACAATGGCGCCATTATCGGCATCACCACTGCTGCCTGCCCCGAACCGGAGGAAACAAAAAAGTTAAAGAAAATGTTAGCGTAAAACATCACAGGTCCCAGCATCCACTCCGGCAGCTGCTGCATAAAAAGCGCTATATAATGCACCAGAGTGTGCATAATCTGTCCCTCGTTCAAAAGCACTGCCACCGAGGTTGCCAGACCGATGAGCATAGCTGAAAAACACATTTTAGACGCACCAGTCAAAAAGCTTTTAACAAAGCCATCCGCACCCATACCGGTGACAGCGGCAGCAAAGGCTGCTACGCAAAACATAGCTCCGGCCATATATTCCAGCCCCCATTTATAAGCAAAGGAGCCGTAAATATAAATTCCCAGGCCTACAACAAGTCCCAGCAGCACCAAAAAATCCTGCTTGCGAAAGGGCGCTTCTAAATCGGCATTACTATTATCATCCACCAGCCAGTCATCTGCGCCTAAGTTGTCACGTTTTACCTTATAGGCATAGCGCATGATGTAAATAATAGTTACAGCCACCATCACAGCCATGCCTGCGCTGCGGAAGACAAAGCCGCTCAAAATGGGAATATCGGCTATTTTTTGCGCTGTCTGTACTGTCATAGCGCACATGGGGCTCATGGAATAGCCAACATAGGCAGATACAAAGGTCAGCGCCAGCGCCATCAGACGGTCCAGCCCCAAACGCTTTGCCAGGATGAGACCCACAGGCACAACGGCAACAACAGGGTTCGCCATAATGCCTACAGCTCCCAGCACAGCCATAACCACCATTAAAAGCGGCAGCAGTAAAAGCACATTGTCCCCTAAGCGGCGGATTAGCAGCACGATAAAGCGGTCAATGGCACCCGTAGCGATGAGCACGTAAAAATAACCGCCCACCAAAAAAGTAAATAAGATAATGGTAGAAGAACGGCGCATCCCACCAAAAATAGAATTAATAAAGCTCCATGGTCCCACGCTGCTACTAGCAACAAAGTGAAAGCTAGCCGGGTCAATAACCTTTGTCCCCTGCACAAACTCATACCTACCTGCAGGTATGATGTAGGTGAGTGCTGCTACTATCAGCATCATAATAAAAACAATAATAAAGGCGTTAGGCACGCGCAGACCTGCCTGTTTTTCCAAAAAATTACCCCCTCGTAAAATAAAATACAGCAATATTCTAAACGCTAATCCTATAAATGTCAAAAGCAACCTGTATATTTGTTGCCTGCAGCACAGCTTTTGCTAAGTGTGTAACGCTTTTAAGCAGTAAAATGACGCATCAGCTACAGCCAATGCGTCAATATAGTCAATACGCTTATTATTTTACTAAGCCTTTTTCCTGCAGATAATCAGACACAAGATCTGCGGCTTCAGCAGTAATTTTGATGCATTTAGTCCTGTATTCCGGAGTGCCAAAGCTCAGACGGTTGAGCACGCGACAGCAGGAGGCTCCGAAATGCTCCATAAAGCGCTCATAGAATTCATGTGTGTATTTATACACCTCCGTCTGATGCTTTTCGGACGGGTCCACACGACCGACAATAGCACTGATAACCATGCAGGAACCACTTAGAGCGCCGCACACACAGCCGCTGCGACCGATACCGCCGCCCATACCGGACACCATGCGGATTGCCACATCCGGCAGTCCCAGCTTTAAGCCGTCGTTACAGGCCTTCACTACAGATTCTACGCAGTTATTACCATCATTGTGATAGGCTTCTGCCAAATCGTAAATTTCCTTCATATTGCATACCTCCTAAAAAATCCTTGACTCTTTTATTTTAGCAAGTAGCAGAAGGAATAGCAATAGTAAGAATAGCTTGCGTATAAATATACGCACCTACACCTCATACACCAAAGCCCCCAGATAAGCCAACTTACAGTTCCATTGACCTATCCGGGGGCAACGTGAGAAAAACCTTTAATAATTGCTTTTCGCCAAGTCTTTGGTTTACCACTTTTCCGGTATACCGGGGAAATCAGCAATTGCCAGCATAGTGCAAATGCCCGTAGCTAAAAGCTTGCCCGTGTCTGTATCATATACAGCAAGGTGCATGGTGATGAGTCCGCCATCCTTAGAAACAACCTCTGCCTGCGCCTCAACAACATCGCCGGCAGGTGCTCCTTTAATGAAATCGACAGTCAAAGATACCGTCACCACTCTCTTACCCATCGCAGCACAGGCGATACCAGTTGCATTATCCACCAATGTCATCAACAACCCACCATGTAGCTTACCGTTAAGATTAGTATGCACAGCAGGATCAATGCGCAGTCCTACCGCCGCCTTACCACAGGCGATACTGTGAATTTGAATGCCGCAATGCTGCATAAAAGCATTCTTGGCGTAAATCTCCTTCACGGCTTGAATAATAGCCTCGGGTTGCATAATCCTCACTCCTTTAGGCAGTTGTCTATGCTTGCAGCAACATCATCGCAAGCTTCCAATGTTTCCACCATTTTTTGCAGGCGTAAAGCCTTTTCCCTGCCATAAACAGGCTCTGCCAGGCTCATAAATTTGGCGCAGATATCCTCCCAGCTAAGGGGATTGTCCGGATCTCCTTTAGGGAAGTCTACCTGCATTGCCAGCTCAGTACCATCCTCCAAGGTAAGCTCTACGCGGGATGCCAGCTTCGCAGGATTATCGGCGTGAATCTGCTCTATGGCTGCATCGCGGATAACCTGTGTTTTTTGCATTAATGCGGCAAGCTCTGCATCATGAATCACATTCTCCGTAAATTGTGCAATTCCCACCTCACCATATTTTAACATTGCTGCGGCGCAGTACTGAATACTGAATTTGCAGCCATAGGGTGTCTGAGGCGCAGAATTGTTAATCAGGTAATTAGTAATATCATTGACATAGAGCCTGATGCTTTTTACCTGTGCAGGCTGCAGCTTGTGCTCCGCACGCAGCACCTGAATGGCATAAAGGGCTGCATGTGCGTGCTTGCAGCAAGCATAAGGCTTGAAGGAGTTATCATCAATCTTAAGGCGGCCCGTACCCAATCCCTCTGTAAGCTTTTGCAGATGGGGTTCTCTCACCATGGCGCGGCAGAAGCCTTTTTCTCCTTCCAAAATCTTGCTGGCGGCCGTAAAGCCTGCCTTGGATAAATAAGCACTGAGGACGCCGCTATAGGAAGCCTTGCCGGTATGCAGGGGTTTGCTCATAGCTCCCTCCTGCAAAAATTCCCACAGGCCTGCAGCCTGAGTACCGGCACTGCCATAGCACATCAGCGTCTGGTGCGCATCCAGTCCCAATGCGCTGGCTGCTGCTGCTCCTGCGGCTATAGTCCCTGCCGTGCCTGTTGTGTGCCAAAAAAAGTACGATTCCGGAATAACAGCCTCACCCACGCGGCCGCTGGCCTCGTACCCGGCACAAATAGCTGTAATGAGCTGCTTGCCACTTTTGTGTTCCGACTCACATACCGCCAAGGCTGGTGCAACAACGACGCAGGCTGGATGGATAATAGACGGATTATGCAAATCGTCAAAATCCAGGCTGTGCGAAGCTGCACTGTTGACAAAGGCAGCATTAGCGGCACTGGCCTTAGTCGGCGGCAGACTGCCATATACGTTGGCAGCCTTGCCGCAGTCCGCAGCAAGTACTGCCTGACGCAAAAGCCGTGCCGGCTGCTCATGCGAGCCACGGATAGCAATACCAAGCCAGTCCAGCAAGCATTTTTTGGCCATCATAATGCTGTGCGCACTCAACTGTTCATAACACAGTGCGGAGGTAAAATCAGCTAATGCTTTGGTAGTCATATTCCTGTACCTCCTACCTGCTTAAAACAAATTGCCGCTTTGCTGGTATTCCCCAAATACCTCGCGCAGCACACCGCAAATTTCTCCTAGCGTAGCATAGGTTTTAACTGCATCGATAAGATAGGGCATCAAATTAGCTTCACCCTTTGCTGCCTCCTTTAACTCCTGCAAAGCAGTATCCACTGCCTTTTGGTCGCGTCCGGCCTTCATCTTATTGACACGGGCAATCTGACGCTCAGCCACGCTTAAATCAGCAGTAATGACATCATTGGTCTTAACGGCCTTATTGTCGGCAAATTTATTGACACCGATAACAATACGCTTGCCCTTTTCGATATCCTTCTGATACTGATAAGCATGAGCAGCCATCTCTCCCTGCATATATCCCTGCTCGATAGCGGCAACAGCGCCACCCATAGCGTCAATCTTCCGGATATATTCATAGGCCTCCTTCTCAAACTTGTCAGTGAGTGCCTCTACATAATAAGAACCTGCCATGGGGTCGATGGTATCAGCAACACCACTTTCATAAGCAATGAGCTGCTGGGTACGCAGCGCCAGGGTTGCGCTTTCTTCCGTAGGCAGAGCAATAGCTTCATCGTAAGCACAGCAAGCCATCGATTGAATGCCTGCCAATACGGCCGACATAGCCTGCCAGGTAATGCGGGCAACGTTGTTGAGCGGCTGCTGGGCGGTCAGCACGCTTCCGGCAGTGTGTACATGTACACGCAGCATCTGAGCCTTGGGAACTGTCGCACCATAATGCTCTTTCATAATGCGTGCCCACAAACGACGGGCGGCACGGAACTTAGCAACCTCGGAGAAGAAATCCAGGCCAGCAGTAAAGATCCAGCTGATGCCAGGAGCAAAATCGTCTACCTTCTGACCTGCCTTGATAGCGGCATCAATGTAAGCCATGGCATTGGCAAAGGCAAAGGCAATTTCCTGTACCTCTGAAGCTCCGGCCTCACGAATATGGTATGCACCAACGCTGATAGTATTCCATTTGGGGATATTTTGCGAGCAGTAAGCGAAGGTATCTGTAATCAGACGCATAGAAGGTCGTGGCGGGAAAATATAGGTGCCACGGGCAATGTATTCCTTCAAAATATCATTTTGGATGGTTCCCTTAAGCTGCTCCGGCTTGACGCCCTGCTTTTCAGCAACAGCTACATACATAGCCAAAAGCACGGCCGCAGGACCATTAATCGTCATAGATGTGCTGACCTTATCCAGGGGAATACCATCAAATAGCTTTTCCATATCAGCAAGAGAATCTATAGCAACACCAACCTTGCCAACCTCGCCCTCAGATAAGGGAGCGTCGCTGTCTAAGCCAATCTGCGTAGGCAGGTCCATAGCAACCGAAAGTCCGGTCTGCCCGGCACCGAGCAGATATTTATAACGGGCGTTTGTCTCTTCAGCGGTAGCAAAGCCCGCATAGGCGCGCATGGTCCACAAGCGTCCCCTATACATTGTGGGCTGCACGCCGCGGGTAAAGGGATATTGTCCGGGGAATCCGAGCTTGGTGTTATAGTCAAAATTTTCGTCAATATCAAGTGGTGTATATAAACGTTTTTCGCTAAGATGTGCTCTTTCGGGAAATTTAGCGATTGCTTTAGCAACCTTATCCTCATATCCTTGCAAGCTAAGCTGTAATTCTTCTCGTGTAGTCATAATCCTTCTCCTCCTTTTTCATAGAGCCTGTTGCTTCCAGCTGCAGATGCATATCAAAGGCATGCGCCAGATCTACAGGCTCATGGCCATTTTTTCTTTGCGCCATTTTAAGGTAATCATAAAGCTGATCCTTAAAGTCGGGGTGAGCGCATTTTTCAATAATCAACTTGGCACGCTTTATAGGACTCAGGCCGCGGATATCAGCAACCCCCTGCTCGGTGATAAAGACCATGGTGTCATGCTCGCTGTGGTCAGCATGTGAAACCATCGGTACCACGCTGGAGATATTGCCACCCTTTGCTGTAGATGGCGTAGAGAAAATAGTGAGATAACCATTACGCATATAATCGCCACTGCCACCGATACCGTTCATCATGCGGTTACCCATAACGTGGGTAGAATTAGCCTGTCCATAAATATCGAACTCCAGCGGTGTGTTCATGGCAATAACACCTAAGCGGCGGATAACCTCGGGATTATTGCTGATATCAAGCGGACGCAGGACAATACGCTTGTTATACAGCTCCGGATCCTGCTTGTACATTTCCCATACCTGAGGCGAGGGAGTAAAGGCACAGCCGGAGGCTTGGGCAATTTTACCGCTCTTGATAAGCTTGAAAACAGAATCTTGCAAAATTTCGGAGTACATCATCAGGTTTTCAAATTTAGAATCTGCCAGACCCATGAGTACAGCATTTGCGATACTGCCTACACCAGACTGCAGCGGCAGCATTTGCTGCGGCAGACGGCCATGACGCTGTTCATGCTCCAGAAAATCTACCAAATTGGCAGCAATCTTGCGACTGGTTTCATCCGGGTCGCTCAAATTACGTACATGGTCGATGATGTTAGACTCAACGATACAATCGATGCGGTCTAATCCGCATTCCAGATAGGGTGAACCAATGCGGTCACCAGCATGATAAATAGGAATCGCAGTACGCTCAGGCGGTTTTTTGCAGATATAAATATCGTGCATACCTTCAAGACTTAACGGAATAGTGGTATTGACCTCGACAATGATCTTCTTCGCATGCTTTACAAGCATAGGAGTGTTGCCAACACCAGGGCCCAACACAATGCTGCCATCTGCATTGATAGCAGCAGCCTCGACTATAGCAACATCAACGTCACCAAAAAAGCCGTAATCCACCTGCTGGGCAAAATGGCTTAAATGCTGGTCAAGATAGGTAACCTCACCATTATTTATCTGCCTGCACAGCGTTTTATTAGAAGCTGCGTAATATGGCATGCGGCCGCTAATCCCACCGACCTCCGCTAAGGCCTCCTCGATTTCGGGGCCAACAGAGGCGCCGCTCCAGATATTGATGCGACATTTTTTGCCAGCCTTGATGGCTTTAGCAAGTGCGAGAGTAGTTTTTTTTGGATAGCCAGATGGGGTGAAGCCGCTAACACCGACGTTCATACCATCGGTAATCAGCTTGGCTGCTTCGTCCGCACTGACTATTTTGTCAAATAGACAGGGGGTGCGCAAACGTGTTGCATCCAACATATTAATAACCTCTTTTCTTTCGGAGAACTTTCCTTTGCTGACTATAGTGTAAATCCATAAGCATATAATGTAAAATACGGATAATGCGTAAGACTTATAAATTTGATTTATAACTAAAAGCGTAGTGACTACTCATTTTATTGCCAGAAGCATAATATTTAACGAAAACAGGTATGGTTTACAGCAGGGACAGCCTGATATATCCACATTGACTATGAAGCCTATAAATTCATTCTGCAAAAGTTATAACCCATCCTTATAGGCAGCACGAAATTTGCAAAAAAATCTTTTTAAAAACAAAAAACACCGCTTCTGCAGCGGCAGTGTTGTATAATGATATTAGAGAGAAGAAAAGGAGACCCCACCCCTATGGATATTGAATATTATCGTAACTTTATTGCCATCGTTGACGCTGGCAGTATTTCTGCTGCCGCCAAGCAGATAGCCATTGCCCAGCCTGCGCTCAGCAACCAGCTCAAGGTGCTACAAAAGCGCTTTGGAGCACAGCTGCTGCACGTGCGCCGCGGTGGGCACAGCATCGAGCTGACTGATGCCGGTTGCATACTCTACAACAAGGCAAAATACATCTGCTCTATCGAAAACAGCGCGCTTAAGGAAATTGTAGATTGCCACGCCGGATTTAGCGGAACATTACGCATCAGCCTGTCACCTTCTATGTCTATAAGCTTTATAAAAAATTGTCTCAGTGATTTTTACAGACAGTTTCCGCAGATTAATTATGAGCTTTATGAAGTTCCTATTGATGAGCAGACGCAGCAGCTATTGGATGGCAAAACAGAAATCGGCATTGCCAACGCACCCTTAAAGCAGGCCTCCCGCTTTGAAACGCTTTTTAGCCGCCGCGAGCGCTTAGTAGCACTCTTTCATAAGGACAGTCCTTATCTTGATAACGACAGGCCCAACATTCTGTTAGATGATTTAGAGGATATCCCGTTATGCTTATCACGCGGATGCTCGGAGCTGTTTTTGTCTGTGTGTTCGGATTCACGCATCTTCCCGCAGGTTATGAGCATTAACACCACCAAGCTGTCTACCATCGCCTGGGCCGAAAAGAATACCGGTGTAGCCATTGTGCCTGCATCACCGGCCGAGCTGTTTCCGACGGAATTAGTGCGCAAGGAAATTAAGGATGAGCGCCTGTTTTTAGAAATGACACTTTCAATCGTCAAGGGCAGACAATTATCCGAAGTAGCTAAAACCTTCATCAATTACTATATGCAAAATAAATAAGAGCTTGACGAAAGCTCAAGAAAAACAAAGCTGCCTGCTAAGCAAATGTCAGCAGGCAAATATCCAGTAGCAAACAATATCATTAAACGCAAAAGAACGCTAAAGCCCCGCACCAGGCAGGGGCTCAAGCGTTCTTCTGCTATATTAGGGAGTAATTAGGGAGAAGCAATTTCGTGAGACTTCTTACTGCTTATTTATCCTCGATAGGATAATCCTGCAAAGCATCGAAGCCGGTTTCACCAGTACGGATCTTCACAACATCTTCAACATCATAGATGAAGATCTTGCCATCGCCATATTTACCGGTGTACAGAACCTGTTTAGCAGTGTTTACTACTGTAGCAACAGGAATTGCGGAAACAATCATTTCAACCTTTACCTTAGGCAGGAGGTGGGCAGCAACCTCGGCACCACGATACATTTCTGTGGAACCCTTTTGAATTCCATATCCTAAAACCTTGGTAACGGTCATACCAGTAATTCCCAGTTTATCCAAAGCATTTTTGAGTGCTTCAAAACGATTTTGCGAGGTAATGATAACAACCTTGCTCATCTTAGCTGCGCCCTCAGGCTTAACAGCAGGAGCCGGTGCTGCAGGAGCAACGTAGGTTGTGGTCACGGTAGCGGTTTGTGCTTCCAGCGGAGTGGGCATGAAGTCAGCATAGCTGCTCATCAGGCCATGCTCTTCCATATCCAGACCCTTGATTTCTTCCGATTCCTTTACACGCAGACCGAATGTTTTATCCAAAACACCGAAGATGATCGTCATAGTAACAGCAACGTAGATAGCAACGGTCACAACACCGATAATCTGAGTTACCAGGAAGGAGGTGCCGCCACCATAGAAGAGACCGCCATCCAAAGCGAAGAGGCCGGTTGCCAGGGTACCAAAGGCACCGCAGACACCATGAACGGAAATCGCACCAACAGGATCATCAATCTTGAGCTTTTGGTCAAAGAATTCTACAGAAACAACTACGAGGATACCAGCCAAAGCACCGATAATCAACGCACCAGCAGGGCTTACCATGTCGCAGCCGGCGGTGATAGCAACCAGGCCTGCCAGAACACCATTCAGTGTCATAGAAACATCAGGCTTGCCATAGCGTACCCAGGTGTAAATCATGGTAGCAGTAGCTGCTGCGCAGGCTGCCATGTTAGTAGTAATGAAGATAGCACCCATGGAAACCAGAGCATCATCACCAGTTGCGCAAATAGTGGAGGCACCATTGAAACCGAACCAGCCAAACCACAGCAGGAACACACCAAGTGCGCCCAAGGGAATGCTGTGACCAGGGATTGCGTTTACCGTGCCGTCAGCGTTGTACTTACCAATACGGGCACCAATCATCTTAGCACCGATGATGGAAGCGACACCGCCAACCATGTGAACTGCAGTGGAACCTGCAAAATCATGGAAGCCCATTTCGGCAAGCCAGCCGCCGCCCCAAATCCAGTGACCGCTGATAGGATAAATGATAGCACTGATTAACAGGCTGTAGATGCAATATACCAGGAAGTTAGTACGCTCTGCCATAGCACCGGAAACGATGGTGGCTGCAGTAGCGCAGAACATTGTCTGGAAGATGAAGTAAGCTGTGCTAGGATAGCTGGCACCATAATCACCCTGTACGAAGAAATCCGGCGTGCCAATGAAGCCGCCGATATCTGTGCCAAACATCAGACCAAAGCCTAAAATCCAGAATACGATGGAGCCAAGGCACAGGTCCATAACATTTTTCATTACGATGTTACCTGCGTTCTTTGCTCTGGTAAAGCCTGTTTCGACCATTGCAAAGCCAGGCTGCATGGAAAATACCAAAAAGGCACCAATGAGCACCCATATAGTGTCGGCGGATACATATTTATCCATAATTTATTCCCCCTCAAAAATCATTAGCTGCTGCTGCTCGCCCTTAAGCGCAGTGCCTGTTTAGTATACGAAAAACAAAAGAGGCGTATCCCTTACGGGATACACCTCATTGTGTATTGTTAGAGTAGATGGTGCTTTACGCGTTTGACTTAATTACTCGTTGACGCCAAAGAGCAACTCACCATAAGTCGGATAATCCAGATACTTGCCACCGGTCAATGCTTCAGCAGCATCCACTGCACTACGCAGCTTGCCCATTTCTTCGAGCACGGTGTCGTGATAATACAAGGCTTGTTTCTCGCTGTCTTCTATTTCAGCAGCAACCTTAAGATCCTCATCCAGCTTGACAGAGGAAGCGTACATTTCTGCGCCCAGCTTGCTCAGCTTATCAGCCAGCGCACCTTCAAAGCCTGCGGCTACGCCGGCAGCCTTTTTATCCAGCACTGCCTTAGTCAGATCCTCGCTGTAAGCAGCGACTGCGGGCAGAATATCCTTGTGGAACATATCCAGCATCGTAGCAGCTTCGATAGAAATGGTAGTGCTGTAGTTTTCCAGCAGGATCTCTACACGGGATTCAACCTCAGCCTTAGTGAAGATGTTGTGCTTTTCAAACAGCTCAACGTTCTTAGCATGTCCCATGTACGGCAAAGCCTCAGGAGTGGATTTGAGGTTCAGCAGGCCACGTTTTGCAGCTTCTGCAACCCATTCATCGGTATAACCATTGCCATTGAAGACAATGCGTTTGTGAGCCAAGTAGGTTTCTTTAACCAGATCATATACTGCAGCCTCCAGATCAGGTGCATCTGCCAGCTTATCAGCAAATTCTTCCAGCTCTTCGGCTACGATGGTGTTCAATACGATGTTAGGACCAGCGATGGAGAACATGCTGCCCAGCATACGGAACTCAAATTTATTGCCGGTGAAGGCAAACGGAGAAGTTCTGTTTCTATCGGTGTTATCCTTAACCAAAGCCGGGATAGTATCTTCGCTAACCTTGATGTAGGCTTCGGGGTTGCCGTTGTAAACCTTGTCAGCAGCAATTGCTTCCAAAACAGCTGTCAGCTCAGTGCCCAGGAAAACGGATACGATTGCCGGAGGAGCCTCGTTAGCGCCCAGGCGGTGGTCATTGCCAGCGCTGGCAACAGATACACGCAGCAGATCCTGGTATTCATCAACAGCCTTAATAATAGCTGCCAGGAAAGTCAAGAAGCGCAGATTCTTGTACGGCTCCTTGCCGGGATCCAGCAGGTTAATGCCTTCTTCGGTAGATAAGGACCAGTTGTTGTGCTTGCCGCTGCCGTTTACACCATCAAAGGGTTTTTCATGCAGCAGGCAAACCAGACCATGACGCAGAGCAACGCGTTTCATGAATTCCATCATCAGTTGGTTGTGGTCAGAAGCAACGTTAGTAGTGCTGAAGATAGGAGCTAGCTCATGCTGTGCAGGAGCAACCTCGTTATGCTCGGTCTTTGCCAATACACCAAGCTTCCACAGCTCGTCATCCAAATCCTTCATGAAGGAAAGAACTCTTTGTTTAATGATACCAAAGTAATGATCATCCAACTCCTGGCCACGCGGAGATTTAGCACCAAACAGTGTACGACCAGTGTAAACCAGGTCTTTACGTTTTTCCCACATTTTTTTGTCAACCAGGAAATATTCCTGCTCGGGACCAACGGTGCTGTTTACGCGTATGGTGTTGATGCCAAAGATTTTAAGCAGCTTGCAGGCTGCTTTGCTGGCAGCGTTCATGGAACGCAGGAGCGGAGTCTTTTTATCCAGCACTTCGCCAGTGTAGGAGCAGAAGGCTGTAGGAATGCACAGGCAGTTATCTTTAATGAAAGCATAGGAGGTGGGGTCCCATGCAGTATAGCCGCGGGCCTCAAAGGTAGCACGCAAGCCGCCGGACGGGAAGCTAGAAGCATCAGGCTCACCTTGGATTAATTCCTTACCGGAAAAGTCCATAATTACACGGCCTTCAGCGGTAGGAGAAATAAAGCTTTCATGCTTTTCAGCGGTGATACCGGTCATCGGCTGGAACCAATGAGTAAAGTGGGTGCAGCCATGCTCCAAGGCCCAATCCTTCATAGCATTAGCAATAATATTAGCAATTTCAAGGTTCAGCGGATTTCCTTCCAGAACCGCTGCTTTATAAGCTTTGTAGGTTGCAGTCGGTAAACGATCCTTCATTACGGTCTCGTTAAAAACCAGGCTGCCAAATAATTTCGGTACATCATTCATGTGTAAAACCTCCCTAATGTTCATTCAGAAAATTTTCTTGGGTTTACTCACGTAAGCCCCTCATATACAAAATAATGTGCTTTACAGATTGTTCTTCTCTCTAGCTCTGTAAAATAAGAAAACACCGCCAGCCACGCCCTGCGCTGCTCCGGTGCTTCGTTGCACATACCACCAAGAAAATAACATCCCAGTGATATAAAACAATAAAAGCAACGACCTGTCGGATTTTCATCCTACAACTACGTCGTTGCTTTATGAATGTATTATAATGCCTGCCGGGCGATTTGTAAAGAGGGCACGCAAAAAAATTTTTCACGCCATAGGACTGCACATAGCAGCAAGCGGCAAATTTATTACCAAAGCAGCAGGATTTTTGCTTTTCGTAAAGAATTTTACAGCATGGAATGTGCAATGCGAAATGCAATATAACTAGTTGCCAAAGGAGGACATTCAAATATGGAATTAACTGCTATTGCGCAGCTTAGGCGCATGGTGCTTGAGCACCTGTCGCGCTACACCTGGAACGGTGAGCTGCCTGAACGCGTATATGATATTCTGCAGGAGGTGCGCGAGGACACACCGCGCTACCGCTGCTGCGTCTACAAGGAACGTGCGGTGCTCAAAAACCGCATCGATATGGCTCTGGCTCAGGACTGCAGGGAAAACATCATCGAAGCAGCAAAAAAAACGTTGACGGAACCACCACGCACTGACCTGCCCCTGATTGACGTGCTGCCTGCAGCCTGCGACCAATGTCCTATCGAAACCTACTTCGTTACTGATATGTGCCGCCACTGCATCACCCACAAATGCATGAATAACTGTCCAAAAAAAGCCATCAGCCTGGTGCAGAACCGTGCCTTTATCGACAAGACCAAATGCATCGAATGTGGCCGCTGCAAGCAGTCGTGTCCTTATGGCGCTATTTTGGAAATTCATCGTCCCTGCGTCCGTGCCTGCGCTATGAAGGCCATCAGCATCGGCAGCGACCGCAAGGCCGCTATTGATTACGAAAAATGTGTTACCTGTGGCGCCTGTCGCAATGCCTGTCCCTTTGGCGCTATTGATGAACGTAGCAGCATCGTCCGCGTCATCAACCAAATCTTACAGGGTAAGCAGGTCATCGCCTTGGTAGCTCCCTCCATTGTCGGTCAATACGGTCTCAAAATTACCATGGGACAGATTTATGAAGCCTTAAAAAAGGGTGGCTTTGCCGAAGTCATCGAGGTGGGTGTAGGTGCTGATATCACCAGCGTCAAGGAGGCTGCCGAATACATTGAGAAGGTGCCTGCCGAGCAGCCATTTATGACCAGCTCCTGCTGTCCTGCCTTTGTTAAGATGATCAAAAAGCAGATTCCTGACGCTGTCAGCAAAATTTCTGCCACCGATTCACCTATGGTTGCCTGCGGCAGGCTGGTTAAGCAAAATTTTCCTGACGCTGTAACCGTCTTCATCGGTCCCTGCATCGCCAAAAAGGGCGAAGCCGCCGAGCATAGCGATGTTATTGATTACGTTATGACCTTTGAGGAAATTATGTGCATGCTTGAGGGCAAGGATATTAAGTTTGCCGATATGAGCGGCGAGGACTATGAGCGCGATGCCTCTAAGCTTGGGTTAAGCTTTCCGCTGACAGCCGGCGTCACTGCCGCCGTCAAGGACACCGTCGCTGCCATGGGCGGCGAGGTGCGGGCAGCGCACTACGCCGCAGGCTTGGATAACTGCTTACGCGACGTCAAGGCTGCCGCCGCAGGCAAGCTTGACTGCAGCTATCTTGAAGGCATGGCCTGTCCTAACGGCTGTGTAGACGGCCCTGGTGCCGTTGGCGACTTCCGCATCACCAAGGTAGCACTCACCAAGTATGCCGCCGCCTCACCCAACCAACAGGCCGCACAGGACAAGCACGCCCAATAAGGCCATAAAAATACTGCTGACTGACTATAGCAAAAACATAGTCTGTCAGCAGTTATTTTTTATGTCATTTGCGCTATACCGTAAATCACCACCAAATGCAGTGGATAATAAGCGTAGAAAAAGCCTTTGGCAAAACTTACACCGCAACGCCGCCTGCCGTTGTAAAGAGCAAGCAGACATAACGCCGATAGCGAAAAAATTTGTACACCGCCCATGCTCAAAGCCAACAGCGTCAAACCTACTGCAAAAAGCAACAGGCGTTGCAATTTGCTTTGCCCCAGCGCCGCCAGCACAGGCGTAGCAATACCCAAAAAGCCGTAATCCACCTGCAGATCAGGAGTAATCTTGCCACTGGCAATACAATACACCAATACTGTCATAAGCACTGCTGCCAGCTTAGCCGCATCTGCCCGCAGCGTACCGCCAAGTCTGGACGTAGCTTCTACATATTTCACAGCAAAAATAAGCAGAATCGCGCAGGCAAAGGTTATCATTATCGACTGATACAGACTACCTTCAGCCAAAAAGCTGGCAACCGAGCACACAAGACCAACGCCAAGTACGTTCAAAAAATAGCGCAGCTTATTTTTTGTATGCTCGCAGCCCTCTACAATCATGTAAGCAAAAATAGGATAAGCCAGCCTGCCCACAATGCGCAGCTCTGTCATCTCAGGCAGGATAAAATAACCTATATGATCCACAGTCATCGCAATAAGAGCAATAAGCTTCATTACTGTGGCGTCAATACTCAAAGGAAAACTAACACACTTCTCATTCATTAGCATAACAAAACCAATCCTTATGTTATTTTGCAAAGCAAGCTGTTTTGTTTCCCATTTCCCTCTCAAAGCAAGCTATATTATTTTATTTCGCGCAGCCCGTGCGAACGGCCCGTCAAGGAGCGGGCTCCGTGCTCCGTGATAACGTAGGTGTTTTCAGTGCCTACCATGCCTAATCCCGGCAAAGCTATTTTCGGCTCAACAGCAAAGGTCATGCCAGGCTCTAAAAGCTGCTTAAAGCCTTTGGCAATGGCAGGTGCTTCATCCATCACCAAGCCGATGCTGTGTCCCAAAAACTTGCCGCCGTTCATAAAGGCGTCGCCATAGATATTGTCAAATTTAGCCATAGTGCGCAGATACAGGTTTTCAATAGGCACGCCTGGTGCCATCATCTGCACAACCTCCTGCTCCAGCTCCAAACAGCGCTGCTGCGCATCCTGTATTCTCGCGCACTGCTCATCCTTGGCAAGATCGCCAAAATAGTAGACAACTGTTTTATCGGTATGATAACCATCAAAGCCGCAGGGAATATCCAAATAAACCAGGCGCCCGTTTTGCAGCTTGCGGAAAGCACTGCCTATAGACTGCACAGCAATGCAGGTGCCGTCGGTACCGCCAGGGCCGTCAAAGCCGGTGCGCACCAAGCCGCTTTTGCCAAACGATGCCAGGCCCACAGCCTCCTCGCCTAGTGCCTGGTTAAAGCGGGCCGTGCCATGCGAGCCGCGCTGCACCATTTCGCTATAAATTTCTATCGCCAGCTGCGCCTCGCTCATGCCGCCGTGAATCAGCTTAGGAGCAATAACATCCAAAACTGTTTCATGGATAGCGCCGGAGCGTTCCATCTGCTGCAGCTCGTAGCTGCTCTTACGCAGGCGCAGCTCCTGCAGCACATCATCAAAGCCTGCTGTCTCCTCAAAAGCAAAATATTTGTGCAGCATGCGTGCCCAGTCCAGCGTTGCTTTTTTTGCTTCCACATACATTATCTTAGGAGCGCTGCCATAAAAGGCTGCTGCCTCGCGGAAGCTGTGCATAGGACGGATGTCGCTGAAATGTGATTCATTCACAGCACGCTCATAGCTGCGGCGCACCCAAAAAACAGCGTCCTGCGGACGTATGAGGAGCACACCCTCCTGCATGGTGCCCGTGAAGTAATACATTGCCACCTTATGATTTACTGCCGCCATCTCCCAGCCAGGGTGCGCTGCATCCATCGCCTTGCGAAAAGCCTGCAAACGCTGTTCCAGCTCACTTGCCGGCACCGGACGGATGGCATCCGTCAAAACTGTTTCCTGCTCCAATATTGCCATAATATCAGCTCCTTGCTTTTAAACCTGTAAAGCTTATAAGTACTGTAAAATTTCCTTGGTATGTGGCAAAATAATATCCGGCTTAATGCAGCCGCTTTCTACATCTGCCAGTGTTGCCTCACCTGTCAGCACCATCACCGACAAAATATCATTGTTCAGGCCAAAGGCGATATCCGTCGCCAGGCGGTCACCCACCATAGCGATTTCATCCTTTTTATAGCCTGTTTTGTCTAAAACCACATCCACCATATATTGGTACGGCTTGCCAAAAATCAGCTGTGGTCCTTTGCCTGTAGCCGTTTTGATCAGCTCCAGCATCGCTCCTGTATCAGGAATAAACTCTCCTCCCTCGATGGGACAACGTACATCAGGATGAGTTGCCACATAAGGCACGCCCTTATCAATCAAACGGCAGGCAATTGCCAGCCTCTCGTAGGTAAGCGTTTGGTCAAAGCCGACCACAACGTAATCTGCTCCCTCCTCCAGTGTCTGGGTAAGCACAAAGCCGGCGTCCGCAATAGTCTGTAAGAGCTGCGGCGTACCCAGCACAAACAGACGCGCACCTGGTTTATTTTTTTGCATCCAGTTCGTCAATGCATCCGAAGAAATCAAGATATTCTGACGCGTCACAGGCACTCCCAAGCCGTTCATCTTGTCCACATAATGATCGTGGCTACGGGAAGAATTATTCGTCAGCAGGTAATATTCTCGTCCTGCCGCTTTCAGCTTGTCAAAAAAACCTTCCATGCCAGGTATCAGCTCATTACCTAAATTTATTGTTCCATCCATATCAAATAAAAAGCACTTAATTTTAGCTAAGCGCGCATAATCATAAGTCATGCTTTGTCCTCCGCCAGTATAAAGATAATCTTATTATATAGCATAAAGCTGGATTATGCTATAATGATAGGAGAAAAATCCACAGCAAGGGAGAATCTTCATGCGTTATAAAACAATAATTTTTGATTTAGATGGTACTCTTTTAAACACCTTGGACGACCTGGCCGCCGCCACCAACTACGCCCTGGCGCAGCACCAATTGCCTGCACGCAGCACGGACGAGGTGCGTCGGTTTATCGGCAATGGTATCCGCAAGCTCATTGAGCGCGCGGTGCCGCCAGGCACGCAGCAAAGCACGCAGGAGGCTGTCTTTGCCAGCTTCAATACCTATTACAAGGAGCATTGCGCCGACAGCACCCATCCCTATGAAGGCACAATAAAGCTGCTGGAGGACTTGCGCTACGCAGGCTGCAAAACAGCTATTGTTTCCAATAAAGCAGATTACGGCGTACAGGCGCTGGCCGCACAATATTTTGCAGGCTGCCTGGATGCCGCCTGCGGCGAACGCGCAGGCATCGCCCGAAAGCCTGCACCCGACATGCTGCTGGCAGTAATGCAAAAGCTTGCAGCAGAGCCGGCAACTACCATATATGTCGGTGATTCTGATACAGACCTTGAAACTGCGAAAAACGCAGGAATTGCCTGCATTGGTGCTTGCTGGGGCTTTAGGGGACGTGCCTTTTTAGAGCAGCATGGAGCCAAACTTTTAGCAAATAATATCAGCGACGTTTGGGAAATGGTAAAATAACAATAATAGCTACAGTAAAAGCCTGCAGGCAGTACGCTTGCAGGCTTTCGCTATTCACACTATGTATTTACCAATGGTATTTTTCGCCTCTGCTGATTTTAAAGGCGCGATAAATCTGTTCGATCAACAGCATGCGGATCATCTGATGCGTAAAGGTCATCTTAGAAAAGCTCAGCGCTAAATCTGCACGCCTGCGCAAGGCGTCTGTATAGCCAAAGGCACCGCCAATCACAAAGGTGATGTGGCTTTTGCCTGCGAGTGCCAAGTCATCCAGCTTAGCCGCCAGCTCCGGGCTGGAAAGCTGCCTGCCAATTACGTCCAGCAATATGACGTAGGAATTAGCAGGAATAATGGCCAGCAGGCGCTGCGTTTCACGCTCCAGCACCTGCTGCTTTTCGGCAGGCGATGGCTCGTCCGGCATACGTTCCTCGTTAATCGCCAGCGTTTCCAGCTTGCAAAAGGGCGTCAGCCTCTTAGTGAATTCCTCAATACCCGCAGTCAGGTACTTTTCTTTAATTTTGCCCACACAGGCTATCGTTATCTTCAATTGCCGTAATCCTTCGGAACCTCTTCCAAAACAACGGTCCTGCTTTCGGTCTGACCGTTGCGCATGATGGTCACATCCACCTTTTCGCCAACCTTGCATTTAGCCAGCGCAGTGCGCAGTTCAACAGCAGTTTTCACCTTAGCGCCGTTAAAGCTCAAAATAATATCGCCAGGACGGATATCAGCCTTGGCTGCGGGACTGCCCTGTACAACCTTTACCAGGAAGATGCCACCATGCAGGTTCATCTCAAAGCCATAGCGTTTAGCAATTTCCTGATCCATCAGCGACGCACCCAGATACGGACGCGCTACACGGCCACGGTCTGCCAGCTCCTTTAAAATAGGCTTAGCAGTATTGATAGGGATAGCAAAGCCAATGCCCTCTACACCACTGACAGCAACCTTAGCACTGTTGATACCGACAACCTCACCGTCAGCGTTAACCAAAGCACCACCACTGTTACCAGGGTTAATGGCCGCATCTGTCTGAATCAGGTTGAACTTACGCTCACCCACCTCAATGCTGCGATTGAGGGCGCTGATTACACCGGCAGTAACGCTGCCGCGGAATTCCAATCCCAGCGGGTTGCCAATAGCAATGGCAGGCTCGCCCACCTGCAGGGTATCGCTATCACCGAAGGTAGCAACGCTCAAATTATCTGCATCAATCTTTACTACCGCCAAATCTGTTACAGCATCAGCACCCAGCACCTTGCCCTTTACAGTGCGTCCGTCAGGCAGGCTGACGATAATTTCGGAAGCACCTTCAACAACATGGTTATTAGTGGCAATATAACCGGCCTTGTCATAAATAACACCGCTGCCCGTACCGCGCTCCATAAGCTGCGTGCGGTTAAAGAAGTCACGCACATAAGCCTTGTTCGTGATACCTACGACAGCAGGACCAACCTTTTTTGCAGCCGCCACAATAGGCGTATTACGGGCAGAGCTCAGCTGCTGCTCAGTTGTCGCTGCCGGCTTTTCCTTTACTGCTGCGCTGGTTTTATTATCACCGCAGCCAGCTACTAAAATTGCTGCGCCCAACAGGCCGCAAACAAAAATATTAGCTGATTTTTTCCAGATACTATTTTTCATCTGTATCCTCTCCTTATTTTAATTCCAGTCCCATCATAATCGGGCCGTCAGTCACCACTCTGTCCTGCGCAGCCACAAAAAGCTGCGTTTCCTGCAAGCGGTGCTTATTATCTAAAATCTCCTGCACTGTAGCCTGTGCCAGCTGAGGCAGGTTGTTATGCTCACTAAGATGCGCCAGCACGACGTGCTCCGGCAGTGTTGACAGCTCAGTCAAAAAATGTCCTGCCGAATCATTGGATAAATGCCCACGTGTGCTCAAAATGCGCTGCTTCAGCTGCTGCGGATAGGGCCCGTTTTTAAGCATTTCTACATCATGGTTTGCCTCCAAAACCAAGGCACTGCTTCCTGCCACGGCCTCGCGGATAGTATCCGTCACAAAGCCGGCATCTGTAAGGTAGGTGCACTTAGCACCGCTCGTGCGGCTGGTAAAGCAATAACCGTGCGGATCTACCGCATCATGCGGTATAGCAAAGCTTACAACCTCCACATCACCGCATAACAGACGGTTGTTATCTATAGTACGACAGTTTCGCCGTTCAAGATTGCGGTCCTTCGCCAAAAGCGCCCGCCAGGTAGCAAAGCTGCTATAAACAGGCACCTGGTATTTTTTCAAAAAGGTGCCCAGCCCGCGCACATGGTCAATATGCTCATGTGTGATAAACACGCCATCAAGCTCCTCCACACTAACGCCGACTTCCTTCATTCTGTTTGTCAACGCCCTACAGCTTATACCGATATCAACCAAAAAGCGCTGTCTGGGCGTGCTCAGCAAAGCAGCATTCCCTTTGCTGCCGCTCGCCAGCATGATTATCTGAAAATCATTTAGCACAAAGCCTTCTCTCCTATCAATACAACATCTTTATTATAGCAGATTCCATAAATGCTATTGTGGCATTTTAGTAAAAATCTGTCTGCAAAACTCTGAAAAACGTAAAAATATATAAGAAAAGTGTACCAATCAAGTTACTTAACCGGTACACTGCTTCTTTTGTTAATGTATTTTTGCACACTTCGGACATAAGCCGA
This sequence comes from Segatella copri, assembly GCA_963597755.1. Taxonomy (GTDB): domain Bacteria; phylum Bacillota; class Negativicutes; order Acidaminococcales; family Acidaminococcaceae; genus Phascolarctobacterium_A. The sequence continues at coordinate 53,118 of CAVBQX010000007.1, forward strand.
AAAAGTAAAACTGGCGGCGGCTGATACTGTAGCCACTTGCTGTTTCCACTTCACTAGTCAGCTGTTTTTGGATATTTTCATCCATCTTGGCATCATCTACATGGCCGCATTTCAAGCAGCGCAGGTGATAATGCTCGCTGATATCGGCGTCATAGCGGAAGCTGTCCTCGCCGGTGTTCAATATTTGGATAACATCAATATCCTGCAAGATTTCTACCGTCTTATATACAGTAGCAAAGCTCATCGCCGGGAAACGTGGCTGTAGCTTTTTAAACAACATCTCCGCATTTGGATGCCATGTCTCATCAGCCAGGGCTTCATATACAGCCAGTCGTTGTGGGGTCACCTTATAACCGCGCCCGCGCAGCAGGTTGGATAATTCCTGACTTGTAAGCATTTTACATCACTCCATTGCCAAAAGTACCGGATAAAGCGGCTGTCCGCCGTAGAAAGTCTCCACTTCCCATTCATCATTCAAGTCCTGAAGGCTGTCTGCTAAATCCCTTGCCTGCTCCTCGGTAACATCAGCGCCATAATAAAGGCTGATAAGCTCATAGCCGCCATCAGAAAGCATCTGCTGCAGCACCTTTTCTATACTGTTGCCGGTGCAGACAATCTTGTCGTTCAATATTCCCAGGTAATCGCCCTCATGGATTTCCATGCCATTGACCACGCTGTTACGCACAGCCACAGTTACGCTACCGCTGCTAGCTTCCTTGGCTTCCTTGGTCATAATCACGGTATTCTCGTCCAAGCTGCGGGTCGCATCAAAATGCAACAACGCTGCCAATCCCTGAGCTACGTTGGTGCTTGGTACAAACGACACCTTGGAATTTCCCAGCAGCTTACGCACCTGCTCTGCTGCCAAAATAATATTTTTATTGTTCGGCAGTATGATATACTGCTCGCAGGTACCATTTTCAATAGCGTTGACAAAGTCCTCTACAGGAGGGTTCATGCTCTGGCCGCCGCTGATTATTTCAGCTGCACCCAGCTCGTGCATAATCTTGGCAATGCCATCACCGGCCGCCACTGTCAGCACACCCACGCCGTGCTTCACCGGCTGGATATCCTCTGCCGTGAACAGGCGGTTTTCGTGCTGATCCTTCATATTTTCTACTTTGATATCGTGCAGCGTGCCCCAGGTCTGCGCCATGTTGAGCGCATCTCCCGGATGCTTGGTGTGGATGTGAACCTTGACGATGTCCTCCACCACAGCCACAATCATAGAATTGCCAAAGCCCTGCAACGCTTCACTGACAGTCTTTTTATCCACGCTTGCACCCTTGACAATGAATTCCGTGCAATACGGATACTCCAAATCCAAAGGCTCCCCACGCATATTTTGTGTCTTTGCACGCGGAGTTACCTTCAGCACCTCACAATCCTGCCCACGCAGGCCCGCCAGACAGCCCTCGAAGAACACTATAAGTCCCTGGCCGCCGGCGTCAACAACACCTGCCGCCTTAAGTGCAGGCAGCATATCCGGAGTTTTGGCCAGCTCCTCCTTACCTGTACGGATAGCTTCAAGCAGAACTTCCTCCAGGCTCACGCTGCTGCGGACAGCGTTGTACGCACCCTTCGCCATACCACGGGCTACTGTCAGGATAGTTCCCTCAACGGGTTTAGATACACTGCGGTAAGCATACAAAATACCGAACTGAAAGGCCTTACCAATTTCAGTATTATTAAGAGTTTTTTTACCAGCTACGCCCTTGCCGATGCCTCGCAACAGCTGCGACAAAATGACACCGGAATTGCCGCGCGCACCCATAATCGCACTGCGTGCGGCAGCAGCGCCAATCTCTCCGGCCTCAGCATCGTCGCTCATAGCGCTCAGCTCCTTAGCTACAGAAGCCATAGTATGCATCATATTCGTACCGGTATCCCCATCCGGTACCGGGAAAACATTCAAATCATTAATAGCTTCAAAGTTCTTTTCAAAGCTATGGTAAGCACCCAGCAGCATATCCTTAAGCTGCTTGCCGGTAATTACCTTGCCAATACTCATCTAAATTCCACACCTTTCCTTTAGGCCCTGTGACGGACAAATAAGCCGATAACACCCGGGCCGAGATGGGCTGCCAGAACAGTGCCGATGCTTGTGAGCATAATAGGCACATCAGGGAAAAGCGCCTGCATCTGCGCCTTCATGTCCTCAGCATCCTGCTGCGCCTCGGCGTTGGCAACATAGATGGCCTCCAGCGGTGCTTTTTCCGCTGCCAGCTCCACCATGCGCTTAAGCACCTTTTTGCGTGTGCGGCACTTATCTGCCACTTCCAGCTTTCCATCCTTATCTAAGTGCACAATCGGACGGATGCCGAAGATATTTCCTATCAGAGCGCCAACTGCGCCGATACGTCCGCCCTTTTGCAAATAGTCCAATGTATTTACGCTAAAAAATGTATCTGTACGCGCCACCATATCAAGGCCAAGCTTTTCGGCCTCGTCGATATCCATGCCCTCAGCCGTGCGCGCCAAAAGCTCCATACCTATGCCGCTGATGGGGCAGGCAGCGGTCTTGCTGTCAATTACACGGATATCCGCTCCCTTAATTTCATCCATAACCTGACGTGCAGCCACGCAGGCGGTTTGATACGTACCGCTAAGCACGCTGTCCACTGTCAGCATGATAACCTTTTTGCCGGCCCTGGTAAGATCGCTAAACAGCTCCAGCATCGCACCAATCGGCGGCTGTGATGTACCAGGCAGCTTACCTGTTTCTTCTACCATTGCAAACATCTGCGCCAGCGAACGCTCTCCATCCTGCCATTCCAAATCACCATGACGGACAATCAATCGTAGTACGTGACAGCGCGCATCATCCTTCAAGGGTGTTTCGTCTGCAGCTGCAATGCTATCTAATACAATATGTATTTCATCGTGCATAATTGCCTCCCGTTATTGGGTTAATCTATTTTTATTCCGTACTCTCCCCATATTATAGTATATTGTACCATATTCTGAAAACTATTGCCACATTAACTATGGCTAACCTACAATATTTCCTAAATTAATTGTCAAAACTTAAAAAAGGACAAAAAAAAAGCCCTTACGAAGAAGGGCCAAATGAGGGGCTGTTTTGATGTTCTTAGTATAACATCTTTGTATACAAAATGCAAGACCTTTTTTGTAATATTTTTACATGCACACTTTTTCATGCAAAATGGCTGCCCTGCAAAGCAGAGCAGCCACAACAATTCATTATTTAAAATCTGCTCCCAGCATTACCACGCCGTCGCAGTCAGCTGCGCCATCGCGGCTGATGCGCATCTTATGAGCAAAGGGAACATTAGACAGACGGTTCACCACTGCACCATTATTGGTCGTGGAAATAACAGTAGTCTCAGCAATCAACTCGCCGCTGCCGCCGCTGATTACCTCAAAGCCTGCGCTGCGCAGACGCGCTGCCGCCTCACTGCCTGCAGTTTTGCTGCCGCTGCAGTTAACCAGACGCACAACGCCCTTGGCAGCTGGCTCAGCAGCCTCTTTTTTATCCGTAGCAGCTGCCTTATCCGTTTTTCCGACCTGCTTCTTGACTTTATCATCCTTAGCTTTTTCTTCCTTCTTGGCCTGCAGCTCTTTTTCTTCTTTGACAGCTTCCTTGTTTTCCTCGCTGCTGTCTCCGCTTTCGGCCTTATCCACAGCCTTATTGTATTCCTGCTCCATCAGCTCGGCGGCAGATTTATAGCGTTCGGTCATGGTTGCACCCTGCATCTTTACCATCAGCTCACGCAAATCGGTGATGTCAGGCAACCAATAGCTGATGCCGTCAATGTATTTGGGTGTACCAGGCACCATTGCCATAGACAGGCCTTTTTCCTTGACCATAGCATGCAGGGCCTTACCCAAATCCATCATGTCTCCCAAGGGCAGGTCTGTCTTGACCATGCTTGTCAGCTGCTTAGCCAGGCCCGGGATATGCAGCAGCATATCTGCCGAAGCAATTTTGTCATACACTGCCATCATAAAATGTTGCTGGCGGCGTATACGTCCAATGTCACCCTCCTCGTCACGGTAACGCACATATTGGATCGCAGTCTTACCATCCAGATGCTGGCGGCCCTTTTTCAGGTCAATGGTAAAGCCGTCCCAGTCATCATGGTAGTACATATCCTTTTCCACATCAATATCAATGCCGCCAATGGCGTCAACAAGACCCGTAAAGCCCTTAAAATCCACCATTACATAATTGTTGATTTTTAAACCCAAAAGCTCCTCGGTGGTTTTTTGCGTCAGCTCGCGTCCGCCATAGGCATAGGCATGGTTAATCTTATCCCAGCCATGGCCAGCAATACGCACACGTGTATCACGTGGAATTGACAGCAGCGAAGCGCTTTTAGTATTGCTGTCAAACATAACGACAAAGAGCGTATCACTGCGCCCGACGTCATCCGAGCGCTCATCGACACCCAAAACAACAATATTCTTTTTTACATTTAACCTATCAGACGGATTTAAATCATCCATTCCCTTTTCCGGGAACAGATAGCCAAAGGCAATATAGCCCACAATACAGATGGCGGCTACAATTAATAAAATTTTTGTCTGGAGAATGCTTTTCATCCTATAAAAACCTCTCAATCCTTTTCCTCTGCCAGATATTCCGTCAGCTCTTTACGGCTGCGGTAAAGAAAAGCATACAGCATGCGCGCGGTAAGTCCCCAGATGACCTTATCCTCATACAAATAAAAGTACACATAATAGGACTTATTCATGCGCCAGCCACGCTTGCGCTGCGGTACCAGCTCAAAGGGGAAATCATCTCCCGGATGGTCTGCCAGCTGTACCGAGCCACGTCGCGGCGTCTGCGCCAGCAGTGCCGCCAGCGGCACTGTGAAAACGCGCTCCACCTCGCTTTTATTAAAGCTTATACGGCTGATATCGTCAATCAGGCCCACAAAGGGATGAATAATAGGGCCGTTATGCGTAACCAGGCAGTCAAGCTCGCCGCAGATAGTAATATTTTCCGGCGTAAGTCCCAACTCCTCACAGGTTTCGCGCACGGCAGTATTACGGAAGCTGTTATCCTCACATTCGTATTTGCCGCCAGGGAAGCACACCTCCCCAGGCTGGCGGCGCAGCGTGTGCGCCCGCTCCTCAAAAAGCACGCTTATTCCCTGCCCCGTACGCACCAACGGCAGCAACACTGATGCATCCCACAGGCGGTCCAGCTTATCGATTCCGGGCGCACGGCGGTGCAGACGCTCAAACAATACATACTGTAATTTTTCCATTTCATGCATAATAACACCTTATTCTAACACCTTTATCAGCAAAATAAAATAGCCTTTATAAATTTCTCTGGTAAACAAGCAATATCCTGCCTGCGAATGTAGCGAACGTGTAAAATCTGCAAGACAAAAGAAAAGCGCCTGCAGCAGGCGCCAGGATAAAAGCATATTTTGTTGTAATTTGAGCTGTGAGCGTTCTTTACTTTAACAGCAGCTCATACAAAACCACGACAACTGCGCCGGGAACGCCAAAAAAGCCTGCAATCAGCGCTTTAATTATCGTTATCTTCATGCCAAAGCCGACAATAGAGCCAACCAAGTTGATGCACCACAAAAGGAGTGCACCGCAAAGGCCGTTCCATACCAGCTTAAAGGGCATAGACAGCAGTTTGACCACCAGCCATACCAACACAACTCCGCCAAGCAAGGGGCCGATGGCTCCTAAAGGTGATAAGATCGCATTAAGTTCCATAATACGCGCCAGTCCTTTCTACATTGCGCGCCGGTTTTCCAGCGCCTTAGACAGGGTGATTTCGTCAGCATATTCCAGATCGCCGCCCATGGGCAGACCATGCGCAATGCGGCTGACGGATATCCCGATTGGCTTTAAAAGCTGCGCCAGGTAGGTGGCAGTTGCCTCACCCTCCACGTCCGAATTAGTGGCGATAATAATTTCGCTCACCGACTCATGCTGCAGCCGCAGGAGCAGCTCCTTAATCCGCAGCCTGTCAGGGCCAATGCCGTCTAGCGGTGACAGCACGCCATGCAGCACATGGTACAGGCCGTGATAGCCATGACTGCGCTCCATAGCCGCAATATCCTGCGGCTGCTCCACCACGCAGATGGTGAAGCTGTCGCGCGTTGCATCGCTGCAGATATCGCACACATCGCCATCAGTCAGGTTGTAGCAGCGGCTGCAATAATGTATCTGCTCCTTAGCACCGTTAAGCGCCGCCGCCAGCTGCTTTACCTCCTCAGCAGGCATATCAATCACGTGATAGGCCAGGCGCATGGCCGTTTTAGAGCCGACGCCCGGCAAACGCCGCAGCTGCTCGTACAAATTAGCCAGCGGCCTGATCATCCTTGCCATTTTTTAGAACATGCCGGGCAGCTTCATGCCGCCGGTAACCTTGCCCATTTCTTTTTCGGTCAGCTCGTCAATCTGCTTCATAGCGTCGTTTACGGCTGTAAGAATCATGTCCTCAAGCATCTCCACATCCTCCGGGTCTACAGCTGTAGGATTGATTTTGATAGATTTAAGCTCCTTTTTGCCACTGACAACAACGGTTACAGCACCACCGCCGACAGAGGTTTCTACAGTGCGGGATTTTAACTCCTCCTGCATTTTTACCATGTCAGACTGCATTTTCTGCACCTTTTTCATCATTGCCTGCATATTACCCATGCCACCTGGAAACATAATTAAATTCCTCCTTGTTTATTGTCATATTTTATATTCAACCAGAAAATTTTGGTTTTATATCTCTGTTACAGTCCCACCCAAGGCATTCACTGCCCTGCGCAGGTTTTCGGGAAGCTCGGCTGCTGCCACAGGCTGCGTGCCTTCATCCTGCACCTGCTTAGGCTTAGGCGCCGCCTTCACCGGCTGCACCTTACCTTCAATTACAGCCTCTAAGCGGATCTCGCGCCGCGCCAGACGCAGCAGCACTTCCTCAAAGGCCGTGCGGTAATCGTCCTTATTCATTCTGTCCGCCAAAAACGGTGCTTTAAACGCCACCTGCAAAATATTATTGGCAAAGCTGTACACCCTGCCGTTTTTAGCGCAGGATACCATGGAATTCTTCTTCTCTGCCTTCATCAGTGCCAGTGCCTGCTGCCAATAATCCTCGCCTGCAGCGAAATCACCGGCATATTCCTGTGTCTGCGTTGCCTGCGCGCTCTTAGGCTTCGGCGCGGCCTGTATTGCCGCCTGTAGCGTATCTGTCTGCGATTTTGCAGCTACCTGCGTTGCCTTAGGCCTTGGCGATTCAACCGCCAACGGTGCAGGAGCTTCCTTGGTTTTTTGATTCTCCGCAGGCTGCGGCAATGCTTCTAGCGTCTGCTGCAAAGGCTGCACTGCATACGCAGCCGTGCCACCTGCAAGCTGACGCTCCAGCTGCTCCACACGTGCCGCCAGCGCTGCCAGAGTACTGCCCTCCACGCGGCACAAATCCATCAGACACAGCTCTGCCGTAATGCGCGGACGCATCGAATTTTTGGCTTCCCAGACCGCGCTGTGCAGCCGCTCCTCAGCTGCCATCAGCCGTTCATTGCTAAAGAGCGGTGCCAGCTGCTGTAACGCTTCGGCTGTATCTGTCAAATATATTTCGTCATAGCTTGGTACGGACTTATATAACAGCAAGGCACGCAAATACTCCATCAGCTCGCCCAGCACCTGCGCCACGTCCTTGCCCTGTGCCAAAAGCATGTTGAGCTTACCCAAGGCCTGTGGCAGCTGCTTTTGTCCGATATCCTGCACCAGCTCATGCAGCACCTCGCGACCTACAATTCCCAGCACCTCGCGCACAGTTGCGGCAGTGACGTGCCTATCCATAACGCCGCATTGGTCCAAAAGGCTGATAGCATCACGCATACCACCCTCAGACTGAATGGCGATGAGGCGCAGAGCCTCAGCATCAACCTGCAGGCCGCTGCCCTGTGCAACCTGCGCCAGGTGCTCTGCAATATCATCCACCGTAATACGGCGGAATTCAAAGCGCTGACAGCGTGACTGAATGGTAGCAGGCACCTTCTGCGGATCTGTTGTTGCCAGGATAAAGACAGCATGCGCCGGCGGCTCCTCCAACGTCTTCAGCAAGGCGTTAAAGGCACCGGTCGAAAGCATATGTACCTCGTCTATAATATAGATTTTGTAACGGCTTTCTACAGGGGTAAAGGCAATCTGCTCACGCAAATCACGGATATTATCAACACCTGTATTAGAAGCAGCATCAATCTCAAACACATCCATGGAGGCGCCTGCAGTTATCCGCTCGCAGTTATTACAATGACCGCAAGGGTGTACCGTAGGTCCCTGCTCGCAGTTCAGCGCCTTGGCCAAAATGCGTGCCGCACTGGTTTTACCTGTGCCGCGAGGCCCGCTAAACAAATAAGCATGGGCAATTTTGCCATCCTTAAGCGCGTTTGTCAACGCCGTCTTAATAGCGTGCTGACCCACCAGCGCATCAAAGTCCTGCGGCCGCCACTTACGGTATAAGGCTATATAAGACATGCAGCGCCACCTCCCCGGAATTTTTGTCATACATAAATATTATACTCAAAATAGCCTTGATTGTAAAACAAAGTTTGCATACATCAGCATTCTCAACGTCTTCATATTCCAACAGAATTATGCCAGAAAAGAAAATCTCAATTTTACTATCAAGAAATATTAGTATATAATATCATTAAGAACGCAAGCATAAAAGGAGGCATTTCTATGACCATCCCCACGATTGATAAGGCTGCCCTGCGTGCGCAGCTTCCTGAATTTGTTGATAAAACTACCGCTTACCACGAGGGTGCACTCGGTAAAATTGATTACAAGGGCTACAGCGGTTACTTTGGCAGCTTTGCCCAGCGCGACGGGCAAAGCAATATGGTGCGCCTGCGCACCAGTGCCGGCCGCATTACCAAGGAAAGGCTTGCTGCCATCGCCGCCATGATCCGCAAGCACGATGTGCAGCGACTGCACTTCACCACCGGCCAGACCCTGCAGCTGCATGATTTGAGCGCTGCTGCCGCTGGTGACATCATCGCCCGGGCACTCGATGCCGACATCATCCCCTTTGGCTGCGGCGGTGACTATCCCAGCAACGTCCTTTGCTCTCCCTTAAGCGGTACAGAGCGAGAGGAATACTTTGACGTGCTCCCATACGCCGAAGCAGCAGCACAATACCTCGTTGCCACCATCAGCGAGGGTAAGCTGCCACGCAAGCTCAAAACAGGCTTCAGCAATTCGCCTGCCAACCTCACGCATGCCACCTTCCGCGATTTGGGCTTTGCCGCACGCAGTGACGGACGCTTTGATGTTTACACTGCCGGCGGTCTGGGCAGCAGTCCCTGCATGGGTATAAAAATGGCAGAGGGCGTAGACCCAAGTAAAATTCTTTATCACATCAAGGCTATGCTGCTCACCTTCCGCGAATGTGGCACCTACGAAAAGCGTCCTAAGTCCCGCACACGCTACCTGCCGGAGCTTTTGGGCGGTGAAGCGGCCTATAAGGCGGCCTACAACGAACGCCTGCAGCGGGTGCTGCTAAGCGAAAGCCTTGACCTTGATATTGCCCCACACAAAATTAAAAAGCGCAATTTCAGGCTTATCACCGGCTACCGCGTCACCTCACAAAAGCAGCCTGGTCTTTATGCTGTCAACTACCATCCGCAGGCAGGCTTGCCCAAGGTAGAAAACTTTTTGGCGCTGGCTGATTACCTGCAAAGCGTGGAGGATGCCGAAATCCGCCTTGCCCCGGACCAAAGTGCCTACATCATCAACCTTACTGCTCCCGAAGCAGCCAAGGTCATGGCTCTCACAGAGGACAGCGCCTACAACGCCTTCACCAGCAGTGTTGCCTGTATCGGCGCAGGTGTCTGCCAAATGGGCATGGGCGATACCCAGGCACTATTAGCAGACTGCTTTGCTGAAATGGCTACGCAATACGCCGCCAGCGACGCCCTGCCGCAGATTTATATTTCCGGCTGTCCCTCCAGCTGTGGCACACATCAAATTGGCGCGCTGGGCTTCCGTGGCACGCTCAAGGTCATCAAGGGTAAGCCCTACCCCGCCTTCACAGTTTACACCAACGGCTGCTCGCTTCAGGGCCGTGAGCGCCTGGCTACTGAAATCGGCACACTATTGGCAGAGGATATCCCCTTCTTTTTGCTGGAGGTAGGCAAGCACGTAGCGCAAAGCGGCCTAGGCTTTGAACAGTGGTCGCAAGCACATCCTGACGCTATCAAAGAGATCGCCAATGCTTACATAGAAAAGATTAAGATCATCAGCAAATAATTAGCAGATCGAAGCAAAAAGCTCCGCCACTTTCGTGACGGAGCTTTCGTGTTATTTCCCTGTAGGACCGCAAAGGCGGGCACCCCCGCGGCACATGAAAGTATCCGCTTAAGGCTGCTTCCTTCCGGACCTGACCTGGTTCACAGGCTTCCATTGCGCAGGACCCAACTCTACGATCCTACAGAGAAACAAGCAATTTTATGAAAAAAGCCGCTCGTGCGGCAGATTTTAAGTGGCGGAGAGAGAGGGATTCGAACCCTCGGTACGGTTTCCCGTACACACGCTTTCCAGGCGTGCACCTTCAACCACTCGGTCATCTCTCCAAGGTTGAAAACATTAAGCAATTTTCAATTTGCCAGCACAATACGTACCTGCAGTCAACATAACTGCAAGTAGTATTATACTAGTATAATAGGCGGAAGTCAAGTGTTTTTTGTGAAATAATTTATGACGCACAAGCCAACATTCTAAAAAGCAGCACTCCAACTACAAGCGATCACGCAAACGGCGTAATCTCATCATCGCCCTCCTCGGCAGGCAACAGCATTACAGCGCAGTCCGAATTCAATACAACGTTTTCCGACGTACTGCCAAGCTCGTCGCCATTAGTCATATCAGCACCCGTCTTGGCCATCATGATCAAGGTCACGTTATCGCGCTCGCAGATAGCCGATATTTTCTTAGAAGCAATACCGTGGGCAATCCGAAAATCGGCCTCAATACCAAAAATTTTCATTTCGTCCACCAGCTCCTGCAAAAACATTCTGGCACTGCCAAACTTTTCCTTATAATCATGTTTATTGCGGCTATGCTCGATAACATGCACAAACAGCACCTTGCCCACGTATTCACGCAGACTGCGGATGATATTTAAGGCCTCCAGCGATTTACGCGAAAAGTCTGTCGGGATAAGGACAGTTGCCAACAGATTTTCGGTAAGGTCATCCTCTTCATCCTTGTTTATCAGCAAAGGAATCATCGTTGCCCGCGCCAGCTCATAGGTAGTGCTGCCCATCAGCGCACGCTTCAAAAAGCCCTTGCGGTGCGACGCAACCAGCATTAAGTCGGCATCGCTCTCCTCTGCCAGGCGGCCGAGGGCTTCGCAGGGGTCACCTGCAGGGGTCACAATAGAAATTTCTTCATAGCCTGCTTGCTCTATATCGTTTTTATACCCGGACAACCTGCTGTGAGCCTTTTTATAGCTACTACCGTCAGGGTCGGCGTCGTCATCATCATCAAAGACGTGCGCCAAAACTACTTCTGTTTCTGTATCGGGGCATAAGCAAAACAGACACGCGGTCAATTTATCAGCCTGTGGGGACAGATCAGTGGCCAACAGTACCTTGGTGAATGTACTCATTAAATTGCTCCTTTAAAAAGATTATCACGTTTCTATTCGCTATAAATTGAAAAAATCCTGCCAATATAACAATGCTTGTGAGGAAATTTAAGCTGCAGTGTATTGTAAGAGCAAAAACGGCGCACCCTGTAAATTAAGGATGCGCCGTTTAGGGTTTATAGACTAATCTTAAGCACGGATAAGCTTGCCGGGATTCAAAATATTGTTGGGATCCATAGCACGCTTAATCGTTTTCATAATAGACATTTCTACAGGATCGCAATAAGCAGCCAACGCGTCAATCTTCTTCGCGCCAACGCCGTGCTCACCGCTCAGGCGGCCGCCCAGGCTGTAAACATATGCATAGCAGATTTTGTGGAACTCAGCCAGCTGCTTTTCCCACTCCTCGTCAGTCATATCCATCTTCAGGCAGTTGAAGTGCAAATTGCCATCACCTGCATGAGCCAGGCACATGCACTCAAAGTCAAACTGCTTGGAAACCTCCATCAGGTGATTCAGGCAGACAGCAATCTTGTCGATAGGTACAACCAAATCGTCAGATGTGGAAACCTTGCTCAGTGCCTTGGAGCCCTCCAGGCAGCTGCGACGTACCTTCCATACACGCTCATCTGCTTCTACAACGTCGGTTGCGCCGCAGGCAGTGCAGATTTCGTCCAGCTGCTCCATCTTTACATCCAGCTCGTCCTCGTTAAAGGTTTCTACAGTAACGATAACATAGCTGCCATCCTCGTAATGCGGCAGACGCAGCTCGGCATAGTCGCTGGCAGCACGCACGAAGCCGTTATCCATAAATTCTACGCTGGTCGGGTTCAGGCCTGCCTTAATCAAAGCAGGTACCAAATCTACTGCCTTTTGTACATCGTCAAAAATTGCCAGGATATCCAGCTTGTACGGAGCCAGCGGCAGCAGCTTCAAGGTTGCCTTGGTGATAATGCCCAAGGTGCCCTCGCTGCCCATTACCAGCTGATCCAGGCAGTAGCCGGTGCTGCATTTTTTCAGACGGTTGCCCAGCTCTACGATTTCGCCGGTCGGGGTAACAACCTCGATAGAATATACCTGGTGACGGGTGGTGCCGTAACGTACAGCCTTGTTACCACCAGCGTTGGTAGCGATGTTGCCGCCAATCAGACAGCTATCGGCACTGCAGGGATCACCTGCGTACAACAGGCCTGCTTCGTTAGCCTTTTGCTGGATTTCGGAGGTGAGTGCGCCTGCTTCTACTACCATATACATAGCGTCAGCGTTCATCTCGATAATTTTATTCATGCGCTCCATCATCAGCACAATGCCACCGCAAACAGGGATAGCACCGCAGGAAACGCTGGTGCCGGCGCTGCGCGGAGTTACAGGAACCAGGAATTTGTTGGCAAGCTTCATAATTGCAGCAACCTCTTCGGCGCTAGCCGGCCAAACAACTACCTCCGGCAGATGATGATAATGCGGATCCGGCTCTTCGTCAGTTTTGTAACGGTCCAACGTTTCAGCATCAACTTTTACATACTCTGCGCCGACTACTGCGCGCAGCGCGTCCAATACTTCTTCGGTTACGGGGTTATAGGTTGTCATTTTGTCAAATCTCTCCTTTGCTACTGAGCTACAATGCTACTTATTTTTGCTATGATCCTATAGCTTTTAAACACTAAATACCTTGCCAGGATTCAAAATATTGTTAGGGTCCCACGCACGCTTGATCCGGCGCATCAGCTCCAGCTCGCCGCCTGGGGTAAAGCGCTCCAAAAAATGTGCCTTCTTCGTGCCAATGCCGTGCTCGCCGCTCAGGCGGCCGCCATGGGCGTAGGCATAGGTATAAACCTCCTCCGTAAAGTGGGAAAGGTTTTCTTCCCACTCCGCATCGCTCAAGGCCAGCTTGCACAAAACAATATGCAGGTTGCCATCGCCGATATGCGCGTTGATGCGCAGGGGGAATGGGTACTTGGCCACGGTCTTGATGATGTATTGAATCATGTCGCTCATTTCGTCAACAGGCACGACCACATCATCTGTAGTACACACCTTGCTGATGAGGCTGACAGATTCCAGGCAGTTGCGGCGCATTGCCCAGATGCGGTCATCCGCCTCCAGCACGTCAATGGCACCTGCTTTCTCACAAATACCTGCCGCCTGCTCCATCTTCATATCAAGCTCATCCTCGTTAAAGGTCTCTATGGTGATGATAACGTATATACCATCCTCTACGTGCGGTGCGCCCTCAAACTCCAGATACTTGGAAGTCGTGCGCACGTTGGGGTTATCCATATATTCAATGCTCGTCGGGTCAATGCCGGCCTTCACCAGCTTAGGCACCACACCAATGGCCTGCATCGGGTCGGTGAACACTGCCAGCATGTCCAGCTTATACGGCGGCAGCGGCTGCAGCTTCAGCGTCACCTGGGTGATAATGCCCAAGGTGCCCTCGCTGCCAATCACCAGCTGCTCCATGCAATAGCCTGTGCTGCACTTTTTCAGCGGTGAGCCAAGGTCCACAATATCACCATAGGGAGTGACGATCTGCACAGCATATACCTGGTTGCGCGTTACACCGTAGCGTACAGCCTTGATGCCACCTGCGTTCGTCGCCAGGTTGCCGCCAATCTGGCAGCTGTCGCTGCTCGAAGGGTCACCTGCGTACAGCAGGTTTTGAGCACGCGCCGCCGCCTGGATATCCAGCGTACGCACGCCTGCCTGCGCCACCATGTACAGGCCTTCCTTGTTTAGCTCGATAATTTTGTTCAGGCGCTCCATCAAAAGCACTACGCCGCCCAAATCGGCAATAGCACCATCAACAATACCGGTACCGCCACCGCGTACCGTCAGCGGCACCAGATATTTATTACACAGCTTCACCACGCCGGCAACCTCGGCCGCATCCGCCGGGCTGACAACTACGTCCGGCAGATGGAAGCAGCGCTCATCTGCCTCCTCGTCCGTTTTGTAGCGGTCCAGTGTTTCTGCATCCGTGCGCACGTAGCGCTCCCCCAAAAGTGCGGTCAGCTCTGCCACAAATTCCGGGGTCACGGGATTATATTTAGTCATTTTACTGCCCCTCATTTTATTAATACTTAGGCGTTAAATACCTTGCCAGGGTTCAAAATCAGGTTCGGATCCCAGGCCTTTTTAATTCTGCGCATCAGCTCCAGCTCGCCTGCAGGGGTAAATTCTTCCATGTAGGACAGCTTTTTGGCGCCAATGCCGTGCTCACCCGCCAAGCGGCCGCCCTGGGCATAAGCGTAAGCATAAACCTCCTCATGGAAGTCATGTACGATTTTCTCCCAGGTTGCATCGTCCAGATCGCATTTGCACAGTACGATGTGCAGGTTGCCGTCACCAATATGAGCATTAATCTTAACAGGAATGGGGAAGGGATACTTGCTGCCGATGTGCATAATCTCCTTGATGGTAGAAGCAATGCGGTCAACAGGCACAACAACATCATCCGTCAGCGACACCTTGCTTACCAGGCTGATGGATTCCTGGCAGTTGCGGCGCATTGCCCAAATGCGGTCATCAGCCTCCAGCACTTCCACAGCGCCGGCTGCCTCGCACAGCTCGTCCAGCTGCTCCATCTTCATATCCAGCTCGTCCTCGGTAAAGGTTTCCACCGTAATGATAACGTAAATACCGTCCTCATAGTGCGGTGCGCCCTTAAATTCAATATAATCAGCGCAGGCACGCACATAGGAATTATCCATATATTCCATGCTGGTCGGGTTCAAGCCTGCCTGCATAATCTTGGGCACAACGTCCAAGGCCTTCATAGGATCGTCAAATACCGCCAACAGGTCAAAGCGGTACGGCGGCATGGGCTGCAGCTTCAGCGTCACCTTGGTGATAATACCCAGCGTACCCTCGCTGCCCATCACCAGCTGCTCCATGCAATAACCGGTGCTGCATTTTTTCAAACGGCTGCCCACCTCCACAATTTCGCCCGTGGGGGTAACCATCTCCAGGCTGTATACCTGGTTACGTGTCACACCATAGCGTACAGCCTTGCTACCGCCGGCGTTGGTTGCCAGGTTGCCGCCAATCAGACAGCTTTCGGCGCTGCAGGGATCGCCGGCATAAAGATAGCCTGCCTCGTTAGCCATCTTTTGGATATCCACAGTACGCACGCCGGCCTCGGCAATAACGTACATAGCCTCGGTGTTCATCTCGATAATTTTATTCAAGCGCTCCATCAAAAGCACAATGCCGCCGCAAACAGCAATAGCGCCATCTGCCAGGCTAGTACCACCACTGCGCACGGTCAGCGGCACATTGTACTTATTGCACAGCTTGACAACTGCGGCAATTTCTTCGGCGTTAGCAGGACGCACAACGGCATCCGGCACGCGGAAGCGGCGGGGGTCATATTCTTCGTCAGTTTTATATTGATCCAGCTTATCCGGGTCAGTAAATACATTAACGTCACCCACTGCGGCACGCAAATCAGCCAAAAACGGCTCTGTTACGGGACTATATTCTTTCATGCAATTCCCTCACTTCTAAGCTATATTGTAGCAACACCTCCCACACAAGTGCGAGAGGTGTTGCCTTTCTAAGATAATATTATATTACAACTTTTACCGTTTGTCTGCAAGCTAATTGCAAGATTGTGTTAGCCTGGGCAAAACTTTTACCCGGCACACTCATCTGTTGCCATACATACGCGCGTAATAGCTTTGATATTCGCCGCTGATGATATCCTGCCACCACTTTTTGTTATCCAGGTACCAAGCAATCGTCTTTTTAATACCGTCAGCAAATTTCGTTTCCGGCAGCCAGCCCAGCTCGTTATAAATCTTTGTCGGGTCGATAGCGTAACGCATATCATGCCCCTTGCGATCGGCTACATGGGTTATCAGGCTTTCGCTCTTGCCCAGCTCCTTGCAGATGAGCTTAACGATATCAATGTTGCGCATCTCATTGTGACCGCCGATGTTGTACACCTCGCCCACTCTGCCCTTGTGGATGATCAAATCAATCGCCTTGCAATGATCCTCAACGTACAGCCAGTCGCGCACATTCAAGCCCTCACCGTATACCGGCAGCGGCTTATCTGCCAGCGCGTTAGCAATCATCAGCGGGATGAGCTTTTCGGGAAAGTGGTAGGGACCGTAGTTATTGCTGCAGCGCGAAATGGTCACAGGCAGGCCATACGTGCGGTGGTAGGCCATAACCAAAAGGTCGGCACCTGCCTTGCTGCTGCTGTAAGGCGAGCTGGTGTGGATGGGTGTTTCTTCGGTAAAGAAAAGGTCGGGCCTGTCTAACGGCAGGTCGCCATAAACCTCATCGGTAGAAACCTGGTGGTAACGCTTAATGCCGTGCTTGCGGCAGGCATCCATCAAGGTTGCAGTGCCTATGATGTTGGTCTGTAAAAAGATGCCCGGGTCCTCAATCGAGCGGTCAACGTGCGATTCAGCAGCAAAGTTGACTACGATATCTGGTTGCTCCTCGCAAAACAGCTTGTCCACTGCCTCACGGTCGCAGATATCCGCCTTCACAAAGCGGAAGTTGGGTGCGTCCATTACGGGCGCAAGTGTGGATAAATTGCCGGCGTAGGTCAGCTTATCCAGGCAGATGATGCGGTAATCCGGGTATTTTTTGAGCATATGGAAAATAAAATTGCTGCCGATAAAGCCGGCACCGCCAGTTACGATAATATTCATGTGTGCACCTCGTGTATAAAATAATAGGATGAGTTTTTTATAAGAGCCTCAGTTGGTGGAATGGATGTTTAAACTTTTAGCACACGATCTACCCATAAAAATTCTATAATTATAGTATTGTCTACTATCTTATAGAAAACTGTGATAATATTTTTCTATATATCACAAAGAAGATTATTTTTATAATACCCGTGTAAGAAACATTGTTCTTTACAAATTTTCTACTACACATCGGCTTCACGACTTCATATAAATCAGCATCTTGCATATTAGCTAACCAACCAATAACAGTTCTTCTAAATGACTGTATCGCACGTTCATTCATAGCAGTCGAAAACTTTTCTCCAGTAGCAAAGTATCTACCTTGCTCTGCTGTAAGCTGTTTTGAATCTACGTACCACGATAAGTGCCTTGCTTCATACGGATATCCTACTCGTATCGCATCATAGAAAGACGTACTATGCTCTTTTCGGTACTTTTCTGGCCTATATAGCGCAAACGTGGTATCTATAGGTGCATCATACAGCAGATAATTATTATCACGCACAATATC
>CAVBQX010000008.1:0-64403 GCA_963597755.1 Segatella copri
TACTCAGACCTTGGATTGGCTCAAAGTAAGATATGGAATAAGGGTACGCTTTGCATTACTATAGCAGCAAATATTGCTAAAACTGCAATACTTGATTTCGATGCGTGTTTTCCTGATAGCGTAGTAGGATTTATGGCTAACGAAAAAACTAATAACGTATATATCCATTATTGGTTTTCTTTCTTTCAAAGAATTTTAGAATCACAGGCACCAGAATCTGCACAAAAAAATATAAACCTGAAAATTTTAAGTGAATTAAAGGTTATATGTCCGGCAAAAGATGAACAGGATAGATTCGCCGACTTCGTCACCCGCGTCGACAAGGCCAAGCTCGCAGCGCAAAAGAGCCTGCAGGAGCTGGAAACGTTAAAGAAGTCGCTAATGCAGCAGTATTTTGGGTGAGCTTGCGCAGGTGCAATAAAAATAACCCCGCTGCTACTAGCGGGGTTAACGCTCAGGCTTATTGCAAGCACATTGCTTACAAAATAGAAGCCTGCTTGCCGATTTCCATAACCTTATCAACTGTAATTTGTGTAGCTTTGGCAATGTCTTCATAGGACAATTTCATTTTTAATAAGTTGACTACAATATTTTTGGTAGTTTCGTCCCTACCTTCTTGCTGGTATTTTTTGATGATATCACACATAGTATTCACCCCTTCTTCAGTAGCCTTAAATATCTTTTTACGTGTAGATGTTTTGGGGAATCTTTGGTAATCGTACGCTGCATCCTGGGATAAAACCTGCATCAGGGCGGCGATGTCAGTGCCGTCATCAATTTGGCAGTTGACGTAAATTTCTTTTGTGCCGTTGTCGACAACATCTGATGTTTGTCTAATCACTCTTTCCACATGGTAGGTAGTAAATCCTTTTTTGAATACGTCAAATTTAGAGATAAAGATTGAAATTATATCAGGCACCAGCTTATACTTGTCGCCCGGGTCAGTGATATTGGCGGTCAGGACAGAGGCGTTATAGCGTACGCGTCTTTGATGGTCATCATCATTTTCCTTTTGTACCTCAACATGCACAAGCTTACCGCTGCCAAGCCTGCAAAGCAGATCAAGCACGCAGGATTTTCCCTGCAGATTTTTGATCATGTACTGATGATTGTTTTCCAGCACCTTGATAGCCTTGTCCTCAAGGATTACCTGTAACAGCTCTTCGCAAAATTCCAGGTCTTCCGCCATTTTGACAAAAAAGGCATCATCGATAGGGTTCATCCTCATAGCATCCTCGCGGATTTTGGCAGAATAACTCACCCGACCACCTCCCTGTATTTCTATATACATTATAGCATAAAGCTTTACCGGCGTTAAGCTTGGTAAAATATTTTCTTATAGATAAAGGTTGTGCTGCAGTGGCAGAAAACAAATTGACAGCAGGTTGTGTTGTGTTTACAATATTTTGTAGATAGGTGTGTATCAGTAAGCAGTTTACAATATCTTAAAGCTATAGAGAGGCAGAAATTATGACGATAGAAGCACTGGCCGCCGCAAGCGGCATTAAGCAAAAGGTGATAGAGGAAATTATCGCCCTGGCGCAAAAATATGACGTGGAAAAGGTCATCCTTTTCGGCTCACGGGCCAGGGGTGATTACAAGGAGCGCAGTGATATAGATTTGGCGTTTCGCGGAGGCAGGGCTGCTTATTTTACCTTAGACGTGGATGAGGAAACCTCAACGCTACTAGAATTTGATATAGTTGATTTGTCCCTGCCTATCAGCGCCGAGCTGTTGGAATCTATCGAGCGGGAAGGAATTGTGATGTATGAAAAAGTGGGGTGACGCGCGTCATGTCTAACTTTGAATTTCTCAAGAGTATAAAGGAATACGCTTTGTTTGCGTCGGCTGCGGTGGAGGCGGAGCGCGTGTATGCTGCTGCCCCTGCGATGTGCGCCATTGGCTGCCGCAAGGCCCTGGAGCTGGCGGTGAGGTGGGTGTATGCGGCTGATGAAAGCATGCAGCTGCCATATAGGGACAACCTGCAGTCGCTCATCCACGAGCCAAGCTTTCGCTTTGAGCTTAACAGCAATACCTGGGGCAAGCTGCTTTTTATCGTCAAGCTGGGCAATTTGGCCGTGCACACCGATAGAAGCGTCACCAAAAGCGATGCTTTGCCTGCGCTCAAGGGTTTGTTTGAGTTTATCGAATGGATAGATTACTGTTATAACAAGGCTTATGTGGAGCGCCATTTTGACGAAGGACTGATCCCGACGGAGCAGGTGGCTGTTGACACCAAAAAAATTAAGGAGCAGCAAAGCCTGCTGGGTGAAAAGGAAGCCGAAATTGAAGCCTTGCGCAAGCAAATAGAACAGATGGCGGCGCAGCTTACTGCCGCAAAGGAGCAGCATAAGCAAACGCGCAGCTTTAAGGCGGAGGATATTTCGGAGTTTGCAACCCGCAAGCTTTATATAGACGTGGATTTGAAGCAGATGGGCTGGCGCTTTGACGGTGCGGATGCAGATGTGCAGGAGGAATACGCGGTTGAGGGCATGGCAGGCGTCGACGGCCAAAAGGGCTTTTGCGATTATGTTTTGTTTGGCAAGGACGGGCTGCCCCTGGCGGTGGTGGAAGCCAAGCGCACCAGCAAGGACCCCAATATAGGACGCAGGCAGGCTGTTTTGTATGCCGACTGTCTGGAGCGCAAATTTGGCCGCCGTCCGATGATGTTTACCACCAATGGCTTTGCTACTTATTTTTGGGATGATGTAACCTCGCCGCCGCGGCCTGTGAGTGGTGTTTTTAGCAAGGACGACCTGCAGCGGCTGATGAACCGCCGCACGGAGCGCATGGACCTGGCGGCTATCGCGATCAACGACCGCATCACGGACCGTTATTACCAAAAGGAGGCTATCCGCGCGGTGTGCGGACAGATTCAGCAGGGATTTCGCAAGCATCTGCTGGTTATGGCCACGGGCACAGGCAAGACCAGGACGGCGTCCAGCCTGACGGACGTGCTGAGCCGCGGCAGGTATGTAACTAATGTTTTGTTTTTGGCAGACCGCACGGCGCTGGTGAAGCAGGCTAAGGATGATTTTAAGAACTATCTGCCTGATATGTCGCTGTGCAATTTGTGCAGCAGCAAGGACGACCGCAACGCGCGCATTGTCTTTTCCACCTATCCCACCATGCTCAACGCTATTGATGACATCAAAAGCAGGGACGGAATGCGCCTTTTTACGCCTGCGCACTTTGATTTGATTATCATTGACGAAAGCCACAGAAGCATCTTTAAAAAGTATCGTGCTATTTTTGAATATTTTGATGCTATCTTGGTGGGCCTCACGGCAACGCCCAAGAGGGACGTGGACCGCAACACCTACGATTTTTTTGAAATGGAGCACGATGTGCCAACCTACGCCTACGATTACGAAACCGCGGTGCATACGGACCATGTGCTTGTGCCTTACTACAATTACGAGGTGAAGACCAAATTTTTGGATGAGGGCATTAAATATGACGACCTGTCGGAGGAGGATAAACAGCGCTACGAGGATTACTTTGCCGAGGATGAGCTGCTGCCGGAATTTATCCCCTCGGCGGCGATGAATAGGTTTATCTTTAACGAAATCACGGTTGATATAGTGCTGCAGGATTTAATGGAGCGCGGCATTAAGGTGGCAGGTGGCGACCGCATCGGCAAAACCATCATCTTTGCGCAAAATAAGCGTCATGCCGAGTTTATCCTGCAGCGCTTCAACAAGCTGTATCCTGCTTATAGGGGCAGCTTTGCGCAGCGCGTGGTTTGCGACGATGCCTATGCGCAGACGGTTATCGACGATTTTAAAATTGCCGACAAGCCGCCGTTTATCGCGGTATCCGTGGATATGCTGGATACGGGCATTGACGTGCCGGAGTGCGTCAATTTGGTGTTTTTCAAAAAGGTGCGTTCCAAAACCAAGTTCTGGCAGATGATCGGCCGTGGCACGCGCCTGTGCCCGGGCCTGGGGTGCATTGACCAGCTTGAGGGCGAATATACGGATAAAAAACGCTTTTTGATCTTTGATTACTGCGGTAATTTTGATTTCTTCCGCGAGCATAAAGAGGGCTTTGAGGGCAGGGAAACCCAAACGCTCAGCGAGGCTATTTTCGGCAAGCAGATCAGGCTGCTTGCGCTGCTGCAGGAGGGCCTGTACGCGCAGGGAGCTTACCAGGCATGGCGCAGCACGCTTGCTACTACCTGCCACGGCCAGGTGACGGAGCTGAATCCTGTTCTGATCAGCGTCAAGCTGCGCCTGCAGTATGTTGAAAAATATAAGCAGGAGGCGGCCTACGCCTGCCTCAGCGAGGGCGATAAGGCGGAGCTGCTGCAATATATTGCACCCCTGGTGCATAATAACGACGAGGACGAGCTGGCCAAGCGCTTTGATAACTTTATGTATGGTATGATGCTGGTATCCATGGAGCAGACGTCATCCCTAAAGCATGCCCAAAAGCAGCTTTGTGATATAGCAGCGCTGCTCGAGCGCAAGGGAAGCATTCCGCAGGTGCAGGAAAAGCTGGACGTGATCCGCAGGGTTCAGACGGACGAATTTTGGGCGGCCAAGGACGTGCTGGCGTTTGAAGATGTGCGCAGCCAGCTGCGTTCGCTGATCAAGTTTTTGGACAGTGACGAGGGAAAAAGGCCCATTATCACACATTTGACCGACCCTGTCATAGACAAGCGCGAGGGTGATGCACTGGACCCTGCCTATGATTTTGAGGATTACCGCGCCAAGGTGAACCGCTATATCGGCGAGCATGGCGACACCCTGGCTATTTATAAATTGACGCATAACATCAAGCTCAGCCAGGTGGATTACCAGGAGCTGGAGCGGGTGCTGACGAGCGAGCTGGGCAGTAAAAACGACTACGAGCGTGAGTTTGGCGACACACCCTTTGGTCTTTTGGTGCGCAAAATCGCCAAAATGGACCACGAGGCTGCCATGCAGGCGTTTTCGTCCTTCATTAACGACCAATCCCTGAACCAGAGGCAGATAGCCTTTGTGCATAAAATCATCAACCATATCGAGCAAAACGGTTATATGGATGATGTTAAGGAGCTGCAAAGGCCTCCCTTTGACAAGCCGGTGAGCTTTATCAAGCTGTTTAATCCCGAGCTGCGTACTGCCCTGCGGGAGGCAATCGAAGGCGTTAAGGAAAACGCGGTGAGCATTGCGGGCTAGGTGGCGGCAGGTATACTATGCAACTTAGTCGCTATCATAGTCGCTGCCACCGACTAAGTTAGCGACCAAGATAGGAGGCGCTTTACATGAGTGAATATAATCCACCGTTTCATATGACGGATAAAATCACTAATCTTGTTGCGGCCATTAGCGAACAAATTGGCAGGATAACAGTGCTGTCTCATGGAAGCATGAATCCACATTTGAGAAAAGAAAACAGAATCAGGACAATTCATTCGTCGTTAGCGATAGAGCATAACTCCCTTTCCTTGGAGCAGGTGACTGCTATTTTGGATGGTAAACGCATTTTGGGTAACCCAAATGAAATCAGGGAGGTTAAGAATGCTTATGCTGCCTATGAGCAGCTGCTTACCCTTGATCCCTATTCTGTAAAGGATCTTTTGCAGGCACATAGGTGTATGATGACAGGACTCATTGCGGAAAGTGGCAAATTCAGAAGCGGAGGCGTGGGTGTATTTGATGGGGATGTGGTAATCCATATGGCACCACCGGCAAGATTTGTGCCGGTGCAAATTGCAGAGCTTTTTGCATGGTATAAGGCATCTGCGATCCATCCTTTAATTAGAAGTGCGGTTTTTCATTATGAGTTTGAATTTATCCATCCCTTTGCTGACGGCAATGGCCGCATGGGAAGAATGTGGCATAGTCTTTTGTTGGGGACGTGGAACGAGCTTTTCTTTTGGCTGCCGATTGAGGATTTGATCCGTAGCAGGCAGCAGGAATATTATGATGCGTTAGGAAAGGCTGACCAGCAGGTAGACAGCAGTAGCTTTGTGGAGCTTATGCTGCAGATTATTCTTGATACATTGCAGGAAACTACAGTGGTGGGAGCGGTTGGGCAGCAAAAGCCGCAGGAGGCTGCGACAGGTGTTCAAAGACTGCTGGATGTGCTTGGAGCCCAAGAGCTGTCTGCTGCGGAAATTATGGAACGCCTTGGATTGGTGCATAAACCCAGCTTTAGAAAAAATTATCTTAACCCTGCGCTTGAGCAGGGCGCTATAGTTATGACGTTGCCGGATAAGCCTCGTAGCAGGAACCAAAAATACAGAAAAAACTAGCATCATAGTCGCTGCCACCGACTAAGTTAGCGACTAAGTTAGCGACCAAGATGCTTGGATAAGAACATATATGGATAACCGTTTTTAGTCGTGACAAGGCTGTGCAGCTATGCTAAAATATAAGGATGAAGAGCAGTAAATGCTTGGAAAAGGCAGAATTTTTGCTAGAAAATATTTTGCCAAAGACTTGGGGGGCAAAAAATTGTTAGCTGATAATTTGAAGCAGGTGCAGGCCGTTATTGCTGCGGCGCTAGCTGCACGTAAGAATAAAGATGTACTTACAGGAAAAAGCGTAACCCTGGTGGCAGTGACGAAGAACCATCCGCCAGAGGTTATCACTGATATTGAGGCATTGGGTGTGGCCAACGTGGGTGAAAACCGCGTGCAGGAGGCCAAGCATAAGCAGGAGGCCCTGGGCAGGCATGGCTATTGGCATTTAATCGGCCATTTGCAGAGCAACAAGGCGCGTCAGGCGGTGGCACTATTTGATTTAATTGAATCTATAGACAGCGAGCATCTTTTGGCTGCGGTGGACAAGGAGGCGGCGCGCATAGGCAAAATGCAGGATATTTTGCTGCAGCTTAACATTGCGCATGAGGAGCAAAAGTCCGGCCTCGACAGGGAGGATTATCTGGCGCTGCTGCCCAAGATAGATGAATATAAAAACGTGCGCTTGCGCGGCCTGATGGTTATTGCCCAAAAGTGCGATGACATAGAGGAAACGCGCCCTGTTTTTGCAGCAGGCTATCGTGCCTTTGCCCGCCTGAAGGAGCTGCACCCGGATGTTGACCTGCTTTCTATGGGAATGAGCAGCGATTACCGTATTGCCATCGAGGAGGGCGCCAACATCGTGCGTGTAGGTACAGCGCTCTTTGGCCAGCGTGATTATAGCTTAAAGTTTTAGGTCATGAATATATAAAAGGTTGGTGACGTAATGAACATTGTAGACAAAATCATGAACGCCCTGAGCCTCTATGACGAGGAAGAAATTGTAGAAGAGGAGCAGCAGGTGGAGACTGCCAAGCCGCAGCCGCCCAAAGAGAAGAAGAGCTTCTTTGCCAAAAGGGAGGAGGCAGCAGCTGAACCTAAGCGTGAGCGAAGCACTGTTTTGCCGTTTAAGGTGCACAATACGGCAGCAGCCGAGCCGGAAGAAGCAGAAAAGCCGAAGCAGATGAGGGGAAAAACTATAGAGCTGCCTATTGCCGACAAGCTGATGACAGTGGTGGTGCTGGAGCCGGCAGATTTTAACGATTCGCAAAAGGTGGCTGACTACCTGCGCAATAACCAGCCTGTAGTAGTTAACTTTGGCAATACCGATAACATTGTTGCCAAAAGAATGACCGATTTCGTCAGCGGCACCGTGTATGCTCTTGGCGGCACTATGAAAAAGATCGGCCGTAATATTTTGATCTGCGCACCTAAAAATGTAGATATAGACGCAGGTGCGGAGCATGAGGAAGATGTTGAGAGGGGAAATAATCCATGGGACAAGTAACAAAGCCCGCAGTTAAAAAAATCGCTTTTATTGGCGGCGGCGCTATGGCCAAGGCCATTATCAAAGGCATTATCGGCGGTGGCCTGGTACAGCCGGAGATGATTACGGTGGGTGAACCGACTAAGGCGCACGCTGACAGCTTACACGCTGCCTATGGCGTTAATACGACTACTGATAATAAAGCAGCCGTGGCCGATGCAGATTTGGTTATTTTCGCTGTGAAGCCGCAGGTTGCACCTGTTGCTATTACGGCTGATTTGGTGGCCTGCTTTAAAAAGGATGCCTGGGTGCTTTCTATTATGGGCAGCGTATCTATCGAGCAGCTGCATGCGTATGCGCCGGGGTTCCCCGTGGTGCGCACCATGCCCAACACGCCGTTGGCAGCAGGCGCAGGTATGACTGCTATCTGCTGCGACGACAAGGCTACTGAGGCTATGAAGCAGACTGCGGCAGCTATTTTCAGCAGCTGCGGCGAGGTGGAATTTGTGGACGAAAAGGCTTTGGAGGCCATTACGGCAATTTCCGGCTGCGGTCCCGGCTACTGCTTTGTGATTATTGATGCTTTGGCAGATGCAGGCGTGCGTGCCGGTCTGCCGCGTGCGCTGGCTATTAAGCTGGCAGCACAGACCATGGCAGGCAGCGGCAAGCTGTGCGTGGAAAGCGGCCTGCACCCTGCGCAGCTGCGTGATCAGGTTACCAGCCCGGGCGGCACCACTATCGCCGGCATCCACGCGCTGGAAAATCATGGTGTGCGCGGTGCCTTTTATGATGCCGTGCAGGCTGTGCTGCAGCGCAACAGGGAATTGCAGGGGAACTGATTTATGGCAGACAGAGAAAAAATACTGCGCTATTTTAAGGCCGGCGGCGACGAGCAGCTGGCGGCCAAGCTGCTGGACCTGGCAGAGGGTGCTAATAAATCGCGCAAGTACCGCGTAAGCGAGTTTTTGGACCCGCATGCCTACAATGTGGCCGAAATCATCGCTGCCAACTTTGAAAACATCAAGCTGGCCGCCGATGGCGGCTTTGCCAACGCAGAGCGCGTAAAGGTGGCCTTTGTTGCCGAGGATTTTTTTGGTCAGCCTGATTTTGGCATGGCATACTTTTTGGCGGCGTGGGACAAGCGCTATTATGATTTGTCGCACCGTGATATTTTGGGTGCGTTTATGGGCACGGGCTGCAAGCGCGAGGCCTTGGGCGATATTGTCTTTGTGCCGGAGGGTGCGCAGCTGGTGGTAGAAAAATCGCTGGTGAATTACCTTACAGGCAACCTGACGCAGATTGGTGCTGCTCCTGTGACGCTTAAGGAGCTTGCACGTGAGGAGCTGCTGCAGAAGGAAGAAAAGGTGAAGCTGATTAATGCCACAGTTGCCGATCTGCGCCTGGACGCGGTGGCAGCAGCAGGCTATGGCGTGAGCCGCAGCCGTATGGCAGACGAAATCAAAAGCCTTAACGTCAAGGTCAATTGGAAAGAGGCCAAAAAAGCAGCGCAGCCTGTGAATGCAGGTGATGTTATCTCCTTCCGCGGACGCGGCAGGGTAGAGGTGGAAGAAATCAGGGGCACAACGAAAAAGGGACGCATCAGTGTGACGCTGAAGCGTTATATATAGGGGGATGAAGGATGCTTACTCCTGAGGATTTAAAGAAACAAACATTTTCTAAGGGCTTTCGTGGCTACGAGGTGGCAGAGGTGGACAAGTTCATGGCAATGCTGCTGAAGGAGTACGAATATCTGTATTTGGATAACCTGGAGCAGAAGGAAACTATTGAACGCGTCAGTTCTAAGCTGGAATACTACCAGCAGATGGAAGCAACGATGCAGAGCACGCTGACTGTAGCCCAGGAAACGGCGGACGAGGTGAAGGCGTCCAGTGAGAAGAAAGCAGCGCTTTTAGAAAAGGAAACAGCTGTAAAGTGCGAGCAGCAGCTGAACGAGGCCAAGGCAGCGGCGCAAAAGCTGCATGATGACACCATGACCCACGCCGAGGATTTGTACAACCAGACCAAGATCAAGACGGACAATATGCTGCAGGCTACGATGGCAGAATGTAACAAGCTGCGTGAAGAGGCCAAGACTTATTGTGACAAGCTACGCAGAAGTACCGAAACAGAAACCGTAAGATTGCGCGTTTCTACAGAGGATATTTGCAAAAAGCGTGCTAACAGTGCTACCAGCGAGGCCAACAAGCTGCTGGAGGATGCACGTAGTGAGGCCGGCAGGATGATGCTGGAGGCAAATACCAAGTACCGTCAGCTGGTGGGCGATGCCGAGGAGCGCAGCCGCAAAATTATTTTTGAAGCAGACGCCAAGGCAGCTATGGCAGAACAGGCATATAACGAGCAGGTGAAGAAGGCGACGTTGCACCGCAAGAATATGCTGCATCTTTTGGAAACGCAGGTGGAGTTGCTGAAGAATTTTGCTGCACAGGGCGAAGAATAAAGCGGAGGCTGAATGATGATTATCTTGGTGCGCCATGGTGAGGCGACACACCATACACAAAGATTAACCGGTGGCTGGACCGATTCACAGCTGACGGAAAGGGGAAGGGCACAGATTGGGGCGCTGGCGGAGAAGCTGGCACTGGATTTTGCGATGCGGGATGCCAAGCTGCGCATTTTAGCCAGTGACCTGGCGCGTGCGGCAGAATCTGCACGCATTATTGCAAGTGCCCTGGGCTTTGACGGTGACATTGAATATTGTCGTTTTTTGCGCGAAAAGAATAATGGTATGGCCGCAGGCATGACGGAGGAAGAGGCCAAAAAGCATTTTTGTAAGCCTGCCAGCGAGCAGGAGCTTAACCACCGCAACTATCCCGGCGGCGAAACGCGCAACGAATTTTACCGCCGTAATGTGCACGGTCTGTGGCAGTGTGCGGATGTGGAGCACGAAAACCTTATCATCGTGGCGCACAAGGGCACAATTCAGAATATCATTTTCCGCTGGCTGGGGATGGATATGCGCCAGGTAGCAGAGCATAACTATTCGGTGGATGTGCAGCCTGCCAGCCTCACGGTTCTGGGCGTCAACAAGTGGCACGAGCACGCCATCTTCCGCCTTAACGACGTCAGCCATCTGACGCAGGGGCAGGGCTTTGGGGTGTTTGGGTTTAAGTATGAGAAGTAAATAGTTGCAGGTGTAAGTTTATTTGATAGTAGTTTTTATTGATGAAATGAATAAATCTGCCTAAAATCCCGACTGTACTATTGGTAGCGTTTAGTCGGGATTTTTGATTATGGTATACTATCGAGGATGATTATAAGGCAATGAAAGGATATCTAGATGGTTGCTAGAAAAAGTTAGTAATGGTAAAATTAACACAAGAGTAAGTGACATAAAATTAAGCTAAGGGGAGAATCTTTATGCACTGTAAGTACTGTGGGCAAAATATAGATGGGGATGCTAATTATTGTCATAATTGTGGAAAAGCAATAAATCAGCAAATATTAGAATCTAGCAATGATCAAAAATTTTGGAAGCAGGGTTGGTTTGCTGCTTTAATGCTCTTTGTATTTTGGCCGGTAGGCTTGTATTTGTTGTGGAAGTATCATGGCAAAATCGGAAAGCCGTTGGTTTTAATATGGGTTTTGGTCGTTTTGGGGTCTTTTGGTACAGTACTTTTCAATATTTATTGGCCGAATAATAAAACCGATAATTTTGTAGAAGTTACAAAAGCATTGGTTGCTACGAGTCAGCCAAGTCAGGAAAGGTTTAATGAAATACAGGCTAGGTATAACCAAAATAAGAACAAATCTAAAACTCAATTGGAAGAGGCAGAATTTAATAAAGCGTATGAGAAAGAGTTCAATGATTATCTTAAAGATGGTTATGTGAAAAATTGGTGTGCAAAGGTTTATGCAATAGAATCTGTGGATGAAGGTAAGGCAGCATATGTAAGTCTTTACTGTGATTTTCCTAATGCTAGTTATCATATTGAAAATGAAAGGTATTCGTCTAAAAATATCTTAATTGCGTCTGATAGCGAGCTATATAAAAAGATAATACCCTTAAAAAGAGGTGATATTGTCGTTTTTTCAGGTAAATTAGTAGCCTTGGATAACAGTGAAAAAGTAATAGACATGACTAAAGGTTACGGTGATAAAAACGAGAAGTTAAATATAAAATTTAGTGACATTGAGAAGTTGAGCATTAGTAATGAATCTGCTTCTAACTAAAAACTCATTGACTTCTTTCCGCTACTAATGTATAATAATAGCGTTTCTAAATATTTGCTAACGCGATGATGAAGACAGTAGCGTGCCGCGCTGGTTAAGCGAGCCGGAGTATGGTGCAAGTCCGGACGAGGCAGTGCAGGTGAAAATCACTTTGGAGCGGGTGTGGCGAACTCAAGTAGCTGCATACGGGAGCGCCCGATAAAGCGCACACGAGTGGCTGGCGTTTTTGCCGTCATGAGGGTGGTACCACGGAGTATCTTTTTGATTAATTGTTAATTATGGCTTCGTCCCTTAGTGGGACGGAGCTTTTTAATTTTGTTCTGCAGCTTTGGCGGCGGGACGCAAATATGTTTTATTTTTTTGTTTTATAAAATTGGAGGTTTTTACTAATGGATTATGGCAAAACACTGAATCTGCCGGAAACAGAGTTCCCGATGCGCGCAGGCCTGCCGCAGCGTGAGCCCGAAATTTTGAAGTACTGGCAGGACAACGATATCTATTTTAAGAAGCAGGCCCTGCATGAAGGCCACACCAAATTTGTTCTGCATGATGGTCCTCCGTATGCAAACGGAAAAATCCATATGGGTCATGCACTCAACAAAATTCTGAAGGATATCATCATCAAATATAAATACGCACGTGGCTTTGACACCCCGTATGTTCCCGGCTGGGATACCCACGGCATGCCTATCGAGCACGCAGCTATTAAGGAGCTGGGCTTAAACCGCAATGAGCTGGACCCGCTGACACTGCGCCGCAAATGCCATGATTTCGCCCTGCAATGGATTGACATCCAGCGCGAGGACTTTAAGCGTCTGGGTGTTTTGGGTGACTGGGCTCATCCCTATGTAACACTGCACCACAGCTTTGAGGCAGAGCAGATCCGCGTATTTGGCAGCATGGCCAACAAGGGTTATATCTACAAGGGTAAAAAGACCGTTTACTGGTGTCCGCATTGCGAAACCGCTCTGGCTGAAGCAGAAATTGAATATGGCGAGCAAAAGACCCCGACCATCTTCGTAAAGATGCCTTTGGTTAAGGATAACGGCCAAATTCCTGAAGCTGCCAAGGGTAAAAAGGCTTACATGGTAATTTGGACCACTACCCCGTGGACCATGCCTGCCAACGTCGCTGTTGCACTGAACCCTGCGCTGGAATATGCTTGGGTTGAATGTGAGGGCGAGGTGCTCTTTATGGCTAAGGACCTGCTGGATAAGGTTGGTGCTGTCTGCCACAAGGATTTGAGCAACGTGCTTGGCACCACCATGGGCAAAGAAATGGAATATGCTGAATGCGTACATCCCTTCCCCGAATACAACAACCGTCGCTCCTTGGTAGTTATGGCTGATTATGTAACCACCGAAGCTGGTACCGGTTGCGTTCATACCGCTCCCGGTCACGGCGATGTCGACTTTGAAACCGGCTTGAAATACAAGCTGCCGATTTTGTGTCCGGTTGACGCACAGGGCAAGCTGACCGAGGAGGCCGGCGAGCGCTTTAAGGGTATGTTTGTTTTTGATGCCAACATCCCGGTACTCAAATACCTGGCCGAGCTCAACTGCCTGCTGGGCAAGGAAAACATTAAGCACCAATACGCACATTGCTGGCGCTGCAAGAACCCCATCATCTTCCGTGCTACCAGCCAATGGTTTGCTTCTATCGACGGCTTCCGTGATGAGGCCTTGAAATCTATCGCAGACGTACAATGGATTCCCTCCTGGGGCGAGCAACGCATTCACAACATGGTCAGCGACCGTCACGACTGGTGCATCAGCCGTCAGCGTGTATGGGGCGTGCCTATCCCCGTGTTCTACTGCGACGACTGCGGCGAGCATTTGATTAACGATGCTACTATTGACGCTGTTGCTAACTGGTTTGAAAAGGAAGGCAGTGACGCCTGGTGGGCACACACTGCTGAGGAGCTGCTGCCTGAAGGCACCACCTGTCCTAAGTGCGGCGGCAAGCATTTCCACAAGGAAACCGATATTATGGACGTATGGTTCGACAGCGGTTCTTCCCACATGGCAGTAGCTCGTAAGCGTCCGGAGCTGTCCTGGCCTGTTGCTATGTACCTGGAGGGCAGTGACCAGCACCGTGGCTGGTTCCAATCCTCCCTGCTCACCTCTGTTGCCGTTAAGGGCCGCGCTCCCTATGAAAGAGTATTGACCCATGGCTACGTAGTTGACGGTGACGGCCGCAAGATGTCTAAATCTGTGGGCAACGTCATCGTACCGCAGGACGTAATTAAGCAATACGGCGCTGATATCATCCGTCTGTGGACCGCTTCCTCTGATTATAAGGCAGATATCCGCATTTCTCCCAAGATTTTGAAGCAGCTGTCTGAGGTATATCGCAAGATCCGTAACACCATTCGTTACATTTTGGGCAATACCAACGACTTTAACTATGAAACAGACGCAGTTCCGTTTGATGAGATGCTGGAGCTGGACCGCTGGGCGCTGATGCATTTGCAGCTGCTCAAAAAAGAGGTTACTGCTGCTTATGAAAGCTATGACTTCCATGTACTGTACCATGCAATCCACAACTTCTGCACCGTAGAGATGTCCAGCTATTATCTGGATATCCTCAAGGACCGCCTGTACGCCTACAAGGCAGACAGCAAGGAGCGCCGCAGTGCTCAGACCGCTATGCACGAAATCCTGATGGATTTGATTGTTATGCTGGCACCTGTTTTGAGCTTTACCATGGAAGAGGTTTGGCAGTTCATGAAGAAGCCTACTAATGCGCCTGAATCCGTACAAATGCTGCCCTGGCCTGAGGTTAAGGAGTCCTATATTGACGAAGCTTTGGAAACTAAGTGGGATAACTTCATTGAAATCCGCAGCGAAATCACCAAGGTATTGGAGCTGGCACGCCGCAACAAGCAGATCGGTCACTCCCTGGATGCTAAGGTTGAGCTGCACGCCGAGGGCGAGGCGCTTGCTATCCTCAAATCTGTAGAAAAGGATTTGGCAACATTGCTGATTGTATCCCAGGCTGTTGTAGTCGAGGGTGCTGCCAGCGGTGCTGAAGCAACCGGCCGTGAGGACCTGAAGGTTACTGTTGAGCCTGCTGAGGGTCACAAGTGCGAGCGTTGCTGGATTTACAGTGACGAGGTTGGCACCGATGCAGAGCATCCGACTTTGTGCCACCGCTGCGCTGAAGCTGTAAAATAAAATATCAAGCCTTGCGCTTTGTCATAGCGCAAAGTAAATAAGAAGCACAGCTTTGCTGCCAAAAGGGCGGCAGGGCTGTGCTTTTTGCCTAAAACTTGTTCTACTAGTCGCATTGACAAGCACTGGCTAAAGTGTTATCTTAATATTGACTTAGGCAGGAGCTTAAGATTTTTTGTGAAAGGAATGATATATCATGTTGAAAAATAATTTGCCACAAGCTTGCAGCAATAAATATTCATTGCAACGCCCCAGCCGTGATAATATTTTTGGCACCATAGGCCTAGTAGCAGACTATTTTTCATTTATGCCGGTTCCTTGATCTGATTGAATGATTTTACTAAGATTGAAATGACGGAGTCTGTTGCACTGCGCTTATTGCGGTGCAGCAGGCTTTTTTTGTGAGTAAACAGAGGTGATATAGATGAGAGTTTTGTTACTTTTACGCGGCATTCCCGGCAGCGGTAAGAGCACGTTTATTAAACAGCAGGGATTGGAGCCGTATGTGCTGTGCGCAGATGATTTTCGCCTGCGTCATGCTTCTCCCGTTTTGGACGTGCAGGGAAAGCTGTGCATCAGCCAGTTTTTTGATAACAGCGTGTGGCCCGAGCTGCAGCACCTGCTGCAGGAGCGCATGCAGCGTGGCTGCTTTACTATTATTGATGCTACCAATATCCGTGGCAGTGACCTGAGCCGTTATAAAAAAATGGCAGAGGAATACAAATATCGTGTTTATGTGCTTGATTTTACGGATGTAAGCCTCGAGGAGGCCAAGCGTCGTAATCTGCTGCGGCCGGAATATAAACAGGTGCCTGAATATGTTATAGATAATATGTACGAGCGTCTGACAGATAACAAGGTTCCCAGTGGTATAACGGTGCTTAAGCCGGAGAATATAGCGTCTATCTGGTTCAAACCCAAGGATTTATCTGCGTATAGGCGCATTGTCCACATTGGCGATATTCACGGCTGCTACGATGCGCTACGCAAATATTTTACCAAGGAGCCTATGACTGACGATACTTATTATATTTTTGTCGGTGATTACATTGACCGTGGCAGCCAGAACGCGCAGGTTATGCAATTTATGCTGGGTCTGGCCAGTCGTCCCAATGTGACGCTCCTGGAGGGCAACCACGAGCTGGCATTGGCCACATATGACACACAAAAGGAGGCGCAGCGCTTTAGAAAAACTGCGGACGAGCTGCGCAGGGCAGGGGTTACGCATAAGGCAGCCTATGTGTTTTACAGGCAGCTGGCGCAGTGCGTGTATTACACGTTTAAGGGCAAAACCGTGCTGGTGACACATGGTGGTCTAAGCTGCCTGCCGCAGCAGCTGACGCTGATTGCAACGGCAGAGATGATTTACGGCACGGGAAGCTATAATGACGTGCTTACTGTGGACACGGCTTTTGCGGCGAACGCGGCTACAGATGTGTACCAGGTGCATGGCCATCGTAATGTAGGAGGCCTGCCCCTAGAGGTGAATGAGCATTGCTTTAATCTGGATGGTGCTGTGGAGATGGGCGGAGCCTTGCGCGTGCTGGAGCTGGATGTGGCAGGCTTTAAGGATATCTCTCCTGATAAGCCTGCGCAGGCTGTTACTAAAAAAGCTGCTAAGGCTGCTTGCGATACTTCGGTGGGAGCCTTGCTGCAGAGCCTTCGTAGCAACAGCTATATCAAGGAAAAGCCGTTTGGCAACATCTCCTCCTTTAACTTTACGCGGGATGCTTTTTATAATAAGGCCTGGGATAGCATTACCTGCAAGGCACGCGGCCTTTATATCGATACCAAACGCAAAGTGATCGCTGCCCGCAGCTATGATAAATTCTTTAACCTTAACGAAAGACCTGAAACGACTCTGGCAGCGCTGCAGCAGAACCTGCAATTTCCCGTGCAGGCCTACGTCAAGGTTAACGGCTTTTTGGGGATCGTTGGTTATGATGCGGCAGGTGACAGGCTGATAATTACCTCTAAGGGTGACTGGGGCGGCTTATATGCGCAGATTTTTCAGGAAACGCTTTTGGCGGAGCTTGGCGACAGGGTGGCGGTGCTCAAGGAGTATGTTAAGCAAAATAACTGCTCGGTGATTTTTGAGTGCCTGGAGCCTGCAGTGGACCCGCATATTATCGCCTATGACAGGCCTGAGGTGGTGCTGTTGGAGATTATCGCCAATAGCGTAGATTTTAAGCACAAGCCTTATGCCGAGGTGCAGGCACTGGCACAGCAGTTGGGCGTGCAGGCTAAAAGGCTGGCGTTTACTCTGGATAATTGGCAGGAATTTGACAGCTGGCTGCGCCAAATTATGCAGCCTGAATATAAATATGAGGGAGAATATATCGAGGGCTTTGTTATTGAGGATGCCAAGGGGTTTATGACGAAGCTGAAGCTGGCGTACTACACGCAATGGAAGCATTTGCGGCAGCTGTCCCAGGTAGTCCTGAAGCATGGTGCCTGCAAACAGAAGAAAACGAAGCAGACAAATGAGCTGGAGCAGGAATTTTACCAGTGGCTGCAGCAGGAGGTGTTCACAAAACGCCGCAAGGATGGCACCTATCCCTTTGCGACGGACATCATCAGCCTGCGCAGGCTTTTTGAGCAGGGACGGTGATACAGATGAAGGAAGCAGATTTGACCAGGTGGGGCAAGCTTTTGGCGCTGGTGCTGCGGCATAAGCCGCAGGAGCTGGGGCTGACTGTAGACGCGCATGGCTGGGCGCAGGTGGAGGCGCTGGTGCAGGCATTTAGCAAAATCGGCACATTTGATAAAAAATTGCTAGAGCAGATTGTCAGGGAGGACAACAAGGGACGCTACAGCTTCAATGAAGACAAGACCAAAATCAGGGCTAATCAGGGACACAGCCTGCCTGTGGATGTGGAGCTGGCGTTGGCACAGCCGCCGGAGGTTTTGTATCATGGGACGGGAGAAAAATATGTACAGTCGATAAACGCGCAGGGATTGCTGTCGCAGAGCAGGCTGTATGTGCATCTTTCACAGGATAAGGATACAGCAGTTAAGGTGGGCAAAAGGCATGGCAGGCCCGTTGTGTACCAGGTGGCGGCAGGAGCAATGGCGCGTGCCGGCTGTGAATTTTATCTATCCGTTAATGGTGTATGGCTGACTAAGAGGGTGCCGGCAGAATATTTGCAGCTGCAGGATAAGCAGTAATGCTCTTTGCAGTTAAGAAGCAGTTAAAACTGCGCATCCCTCTTTCATTTATCACTACATTTATGCTATAATTATCTAGTTATGAAAGAAAAATGACTATGTAGTCAGACATAAAAAACAGCTACAAGGAAAAGAGGAATGTGAAATGACAAATGGATTCGCTGCCTTAAAGGTGTGCGCCCACACGGTGGAGCAGCTGCACAAAATGGGCATTAATAAGCCTATGCCGGTGCAGGAGCAGGCTATTCCCGCACTGTTTGCCGGGCGTGACGTTATTGCCCGCGCGCAGACAGGCACAGGCAAGACGCTGGCGTTTTTAGTGCCGTTGGCCGAAAAAATAGATGTAAGCAAAAGCTACGTGCAGGCGCTGGTAATTACCCCCACCCGTGAGCTGGCACAGCAGATTGCGACCGAAATGAAAAAGATTTTGGGTGAAAGCGAAATTAAGGTGTTGGCTGTTACCGGCGGCCGTGATTACGAGCTGCAAAAGTATAAGCTGGAGGGCCGCAGCCATGTGCTTATCGGCACTCCCGGCCGTCTTTTGGATCACATCCGCAAGGGCAACACCAGCCTGGGCGGCGTTAAGTACCTGGTGCTGGACGAGGTGGACGAGATGCTGCAGCAGGGCTTTATGGACGAGGCGCTGGAGCTGATCACTATGACGGCGCCGGAGCATCAGACAATGCTGTGCTCGGCAACGTTGTCGGAGGAGGTGCGCAAGCTGGGGCGCAAGCTGACTAAAAACTGCGCTTTGATTGACATTGATCCCGACAAGGCAACTGTTGATAAAATTAAGCAGATTTGCTTAAAGACAACTGATGAATACAAAAACAAGGCAGTGGCAGCGCTCATCGACCGCTTGAACCCTTATCTGATGATTGTTTTTTGCATGAGTAAGGAGCGCACCAAGGAGCTGGGCGACTGGCTGGGGCTGCAGGGCTACAATGTGGACGTGCTGCATGGTGAGATGTCGCCTGCCAAGCGCAAGACGGTGATGAAGGCCTTCCGTGATGCTAAAATCCAGATCTTGGTTGCCAGTGACCTGGCTGCCCGTGGTTTGGACGTGGAGGGCGTGACGCATGTTGTAAATTATGATATTCCGCATGACGTGGACTGGTACGTGCACCGCATTGGCCGCACAGGCCGCGCCGGCAACGAGGGCGAGGCTATTACGCTGTATACGGCGGACGAGGTGAAGTGGCTGCGTAACATCGAAACCAAGCTGGGCGTGTTGATGGAGCGGCAAAATCTGGAGGGGAATGCGGTGGCGCGTCGTGTGGCCGTGGCTGCCAAAAAGAAGAAGGCAGCTGCACCCAAGCGCGGCCGTAATGCCGTTGCTGATAAGCGCAAGGCTCCCAAGACGGGTAGCAACCGTCGCCAGGGTCCTAAAAAGAGCAAATGATATTTGCAGAGCTTGTGAGTATAGTGTGATATTTACTATAGCAAGCAATGTTTTAATATGCTATAATGACGCTAAGAATATATTTTTAGGAGAATTTTCGTGGATACAAAAATAGTTACGCCCGGCGGTATTATTTTTGACTTTACCAATATGCTGGGCGAGGGCAGGTTGAGCGTTGCCGAGGTTGAGCGGGCGCTGGCAGTGCAGGGTGCTGAAGCCGAGGCGGCGGTGCACGAGCTGCGGCGTACAGGCTATGCCAAAAAGCATTTATCCAAGGATGGTGCGCCTGAGCATGTCTATTTTATGCGTATGCCCTATATCGCACAGGGCAACCCTAATACAGAGCAGTCCATTGTCAAGCTGCTGCAATATGGAAAGTATTTGCGCCAGAAGGACGTCGTTGTGTTTTTGGGCGTAGGTGGTTCGTATTTGGGCAACAAGGTGCTGTTTGATGTTTTTGGTGGCTGTCATTGGAACGCCAGTCCCATAGTGCGCCAAGGGCAGCCACGCATTTATTTTTCGGGAAATAATCTGGACCCTGTGGATTGCAACGGCTTGCTTTTTGAGCTTAAGCGCCTGGCTGCACGCTACGTGGAGCAAGGCAGGCAGCTGCGCGTGATGCTGGTGCCGATTTCTAAATCAGGAACGACGCTGGAAACGATATCGGCCTTTACCTATTTTTATGACGTGCTGTCTAAGGACAAGGATATTGACATTGAATGTACTGTGGTGACGGATCTGGCGGCGAAGCCGGAGGAGGCACCGCTGCTCGCACTAGCACAAAAACTTGACTGGTGGCAGTTTGATATTAAAGAAGGCATTGGCGGCCGTTTTTGCGTGATGACGGACCCTGGTCTTGTAATAATGGCAGCCCTGGGCGGCGATATAGAGGAGTTTTTGCGTGGCGCGCGCGAAATGGACAGCTATTGTCAGCAGGCTCTGCCGGGCGAAAACCCCGCGCTCATTAATGCTCTGCTCAAGTTTCTGGCCTATGGCAAGGGGCGCGATATTGAGGTTTTTATGCCCTACAGCATGCATCTCAAATCCTTAAGCGAATGGTATGTACAGCTTTTAGCAGAATCGCTAGGTAAGCGCTACGACCGCACAGGCCGCGTGGTGAACTATGGCAGGACGCCTGTTGTGGCTGTGGGGACTACAGATATGCATTCGCAGACGCAGCAGCACCAGGAGGGGCGTCTGAACAAGGTGGTACAGTTTTTAGAGGTGGCAGCCCAGGAGGAAATGGCAGTGGTGCATAATCCGTTTGCCGATATACCGCTTTTAGACAAGTACGAGGGTCTGGATATGGGTAAGGCGCTGAAGGCGGCGCTGGATGCCAACGAGGCGGCGCTGACGGGGGATAACCGTTACAACGCGCGCTTTACGCTGCCCAAGCTGAACGAGTATTACCTGGGACAGCTGATGTACTTTTTGATGCTTACCGTGGCCTACGAGGGCGAGCTGGCGGATGTGGATGCCTTTGACCAGCCCGGAGTGGAGGTTTACAAGCGGCTGATGAAGGGCAGGCTGTAAAATAACATATCGTTGCTTTGACTAATCTAAGACGTAAAAAAAACTCTGCTGATATCATGATACCGGCAGAGTTTTTTGATGGGTAATTAATCTTCAAATTTTTCGGGGAAGAAGGTGCGCAGTGTTTTTTCATCAACAGGCTTGCCAAAGCTGTTGCCGATGAAAAAGAGTACCAGCGACAGACCCACGCCCAGCACGATTTGGTGCAGGTCCAGCACCTTGAGCTTGAGCACCATGCTGACGCAGTAAACGATCACGCCGCCGCCCATGGCAGCAATAGCGCCGTACTTGTTGGCTCCCGGCCAAAAAAGACCAAAGATGAGCACCCAGAAGAAGGCAGTTTCCAGACCGCCAAAGGCAAACATATTAATCTGCCAGATAACACTGGGCGGCTTGATGGCGATTGCATAAACCAAAAGTCCCAGGATAATGGTGGCAGCAAGGCTGTAAAGGCGGATTTGGTTATTGGAAAGCGACTGTTGTCTTTCTCCTTTGATATTCATATATACATCCTTGACGATAGAGGAAGAGGACGACAAAAGCAGGGAGGAGACGGTAGAAATAGTGGCAGCAATGGGACCGATGATGATGACGCCGGCCCAGAAGGGAGAAAGGCTTTGCACTATGGCGATGGGCATGATGTTATCCACGCTGTTGCCGTAGGCGGCCAAGTTCTGCGTCAGGATGCCCTTGCTGAGTACGCCGATCCAGGTAGCGACAAGCGTCATGGCGCCGATAACGACAGTACCGATAATCATAGCTCGGTGCAGGGCCTTGGTGTCCTTGTAGCTGATGCCGCGGACAACGGACTGCGGCAGTGACAGGGTGCAGATGCCTACCAGCAGCCATTGGCTGATGTAAAGCGAGATGGGCATTTTGCCGCGTGAAAGTGGCTCGAGCATATCCGGGTGCTGGGTGGAGATGTAGGCCATCATGCTTTCAAAGCCGCCGCCGGCGTGCATCATGCCGCCCATAAGGATGCACATGCCTACGATCATGGCAACGGCGCAGCAGGCGTCGGTTACAGCAACGCCCTTAAAGCCGCCGATGGTGGTGTAAAAGACCACAATGAGGCCGAACATCGTCAGGCCGGTGAGATAGGAAAAGCCTGTTACTGCCTCGAACAGCTTGGCAGCACCCACGAACTGGGCCACCATAGTGGCGCAGAAGAAGGCTACGATAACCAGTGCTGAAAGATTAGCT
Source organism: Segatella copri (assembly GCA_963597755.1). GTDB lineage: Bacteria > Bacillota > Negativicutes > Acidaminococcales > Acidaminococcaceae > Phascolarctobacterium_A. The sequence goes on from CAVBQX010000008.1 coordinate 22,389, forward strand.
AAAAAGTTGGAATGATAGCGTGCGCGCAGCACGTCGATGACGGTTACGGCGTCAATTTCACGGGCGATGAGGGCGATCTTTTTGCCAAATACACCCAATACTAAAAAGATAACGACAACCTGCACGATGGCCATATACAGCCAGCCGTAGCCAATGACCCAGGCCATGCCGGGACCGCCGACGAAGGTGCTGACGCTGCTGTAGGTGGCGGCGGTGGTCATAGCCAGCACGAAGCCTCCCAGCGTGCGGCCGCCGATAAAGTAATCCTTGGCAAAGTCCTTTTGCCTGTTTTCCTTAGAAGCGCGCTGGATATAGGCGCTGATGCCGAGTAATGCAAACAAAAACAGCAGTACAGGCAGAAGGTTGAAAATATTATTCATGCTCTTCCCCCTCTTCGCTGGAATCAAGGTCAAAATTTACAAAGACCTTCTCCGTTAAGAATATAGTAACGATGATGGCGAAAACCCAGGTGCCGACGCAGCCGCCCCAAACCCACAGCGGCGTGTGCCATAGGGATATATCGCTATCTGCCAGACCGAAGCCTGCAAGCCACCAAAAGATGATGACGGCGATAGTGGCGATTACCGTGGCGACGGCTTCGCGGTTGGCCTGGCGGAATTTTTCACTACGTTTCATTTATACTGCTCCTTTCGTGCAGGCTGTAATCAATCCTGCTTGTGCTATAAACTATATTCTATCATAAAAGAGCTGCAGGCTGCAGAAAAATATCTGAAATTACAGGGAGAAAATGCAGCGTGCGTTTGTAAATTACTGTTAGCCTATGCTATAATATTACATGGTGATTAATTTGAAGAATACAATATATAATTTGGCCACAATGTGGCTTACCCTAAGTGTAATATTTTTTCTCGTGGAATACCTGACCGGCTGGCTGGAGGTTGTCACCCTGGGCGGTCTGGTCGCAGGTGCGTTTATCGAAGGCATTTTTATGCTTATCGGCCTGAAGCTTGTGCAGCTGGCGACCAGCAAGGAGTTTTATCTGGCGCCGCTCAAGCAGGCTCTGGCAATGCGTACGGACGCTGTCAAGGCCTTGGTGGTTGCGGCAGCGCTGTCGTTGGAGGGCGCAATTAACATCTGCCGCATGCTGCCTGGTTATGAGCTGAATTTTGGCGTAGCTCACGGCATCTTTTTGCTTTTGGTATATCCGACAGTGGCACTTGTTTTACAAAAGCAGATCAATAGCAGGGGGCAGGTAGAGAATGGAAATTAAGCTGATTGCCAGCGATATGGATGATACACTTTTAGATAGTGACTGCCAAATTTCGGCCAGGAATGCGGCAGCGATTAAGGCGGCTGTGGCTGCAGGCAAAATCTTTTTGATCGCCACAGGACGCATGTATGTTTCGGCGCAGCCTTATGCCGAGCGCCTGGGTCTGGACGTGCCGCTGGTGACGTATAACGGCGCGCTGGTTAAGGGCAGTTTGAGCGGCGAGGTGTTTTATGAGCATAAGATGAAGCTGGAAACTGCCAACGAGGTTTTGGCCTACTGTAAGGAAAAAGGCTACTACCTGCAGCTTTATGTCGGCGACAGCATTTACATCCGTCAGCAAAATGACTGCTCGCGTATGTATACCAAAATAAGCGGTATTCCTACGACTGAAATCGGCGAGGCCTTGTACCATACGGTTGCAGCGCCGTATAAAATTTTGGTGATGACCAAGGCAGAGGAGTTTAGCGAGGTATGGCAGCAGTTTGCGCAGCGCTTTGCCGGCAAGCTGGATGTTACCAGCTCTAAGGATAACTTTTTGGAGCTGATGGAGCCGGGCGTTAATAAATGGGAGGCCGTTAAGAGCGTAGCTGCCAGCTATGGCGTGCAGCCGCAGGAGGTTATGTGCATCGGCGATTCCAACAATGATATCAGGATGATTGCCAATGCCGGTATCGGCGTGGCTGTGGCCAATGCTAAGGACAGCGTCAAAAAGCAGGCAAAAATCGTCACTGCGTCGAATAACGATGATGGTGTTGCTATGGTGATTGAAAGTATTTTGACCAAGCAGGCTAAGCTGTAAACATAGGGGGTGGAGCATGGATCTGCCCTCTTTTTTATAAGCTGGCGGAGGGAGGAACGAAGATGACAGAGGAAAAATCGCTCCTGGAATACATCAGCAGGCAGAATGTGCCGGAGCAAAAGGGCGCGGTGCCAAATGAGGTGCATTTAGCGCACGAGCATGCACATACGCATCCCAACAAAAAGAAGGTTGTGAACCGCCTGGCGCGTATAGAGGGACATGTGCGCTCCATCAAAGAGATGGTTGCTGCTGACCGCGACTGCTCGGAGGTGCTGATACAGATTGCCGCTGTACGCAAGGCATTAGATAATACGGCCAAGGTGATTTTGAAGGAGCATTTGGAGCATTGCATCCTGCACGCTATGGAAAAGGGTGACGGCAGCAAAAGCCTGGAGGATTTTGAAACTGCCATCGACAGGTATTTGCGTTAAGCAGTGTTTCTGGGCTGCGTAATGCAGCTGCTTTAAGCAAGGAAAAAGGCACTCAGCTCCACTAGGGCCGGGTGCCTTTAATATTGTGATGCTGCTTTTGCCTCAGGCAAAGCGCTGCTGCAGCTTGGGCACAAAGAGCAGCAAAAAGCCGCTGCGGGCGATGTAAAATACCAAAAACGCCAGCCACAGGCCGATGTTGCCGTAAAGCGGAATGAGCGTAAAGTAGGCCATCAAATAGCAGCTGACTGTCATCAGCATGGAGATGCAGATAGGCTTGGTGTAAAGCGCACCGTTAAAGACGCCGTAATACACAATGCCCAAGGCGCTGATGAGCGGGAAGAAGGCAATAAACAGATCGTATTGCTGTGCTGTAGCGATGACGCTTTGCAGATTGGTGAAGCAGCCTAAAATGGCGTGACGGCAGATATAATAGAACACTGTTTGCGCCAGTCCGAAGCCTATGGCCCAGATGAAGCTGATGCGCAATGTGTCGTTGAGCATGGGCTTGTTGTGCTCGCCAAAGGCGATGCCGGAATAGATGGCGCCTGCCTGCGACAGACCTGTGAGGATATCACCCATAATGAACTGGATTTGAAAGAGTATGGAATTAGCTGCCAAAAGCTCTCCGCCAAAGGCAGAGCTTTGATGCATAAAGCTGTTTACCATGATGATCATGCAGAACATACGCACGGTGAGGTGTGAGCCGCATTGCACCATCTGGCGGCAGGTGGGACCGGAAAATATCTCATGCAGCGGCACAGCAGTGAGTGGCAGGGGCTTGTGCTTGTAGTAAAAGAGCAGGATTGCCAAAAAGCCTGTGATGTTGGCGATGCAGGTGGCTGCGGCCACGCCTGTGACCTCAAAGTCCCACACAACTACAAAGAGCACGTCCAGCACCAGGTTGATGATGTTGCTGGCAAGAGCGGTGAGCACGGCGATGCGCACGTGCAGCGTGCCGGCAAACCAGCCCTGTGCTGTCTGAAAGACCAGCGTCAGGGGCATAATCCAGATAAGCATGCGGTAATAGCGCTCGAGCATGGGACGGGTGGCGGCGTCGGGGTTAAACAGCACCAGTGCCGTCTGCCAGATGGGCTCCTGCAAAATAACCAGCAAAAGACCGATGGCGAAGGCTGCCAGCACACCACGCAAAAAGGCCCCGGCAAGTAGCTTGGGGTCGTGATGTCCCAGTGCCTGGGCGGCAAAGCCGCTGGTAGAAATCTTGAGAAAGCCGAACAGCCAGTAAACGGTGCTGAAGATTACGGCACCGAGCGAAACGGCGTTGATATAAGTATAATTACCCAGGTGTCCTACAACGGCAGTGTCAACCGCGCCCATGAGCGAGGCCGCCATTGTGGAAAAGGTAAAGGGAAGACTTGTTTTTATAAACTGCATGTGAGATAATTTCATTGCTGCACCACGTTCCTAATAAAATTCTTGCAACAATATAATAACCCCCGTGGGGGGATAAAGTCAATAGTAAATATTTCTGTTAAGCAGTTTTTTGTAGCTTGCTTATAATTTTATTAAATTCTCTGAGAAGTTAAAGAAGGGATTCTATGTCTATCTTGCCGATTTTTATACCGCATGCAGGCTGTCCACATCAATGTGTTTTTTGTAACCAAAGGGCCATCAGCGGACAAAAGCTTGCTGCCACCGCCAACGCACGTGCGCAAATAGCACGCTGGCGCTCCTGGCTGCGGCCGTCAATTACGAATGAGGCGGCCTTTTACGGCGGCAGCTTTACAGGGCTGCCTCTAGCGTTGCAGCAGGAACTGCTGGCATTGACGGATGAGCTGTGTGCAGAGGGCTTTATAGGCAGTGTGCGCCTGTCCACGCGTCCTGACTACATAGACGAGGAGCGTTTGGAGCTGCTGGCGCAGCACCATGTGCAGCTGGTGGAGCTGGGGGTGCAGTCGCTGGATGATGCGGTTTTGCAGGCGGCAGGACGGGGACACACTGCGGCGCAGGTGACCATGGCCATGCAGCTTTTAAAGCAGCATGGCTTTGCCACGGGCCTGCAGCTGATGGTGGGGCTGCCGCAGCAAAGCTTTGCCAGCGTGCAGGCGACAGTGCGCCGGGCGGTGGGTCTTGCACCTGATATAGCACGCATCTATCCGCTGTTGGTGATTAAGGATACGCCGCTGGCGACAGATTTTGCGGCAGGACGCTTCGTGCCACTGACGCTGGAGGCAGCGGTGGAGCAGGCGGCGTGGGCCTACAAGGAGCTGACGGCAGCAGGAATTAACGTTATCCGCATCGGCCTGCAGGCAGATGCCGAGCTGTGCGCGCCGGGAAATATCATCGCAGGGCCGTTTCATCCTGCCATGGGCGAGCTGGTGAAAAGTCGTGTGCTGCGTGATGAGCTTACTCCTAAGTTGGAAGCATTGCTGAATATGGGGGTGGGGGGGATAGATATATTGTGTCCTCCGAAATTGGAATCTAAGCTGCGCGGGCAGAAGGGCTGCAACCTGCGCTATTGGCAGGAGCACTTTCCGGGCAATAGCCTTACGGTGGTGCGTAGCGGTGGAGAGGCTATCAGGCTGCTACCGCAGCCGAATGTAGCAGAGTGAGCTTGAGCATTGTCGTAAAAATCTGCTACATTTTGCAGTTACTATTAACGCTGTGTATTGTTAAAATATAACACATTATGATAAAATAAAATGATACGATATTAGACTAGAGAAAACGGGTGATCTTTTGTGCGCTTAAAATCCTTTGCAACCTATGGATTTAAGTCATTTGCTGATAAAACTGAATTAAGCTTTGATAAGGGCATCACTGCTGTCGTCGGCCCTAACGGGTCGGGCAAAAGTAATATTTCGGATGCGATCCGCTGGGTGCTGGGTGAGCAAAGTGCCAAATATCTGCGTGGCAGCAAGATGGAGGATGTCATCTTTTCGGGCAGCGGCAAGCGCAGGGCCTTGGGCGTGGCAGAGGTGACCATTGATTTTGATAATAGTGACCATGCTCTACCCCTGGATTTTGAGCAGGTGAGCCTGACGCGCCGCATCTTCCGCAGCGGTGAGAGCGAATATGCTATCAACAAAAAGAGCTGCCGCTTAAAGGATATTATTGACCTGATGGCGGATACGGGCCTGGGCAAGGGCTCTATGTCCATCATCGGCCAAAATAAAATAGATGAAATTTTAAACAGCCGTCCAGAGGACAGGCGCAGCCTGTTTGAGGAGGCTGCAGGTATTGCCAAGTACCGCCTGCGTAAGAAGGACGCAGTGCGTAAGCTGGATGATACAGCCAAAAACCTGACGCGTATTAACGACATTCGCAGCGAGGTGGACGCACAGGTAGAGCCGTTGGCGCAGGCTGCCGAAAAAACACGTCAGTTTAACGCGTTAAGTGAAAACCTGCGCAGATGCCGCCTTTCGGTGCTGCTGCGCAGACTAGACGAGATGGAGGCGACTACCAGGGAGCTGAACGCCAAAAAGGAGGCTGCAGGCAATGAATATGCCGAAAGGGCAGCCAGTCTGAGCAAGCAGAGAGCGGCTCAGGCGGCCTTGCAGCAGGAGCTGGATAAGCTGACCGAGGCCTACAGCAGATTACAGGATGATATCAAGGATAAAGAAACGCGGCTGGAAAAGCTGCATGGTAGTCAAAAGGTGCTTGATGAGCGTGTAAGCCAAAGCCAAAGAGCAGGCAGACGCTTGGATGAGCACAATGAGCGCCTGCAGCAGCAGGTTGCCGAGCAGGAGGCCAGATTGCAGGTGCTGGCAGCAGATTTTGATGCTGCTGAAAAGAAGCGCGCTGCGGCAGGTAGCTTGGTGGGAGAGCTGGAATACCAGCGCGGTGAACAGGTCAAGCTGCTGGAGGCTGCAAAAAAAAGCAATGATGAGTTGCAGTCGCAGTTCTTTAGCGGGATGCAGGAGCTTTTGGCCCTGCGTAACGATTTGCGTAGCCTGGAGGAGGCACAGGAACAGCGTGTGCGCCGCCGCGAAGCCTTGAAGAAAAGCATAGAGGAGGCAGAAGCGGCTGCCGGACAGCAGGAGGAGGAATACAACAGCCTGCTGGATCGAAAAGCGCAGAGCGTCAATAATATGGAGCTGCTGCAAAGGCAGGGGACACAGCTGCGCGCGGAATATGATGCCAACAAAGGCTCACTGCAGGCAACTATGGTCAGTCATCAGCAGTGCCAGCACCAGGCTACGGCGGCCGAGGCACGGGAGCAGGCCTTAAAGCGTCTGCAGCAAAGCTACGAGGGCTTTGGCTATGGCATTAAGGCTGTTATGAGGGCTAAGGAGCAGTGGCGCTCCCAGGTTGTGGGCGTGGCGGCAGAGCTTATCCACGTGGATGATAAATACGTTGCCGCGATAGAAACGGCATTGGGTGAGGGCGCGCAAAACATCGTGATGCGTTCTGCGGTGGCGGCCAAGGCGGCTATTAGCTATTTAAAGAGCAGCGGCAGCGGACGTGCTACGTTTTTACCGCTTGATACGGTGCAAAGACGCATGCCGGGGCGTGAGGAGGAAGCATTGGCGCAGCTTCCCGGAGTTTTGGGCTATGCGGTAGATTTAATAACCTACGAGGCCGAGGCCGAAAATGCTATCCGCTTTTTGCTGGGACGGGTGCTGGTTGCCGAAAATATTGATGCGGCACTGGCGGCAGCTAAGGCCGCGCATTACCGCCTGCGCGTGGTGACGCTTGACGGCGACGTAGTCAATGCCGGCGGCAGCTTGACAGGTGGCAGCAGAAAGCGCAAGGAGGGCTATCTGGCCCGTAACGTGGAAATTGCCCAGGCTGCCGCGCAGGTGAAGGAGCTGCATCAGCAGCTGCTGACCTGGCAGGAGCAGCTGGAGGAAAAGGAAGCAATAGAAAAGCAACAGAGCGGGCAGCTGCAGCAGCTGGCAGAAAGGCTGCGCAAGGAGCAGCTGGCGGCAGACGGACTGGAGCTGAAGCTGAAGCAGACCGAGGAGCAGAAAAAGCGTGATGACGAGCGCCTGCTGCTGCTTTTGGATGACCGCAGCAGCATAACCGCCGCCTATATGGCAAACCGCGACAGGCTCAAGGAGCTGCGTGCGGCCGTGGCTGAGCGCGAGGGGCAGGATAGCGAGGCAAAGACGCTGCTGGAAGATATAAAGAAGGAGATTGCCCGCTTCGGCAGTGCCGTTACAGCCTTGGATAACCAGCTGCAGGATGCCAAAATCGCCTTGGAAACCTCTGCGGCGAAGGCGCAGCTTATCAGCAGTAATATGCAGAATATGGATGCGGATGCCCTAAGGCTGCAAAAGGAGATAGCAGAGGGGCAACAGGAAAAGGAGCGGCTGAAGCAGGTAATTGCAGGCTGCGCTGAAGAAAAGCGCAAGCTGCAGGGGCAGTGCGACGCACTTTTGACCCAGCTGCAGCAAATGCTGGGCGGTAAGGACGATTACAGTACGCAACGCGGTGAGCTGCTGGACAGGCAGCTGCAGGCAGAAGCAGAAATTACCGTGCTGCAAAAGCAGGTGGACACAAGTGAGGGCGGCCTGCGGCAGGCAGAGCTGGAGCTGGCGCGGCACGAAAGCAGCTGCAGCCATGTCAAGGAGCAGCTAAAGCAGGATTACCAATTAGACGAGGCGGCGGCGAGGGCGCTGGACCTGCAGGATTTACAGGGGATGACGCTGGCGGCGCTGCAAAAGCAGGAAAGCGAGCTGACCCTGGCGATTGCAGAGCTGGGACCCATTAACGCGGCGGCTATTGAGGAATACAACGCCGTGCGTGAGCGCAGTGAGTTTTTGCGCAGGCAGTACGGCGATTTGTGCGAGGCCAAGGACAACCTGGAGGCGGTTATTGCCGAAATCAACAGCGGCATGAGCAAACGCTTTAAGGAAGCCTTTGCTAAGATTAACGAATACTTTGCCCAGTGCTATGCCAAGCTGTTTGGCGGCGGCACGGCAGTACTGCTTTTGACCGAGCCGGATAATTTACTGGATTCTGGCATAGATATACATGTGCAGCCGCCGGGCAAAAAACTGCAGAGCCTGTATCTGATGAGTGGCGGCGAAAGGGCGCTGACGGTTATTGCCCTGCTGTTTGCTCTGCTGAGCTATCAGCCGTCACCATTTTGCGTGCTGGACGAAATTGACGCACCACTTGATGATGCCAATATCCAGCGGTTTGCCAGCTTTTTGCGTGATTACGCAAGTAGCACGCAGTTTATAGTAATTACGCACCGTAAGGGCACCATGGAATGCGCTGATATCATGTATGGCGTTACTATGGAGGAATCCGGTGTTTCCAAGTTATTGTCTGTAAAGATAAATGCAAAGGAGAATGTATAATGGGATTTTTTGAGCGCTTAAAGGAAGGCCTGAGCAAGACCAGGCGCAATTTTACAGACCGTATTCAGGAATTAGTGGGGATGTCGGCTGTAATTGACGATGATTTTTTGGACGAGCTGGAAATGATCCTGCTGTCTGCCGACGTGGGTGTAAAGACCACCGAAAAGCTGATTAACGCTGTGCGCCAGGCAGCTAAAAAGAAGGAAATCGCCGCTGCGGAGGACGTTATTCCCTTCTTGAAAAAATACCTGACTGACCTGCTGGCAGACAGCGGCCAACGCACCCGCATCGGTGCTAAGCCCACTGTGATTTTGGTTGTCGGCGTCAACGGCGTAGGCAAGACCACTACCATCGGCAAGCTGGCAAACTATTTTACGCTCTTCAAATATAAGGTTATGCTGGCAGCAGGCGACACCTTCCGCGCGGCCGCCAGTGAGCAGCTGCAGATTTGGGGCGAACGCGCGCACTGTGACGTTATCCGCCATGCCGAGGGTGCCGATCCTGCGGCAGTTGTTTTTGACGCTATGAAGGCCGCCATTGCGCGCAAGGCCGACATTCTCTTTATTGATACTGCAGGCCGTTTGCACAACAAGGCTAATCTGATGAACGAGCTGGAAAAGATCCACCGCATCATCAAGCGCGAAATCCCCGAGGCGCCGCACGAAACCTTTTTGGTGCTGGATGCGACCACAGGCCAGAACGCTATCAACCAGGCCAAGGTGTTTATGGAAACTGCCAACGTGACAGGCGTTGTGCTGACCAAGCTTGACGGCACTGCCAAGGGTGGCGTGGTTGTAGCCATCAAGGAGGAGCTGGGACTGCCTGTGAAATGGATTGGCGTGGGCGAGGGCATTATGGATTTCCGTCCCTTTGAGCCTGATAAGTTCGTAGAAGCGCTCTTTGATAGCGAAAAGTAAGCAGAACACTTGATAAACAGTTGAAAGTTTTGCTAATGAGTGGTAAAATATTTAGGTGATTCATGGCCTAAGTGGCTGATTTTGGAGGAAAGAGGGTAATATCATGACGCGTGTCAATAAGGTTTTGGAAGTAATGGCCAGGCTGCAGGTAGATAGTGTCATTATTAAGGATGTTACCACTATCCGTTACATTACAGGCTTCACCGGCGATTCCAGTCTGCTGTACCTGGACAGGCAGCACGGCGTGCTGATTACGGACGGCCGTTACACCGAGCAGGCAAAGCATGAGCTGAAGTATTTTGAGGTGCTGGAATACACTCCCCGTGATGCTCACAGCATCTGGGCGGCAGCAGCAGAGCTGGCCAAGGCGGCAAAGGCTGGCGTAGTAGGCTTTGACGGTGCCTGGTACAGCTATGATGATTACGTAGTATTGCAGGAGCTGCTGGGCGAAACACGCATGCAGAGCATTGACCTGAGTGATATCCGTATGATTAAGGATAAAAAAGAGCTGGATATGCTGCTGAAGGCTGCCAGCATTGGTGATGAAGCGTTTATCAGGCTGCTGGAGGATATCCATCCCGGCTGCACGGAGCGCGAGCTGGCAGGACGCCTGGAATATTATATGCGCGAGCTGGGCAGCGAAAAGATCTCTTTTGATACGATTGTAGCTTCGGGCGTGCGCAGTGCGCTGCCGCATGGCATGGCGTCGGACAAGGTTGTTGAGGTGGGCGATTTTATCACCTTTGACTTTGGCGCTGTCTACAAGGGCTACCATTCGGATATGACGCGTACCATAGTTTTGGGCATGGCAACATCCTGGCATAAGGAAATTTATACCATTGTCGAGGAGGCACAGCTTAAAGGTCTGAGGGCTGCCGAGGTGGGCATGACCGGCAGGGAACTGGACGCGATTGTACGTGACAGCATTACTGCCTGCGGCTATGGTGATTACTATGTGCATGGCACAGGCCACGGCGTGGGCCTTGAGATCCACGAAATGCCGAACATTAACAAGCGTGGCAGTACAGTGCTGAAAACAGGCATGATTTTTACTATTGAACCTGGTATATACATTCCCGGCAAAGGCGGGGTTCGTATAGAAGATACTGTTGTTTTGACTGAGGAAGGGGCCAGAGCCTTAAACGGTGTCAAAAAGCAGCTTATTGAAATTGTCTAGTCATTAAAATTTATAGGAGGGCTTCCAATGATTTCCACAAACGAATTTAAAACCAACGTAACTGTTACCATCGATGGCGACGCTTGGCAGGTTGTTGAATTCCAACACGTAAAACCTGGTAAGGGTGCTGCCTTCGTACGTGCTAAAATGCGTAACCTGTGCACCGGCTCTGTTGTTGAGCGTACCTTTAATGCCGGCGAGCGTCTGCCGAAGGCACACATCGACCGCCGCGAAATGCAATATCTGTATGAATCCGACGGTATGTATGTATTCATGGATAACGAAACCTATGAACAAACCGAGCTGAGCAAGGAAACCCTGGGCAGTGCGCTCAACTTCCTGAAAGAGAACATGGATGTTAAGATCATGATTTATGACAACCGTGTATTGGGCGTTGACCTGCCGAACACCGTTGAGCTGACCGTAGTTGAAACCGAACCCGGCATCAAGGGCGATACCGCTACCGGCGGCAGCAAGAACGCTAAAATGGATACCGGCTATGTTGTTAAGGTTCCTCTGTTCATCAACGAGGGCGACGTACTGGCAATTGATACCAGAACCGGCGACTATATTTCCCGTGCATAATTAAGCTGCAATAAAAAGAGGCTGTTGCTTTGGCAACGGTCTCTTTTGCGTATGTGGGAGGCTTTTTTGCTTTTATAGCAGGAATTTTGCTTTTGATACAGAATTTATAATAATATTATAGCTAGGAATTACTGCACAGGAATTTTTATATAGTAAGAATGTGTGCAAGCAAAGGGAGGCGTTTTCCTTGTATCTACACAAGCTGCTTTTTACAGCGATTATGCTTTGCAGCCTGCTTTGCCCCTGGGGCGCAGGTGCGGCTGGCATCACCAATTATCCGCCACTGGTGAACCCTGCGCATTGGACGGCGCAGAATACGGCTGGCGACCAGATAATCTTAGACAGCAAGGGCGTTGCCGCCTTTAACGCCAAGGTGCGTGGTGCGTCACGTACAGTGCCTGACCTGGTGAATTATCCTGCCGGCATGAGCGGCGATTCGCTCAAAACCAAGATTATGGATTATTCGGTGCTGGATGATGATTTATACCTGCACGGCAACAAGGTGAGCGAAAATTATAAGGACATCCTGCGCAAGCAGACGAATATCAGCGCTGTGCCTGCTTCCGTCAAGGTGCGCTATGGTGTGACAGTGCGGCGGACGGCCGTGCGCGCCCTGCCGACGGGTGAGGGTCTGTATTATTACGCTGCCGACACCGATTTTGACGCGCTGCAGCAGACGATGCTGGATCCGGGCGAGCCTGTCGCTGTGCTGCACACCAGTGCCAATGGTTATTTTTACTATGTGCAGGCTGTTAACTACAGCGGCTGGGTGAGCAAATTTAACGTGGCGCTGGCTGAGAAAAAGGACTGGCTGGCCTTTGCTAAGCCTGAAAAATTTTTGGTGGTGACGGACGCAGGCTATACGCTGAAAACTGCGGGGGAAAACGTGCTGTACCAGCAGGGAGCGCGGCTGCCTGTGGAGGGCGTGCAGGGAGATGTCTACACGGTGCTGGCGCCTGTGCGTACTACTAGCGGCATATTGCAAAAGCAAAAGCTGTTTGTGCCCAAGGCCTCGGCTAGCGTGCATTACGGCTATCTGCCTTATACCAGTAATAATATTATCAATGCAGCCTTTAAGTTTTACGGCCGGCCCTATGGCTGGGGCGGTCTCAAAAACAGTGTGGACTGCTCTAGCCTGGTATTTAATGCTTACCGCACTGTGGGTATCATCCTGCCGCGCGATGCGGACCAGCAGGAGCAGGGAGCAGGCACAAGGCACGCCCTGAGCGGTGATGACAAGGCGCGTAAGCAGTTAATTAACAGCCTGCAGCCTGGTGCCGCACTGTATATGGATGGGCATGTGCTGCTTTACATTGGCCAGATTAACGGCGAGCCTTACGCTATCCATGCACTGGGCTCGCATTATGCCAATGGGCAGAGCCGTAAGGAGATGAAGGTTGTAGTGAGCGACCTCAGCCTGAAGCGGGCTTCGGGACAGACGCATTTGCAGGCGCTTACAAACGCCGTAGAATATAAATGATAGGAGAATGGAGCATGTTAAACCAATTTACCTGTGAAGCGGCAGCCTTGGATGCTGCTGTATATGAAGGAGCAGACAGTATTGTAATCTTTTTGTGTAAGGAATGTCTGGCGGCGCTGGGCAAGCTGCAGCTGCCGGAGGCTGTGGCGAAGGCGGTAGAGCTGTACGCAGCGCAGCACGACGATATTTATGAGGCAGGCAGCGTAGCGACGCTGGTGCTGCCGGGTGAGCAAAGCCTTTTGACCGTGCTTATCGCCGGCTGTGGCGAGGGTGCGGACTGCAAGCCTAACAACTTCCGCAAGGCGGCAGGGGCGGCGGCACGTGCGCTGCACAGTGCCAAGGCGCAGCAGGCAGTGCTGGCAGCGCCCATTTTGACAAACCCTGCCCGCAGTGCCAATTTGCAGTGCATTGCCGAGGGCCTGTACCTTGGCGGCTACACCTTTAATAAATTTAAGAGTGAAGCCAAGACCGCGCCGCTGTGTGAGGCTAAGCTTGTGAGCGCTGTGGAGGACGCTGACGCAATTTTGCGTGCTGCCGAAATCGCGGCAGAGGCTGTGTGCTACGTGCGCGATCTGGTAAATAACCCGGGCAACGTGGTTACACCGCAATACCTGGTGGAGGAGGCCCTAAAGATGGGGCAGCAGCTGCCCTTGGAAATCACCGTGATGGATGAGGCGCTTATGGAAAGCCGTGGCATGAATGCTATTCTGGCCGTGGGTCAGGGAAGCCACAATCCGCCGCGTCTGATAGCATTGCGCTATAATGGCGCAGGGGACGCACCCTATACCGCCTTTGTGGGCAAGGGCGTGACCTTTGACAGCGGCGGCATTTCTATCAAGCCTGATGACAACATGGGCGAGATGAAGGACGATATGACGGGTGCAGGCGCGGTTTTGGGTGCTATGCGTGCTATTGCCCGCCTGCAGTTGAAGTGCAACGTCATCGGCGTGCTGGCCTGTGCCGAAAATATGCCTGATGGCAAGGCGCAGCGTCCTGGTGACATCGTGCGTGCGGCTAATGGCAAAACCATCGAAGTTATCTCCACCGACGCCGAGGGCCGCATGGTGCTGGCAGATGGTGTGTGGTACGCCTGTCAGATGGGCGCAAAGCGTGTTATTGATATTGCAACGCTCACAGGTGCCGTTATTGTGGCGCTGGGGACGGAAACCAGCGGCATTGTCACCAATGACGACGCTCTGGCAGAGCAGATAAAAAGGGCAGGCCGCATTGCCGGCGAAAATTATTGGCAGCTGCCCTCCCTGCCCGAGTGTAAGGAGGCCATCAAGAGCGATGTGGCCGATTTGCTTAACAGTGCGGGTCGTGCCGGTGGCTGCATTACAGGCGGACTCTTTATCGGTGAATTTGTAGATAAGGACGTCCCCTGGGCGCATTTGGATATAGGCGGCACCTCTACCGCCACCAAGACGGCAGGCTTTAAGGTAAAGGGCGGCACTGCCTTTGGCACTATGACCTTGATTAAGCTGGCGGAGCTTTTGTGATGGCAGCGCAGCTTGTTGATTTACATATGCACAGCACCTTTAGCGACGGTCGTTATACGCCCGCTATGCTGGTGGACGAGGCGGCGGCTAAGGGGCTTGGCGTTATTGCTCTCACAGACCATGATTCCTGGAACGGGATAGAGGAGGCGCAGCAGGCAGCACAAAAATACGCAGGCAGGGTGCGCGTGCTCACCGGCGTGGAGCTGGGAACGCAATACGAGGACGACAGCGTGCATATTTTGGGCTACCATGTATCCACCGCCTGCGAAGCCTTGCACAAGAAAATGGACGAAATGCGCCATGCGCGCGAATATCGTTTATATGCCATGCTCGAAAAGCTGGATAAGCTGGGTTACCACGTGGAGGTGGAGGCCTGCGACCCCAAAAACAGGGCGGTGGGCAGACCGCATGTAGCCAAGGCGCTGGTGGCCAAGGGATATTTTGACTCGGTGCAGGACGTGTTTGACGCGCTGCTGCATCGTGGCGGCCCGGCCTACGTGCCGCAGCCTAAGCTGTCACCGCACGAGGCAGTGGCATTGATTCACGTTGCAGGCGGCCTGGCTGTTTTGGCGCATCCGTCGGAGCTGGCGGATAGCACCCTGCCTGCGCGGCTGCTGGCGGCAGAGCCGTTTGACGGTATTGAGGTGTGGCACCCCAGCGCAGACGAGGCGGCACGCGCCAGGTGGCTGGCGCTGGCCAAGGAACGCGGCCTTTTGGTGAGCGGCGGCAGCGATTTTCACGCCATCCCGGACCGCTTTCCGGCGCAGCTGGGTATTTGGCAGGTTAGATACGAGGATGTAAAGGGTATAATAGAATGGAAGTAGTTGCTTTTGTAGGGCCAAGCGGTACAGGCAAGAGTCATCACGCTATCGGCGTGGCCTTTGATAACCGTTGCGATGCCATTATCGACGACGGACTTTTGATCAAGGGCACCAAAATTCTTGCAGGCACATCGGCCAAGAACGAGGACAACAGAATACAGGCGGTCAAGCGTGCGATCTTTACGGATAACGAGCACGCCAGGCAGGTGCGCGAGGCGCTGGCTGCAGGTGGCATCAAAAGGCTGCTTATCATTGCAACCTCGGATAACATGATCAACAAAATCACTGCCAGGCTGCAGCTGCCTTCCCCTGTGAAAACCGTATATATACAGCAGATCGCCAGCAAGGCCGAAATCAAAAAGGCGCGCTATATGCGCTTGCACGACGGCAAGCACATCGTGCCTGTGCCGACGGTGGAGCTGAAGCCGCATTTTACGGGTTATTTTGCTGATTTGCCCTACAATTTGTTTTCCAGCAAGCGTAAGCAGGAAAAATCGGCCGACCGCTCGATTGTGCGCCCGTCCTTTAGCTTTTACGGCAAGCTGCTGATTGCCGATAACGCGATTGAGGACATCATTAAGATTATCGGCCGCAAGCTGGAGGGCGTGGAGCGCGTCACCTCCATCAAGGTGCGCCGCCGCAGCGACAATAGCAAGGGCATCGTCATCAGCGTAGAGGTTGTGCTTTACTACGGTGTGCATCTGTTTAACCTTACCAAGCAGTTCCAGGCCAAGATTAAAGAAAAGGTTGAATATATGACGGCCATGAAGGTGAATAACGTGAATGTTTCCATCCGCAGCCTGGCAATCAGGAAAAAGTGACGGATTTGGCTGATAGGCATTTAGTGTAGTAATAGAATATGACGGCAACACAAAAAGCCCCCGCTTACCTTGCTGCTTGGCAGGGTAGGCGGGGGCTGAATTTATATTGCTTTGATTATCGGCTTAGTCCTGTCCGGGAACCTTGAGCACTGCGCCGGTGGCAGCAGAGGTAACCAGGGCAGCATAGCGTGCCAGGTAACCGCTGGTAACCTTAGGCGGCGGGCAAATCCAGTTCTTGCGGCGCTCGGCCAGCTCTTCGTCGCTCAGCTTAACGTTGAGGGTGCGGTTCGGAATATCGATTTCGATGATATCGCCGTCCTGTACCAGGGCGATGTTACCACCCTCGCGCGCTTCGGGGGAGATGTGGCCGATGCAGGCACCACGGGTAGCACCGCTGAAGCGGCCGTCGGTGAGCAGGGCAACGTCTTTATCGTGGCCCATGCCTGCCAGCACGGAGGTGGGGTTGAGCATTTCGCGCATGCCGGGGCCGCCCTTGGGGCCTTCGTAGCGGATAACGACAACGTCGCCGCTGACAACCTGCTTAGCGCAGATAGCTGCGATTGCTTCGTCCTCGGAATTGTAAACCTTGGCAGGACCGCTGAACACCTTCATGGAAGGATCAACAGCACTTTCCTTAACAACGCTGCATTCAGGAGCGATGTTGCCCTTAAGAACAGCGATACCGCCGGTCTTGTTGTACGGGTTCTCTACGCTGTGGATAACCTCAGGACGCAGGATCTCGGCGTTTTTGATGATTTGGCCGACGGTCTTGCCGCTGACGGTGACGCAGCTCTTTTTGATGAGCTTCAGGCGGTCCAGCTCGTGCATAACTGCGGGGATGCCGCCTGCCTCGTTCAAATCAATGATGTGGTGGCTGCCGCCCGGGCTCATCTTTGTGAGGTACGGGGTCTTTTTGGAGATCTTGTCAAACAGCTCCAGCGGCAGGTCAATGCCGGCCTCGTGGGCGATAGCAGGCAGATGCAGCGCGGTGTTGGAGCTGCCGCCGATTGCCATGTCGACGGTGATAGCGTTCTTGAAGGCGTTGAGCGTCATAATGTCGCGCGGCAGAACGTTTTCTTCGATCAGGCGCATAACAGCCATGCCTGCGTGCTTAGCCAGGGCAATGCGTTTGCCGTTGTAGGCAGCAGGGATGGTGCCGTTGCCGGGAAGGCCCATGCCCAGAACCTCGGTGAGGCAGTTCATGGTGTTGGCGGTGAACAGACCGGAGCAGCTGCCGCAGCCGGGGCAGGCGCAATGCTCGATCTCGCTCAGCTCTTCTTTATCAATCTGGCCGGATTCAAAACGGCCTGCAGCTTCAAATACAGTGGATACGCTGATATCCTTGCCATGATAACGGCCGGGGAGCATCGGGCCGCCGCTGACAACAACGGTGGGGATGTTCAGACGGGCTGCAGCCATCAGCATACCAGGGACGATTTTATCACAGTTAGGAATCAAAATCAGGCCGTCAAAGGCGTGGCCGTTGGCAACAGCTTCAATGCTGTCGGCAACCAGCTCGCGGCTTGCCAGCGGGTATTTCATGCCATCGTGGCCCATAGCGATGCCGTCGCAGATGCCGATAGCGGGGAACTCGATAGGAGTGCCGCCGGCTTCCAAAACGCCATACTTGGCAGCCTGGGCGATGGTGTCCAGGTGCATGTGGCCGGGGATGATTTCGTTAGCGGCACAGCAGATGCCGATTAACGGTTTCTTTAATTCTTCTTCGGTATAACCCATCGCATAAAACAAAGAGCGGTGAGCTGCGCGGGTAGAACCCTTCTTTACTTGTGTACTGCGCATAGTTTGTCTTGACCTCTTTCCCTTAATAAATATTACAAATTTATTCGTAATGACAAGGCAAAACCTGCCCTATCACAGGCGTACCGTGCCAGCCATTTTAGTGCGACCGGCAATTTTAGGTACTCCTAGAATTTTACAATTTTTATGCCTGACTGTCAAATTTTATGGACAAAAAACTACAATCTGCTGTAAGTTTTTCATCCCGCTGCCTTTCATAGTTACAAAGTTTACAAATATTGTATAGTTTGAAAAAAATTCACGATTAAAGCGTGGATAGTATTATATAATATTCGTGTATAATTCAAGGGAGGTTGATTTTTATGAAAACAAAGCTTACTGAACTCTTAGGCATTAAATATCCTGTAATCCAGGGCGGTATGGCCTGGACCAGCGACGCCAACCTTGCCGCAGCAGTTTCCAACGCCGGCGGTGCAGGCATCATCGGCAGCGGCGGCCGCACCGTGGAATGGACCCGTGACGAGGTGCGCAAGGCCAAGTCCCTGACCGACAAGCCCTTTGGCGTAAACGTTATGCTGATGGCTCCCAATATTGCTGATATTATCGCTATGCTGTGCGAGGAAAAGGTAGCCTTTGTTACCCTGGGCGCAGGCAACCCCGTGCCGCACATCCCCACCTTTCATGCAGCAGGCATCAAGGTTATCCCTGTTGTTCCCAGCGTAAAGCTGGCTAAACGCATCGAAGCCGCCGGCGCGGACGCTATGGTTATCGAGGGCATGGAGGCCGGCGGCCACATCGGCAAGCAGACCACCATGGCGCTGATGGAAAACGTGCTGCCGCAGGTTAAGAGCGTGCCTGTACTGGTTGCAGGCGGCATCAGCGACGGCCGTGCTCTGGCTGCAGCCTTGCTTATGGGCGCTGCAGGCGTACAGATGGGCAGCCGCTTCCTTTTGACCACCGAATGTCCGGCACATCCTGCTGCTAAGGAGGCCATTGTCAAAGCCACCGACACCGACAGCGTAACCACCGGCTACAGCCGTAACATGGGCGTGCGCTGCCTGGCTAACGCCTTCACCGAGGCCTATACTGCCAAGGAAATTGCCGGCGCTCCCAAGGAAGAGTTGATGGCCATGGGCGCAGGCACCAACCGTATGGGCATTTTGGAGGGCGACACCGTAAAGGGCACCGTAATGTGCGGCCAGAGTCTGAACGTTTTGAACGATATCCTGCCCTGTAAGGATGTTATGGAACGCATTATTGCCGAAGCTAAGGAGGCAATTGCCAACGTGCAAAAAATTGAGCTGTAAAAGGCTTATGCGCTGACGCTGTTTTTACTAATTTTAAACTAAACTTTTAAAGCACTTTAAAAGGCCTGCCCTCTGCATTATGCGGATGGCAGGCTGTTTTTTTGCGTGTCGCTCTTGTGCTGAAAGCATCATTTTGTTGTTATCTAAAATAAAGCGACGCAGCGTACGCAAGCGACGCAGAGCGCATGCTGCCTGCGTTTTTGTGCGTACGCTCTTTATTTTGTTGTAAGTTTTTTACACGCAAAGCGACGCGCCTTGCGCACAGCAAAGCAGCGTTTGCTGATCCGGCCTTGCACTAAATGCCTTATAAGTTTTGCAGGGCAGACCTGATAGCTAAGGATAACATCAGTGGGTAACGCAGTACTCAAAAAAATAAGCACACATAGATACTAATCCTGTTAGCTAAAGTGCAATTTAGCAAGCATAGATTAATACTAATGCTGTCAATAATATCCTACCTTACAAGGCAGGCTTGTATACTTTGCTAACATCTGCCGTTAGCTTTATCCTGTACAGCTACGCTTTAGTTACATAAGCTTTAAGGTGAGCCTTGGCAGGAAGCAGGACGCCGGTTGTTGGCTTTACCTGCTGCTTTTTTGCCAAAGCGTACGCATCGCATGCGCATCTGCTAATAGCGACGCGCTCGAAAACCGCATGAAATCTGCGTTGCGTCGCTTGCGTACGCTGCGTCGCTATTTTTGCAAGGGCGTAAAAAAGTACAAAAATTTGCTGCAGGCCTGCTATGATGGATACAGAAATCTGACCGCAGCTTGAAACATAAGCTTGTATGCTGTATTAAAACCAAAAAGTTACCCAAGCACAACAAAAAACCTCAGTCACATTGCCGTAACTGAGGTTAATTAGCTTGGCTCCCCGAGTAGGACTCGAACCTACGACGCCCTGATTAACAGTCAGGTGTTCTACCGGCTGAACTATCGGGGAATTAAGGTTGGTACGTCAACCAACGAAGATTATTATACTCGCATAAGCTGTATTTGTCAACAGCTTTTTTGTAAAAAAGTGCAGGAATAAATTTATGAGATAGTCAGCATCTGGCTATTTGGGGGGATATAATATAATTATCATCCGGCAAGACCGACTTTAATGCAGAAAATTCCTGAATGTGGTATAATATCCTTAGTGAAACCCAACTACATCTGAAAAGGAGTGTCCCGTATGGAAGAAGCTGTATTATATGCTGCAAGGGATGGTATCGCCACCATCACGCTTAACCGTCCGAAGAGCCTGAATTCGATGAACGATGCGCTGATTGACGGTTTGCACGCCGCACTTACTGCTGCGGAGAATGACGCTGCCGTGCGCGCCGTGGTGCTTACAGGTAACGGCAAGGCCTTTTGCGCCGGCGGTGATTTGAGCTTTTTAAACGGCTTGGAGGGCGTTGCTGCTAAAAAGGCTTTTATCGCCAGGGTCGGCGCGGTCGCCAAGCGCATAACTACTATAGAAAAGCCTGTTATCGCCTACGTGAACGGCGTCACTGCGGGTGCCGGCGTTAATCTGATGCTGGCCTGCGATTTGGTATATGCTTCGGCAAAGGCGCGCTTTGGCGAAAGCTTTGCCAAGGTCGGCCTCATCCCGGACTGCGGCGGTCTGTATTTTCTGCCTAAGGCCGTTGGCGTACACAAGGCCAAGGAGCTGATGTTTACAGGTGATTTGATTGATGCCTGCACTGCCAAGGAGCTGGGCATGCTTAACCACGTGTACGAGGACGAGGAGCTGCATGCTAAGGTTTACGCTATGGCTGCCCGCCTGGCAGCAAGTGCGCCGCTATCTATCGGCCTGACCAAAAAGTACCTGAACAACACGGCCCTGACTCTGGACGAGGTGCTGGCTATAGAAGAAACAACGCAGTCCCTGCTCATGGGCACGGATGACTGCAAGGAGGGTATTGCCGCCTTCTACGAGAAACGCGCACCGCAATTTACAGGTAAATAAAATATTTTACGGAACTGTCACACAAATTGTTCTGATGGTTCCGTTTTCTTTTTGACGCAGCAATGGCAGATGTTGTATAATAAATCTATTGAGAAACTTTCGGGAGGCATACATGCTTGATCTTAGTACGATGATTTATCGCATTCCGGCGCTGCTGTTTGCGATTACTATACACGAATACGCCCATGCGCAGTGCGCGGACAGCTTAGGCGACCCCACTGCCCGTTATATGGGACGGCTGACGTTTAACCCTATGGCGCACCTGGATCCCTTAGGCGCGATTTTGCTGGTTGTGGCCGGCTTTGGCTGGGCCAAGCCTGTGCCTATCAATACCAGTTACTTCAAAAGCCGTAAGGAGGGAGTGCTGAAGGTGTCGTTTGCAGGGCCTGCGGCCAATTTGTTTTTGTGCTTTGTCGCCGCGTTTTTTATGGCGCTGATGAACCGCCTGGGCCTGCTCAGCGACGGTATTTACCGCTTTTTGCTGTGGATGCAGCTGTATAATGTTTGGTTTGCCTTTTTTAACCTTATTCCCGTGCCGCCGCTGGATGGCTCCAAGATTGTGAGCGAGCTTTTGCCGCCTGCTGCTGCCTGGAAGTTTGATAACGCTGTGGGCCGCTATGGCTTTTATATTTTGATCGCCCTGGTTTTCACCGGCATTACCAGCATGATTATTACGCCGCTGGCCAATGGCTATCTGCTTTTGGTGCGCAGTGTGCTGGGGATTGTGTTTTAAGCGATGACGGCCAGCAATTTATCCTTGAAGCTTACAGCCTTTGAGGGCCCGTTGGACTTGCTTTTGCATCTCATTGAGCGCGAAAAGGTTGATATATATGATATACCCATAGTCACTGTAACCGAGCAGTATATCAGCTATCTGCGCGGTATGAGTGAGTTTGATATGGAAATCGCCAGCGAGTTTTTGGTGATGGCGGCGACGCTTTTGCAGATTAAGTCGCGCATGCTGCTGCCCAAAGAGGCGGCGCAGGCAGACGAGGAGGAGGCGGACCCACGCACACAGCTGGTGGAGATGCTGGTGGAATACCGCCGCATTAAGCGTGCTGCAAGCGTGCTTGCCGACATGAAGAGTCAGGCTGACCGCTTCTGGCAGCGTCCGCCGATGTTTGCCAATCTGCTGGAGCGCACGATTGCTCCCTGCACGGTGCAGGATTTGCTGCAGGCGCTGGCGTCTATGGCTGTCCCTGGCGGCAGGCAGGCGGCCTTTATCGAGCCGCAGGCCTTTAGTGTGCAGGACAAAATGGCCGATATTTTACAAAGGCTGCAAAAGCGGCCGCAGGGCATTTTGCTAAGCGATGTTTTTACATCGGGGCAGGTGGGCGAGAAGGTGGCCGCTTTTTTGGGAGTTTTGGAGCTGCTGAAGCTGGGACTGGTCGCAATCAGCCAGGCGCAGCGGTTTGCACCTATTTATATTTTTGCTAAGCAGGGGGAAGAAGCACATGTATCAGGATAGGCTGGTGGGAGCGTTAGAGGCAGTGTTGTTCGCTGCAGGCGAGCCTATATCCGTGGCCGAGCTGGCGACTGTTTTGCAGCTGGAAAAACCGCAGGTGTGGGAGCTTTTGACCACGCTGCGAGCTAGCTATGAAGCCGAAGACAGGGGCCTTATGCTGCGTGAAACGGCAGGCTGCTTTCAGCTGGTGACCAAGCCTGTGCATTACAGCCTGCTTTTGGGGCTTGCGCGCCGCAAGGAGGTTAAGCTGACTAATGCCGCTATGGAAACGTTGGCGATAGTGGCCTTTAAGCAGCCTGTGACGCGTGCCGAGATGGAAGCTATCCGCGGCGTCAAGGTGGATGGCGTTTTAAATACGCTGCTCGATTTGGGCTTGGTGGCGGAGGCAGGACGCAAAAAGGCGCTGGGCAACCCCATTTTATATGCCACCACGGATAAGTTTTTAACGGTGTTCGGCCTGGCGTCGCTTGCTGACCTGCCATCGGTAGAGGCAAGGCCGGAGGATGAGGAGGCTGCGAGCCGGCAGGTGCTGCAGTCGGGTAATACAGAAAATACTACAGATGTGAAGGAATAATAAGTTATATGGAAGAACGTTTACAAAAAATTCTTGCTGCTGCAGGAGTTGCCTCCAGGCGTGAGGCAGAAAAAATCATCACGGCAGGACGTGTCCGCGTCAACGGCAAGGTTGTTACCGAGCTTGGCAGCAAGTTTGATGCCGCCAAGGTGCGCATCAGCGTGGATGGCAACCCCATCGCCGCCGAGGCCAAGGCGTATTATTTGTTCTACAAGCCGCGCGGAGTGGTGACGACGATGTCGGACCCGCAAAACCGCCGCAGCATTGCCGATTTTGTGCAGAACCTGCCGGAGCGTGTTTTTCCTGTGGGACGCTTGGATTACAACACCGAGGGACTTTTGCTGCTGACGAATGACGGCGCGCTGGCCCAGGCTTTGATGCACCCCAGCCACGAGGTCAACAAAACCTACCTGGTTAAGGTTCCGGGAATCGTGCCGCAGGAAAAGCTGGACTGCCTGCGCTTAGGCATCAAGCTGGAGGACGGCATGACGGCGCCTGCTATAGTCAATCTGCGTGATTATGACCACGAGCGTGGCTTCACGCTTTTTGATATCACCATCCATGAGGGACGCAACCGCCAGATCCGCCGTATGTGCGATGCGATTGGCTTCCCTGTGCGCGATTTGAAGCGCATTAAGCTGGGACCCATCCAGCTGCAGAACCTGGGACGCGGCAAGTTCCGTCCGCTGAGCGAGGTAGAGCTTGCGCAGCTCAAAAAGGCGGCGAGGCTATGACTAAGGTTGCAATTATCGGGGCAGGGGCGGCAGGACTTTTGGCAGGCATTGCCGCAGCGCAGCTGGGCGCAGAGGTGACGATTTATGAAAAAATGCGTCAGCCGGGCAAAAAGATGCTGATTACGGGCAAGGGCCGCTGCAATATTACTAATGCCTGCGACATCCCCGAATTCATAAAAAATCTGCCCGGAAACGGAAGATTTTTAAATAGTGCTTTACACAGGTTCACTAATGATGATATAGTATTCCTGTTAGAGAGCAATGGCCTGCCCACTAAGGTGGAGCGCGGTGGCCGCGTTTTCCCGGTGAGTGACAAGGCTAAGGACGTAGTGGATACGCTGGTGCGGATATTTACTGCTGCCGGCGGCAGGCTGCTTACTGATACCAAGGTTATTGACATTGTGTTAAAAAACGGCGTGGCACAAGGAGTGCGCACGGTAAGCGGCGTTTATGCCGCTGACAGTGTCATCCTGGCTGCAGGCGGGGCCTCGTACCCCGGCACGGGCAGCGATGGCGGTGGCGTTAAGCTGGCTGCCAAAGCAGGACACACCATTGTACCGCTCAAGCCCTCGCTGGTGCCGCTGGAAAGCGATTATCCTTACGTAGATGATTTGCAGGGCCTGTCGCTGCGCAATGTGCAGGCAACGCTTTTGGCGGATGGCAAAAAAATCGGCAGCGAGTTCGGTGAAATGCTCTTTACGCATTTTGGCGTATCGGGACCGATCATCCTGTCGCTAAGTAATCTTGCGGCAGGTGCGTTGGCAGAGGGCAAAGAGGTGGACCTGGCAATAGATCTGAAGCCTGCGCTGAGCGGAGAAAAGCTGGATGCGCGCATTTGCCGCGACTTTGCCGAATACAGTCGCAAGCAGCTGGTAAATGGCCTCAAGGATCTTTTGCCGCAGCGTCTGATACCTGTGATCTGCGACATGGCGTATTTGGATGAGGATAAGTTTGTCAACCAGATTTCGCGTGAGGAGCGCCAAAGACTGCTGCAGACGCTGAAGCATTTTGTTGTGCCGATCACGTCTACGCGCCCCATAGCAGAGGCGATTGTTACCGCCGGCGGCGTGAACGTGAAGGAGATAGATCCCAAAACCATGGCGTCCAAGCGCATCAAGGGCTTGTATTTTGCCGGCGAGGTTATGGACGTGGATGGCTATACGGGCGGCTTTAATCTGCAGGCTGCGTTTTCGTCAGGATATGCGGCAGGCAGTGCAGCAGCAGGCATGTGACGCGCTGCCCCTATTTTAGAGCTTTACACTAAATTTTTATATAAAGTGTGGTTATGTATAATGAAAAAAATTGTTGTGGCTATTGACGGCCCTGCAGGCGCAGGCAAAAGCACTATCGCAAAGCTGGCTGCCGAAAAGCTGGGTTATGCCTATATTGATACCGGTGCCATGTACCGCAGCGTTGCCTGGAAGTTTTTGCAGACAGGTGCTGCTTTTGATGAGGACTTTATCAGCAAGCTGGCATGCACTATGGTTATCGATTTTAAGCCTGAGGCGCGGGTAAACCGCGTTTTTGTGGATGGCACCGAGGTGACGGACGCTATCCGTACACCTGAGGTTACCGCGATTGTTTCCCGCGTGGCCGCTATCGGCGCCGTGCGTGAGGCGATGGTTGAGCAGCAGCGCCGTATGGGCATCGTGGGCGGCGTGTTGATGGATGGCCGTGATATCGGTACGGTGGTGTTCCCGAACGCGCAGCTTAAGATCTTTCTCACCGCCTCGGTAGAGGAGCGGGCACGCCGCCGCTATAAGGAAATGCTGCAAAAGGGTCAGCAGGTGGAGCTGGCGCAGCTTGCAGCTGATATTGCCGCACGTGACAAGGCGGACAGCGAGCGTGCTATCGGACCATTGCGCCAGGCGGAGGATGCAATTTTGCTGGATACCTCTGATATGGGCATCAGCCAGGTTACCGAAAAAATTTTGCAGCTGGTGCAGGAGCGCGCGCAATGATTTATACTATAGTAAAAACAATTTTTAAGCTAATGTTTGCTGTAGGTCTGCGCCTTAAGGTGGAGGGTACGGAAAACATCCCCAAGGAGGGACCGCTGGTTATAGCGTGCAACCACTTGAGCCTGCTGGACCCGCCGGTTTTGGGGACGGCCGCCACCCGCAAGGTGCATTTTATGGCCAAGGAAGAGCTGTTCGTGCCTGTTTTGGGCACTATCTATAAAATTTTGGGCGCGTTTCCCGTGCGCCGCGGCGGTGCCGACCGTGCTGCCATCAAGCATGGTATAGAAATTTTGGAGAGCGGCCAGGTTCTGGCTATCTTCCCCGAGGGCACACGCAGCAAAACAGGTAAGCTGGGCAAGGCACAGCCCGGTGCGCTGATGATGGCAAGCAAGGCCAAGGCGACTATCGTCCCGGCCTGCATTATCGGCACAGATTACAAGCGTCATGGGCGCATCTGGCCTAAGGTGACGGTGCGCTTTGGCAAGCCCATACCGTTTCCGCAGGACGCTGTCGTCAGCAAGGAGCTGCTTTTGCAGCTTACAGACGATATGATGCAGCACATTGCCGCACTGCAGGCAGGTGAGGAGCAATAATGGAGATCAAGGTAGCAAAGCACTGTGGCTTTTGCTATGGTGTAAAACGCGCGGTGGCGCTGGCGCAAAAGGCGGCGGCTGACCATGTGCAGGGAGCGACCTTAGGACCGCTCATCCACAATCCCCAGCTGATTGCCGACCTCGCACGTAATGGTATTGCCTGCAAGGACAGCCTGGAGGACTTTGCAGCAGGTGAAACGGTTATCTTCCGTTCGCATGGTGTGGGGCCTGCAGTTTACGCAGAGGCAGAAAAACGCGGTCTGCAAATTGTAGACGCAACCTGTCCTAATGTGCGCCTGGCGCAGAAAAAAGCTGCCGAGGCAGCCGCAGATGGATATTTTCCTGTGATTGTCGGAGAAAAAAATCATCCCGAAGTAAAAAGTATTTTAAAATGGGCAGGAAAAAACGCTATCTGTGTCGAATGTATAAAAGATATCTCTAATGTACCGCAGCAGGAGCGTTATGGAGTAATCATCCAGACGACCTTTGAGCTGCAGAAGTTTAATGATATATTGCAGGCAATGCAAGAGCAGTGTCCGGGAGAATACCGTGTGGAACGCACAATCTGCCTGGCGACGGCCGAGCGGCAGCAGGCAGCGGCAGAGCTGGCTGACGAGTCGGATGCGGTCGTTGTTATCGGCGGACGCAACAGTGCCAACACGCGCCATCTCTTTGAGCTGGTGCAGGAGCATTGCCAGAAGGTGTATCATATAGAAACTGCCGGCGAGCTTGATAGCGGTATGTTTGCAGGTTGCAATAAAATAGGAATCACGGCAGGGGCATCGACTCCGGACCGTTTAATTAAGGAGGCTATTTTAGTAATGGAAAACATGGATTTTGAAAGTATGCTCAACGAAAGTATGGAGGTAGAGGTATATCCCGGCAAGATTGTTAACGGTACTGTTATTCAATTGGATAAAGACGGCGTATATGTATCTTTTGGATATAGACATGATGGCGTTATTCCGTATTCCGAATGGTCCCAGACCCAATCTGCCGAAGAGCTGCAGGCTACCATCAAGGTTGGCGACGAGGTAGAGGCTAAGGTCGTTCCCGGCACCACCAAGAGCGATTTTGTACGTCTGTCCAAAATCAAAGCAGAGCGCGACGCAGCATGGAAAAATGTTGCCGAGCTGCCCGAGGGTGAAAAACGTGCTGCTACCGTTAAGGTACTGCGCATCATCAAAAATAAAGCTAAAAACATCGTTGGCCTGTCTGTTGCCGTTGAGGGTGTTGAAGGCTTCATGCCTGCTTCCCATGTAGAGCTGCGCCGCGTAGAGGATTTCTCTGAATATGTTGGCAAAGAGCTGGAAGCTGAAATCATTGAGGTTGACCTGGAGAAAAAACGCATCGTTGTTTCCCGCCGCGATCTGCTGCGTGCTGAGCTGGATGCAAAACGCAAAGCTAACAAGGAAGCTAGGGAAGCACGCATTGCTGCTGCCAAGGAAGCACGCGCTGCTGCTGAAGAAGCTGCTTACAACTCTGTTGAAGAGGGTCAGGTTCTGCCCGGCAAGGTTGTTAAGGTTGCTGAATTCGGCCTGTTCGTTGAAGTTGGCGAAGGCCTGACCGGTCTGGTTCACAACACCGAACTGTCCTGGGACCGCAGCGTAAAGGCTGCAGACGTTGCTAAGGAAGGCGACGAGGTAACTGTTCTGGTTAAGAGCATTGACCGCGAAAACAGACGTGTTGCCCTGAGCATTAAAGCTACCCAGGAAGATCC
The DNA here is from genome assembly GCA_963597755.1 of Segatella copri. GTDB lineage: Bacteria > Bacillota > Negativicutes > Acidaminococcales > Acidaminococcaceae > Phascolarctobacterium_A. The sequence continues at coordinate 50,484 of CAVBQX010000008.1, forward strand.
CTGGAAGGTAGAAGCTTCCCAATTCCATGTTGGCGACATCCTGGATGTAGAGGTTGTACGCTTCCTGGCATTTGGCGCTATCGTAAAGCTTAGCGACAAGGTTGAAGGCCTGGTACACATCTCCGAGATCGCTCAAGAGCGCATTAACAAACCCGAGGATGTTCTGGAAATCGGCCAGGTTGTTAAGGCTGAAATCATTAAGATGGATCTGGACAGCAGAAAGATCGGCCTGAGCATTTCTAAGGTTAAACGTGATGCTGAAAAGAACGAATATCGTTCCTACATCGGCAACAAGAGATCTCACCTGAGCCAGAACCTGTCCGCACAGCTGGAAAACCTGGACAAATAATCGGAGATAGGATATGCAACGTGCAAAGCGTAAGCTAGAACATATTCAATATGCCCTGGAGCTGGGCGATGGCCCGGCGCGCACGCACCTTGCTGATCTGCGGTTTCTGCACAATTGTCTGCCGGAGCTTAATCCGGCGGACATTGATTTATCTGTACAAATATGGGGCAAACGGCTGCGTTTGCCCTTTTTTATTGATGCTGTTACCGGCAGCACGGACGCAGTTACGGATATCAACCAAAGGCTGGCGCAGGTGGCGGCAGCAGCTGGTGTGGGAATGGCAGTAGGCTCACAGTTTGGCGCAGTGCGTGACGGCAGCGGGCTTGGCAGCTACGAGGTTGTGCGGTGGGAAAATCCGCAGGGACTGGTTTTGGCCAACATGAGCGCCCTGGCCACGCCTGCGCAGGCGCAGGCTGCTGTGGATATGCTGCATGCTGACGCGCTCGAGCTGCACCTGAATGCGGCGCAGGAGCTGTGGATGGCCGAGGGCGACAAGGATTACCGCGGGCTTTTACAAAGCTGCGTACAGATAAAGGATGCATTAAGCGTGCCTGTCATCATCAAGGAAACAGGCTGCGGCATTGCGGCAGAGCAGTACACGCTTTTGGCGGAGCAGGGCTTTACGGCCTTTGACTGCGCCGGGGCAGGGGGGACCAACTTCCCTGCGATAGAAGCACGCAGACAGGGGCTGGTGCTGCCTGATGAGTTTGCCGCCTGGGGCGTACCCACCTGCTGGAGCCTGCTGGATGCGCAGCAGGTGCTGCCTGCCGGAGCGCTGCTTTTGGCAAGCGGTGGTATTCGCACGGCAGGCGATGCAGCGCGTGCCTTTGCCCTGGGTGCGGATGTAGTCGGCATAACCGCCCCCGTACTGCAGCTGGTATTGCAGCAGGGAGTGAGCGCTGCAGTAAGCTATTTGCAAGACTTAGCGCAGGAGCTGGAAAGGTATCTGCTGCTTTTGGGCTGCCGTACTTCGCACGAGCTGCGCAGGGTACCTTTGGTAATTGGTGGTGCGACGCGTGACTTTATTGCCAGCAGAGGCTATGAGCTTGCTGCAATCGCCAAATGTAGAAGAGCATAAAAAGTTACTTTAATAGGCTGTTGCTCGTGCAGCAGCCTATTTTGCATTATCTGTATAACTATGATATAATTATAAGACGACTGCTTTTTTTACGGTTTATTATCTTATTTTTCAAGGAGTTGTAATGGTAGGACTTATTAGTGCCGTACGCAAAAACAGCTTGGCAGCAGCAGCAGGCATCAAGGCAGGCGAGGCGCTGTGCAGCGTGGATGGCGTACAGGTTAAGGATATAATTGAATTAAGCTTTTATACCTCGGATTACGAGGTGGATTTGGAAATCGAGGCACCGGATGGCTCACGCCGTCAGGTACATATAGAAAAATACCCGGATGAGGATTTGGGCTTGGAGTTTGAGGCGGCTGTGTTTGACAGGGTTGCCACCTGCTACAACAAATGCGTTTTCTGCTTTGTAGACCAAATGATCCCCGGTATGCGCAAGGGTCTGTATGTGCGTGACGACGATTACCGCCTTTCCTTTTTATACGGCAACTTCATTACGCTCACTAATATGAAGGATGAGGATTTTGACCGCATAATCCGCACGCACCTTACGCCCTTATATGTGTCTGTGCACGCTACGGATGCGCTGGTGCGCTGCCAGATGATGAAGAACCGCTTTGCAGGCCAGCTTATGGACCGTCTGCAGCAGCTTTTTGCGGCGGATATCCAGGTGCATACGCAGATAGTGTGCTGCCCCGGCTATAACGACGGTGCAGTTTTGGAAAAGAGCTTCAACGATTTATATGCGCTGCATCCCAACGTTTTGACCATGGCGGTTGTGCCTGTGGGAATAACCAAGCACCGTGAGCACCTGCCGCAGCTGGCAACCTTTACTAAGGAGCAGGCCGCAGCGCTGGTTGACCAGGTGACCGAGTGGCAGAAGCGCTGCCGCAGGGAAACAGGCAAAACCTTTATCTATTTGGGCGATGAATTTTATCTGCTGGCCGAAAAGCCCTTGCCGCCGGTCGAGTGGTACGATGGCTTTCCGCAGCTGGAAAACGGCATTGGCCTTACCAGTAATTTTATACTGGAATGGGACGAAACACTGGCGCAGCTGCAGGGTTTTCAGCCGGCAGCTCCTGCTGTAGTCCCTGTAGGTGAAAGTGCCTGCCGCGTCTTGCAGCCCTTGATGGATAAGCTTAATAAGCAATTTGGTGCGCAGCATCGCTTTGTGGCAGTGCCTAACCGCTTTTTTGGCGGCAAGGTGAATGTCACAGGTCTTTTGACTGGCGGCGATATTTTGCATGACGTCAAGGCAGAGAGAATAATTTTGCCTGATGTGGTTTTGAATAACGACAAGCTGTTTTTGGATGATATGTCACTGGCGCAGTTCAAGGAGCTTTATCCCGGCAGGGTGGAGCTTGCCAAGGGAGCTAAGGAGCTGCTGCATTTGTTGTTAGAAAGATAGGGGTGACGCTTATGCTGCAGGTTTATACAGGTACGGGCAAGGGCAAGACTACTGCTGCCCTGGGTGTGGCTCTGCGGGCCTTTGGTTATGGTATGCAGACGCTCATGCTGTCATTTTTGAAGGATGATCCCGATTATGGTGAGGCACGGGCCGCAATCAATCTGCCGTGGCTGACGCTGCGCCAGGTGGGGCGCGATGCCTTTGTCAATTTCCGTAACCCCGATCCTGTGGATCTCAAAATGTGCCGTGATGGCTGGGAAGCTGCCAAAAGGGCAATAGCCTCCCATGAGGCCGACGTTATCATTTTAGACGAGCTGAATATTGTGCTGGCGACGCAAATGCTGCCGACAGCCGAGGTTGTAGATTTTTTAAAGCAGTACAAAGGCACTGTAGAAATTATCACGACAGGACGCGGAGCACCGCAGGAGCTTATCTGTGCGGCAGATCTGGTGACGGATATGCAGGAGGTTAAGCATTACTTCCACTTGGGTGTTGGCTCGCGCAACGGCATCGACCATTAGAAGACACGCTATAGCACTCCATCTACTTTACGAAATTTCCTTGACGTATTGAAAGACACGCTATAGCACTCCATCTGCTTTACGAAATCTCCTTGACGTACTCCTAGTACGCCGGCGTCGATTTCGTTTCGCATCTGAAGCACTCTAGCGCGCTTTAAGGAGAGAGTGAAAAAGTATTCTAGAGTTTTAAAAAAATCCGTTCGACAAACAAGCCTCACATTGGGAAGACAAGGTGAATTGCTCGTAAGGGCCAAAAGATGGCGCCCTGGGGCGGGTGGCGCCGCGCTTGCGCGGTGACGGAGAAGGGGAATTTACCGACTATCAAGATTTTACATAAATATGATAGAAACTAACCCGTAAATATTTTACAATGAAGGAGATTTGATTATGGCTAAACCAATAGTTGCTATAGTTGGACGTCCTAACGTGGGCAAATCTACGCTTTTTAATATTTTTGCCAACAGCAGGATTTCCATTGTTGAGGATACACCGGGCGTAACACGCGACCGCCTGTACGCCACCGCCGAATGGCTGGACCACGAATTTATGATGGTTGACACCGGCGGTATCGAAATTATGAATGCTGACGCTATCGCCGTTTCCATCCGTCAGCAGGCGCAGATCGCCATTGCCGAGGCCGACGTTATTTTGTTCGTCTGCGACGCCCGCAGTGGCATCACCACCGAGGATGCAGATGTAGCACGTCTTTTGCGCCAGTCGAAAAAGCCCATTGTTTTGGCGATTAACAAGGCCGATTCTCCTAAGCAGGAGATGAACACCTTTGAGTTTTACAATTTGGGTATTGGCGATCCTATCGCTGTTTCTGCTTCCAACCATTTGGGTTTGGGCGATCTGCTGGACGCAGTTGTGAGCAAGTTCCCGGACGGTAAGCAGCAGGGAGAGCTGGACGAGGAGGACGAAATCAAGGTTGCCCTCATCGGCCGCCCCAACGTGGGTAAATCCTCTATTTTTAACGCGCTGGTGGGCGAGGAGCGTTCCATCGTCAGCAATGTAGCAGGCACTACCCGCGATGCTATTGACACACCTGTAGTGCGTGACGGTCAAAAATATCTGTTTATTGATACTGCCGGCATGCGCCGTAAGGCTAAGGTGGACGAGCCTATTGAAAAATATAGTGTTATGCGTTCGTTGCGCGCTGTTGACCGCAGTGACGTGGTTTTGATGGTGTTTGACGCTGTAGAGGGCGTTACCGAGCAGGATAAGCGTATTGTAGGCTATGCCCATGAGGCAGGCAAGGCTATTATCCTGGTGGTCAACAAGTGGGACCTGTACGAAAAGGATAACACATCTACCCTGCGCTACACTGAAACCCTGCGCAAGGAGCTGGTATTTTTGCAATATGCGCCGGTGGTGTTTGTATCTGCAGTCACCAAGCAGCGTATCCACCGCCTGCCGGAGGTAATTTCCTACGTGGCAGAGCAGAACGCTATGCGTATTTCCACCAGTATTCTCAACCAGGTTATCGAGGACGCCGTGGCTATCAATCCGCCGCCGACCGAAAAGGGCAAGCGTCTCAAGATTATGTATGTAACTCAGGTTAAAATCAAACCGCCAACCTTTGTTATCTTTGTCAACGAACCGGAAATTATGCACTTTTCCTATCAGCGTTATCTGGAAAACAAGCTGCGTGAGGCCTTTGGCTTCGAGGGCACGCCTATCCAGATGATCATCCGCGGCAAAAACGAAGAGGAATAAACTAAAACAGCAGTGCTAATGCAGTCTGCAGGATAGGTCAGGTGATTTTTTATGTTTAATGAGGTGGGTATATTACATTTTCTGCTGGGCTTTGTGCTTGGCCATGTTTGCGGCTCTATTCCCAGCGGCCTGTGGCTGGTGCAGGCCTTTCATGGCATCGATATCCGTAATTATGGTAGCAAGAACATCGGCACGACTAACGTTTTCCGCACGGTCGGTCCCAAAACAGCAGTGCTGGTGCTGGCAGCTGATGCCCTAAAGGGTATTGTCGCCGTAGCTATTGTCAGTCATTTTTTCGCTAATCCGCTTTTGGATGTGGTTACGGCCCTGGGTGCGCTTTTGGGACACAATTATTCGCTCTTTTTGGGCTTTAAGGGTGGCAAGGGCGTGGCTACGGCCCTGGGCCTTTTGATCTTTTTGATGCCTAAGGTGGCACTGGGCAGCTTTGGCGTATGGCTGGTGCTGGTGCTGCTTACGCGCTATGTATCGCTGGGTTCGGTTGTGGCGGCCATCGTTACACCGCTTTTGGCGTGGCATTTGGCTTATCCCACAGCCTATGTGGGCTTTGCTGCGATTGCTGCCTTCTTTGTGGTTTTGCGTCACAAGGAAAACATTCACCGCCTGCTGACGGGAACCGAAAGCAAGATTAAGCCTGGCAACGCCAAGGACCTGAAAAAATAATAGCAGCCTAACCTTGATAAATTGATCCTCTGGTCATGGTATCAGAGGATTTTTGTGTTGCCTATGCTCTGTGCAGGTAAAGCAGCAGTGGTATATATGCGTTTTAGCGGCCTTGGTATAAATACTGTTTTGCTTGGAGTAGAATAATGTATTAAAAGAGCGACACAGAAAATTTTTCTAAAAACGAGTAAAAAGCAAAAATAACATTTGTATTTTTCTAGAGAACAGTGGTATAATATTACAAGAGTTTTGTACTAAGAAAGGGGACATTAGCATGTCTGAAAAATCAACGTTTTATTTGGTGCGTGAGGAGATTCTTCCCGAGGCTATCAAAAAAACTATTAAGGTAAAGGAAATCCTCAAAAGAGGTGAAATTAAAACTATAAATGAAGCCGTAGAAAAAATGGGCTTGAGCCGCAGTGCTTATTACAAATACAAGGATTTTGTTTTCCCGTTCTATGAAGCAAGCAAGGAAAAGATTATTACCTTATCCCTGCTTTTAGAGCACAAATCCGGCGTATTGAGCAAGGTGCTGAACACCGTTGCCGATGATTCCGGCAGCATTATGACCATCAACCAGGGGATTCCCCTGCAGGGTGTGGCCAATACCACTATTTCTATTGAAACCAAGCATCTGACGGTGGATTTGGAAGCGCTGCTGGATAAGCTGCGCATGATTGACGGCGTAAAGCGCTTGGAGGTTTTGGGTCAGGTTTAAGCAACTATCCTGGCTTTAAATTAGTTATCGGAGGGGCATAGCATGAAGGATTTTGTGAATGTTGGTCTTTTGGGCGCCGGCACTGTTGGCGGCGGCGTTCTTCAGGTTTTAGAAAAAAATGCAGAAAAAATTGCTAAAGAGGTGGGCAAGCCGGTAAGGATTACCAAGGTTTTGGACCGCAACGTGGAGCGTCTGCAAAAGGAATATGGCGACAAATATTATTTTACTGCCAACGCGGACGAGGTGCTCAACGACGAGGATATTGACATCGTGGTAGAGCTTTTGGGACGCGAGCATCCTGCCAAGGAATTTATCGCGCAGGCCTTTAAAAACGGCAAGCATGTCGTTACGGCCAACAAGGATGTATTGGCAAAGTATGGTGCGGAGCTGTTTCCACTGGCACACGAGCATGACTGCGACTTTATGTTTGAAGCCAGCGTGTGCGGCGGCATTCCCATCATCGGGCCGATGAAAACCAGCATGGCGGCCAATCAGATTACCTCTATTATGGGTATAGTTAACGGCACCACCAACTACATGCTTTCCAAGATGGCCAACGAGCATCTGGATTATGATGAGGTGCTGAAGGAGGCACAGGCCAAGGGTTATGCCGAGTCTGACCCTACTGCCGACGTCGGCGGCCTGGACGCTGCCCGTAAGATTGTTATTTTGGCCGCTATCGCCTTTAATACCCGCTTCAGCCTGGATGATGTGCAGGTTGAGGGCATTGAAAGCATTGAGGCCTGTGATATTAAGTATGCGGCAAATCTGGGTTATGCGGTGAAGCTTTTGGCTATTGCCAAGAACGACCCCGAAAACGGCGTCAGCCTGCGCGTTAACCCCACGATGATTCCGCTGTCGCATCCGCTGGCAGGGGTCAACGGCGTGTATAACGCGGTATTCGTCAACGGCGACGCTATTGGCGAGGCCATGTTCCTGGGCCTGGGCGCCGGCCGTCTGCCGACTGCCAGCTCTGTCTGCGGCGATATTATTGATATTGCCCGTAATATGCAGCACAAGTCCACCGGCCGCATCAGCTGTACCTGCTTCGAAGAGAAAAAGCTGTGCCCGCCGGATAAGATGTCTGCCCCTGCCTACATCCGTCTGCAGGTATCCGATAAGCCCGGTGCCCTGGCTGCTATCGCTGCCGCCTTTGGCGCGCAAAATGTCAGCCTGCGCAACGTGGTGCAGACCAATGATGTCAAGACGAGCAAGGCAGAGATCGTTGTTATTACCCACAGCGTTTCGGAAGCAAACCTGCAGATGGCACTGCAAATTTTGCGCGTGCTGCCTGTAGTTGAGCAAATCAGCTGCGTAATCCGCGTAGAGGACAGCCGTTTGGCATAAAGGGGCGGAGCATTTATGAAAAAGGTATCTATTCAAGTTCCTGCAACCTCCGCCAACTGCGGCCCCGGCTTTGATACGCTGGGACTTGCCTGCACCCTCTACAACGAGGTTACCTACGAAATCACCGATGCCAAGGGCTTTCAGCTGGAGGTGACCGGCGAGGGGGCGGATTATTTGAAGCCGTTCGGGCGCAACCTGGCCTTTGCCAGCTTTCTGCGCGTGTGGAACGAGGCTACCTGCGGCCAGCGCATCGGCCTGAAGGTGACAATGCACAACCGCATCCCTATGTCGCGCGGCCTGGGCAGCAGCTCAAGCGCTATAGTTGCAGGCATTTATGCTGCTAACGCCTTGTGCGACAACCATTTTTCCCAGGATGAGCTTTTGGCAATAGCGACAGATATCGAGGGTCATCCCGATAATGTCGCCCCTGCGCTGTATGGTGGCTTCACCATCAGCTATATGGAGCAGGGCAAGGCACATTCTTTGCGCCTGCTGCCTGCTAAGCCGCTAAAGTTTGTCGCCGTAGTGCCGGATAGTAAGCTGGCGACCGTGCTGGCGCGCCAGGCTATACCCGAGACCGTACCGCACAAGGACGCAGTTTATAACACGTCGCGTGCTTCGCTTTTGGTGGGCGCGCTGCTTGGCGGTAACTATAATTACCTGGGAATGGCGCTGGAGGATAGGCTGCACCAGCCGTACCGTGCGCACCTTATACCGGGCCTTGCGGACGTTTTTGCCGCTGCTAAGGAGGCTGGCGCCTATAACGCCATCATTAGCGGCGCAGGCTCCACCGTGATGGCCTACGCCTCGCCTGAGGCCGACTGCGACAGGATTGCCGGGGCGATGGTGGCTGCCTTTGCCGCGCATGGGGAGCATGCCTGCTATCATGTTTTGGATCTGGATACAGAGGGCGTAAAAATAATCTAAAAAAGTTGTTGACAAACGCCTAAAAAACCTGTATAATATTTCTTGTGATTCGGGGCGTGGCTCAGCTTGGTAGAGCGCTTCCTTGGGGTGGAAGAGGTCGTGGGTTCGAATCCCGCCGCTCCGACCATGTCGGAATTTAGCTGGTGTGTTCACTGTTAATGAGTGGATACATCAGCTTTTTGTTTATAGGTAAAATCTTTTAGAGACTAGCGTCTATTTCAAGATATTACGGGAAACTGCAACTTTTTACATTTTCCCGTAATTGCAAAAGATATAGGAAACGATAGCTTGAAGCTCTATTACGGAAAACTGCATATTTTTACTATTTTCCGTAATAACAACTAGCGTGATATTGACGATGCAGTTATGCGGTAACATCTATATGGTATCATAACTGCTTTTTCTTGATATGTGTCAACCTAAAAAAGGACCTGCCAGGCAGGTCCTTTTTCGCTATGCAATATTTAACTTACAGTCTGTTGCTGCTGTTGAGCACGTCGCGCATCTTGTGGGCAACCATGTCCTGGATGGCCTGGCGTGCAGGCTTCAGGTATTGACGCGGATCAAAGTCGCCGGGAGCCTCAACAAAGTGCTTGCGGATAGAAGCTGTCATAGCCAGGCGCAGGTCGGTATCAATGTTGATCTTGCACACGCCAAACTTGCCGGCCTTCAGTAGCATGTCCTCGGGCACGCCCTGTGCGCCGTCCAGCTTGCCGCCGTATTTGTTGCATTCTTCAACAAAGGCAGGGATGACGGTGGACGCACCATGCAGAACCAGCGGATAACCGGGCAGCAGGTTGGTGATTTTTTCCAAGCGGGCAAAATCCAGCTCAGGCTTGCCCTTGAATTTGTAAGCGCCGTGGCTGGTGCCGATGGCGATGGCCAGGCTGTCGCAGCCGGTACGCTCAACGAACTCTACAGCCTGATCGGGGTCAGTGTAGGTGGCATCCTTGGAGTTAACCTTGATGGCGTCCTCTACGCCTGCCAGTCTGCCCAGCTCGGCCTCAACAACAACGCCTCTTTCGTGGGCGTATTCTACAACGCGGCGGGTCATCTCAATGTTTTCTTCAAAGGGATGCTTGCTGCCGTCAATCATAACGGAGGTGAAGCCGCCGTCGACGCAGGCCTTGCAGATCTCAAAATCCTCGCCATGATCCAGATGCAGGCAGATAGGCAGACCGGTGTCTTCAACAGCTGCCTCAACCAGCTTCATCAGGTAAATGTGGCTGGCGTATTTGCGTGCGCCGGCACTAACCTGCAAAATCAAAGGGGATTTTTCCTGTTTAGCTGCGGCAACGATACCTTGGATGATTTCCATGTTGTTGACGTTGAAGGCACCAACAGCATAGTGGCCTTCATAAGCTTTTTTGAACATTTCGGTGGATGTAACTAAGGGCATTGTCTATTCCTCCTTATTCAGGGCGTCTGTCGCCAGCTGCGCGCACCTGCGGCAGTTGTACAAGCGCTCTGTCTCTACATTAGTATACGCTAATTATATCATGCTATCGTCATTTAGTACAGCATTTTCCGTAAATCCTGGGGTAAAGAACGGGTAATTTCTAAAAATTTATCGCTCACAGGATGCGTAAAGGCCAGCCGCCAGGCGTGCAGTGCGTGGCGTGCCTGCGGTCCCGGGGTGCCGTAAAGGTTGTCGTTTACCAGCGGATGGCCGATGTGCGCCAGGTGTACGCGTATTTGGTGCGTGCGTCCGGTAAAAAGGCGGACGTCAAGCAGGCTGTTTGGCCCGTAGTAACCAAGAAGCCGGTAGGCTGTTTTGGCATATTTGCCGCGCTCTGTGTCTACGCAGCGTTCAATGATGCTGCCCTCCTTGCGGGCGATGGGTGCTTCGATAATTCCCTGCTGCTGCCTTACGTGGCCGCAGACCAGCGCCAGGTATTCCTTGGTGACCTGCTGCTGACTCAGCCAAAACTGCACCACGGGCTCCTTGGCGAAGATGACTAGTCCCGATGTGTTGCGGTCCAGGCGCGAAACGGGATGGATGCCGTAGCTTGCGCCGCAGGCTGCGTAATACGCCTTGACGTAATCGTAAAGCGTTGCGCCTGCTTCGCTCACGGTGGGGTGCACCAGCATGCCTGCAGGCTTATCAATAACCAGCAAAAATTCGTCCTCGTAGGCCAGCATTGCAGGGGAGAGAATGGCGCTCATCAATGCAGCTGCTTTTTATCGGGCAGCTCGTCCACCACCTCGATATTATCAAGCTGCGCCTTCAGCTGACTGCGGATGTTGGCCAGATATTCTTTGTACAGCTCCTTTTGCTCTGCCAGCTCTGCCGGGGTGAGGCCGCTGGTCTTTTTCTTTTTTGCTAATATGTTTATGCGATTAATCATAGCAGTAATTTCCATTATATAGGCTCCTTTGTGATAAGTTTATTCCGTAACCATTATAGCAACAACTAGTTATAACTGCAACTTTCGTTGACTAGGACATTGTTTTGTGCTATTATGAGGGCGATGTTAATAAGATTTTTTCTTATAAAGTTTTTTTAGCTGTCAGCTTGCCGGCGAAGGCAGCAAAGGAGTATGAGGTGATTGAGATGAAGCTGAAAAAATTTATTTGCACAATATTAGCTGTTGCAGCGCTTGCAGCCAGCGGCTGTGGCAGTGATGCTGCCAAGGGCGGCTCTGATAAGGCCTATCTGCAGCTGCAGGATGCTGCCGGCAGGCAGGTGACGCTTGCCAAAAAGCCTGAAAGGGTTGTGAGCCTGAGTCCCTCGTATCTGAGCATGATCGAGGCTGTTGGCGGCAAGGTTGTAGGTCGTGCCGCCTCTAAGGTGGGCAGCATTCCCGAATCGATGAAATCCGTGCCGGAGGTGGGCATGGTTTATAACATCAACATGGAAGCACTTGTGGGCCTGAAGCCTGACCTGGTGCTGGCAGGAAAAAACCAGCACAATAAGTTTGTGCCGCTTTTAGAATCCAACAAAATTCCTGTGATTGAGTTTGACGCGCGCACCTACGAGGATGTGAAGGCAACAGTCAAAACCCTGGGCGATATATATGGCACGCAAGATAAGGCCAAGGCCGAAAACGAGCTGCTGGATAAACAGATTGCCGCTGTCACCAGCAAGCTGCCCAAGGAGAAAAAGCGCATTGTTATTATGCACGCTACTGCCAGTTCGGTGACGGTGGAGGGTGCGCACAGCATTGCCGGCTGTATCAGCGACCTGCTGGGCTTTGAAAACGTGGCTGCTGCCGCACTCAAGGGCAAGAGCGACAAAACTCCCTATAGCATGGAAACGCTGGTGGAGCAGAACCCTGAAATTATCTTTATCACTTCCATGGGTAAACCCGAGGAGATTGAAAACCGTCTGCGCAGTGATTTCAAAAACAATCCTGCCTGGAACAGCCTGCCCGCGGTAAAGGCCGGTAAGGTGTACGTACTGCCGGAAAAGCTGTTTTTGATCAACCCCGGCCTGCGCTACCCTGAGGCTGTAAAATACATGGCACAGCAGGTGTACCCCGAGGTGCTGGGTAATGGAAAATAAACAGACCGAGACTGCGTATTTTGGCCTGGCACGTGGCAGCTGGCGGGTGCTGGTGCTGCTGTTGTTTTTGTTTTTGGCAGTGCTGGGCAGCTTTTTGAGCCTGACGAAGGGCTCCAGCACTATTACGATGCAGCAGATTGTCGATATCCTGCTAAACCCGGGCACGGACCCACGCAGCCAGATTATCTGGAACATCCGCATGCCGCGTACGATTGTGGGCGCGCTGGTTGGCATTAACCTGTCGCTTTCGGGGGCAATTTTGCAGGCTATTATGCGTAATCCGCTGGCCGATCCGCATATCATCGGCATCAGCTCGGGCGCAGGCCTGGCAGGCGTGGTGATTATGATTTTGTTCCCGGCGCTGGAATACCTGATCACGCCTGTGGCCTTTATCGGCGCAATGCTGGCGGCGGTGTGCATTTATATCCTGGCCTGGAAGAACGGCATCAAGCCTGTGCGCATAATTTTGGCAGGCGTGGCGGTGTCGGCCTTTTTGAGCGCAGGCATCAGCGGCTTGATGATTTTTTACAGCGACAGGGTGCATGGTGCCCTGATGTGGATGGTTGGCGGCCTGGCAGCGCGCAGCTGGCCGCATGTGCAGATTATTTTGCCCTATGCGGTGCTGGGATTGGTGCTGGCGCTGGCAAGCGCGGCCTATCTCAACATTCTGCAGCTGGGGGACGAAATGGCGCGCGGCCTGGGCGTGAACGTGGAGGTTACACGCATCATATTGACGGCTATTGCCGCACTTTTGGCAGCCAGCGCTGTCAGCGTCGTGGGTCTTTTGGGCTTTGTGGGCCTGGTCGTGCCGCATGCCGCACGTCTTTTGATCGGCAGTGACTACCGCTTTCTGTTGCCTGCGTCGGCACTCTTGGGCGTTGCTATTGTCACGCTCAGTGATACCTTCGCGCGTGTGGTGTTTGCGCCGATTGAGCTGCCTGTGGGGATTATTATGGCCTTTTTGGGCGCTCCCTTCTTTTTGTTTTTGTTAAGGAGGGAAATCTGATGGCTGAAGCTAAGAATATGCAGGCTGTTTTAGAGGTGCAGCACGTAGATATTGCGATAAATAAAAAAACTATTATCCATGATTTGTCGCTGGCGATACCCGAGGGCAAAATTACTGCCATCATCGGTCCCAATGGCTGCGGCAAGAGCACCACGCTCAAGGCCATCGCGCGTATTTTGCCCTGCGCCCGTGGCAGCATCAGCTTTAAGGGGCAGGATATCAAGGGTATGTCGCATCGTGAGTTTGCCCGCTGTCTGGCAATTTTGACGCAGTCGCCAGTTGCGCCTACGGATTTAACGGTGCAGGACTTGGTGGAGATGGGACGCTTTCCACATCGCAGCTTTTTGGGACGCGGCAGCAGGGACGACGCACAGCATGTGGCGTGGGCGCTGCAGCAGACTAATATGACGGCAATGAGCCACCGTCTGCTACACACCCTCAGCGGCGGCGAGCGGCAACGTGCCTGGATCGCTATGGCACTGGCGCAGCGGCCGCAGGTGCTGCTTTTGGACGAGCCGACGACGTATCTGGATATCTGCCACCAGCTGGAGGTTATGCAGCTTTTGGATAAGCTTAACAAGGAGCTGGGACTGACGGTGGTTATGGTTATCCACGATCTGAACCACGCTATACAGTATGCGGATTATGTCGCCGTCATTAAGGC
>CAVBQX010000009.1:0-56369 GCA_963597755.1 Segatella copri
GTGCCAGATAGGGAATTTAAGCAAGATATTAATGTTTTAGCTAAATATACACTAAAAACAGAGCAATCAATGACTGCCTATGTAGGAGAAGTATCTGCTACGTCAAGTAATGCATTACGTGTGATTTTACAACTTATGTGTGATTACTACGAATATGGTCTTTATGATTCTCGGCGAGAGGTAAGAGAAAGTAATAGCGATGGAGTTATTGATTGGGAAAGAACGATATCGAACAGCTTGGTACTTTTTAAGCATGGAAAACCTTACTACACGGAATTGGCTACCAAGAGAAATATAGATGATTTGTTAGACTACATTAGATTACTACATGAGTGGGTTCTGACAGATTGCAGCAGACAGTTGGCTGAGGCTGGTTTGGATATCATATTTGGATTTGAAGAGCTTAATCTATCTGAAGCTGAATTGGAAGATTTTGGCGATAAGGAATATATTTTCCATGAGTTGGAATGTGAGCTGGGAGTTCAGTTTAATACTCGTAAGCAGATGCTTTTGAAAACGATTTATGCTTATATTGCCGAAGCTAAAGCAGTTGTTAATGACACCTATGAGGTATCTTTTTTTGGCACAACAGCGTATGCAATGGTGTGGCAAGATGTTTGTGCTGAAGTTTTTAATAGCAAGTTAGATGTAAGGCTGGATAGACTAGGGTTAAACACACCTATTGCAAAAGATTACAACTCAACTAATAAATTAGTTGAGCTTATAGAACATCCATTATGGCAAGGAAAAGACTTTTGTTATATGGCAAGTAAGACTTTGATTCCGGATATTGTTACAATGGCAAAGTCAAATGGTGAGGATCTTTTAGCCATATTGGATGCTAAATATTATTCTCTACAAATGGAGAAAGGAAAGCCGCTTGAAGGAAATCCGGGTGTAGGTGATGTTACTAAGCAGTTTTTGTATCAATTGGCGTATAAAGACTTTATCGAAACACATGCTATAAAAAATATATTAAATTGCTTTATTATGCCTACTGAAAACAAGAATATTATTGACAAAGGACAGGTTATACTTACAATGTTTGGTTGCGTAAATTTGCAAAATATCCAAATAAGGTTGTTGCCTGCAGAACTGATGTATGAAAAATATCTATCTGCCGGGCATTTGGATGTACGGCTTTTAATAAAAAAGAATCTATGACTTGGTGAGGAGTTGCTAAAATATAGGGATTGAGGTTAGTATAGCCTGACAAACTTCGTACAAGATCTCCTATTATGCTTACGTCTGTTGTAGCATGTCGTTTAAATATATCGTAATTTCCTTGACGAAGTCAAAAAGTTAGGATAAAATACGATTAATCATAGATTTTCCTAAAATAAGGGTGGTGTATTATGACTTATATCACTAGAGAGCTTGAAAGAAAGTTTTTGAAACTCAATGATTTTTTTAAGGTATTACTTGTTACGGGAGCAAGGCAGGTTGGCAAAACGACAATGCTCAAGCATTTGTCGGAAAACGGGCGCACATATGTTACTATGGATAATACGTTAGCGAGAGAGCTGGCGCAATCTGATCCTGTGCTCTTTTTCCAGACCTATAAACCGCCAATTCTTATTGACGAGGTACAAAAAGCACCAGAGCTGTTTGAGCAAATCAAGATTATTTGTGACGAGAGTGATACTAAAGGCCTTATTTGGCTTACAGGGTCACAGCAGTACAATGTTATGCAAAAGGTACGTGAAACCCTTGCTGGAAGAATTGGCATACTAGAATTGTACAGTCTGTCAGAAAGGGAAAAATCAGGCCTTCTTTTCGATACTGATCTCGATTTTTCTCTCGCTACGTTACAGGCGCGGCAGCGTAAGCTTCCCAAAAATGATGTAGTTCAGGTATTTAAGCATATTTGGGAAGGAGGTATGCCACAAGTACAGGGGGTTGATGATGAACTTAGACAAGAATATTTTAGCTCATACATCGATACTTATCTGATGCGCGATGTTGTTGAGACGGGTGGCATTACGGATACGGTGCGTTTTCGCAAATTTCTTATCGGTTGTGCTGCTCTTGTTTCAGAACAGGTTAAATATACAACACTAGCTGAGGTTGCTGATGTTGCGCCGAGTACGGCAAAGGAATGGTTAAAAGTACTTGTAGGGTTAAATATTGTTTATTTACTGGCACCATATTCCAATAATGCGCTAAAGCGGCTCAGTAAAACACCGAAGCTCTATTTTTGTGATACTGGCTTATGCGCATATCTTTCTATGTGGTTAACACCAGATACCTTGCGAAATGGTGCAGCAAGCGGTCATTTTTATGAAAACTATGTTGTTATGGAACTTGTAAAGAATTATGCTTATGCAAGATCTAAGGTCAATCTCACATATTATAGAGATTCCAATGCTAAAGAAATAGATATTTTTGTTGAAGAGAATAATGTTATTCATCCGTTGGAAATTAAAAAGAGTGCTACTCCGGACCGACGTGAGGTAAAAAAGTACAGTGTACTTGACAAGGCGTTGTTAAAGCGTGGAAATGGTGGCATCGTTTGTATGTGCGAAGAGCCGATACCAATTGATGCAGATAACTGTTTTATTCCCAGTAATTTAATTTGAGTGCCAGAAATGGTTAACTCATTCTTAAAGAGATATTTTGGTGAAATATAAGCATTTTCTTTCATTCTTTCCCTAACTGTCGCCTTGCCGGCGACCATTTTAAAGTTTTTTCATGGGATAATGTAGCTGTGCTTGTGAATGATATGAATAAAAGAAAGGTGTGTATGCCTAATGAGTAACGAAGTAAAATTAACTGTTGAAGAACTTGCCGATAACTCTATGCTTAACGATGCTATTATATACGCTGTTGAAAAGCACAGGGATGGTTTGCGCAAGGGGACTAAAACACCGTATATTGTACATCCGCTAGAGGTTATGCTGATTCTGCAGCAGATGGGTGCAGATGTACATTTGCTGGCGGCCGGACTTTTGCATGACACGGTGGAGGATACCGATGCAACGTTAGAAGATATTAGCAAAAAATTTGGGCAGGATGTGGCAGCTTTAGTCGCTTCACACACTGAGGATGATAAATCGCATTACACCAAGGAGCAGGAGATTGCCTCCTGGCGTGCCCGCAAGGAAAAGGCGCTGACGCATTTGGCAGCAGCAGGTAAGCGTGAAAAGATGCTGGTGCTAGCTGATAAGCTGGCTAATATGCGTGCTATTGCCCGTGATTACGCAAAGCTTGGTGATGAGCTGTGGAATCGTTTTAACAAGGGCAAGGAGGATCAAAGCTGGTATTATTATGCAGGGGCGGATGCGTTGAGGACGCTTGCGGATGCAGAGGATGCAAAGGCAGCTTATAAGGAATTTTGTACCTTGATTGAGCAGGTATTTGGCTCAAGGGACTAGAGGTTACCAGGTTAATGTGCTGAGGTGAAATTGCAATGCATAAATTAGTTTTTCATGTTCCGTGCTGTACGTATAAGGATGGTGCTTTGCAGCCTGCTCCCTGGCAGCAGGTTATAGATGACTTTGCCGAGGTGCTGTACGCACATACTGATGGCTTTTTTGTTACGGATGCCATTGGCTACTATAGGGGCAGACGCTATGCTGAAAAGCTGCTGACAGTGTACTGTGATGCAAAAGTTACAGCTGATTTCCTGCGTATTGCACGTGTGCTGGAGCAGGAGAGCTATGCCTACGAAATTGACGGCAGGCTGGTAATAAAATATCCGAAGCTTAAAGAATGATGGTTTATTTGAGGCGGTAGCTGGCTACCGCCTTTTTTCACACTTTTTTTACTCTAATAATCATGTATACATTTGACTGGTATTTTACAAAAGCACACAAATAGTGTATACTATTTGTGTAATCTGGAATTTTTCCTGCACATAAGGGTCAAGATTTTTGTGATATCTAAGAAAGAAGGGAATCCGATGGTTAAAATGAAAACAATGGACGGCAATACAGCTGCTGCGTATGTATCTTACGCATTTACTGATGTAGCCGCAATTTATCCTATTACTCCGTCGTCTCCTATGGCTGAGGTTGTCGACGAATGGTCCGCACAGGGCAAAAAGAATATCTTCGGGCAGCGTGTAAAGCTGATGGAAATGCAGTCTGAGGCTGGTGCCTCCGGCGCAGTACACGGTTCGCTGCAGGCAGGTGCGCTTACAACCACCTACACCGCCTCCCAGGGCCTGCTGTTGATGATTCCTAATATGTATAAAATGGCCGGCGAATTGCTGCCTGCAGTATTCCACGTATCTGCACGTGCTTTGGCAACCAGCTCCCTATCCATCTTTGGTGATCACCAGGATGTTATGGCTGCCCGTCAGACAGGCTTTGCTCTTTTGGCAGAGGGCAGCGTACAGGAGGTTATGGATCTGGCAGGCGTAGCACATTTGAGTGCTATCAAAGGCCGTGTTCCCTTTTTGAACTTCTTTGATGGTTTCCGCACCTCTCACGAAATCCAAAAGATTGAGCTTTTGGATTATGAAGATTTGGGTAAGCTGGTAGACCGTGACGCTGTGGATGCCTTCCGCAAGCGTGGCCTGAATCCGGATAATCCTGTTATCCGCGGTACAGCACAAAACCCGGATATTTATTTCCAAACCCGTGAGGCTGTAAACACCTATTATGAAGCCTTGCCGGAAATTGTAGAAGAATACATGGGTAAGATTAACGAGCTTACCGGCCGTGAATACCATCTGTTCAACTATTATGGTGCGCAGGATGCCGAGGATCTGATTATTATCATGGGCTCTGCTACCGAAACCGTACGCACTGTTGTAGAAAAGCTGAATGCCGAGGGCAGGAAGGTTGGCGTGCTTTGCGTGCATCTGTACCGTCCCTTCAGCATTAAGCACTTTATGGGCGCAATTCCTGAAACTGTTAAGCGTATTGCTGTTTTAGACCGCACCAAGGAGCCTGGCGCCTTTGGCGAACCGCTGTACCTAGATGTGCGTGCAGCCTTCTATACCAGCGAGCGCAAGCCTTTGATTATCGGTGGCCGCTATGGCCTGGGCTCTAAGGATCTGCTGCCTGGTGATATCGTTGCCGTATACGATAATCTGGCAAGTGCAGAGCCTAAGAACGGCTTTACTCTGAGCATTACCGATGATGTTACCAACACCTCTTTGCCGACAGTTGCCGGCGTGGATGTTACTCCTGCAGGCACCAAGGGCTGTAAGTTCTGGGGTTTGGGCAGTGATGGTACTGTTGGTGCTAACAAGAGCGCTATCAAGATCATCGGTGATCATACAGATATGTATGCACAGGGATATTTCTCCTACGATAGTAAAAAGTCCGGCGGTGTAACTGTTTCTCATCTGCGCTTTGGCCATACGCCGATTATGGCGCCGTACTTGATTGATGCTGCTGATTTTGTGGCTGTACACAATCAATCTTATGTAAATAAATATGATGTTTTAGCAGGCCTGAAAAAAGGCGGCACCTTCCTCTTGAATTGCAACTGGAGTGCTGATGAATTGGACGCGCAGCTGCCGGGACAGCTGAAACGCTATATCGCTAAAAACGATATTAAGTTCTACACTATTGACGCGGTAAAAATTGCGCAGGAAATTGGCTTGGGCGGCCGCATTAACATGATTATGCAGTCTGCCTTCTTCAAGCTGGCAGATATTATTCCTATTGATGACGCAGTGAAATACCTGAAGGACGCAGTAGAGCATTCCTATGGTAAAAAGGGACAGAATATCGTTGATATGAATAATGCTGCTATTGATCAGGGTATTGGCGCTATTGCTGCAGTGGAGGTTCCTGCTTCTTGGGCTGAGGCTGTTGACAGTGCGGCTGAAGTAGCAACCGGCAATGACTTTGTTGATAAGCTGCTCATCCCGATGAATAAGCTGGAGGGTGATAAGCTGCCTGTAAGCGCGTTCAAGGATTACGCAGATGGCACCTTCCCCAGCGGTACTGCTGCCTACGAAAAACGCGGTATTGCTATCGATGTGCCTGAATGGCAGATGGATACCTGTATCCAATGCAACCAGTGTGCCTTTGTTTGCCCGCATGCTGCTATTCGTCCTGTATTGATGACCGAAGAGGAAGCGGCTCAGGCGCCTGCTACTATGCCCAGCAAGCCTGCTATGGGTGCTAAGGGTCTCCTCTTTAACATGAGCGTATCGCCGCTGGACTGCACAGGCTGCGGCAATTGCGCCCAGGTCTGCCCTGCTCCTAAGGCTAAGGCTTTGGTAATGAAGCCGCTGGAAACCCAGCTGCCGGTTGCTGAGGCTTGGGAATATGGCCAGCACCAGGTTAGCGAAAAACCGAATCCGCTTAGCAAAAAGACTATGAAGGGCATCCAGTTTGAAAAACCGCTTCTGGAGTTCAGCGGTGCCTGCGCAGGCTGTGGTGAAACCCCATACGCTAAGCTGGTTACCCAGCTTGTTGGCGATCGTATGATGATTGCTAACGCTACCGGTTGTACCTCCATTTGGGGTGCTTCTGCACCGTCTATGCCTTACACTAAAAACTGTCAGGGTCATGGCCCCAGCTGGGCTAACTCCCTATTTGAGGATAATGCCGAGTATGGCTTGGGCATGTTCCTGGGTGTTAAGCAGTCGCGTGAGCGCGTAGAGCAGATGGTTGAAGAAATGCTGAATGGAGAACTGCCTGATGATCTGAAGGCTGCCTTGAGTGATTGGCTGGAGCATGCCAATGAGGGCGAAGGCACTCGTGAGCGTGCTGACGCATTGACGGCAGTGCTGGAAAAATATAAGGATAACTGCGATAAGTGTGCAGCTTTGTACGACGAAAAGCAGTTCTTTGTAAAACGTAGCCATTGGATCTTTGGTGGTGACGGCTGGGCCTATGATATTGGTTACGGCGGCTTGGACCATGTGCTGGCAACTGGCGAGAATGTTAACGTTATGGTATTTGATACCGAGGTATATTCCAACACCGGCGGTCAGTCCTCTAAATCTACCCCGACTGCGGCAATTGCTAAGTTTGCTGCCAGCGGCAAGAAGACCAAGAAGAAGGACCTGGGCATGATGGCTATGAGCTATGGCTATGTTTATGTAGCACAGGTAGCTATGGGCGCAGACAAGAACCAGACGCTGAAGGCAATTGCTGAGGCTGAGGCTTATGATGGCCCGTCCCTGATCATTGCTTATGCACCATGCATCAACCACGGTTTGAAGGTAGGCATGGGCTGCAGCCAGCTGGAAGAAAAGCGTGCTGTAGACTGTGGCTATTGGGCAACCTACCGCTATAATCCGGATCTGAAGGAACAGGGCAAGAATCCGTTCATTTTGGATTCTAAGGAGCCTAAGGAAAGCTTCCGCGACTTCCTTATGGGTGAGGTACGTTTCAGCTCGCTGAAGAAGCTGTTCCCTGAAAGCGCAGAGGCTCTGTTTGAAAAGACAGAGCAGGATGCTAAGAACCGCTTGGAAGGCTACAAAAAGCTGGCAGGTAAGGAATAACATATCCAGTATATAAAAATTTTAGGGCAGTTGTATTTTGCAGCTGCCCTTTTTATCTGACCATATTAAATATCCATAAATTGAGCTTACTAATATGCCAGTTTGTCATCTATAATGATGTTATTATTGATGAATGGAGTGAGCTTAATTTATGAATAAAGCTTTAACAATTGCCGGCAGTGATACCAGCGGTGGCGCAGGTATGGAGGCTGATATTAAAACAATGGAGGAGCTGGGTATTTATGGTATGCCTGCTCTTACCTGTATTGTAACTATGGATCCTAAAAGCTGGGAGCATAGCGTGTATGCCCTGCCGCTGGATTTGGTGGAAAAACAGCTGGTGACCGCTATTGAGGGTGTAGGCATTGATGCCATGAAAACCGGCATGCTGGGCAGCCGCAAGCTGGTGGAGCTGGTTGCTGCAACTATTGATAAGTACGCATTGAAAAACGTAGTTATTGACCCTGTTATGGTGTGCAAGGGTTGCGATTTGATTTTAGTGCCGGATGCGGCTGCCAGCATCAAGGAGCTGCTGTTGTCACGCTGCGACATCATTACACCTAATACGGTGGAGGCTGCTTATCTTGCAGATATGGAAGCAGTGAATACTGTGGAAGATATCAAAGAGGCAGCACGCAAAATTGTGCGTGCCGGTGCCAAAAACGTTGTTATCAAGGGCGGTGAGCGTCTGAGTGATAATGCTGCTATAGATATCTTTTATGATGGCACGGAGTTTGTGGAGCTGGCTGTACCCAAGATTTATCCTTCGTATAATCACGGTGCCGGCTGCACCTTTTCAGCAGCCATCACAGCAGGGCTGGCCGGGGGACTTGCCATGAAGGACGCAGTGGTGCAGGCTAAGCACTTTGTTACTGCGGCATTAAGGCACGGCTTTGCTATTAACAGTATTGTTGGTTGCACTAATCATACTGCTTATAAAAAATACGGTGAATAAAAAATTGGCTACGGCATTTTGCAATGCTGTAGCCAATTTTTGTGCCTATTTAACCATTTCCGACAGTGCCTGCTTGTCGTGCAGACCGACTGCAGATTTGACAAGCTTGCCGTTTTTGAATACCAAGAGACTGGGAATACTCATAATATTAAATTTTTCTGCCAGCTCCGGGTTTTCGTCTACGTTGCATTTGACAACCTTAATATCACTGTTTTCTAAAGCAAAGGCGTCTAAGATAGGTCCCTGCATGCGGCAGGGGCCGCACCAGGAAGCCCAAAAATCTACTAACACAGTTTGGGAAGATTTGCTTACTTCTTGGTCAAATGTTGCAGTGGTAATTTCTTGTGCCATAATAATCAGCTCCTTAATCGGGTAATCATACTAATTTATAACTTTATAATATCATTCGTGCTGCCGTAAAAATTGTACAGCACTGAGACCGGCGCACGCGCCTTCGTATACTGCCTTGGCAACCTGCAAAAGGCCACCAGTGCAGTCTCCGGCGGCAAAAAGGCCGGGAATGTTTGTTGCTCCGTCACTGTTTGTGCGGATAAAGCGCCCGTTCAGCTCCGCACCAAGCTTACGGGCGATGTCCGTACTGTCGGCTGTACCGAGAGCGATAAACAAGCCGTCGATGTTAATGCTGCTACCGTCCTCAAAAAGCACGCTTTGCAGCTGCTCCTGCCCATTAACAGCCTTGAGCGGGGGGGTGATAACGTCATAGCCTGCAGCCTGTGCCAAATCCCCGCAAGCGCCGTTAGTGAGAATAACCACGCTCGCTGCCAGATGACGCAGATACTCTGCTTCGTGTAAGGCATAGGCACCATTTCCCAGCACGGCGACACGCTTTTTGCGGAAGAAGAAGCCGTCACAGACAGCACAATAGCTTACGCCGTGTCCTTCCAGCTGAGTTAGACCAGGCAGCTTGAGTGTGATGTTTTTTGTTCCTGTTGCCAAAATCAAGGCTGGTGCCTTTAGCTCCTCAGATAGCTCTTTGCAGGTGAGTGCAAAGCCATCCATATAATCTACACCGATAACTTCGCTTTTAATTACGTTCACACCCAAAGCGCGTGCCTGTTCTAAGCCTTTAGCATAGAGCTCGCTACCAGTGGCGGTGATGCCGTAATAATTTTCTATTTTGTGGGCACGGGCAAGAGCGCCGGGTCCGTTTTCTATGATGCACACATTCTGTCCGGCGCGTGCCAGGTAAAGTGCAGCACTTACACCGGCGGGACCGCCACCGATGATAAGCGCTTGGATATTTTTATTTTTCATGTGTGTACTCCTATAATTACTCATGATAGCTAAATCATAATATTTAAGCTTCTCATTTCATTATAGCCTATATAGAAAACTTTTTTTGCAAATTAATAGTGAAACTATTTACTGCTGTCAGTTTCCTTGTCTTTTTGAGGGTCGAAACCAGGCTTTTGCTTAATAGTCTGGCGTTCAACGATTTTTTCGTGTAGTGAGGTTTCAAAGTAAACACTGGTGCTGGGGAAGGCGCAGCTTACGCCGGCGGCTTCGATTAGTGAGAGTGTGTGCAGGTTAACCTCCTGCAAAATGTTCAGGTACTCTACATGGCTTCCGGTAAGTGCGTAGCAGGTTACCTGCACATCCAAACTGCTGTCGTTGTATTTAGTAAAATGTACACGGATATCGCTGCTGTCAATCATTGGGTGTGAGCCTAAATATTCTTTGAGACTGGCAATGAGCTTTTCAATTTGCTCTGCTGTAGAATTATACGTGAGCCCCAAGGTAAAATTAATACGGCGTTTTTCGCGTAGGGTGAAGTTGGTGATGGGAGTGTTGCTCAAAAGCGAGTTGGGAATGTAGACTAATTCCTGCGGAAAGGTGCGTATACAGGTGCTGCGGAAGGACACCTTTTCTACGATGCCCTCTATACCGTTGGCCATTACCCAGTCGCCTACGCGGAAGGGCTTATCCAAAAGGATAATCATACTGCCGAATACGTTAGCTAGCGCATCCTTGGCGGCAAAGGCGACTGCCAAAGAGCCAATACTGAGGGAGGCGATGAAGGCGCTGATATCATAATTCCATTCGCGGGCAACGGTAACAAAGGCCAGCATAACGATGAGCATGCGGAAGATAGTGGCAATGATGCTTGTAATGGCCTCGTCTGTCTGGATACCAAATTTTTCCAGCATGTTGAAGAAAACGCCATGAGTAGTACTGACAAGGTTGTACAAGCCCCAGAAAAAGTTGGTGACGATAATAGTACGCAAAATACTATCGGTGATCTTGAGATTGTAATCTGCTGCCAAAGGAGATAGGTTGATGGCTGCATAAAATGCGAAAACAAAGAGAGCAATATTTATCGGCCGTTCAAAGGCATTAAGAAAATCCTCGCCGTAGTCAAAGGAGACCTTATTGTTAAAATGTCTTAGGACGCGGATGACGAAATTTTTGTAAATATAACGTATAATTGTAAAAAAGAGAAAGGCACTGATAGATGGGTACCAGGGCCTGAGGGTGATTAATATGTCGTTCACGGGGAACCTCCTTGAATATTTTGATTTCCTTATAATTTTAACATTTTATACACTCGTGCACAATGATTTTACATTTATTTCTAATTCTCGTGACACTTTATTATCCTTGTGTGTAGTTGAATGTGGTATAATTAGTTCGATATACATATACGGAGGATAATTATGGAACTGCTGGTTGAGCGCACGTTTGCAATTTGTGTAGCTATTTTGGGACCTGTACTGACAATTTTTGATTTGCCTGGCAATACCCTTTTACTGCTTACTTCGCTGGTCTTTGCCTTTTTTGACGAAGTGTTATATTTTAACGGCAGATTGCTTTCAGCAATGGTTTTGATTTATGTTGTTGGCGAATGCTGGGAGTTTTGCGTGGAGCTGTTTGGTATTAAACGCAAAAAGGTTTCCTGGGGAGCGGTGTTTATTATTGCTTTGGGCGGCTTTATCGGCACCATTTTAGGTACGCTGGTATTTCCTATTTTAGGTTCGCTTTTGGGTGGTATGGCAGGAGCCTTTATCAGTGCTTTTGCTTACGAGCTGGCACGTACGGGAATTTCCGCAGATGCGATACAGTTGGCGTTGGCAGCGGCAAAAATGCGTTTTTTGGCTATCATCGGCAAGCTGGCGGCGGGGATTGCCCTGGCGGCGTTGCTCTTAAAGCAGGTTGTCTTTTTTTAATTTAAAATATAAACGAGGTGGAGAAAATGCAATTTACTTTTGCCCATAACAATTTTAACGTACTTGATTTAGAAAAGAGCTTGAAGTTTTATGAAGAAGCATTGGGTTTGACGGAATACAAGCGCAAGGTGGCAGATGATGGCAGCTTTACGCTTGTATATCTGACAGACGGCAAGACACCGCATCTTTTAGAGCTCACTTGGCTGCGTGACCGCAAGGAGCCTTATAACCTGGGGGAGAACGAGTTCCATCTGGCTTTTTTGGTGGATGATTATGAAGCAGCACATGCTAAGCATAAGGAAATGGGCTGCATCTGTTATGAAAACGAGGCTATGGGGATATACTTTATTACAGACCCGGATAATTACTGGCTGGAAATTTTGCCTGTAAGTAAATTTCCCAACAGATATTGATATACGCAAGGGGGACCGACATGGTGGATTTGAAACAATTTACAGTTGTGGCGACGGGAAAGCTGCGTCCCTGTGCCCATGAAAAATTAAAAAACATGGTGAACCTGCTGGATTGGCAGCAGGGTGGACGCATACCTAAGGAAGAGCTGGAGGCGCGTCTGGCAGTGGCTGATGCTGTATATTCTACAGGCAACGTGCGCTTTACA
Source organism: Segatella copri (assembly GCA_963597755.1). Lineage (GTDB taxonomy): Bacteria > Bacillota > Negativicutes > Acidaminococcales > Acidaminococcaceae > Phascolarctobacterium_A. Next base: position 12,174 of record CAVBQX010000009.1, read on the forward strand.
GCCGAGCTTTTGGATAAGGCACCTAAGCTGAAGGTTATTGCCCAGGCCATGGTGGGCTATGACAATGTAGATTTGGCGGCCTGTGCTGAGCGTGGTATTTTAGTCGGTAATACGCCTGGTGTATTGGTTGATGCCGTAGCTGATTTGGCTTATGCACTGCTTTTGGACAGTGCACGCCATATTGTGCAGGCAGATGCCCATGTTAAACAGGGGCTGTGGGGGCAACGCAAACCTTTTGGCCTGACGACGGATTTGGCGCATAAGGTAATAGGCATCATTGGTATGGGTGATATTGGCAGTGCTATCGCCAGGCGTGCCCAGGCTAGCAAAATGCATGTCATTTATCACAACCGCCACCAGCGTCAGGATGATGCTCAGTTAGGTGCAGAGTATGTAAGCTTGGATGATTTGCTGGCGAGGGCAGATTTTGTAATGCTGGCGGTCAATTTGAATCCTTCTACCAGACATTTGCTGGATGCTGCTGCCTTTGCTAAGATGAAGCAGGGCGCGCGTCTGATTAATATCAGCCGCGGTGCTGTTGTTGATACTGATGCAATGTATGATGCGCTGGTTAGTGGACATTTGGCCTATGCAGCTATGGATGTTACTGACCCTGAGCCTTTGCCTGGTGAACACAAGCTGCTGACTTTGCCAAACGTGACTGTTACGCCGCATATGGCCAGTGCCACGGTAGAAACCCGTGATGCTATGGCACTTTTGACGGTGGACAATATCATAGCAGCTCTTACCGGCGAGCCTATGCCGGCACAGGTGAAGGACAAATAATTAAATAAGCAGGTGATTTGATGAAGCATAGGCTGTGTTTGCACGGACTGGAGGTCAAGCACCAGGCACAGCTTTTAAATTTGCTGAAAAGGTTGCTGCCTGCGTGCAAAACGAAGGTAAGGCTTAAAGAAAAATATTTTAATGACAATGATATGTATAAATACCGGCTGACGCGCTTCGTGCCGCAAAATACCGATGGCTGGCGTGTGGAGTGTGCCTGGGGCGTGCTTTTGGTGAGCGATAAGCTTTTGCCGGTGGCAGATATTATTCTGGAGTTTGAGGGTACTAATGCCAAGGCTGTGGCATTAGTAGCGGAGCTGTTGCCAAGGCTTTTGGCGGCGCGGATAAAATTTGTGTTGGAGGAGCCGGAGCTTTCGCAGCGTTTAGATCAGTTGCGTGGCTGCTTTGATCAAAAACGGCTGGCGGCCTATGATGAAGACAATGCTATGAGCGTGCTGTATTGTCACCTTCCGTGGCAGGTTTATTATGTCAGCAAGCTGTGGCAGGAAATTTTGCTGCGTGGTGCGGAAAAGACGCTTATGCGTCAATTGCGCGTAAAGCTGCGGCGGCTGCGGTCACTTTTGACGCTGTGCAAGCCGCTTTTATCGCAGGAGGAGGCAACGCACTGGCAGGGTGTCTTAAAAGCGCGCACCAATCTGTTGAGTGATGTGCGTGAGTACGATGTATTGTTACACACCTGTAGCAGGCTCAGGGGCGGGGAGGAGAAGGATGAAACTGTACCGCAGCTGACGGAGCTTTTGCAAAAGCTTCGTGTGGCAGCTGCACAAAAGGCATTGCGCAATCTGAAGCTAAACCGTCTGACATTGGAGCTGGCGCAGCTGCTTTTGTGGCTGTATAGCGTACCGCAGCCTGCCAAACAGTTCACATTGGCAGAGTTTTTATCGCATCGTTTTGGCCAGTGGTATGACAAGCTGATGGAACTGCCCGAGAAATATCCTGATTTGCGTGATATGGAACAGCTGCACCGCATCCGTATCAAGCTTAAACGCTTTCGTTATGCGCTGCAAAGTGTGCCGGAGCTGGCAGCGGAGCCGCGTCTTTTGCGCAGTCTGAAGTATTTGCAGGATGCGCTGGGGCTTTTGCATGATGATTATATTAATACTTTGCTGTTACAACAATTGCTGGCAGCTCACCCTAAAAATGCAGACCTACGCTATGAGGTTGCTTTATTTAGCGGCTGGGGACAGGCTAAGGCTGACGCAGCACTGGAGGCGTTGCCGTCACAGTGGGAAGCCTTTGGCAGACTGTTAGGCGCATGGAAGGATGCAAATTTGTGATAGCTGTAACCACAGTGTTTTATTTTATACAATAATTTGGCAAATATAATGTGAAATTTTTCTTGCTGCTTGCACTTAGCTGTGTAAAAGACTATAATTAGAGCAGCTTTTAGCTTAGAGGAGGATATTCCAATGAAAAAAATAGTTATGATGGTTATAATGATGATGATGCTTGCTATCAGCGCTGTATGCAGTGCTTCTAACGGCAAGGTGTTGGATGCAGAAGAAGCAATTGCTGCTAAGTTTCTTGCTGGTGGCAATTATAACACAATAAGCTCCGTTATGACTGATGAAATGAAGAAGAACTGGGACGAAAAGACCTACAGCAATTTCCAAGCTCAGATTGCTAAAGATTTTGGCAAGCTGACTACTAACCAGCTCATTGTTGTAGAAAAGCATAAGAATGCAGATGTTCTGCTGTATCAGGTAACAGCAGAAAAGATACCTGCAGCCCGTTTTGTATATCTGTTCGAGCTGAACGGCGAAAAGGCAACATTGAGAGATTTTAGTGTAATGCTGCCGCAAAAACAGGAAGAAACTAAGGCGGCAGACAAAAAGTAATCGGTATAAATATGTGATTGAGGCAGGGTAGTACGGTAAAGGTGCTGCCCTGTTTTAGTTTCGTTGACAAGCATTTCTAGTTGCGTTATACTTGTATCGTAGAGAAAGAGGGAGCGGCGCAGCATAGGCTGCGTTCGGATAGATGAGCCGTGGGAGCTATAAGCCCGCGGTTTTTTGTTCCTAAAAAGAGGTGTATATTGTGAAAAACTGGAAGATAATTTTGGGCATCCTTACAGCTAATGTAGTGATGATGGCTGCAGGCTATACTATGCTCATACCGTTTTTGCCCATGTATTTGATGAACGAGCTGGGTGTAAGCGCTGATGACGTAAAAATGTGGAATGGCGCTATTTTTTCCATAACATTTTTGATAGGTGGGATTATGGCTCCCATCTGGGGTAAGATGGCCGACACCAAGGGCAAGAAGATGATGGCCATGCGTGCTGGTGCAGGTCTTGCTATCTCCTACTTTCTGGGAGGTTTGGTAACTAGTCCGGAGCAGATGTTTGGCGTGCGTGTCATCCAAGGCTTTGCTGCAGGGCTGTGGAGCGTGTGCCTGGCTATTGCCACCAGCCTGGTACCAATTGATAAGTTGGGCGTGAGCTTGGGAATTTTGCAGGCGGGCCTCACCTGCGGCAACGTTGTGGGACCGCTTGTAGGTGGCTCGCTGGCTACACTTTTTGGTATGCGTGCGTCGTTTTTCGTTGCAGGCTCATTGCTGACAATTATAACGCTAGTGTTTATGTTTTATATCCCGGAGCCGCCTAAGCCCATGCCGGTAAAAAAGCAGGCGGAGGAAAAGCCGAGGGTGCAGCTGTTAAAGCAGCCTGTAGTGCGTGAAACGCTGGTATACGTCGCAATTGCGCAGATGGTCATTCTTTTGATACAGCCGATACTCAGCCTGTATGTTGCAGAGCTGAATCATGGTGAGGGTAATTTGATTTTCTTATCCGGCGTAGCCTTTTCGCTTGTAGGCATAGCTAGCGCGTTGACAGCGCCAAGCTGGGGACGCTTTGGCCAAGATTATGGTTTTTATAAGGCTTTGTGTGCGACAACGCTGCTATCTGGTATTATGAGCTGTGTGGTGGCAGTGCCGCAGACGCTGTTGCTGTTTTGTGTGTGCAACTTTTGCTATGGCTTGTGTTGTGCAGGCATTCAGCCGTCTTTGAGTGCCATTTTGGCCAGCAATACGGATGCAGACCAGAGAGGTCGTGTGTTTGGCTTTATGTTCAGCGCGCAGCAGTTTGGCTCTATGATGGGCCCGCTGATTGGTGGCTTTATTGCTACCTATGCTCCGCTTAAGAGCCTGTTTGTAGTTGCCGGTATAGTACTTTGTATTATCAGCGCCTTGGTGTGGTTACGTCACGGACGTGAGTAAAACGGCCGGCTTTAGCTAGTATTTTAGGGATAAATCGCAAACAATATTTAGAAAATTTACAGCAGGTAGAAGCTCTGTAACTCCAAGGAAATTGGGGGTGCAGGGCTTTTTTGCTTAAGAAGACACAATATTGACACAAATCAGCCGCGATGATTTCACACTTGCCGAAAAACTAATTGTACGTGTTTTGCAGGCTTTGAATATAATCGGAGCTGTGGGGGTGATGAAAATATGGCTTAGACGTTGCGCGTCCTTGCAGCAGCAGGCTGCCTTCTACCAGCAGCTGGCGGTGATTTTACAAAGTGGTTTGCCGCTATTGTCGGGATTGGCGCTTTTGCAGCAGCATACAAAGCCGGCTCAGGCGTTGGTGTGCTACCGTTTGCAACAAAGCTTGCGTCGTGGTAGCAGTCTGGCGCAGGCCATGAGTTTGGAGCAGACACAGTTTAGCCATCTGGCAGTAACATTGGTGGCAGTTGGTGAAGAAAGCGGCGAGCTGGCAGTTGTTTTGCAGCAGCTGGCGGCGTTTTACACAAAACAGCACAAGCTGCGGCAGTTTGTTATGCAGGCTGTCACTTATCCTGCTATTTTACTTTTGCTATCAGTGTGCGTGCTGTTGCTGTTTGTGCTCTACATCCTGCCGGTATTGGCAGATGCCTATGCCGCAATGGGAGTGCAGACTAGTGGTGGCCTGTCGGTTCTGTTAGCTGTCAAGCAATTTATGACCAGCTGGCCGCTGGTGGTAGCGGCCGGGTTCATAGCGATGCTTGCCTTACTTTGGGCAGGAGGAAAAAGTTTGCTACAATGCTTTTTGCGTAGCGCACTTAGCGGTAATTTTCATGCTCTTTTACAAGAGGTGCGTCTTTGCAGGCTGTTGGCTCTGCTTTTAGAAAGTGGGCTGCAAATTACAAGGGCGGTTGCTATAGCCGCAGAGGCTATAGATGATGCGCAGTACGTGCGGCAGCTGCAGCTTTTAAACAGCAGGCTGCAGCGTGGCATTGCCATTGAACAGGCTGCAGCAGGAGCAAAGGGTGTATTTACGCCGTTGGTGCTAGAGCTGGTGTGCGTGGGTGCGTCAACAGGTTGTCTGCCGCAGATGCTGCAGCAGGCAGTGGCAGCAGGTGAACAGAGGCTTGAGCAGCAGTTGGAACGGCTCAAGCAGTTGCTTGTACCTTTGCTGCTTTTACTGGCGGCGGTTATTATAGCGGGAATCGTCTGCCTGGTTATCGGTCCGCTATTTGAGATGCTTTCGGCAATGCCGGAATAATTTATGGAGGTGCGGTTATGTTAAAAACAATGCGGAAACAGGGTGGCTTTACTTTGATTGAGGTTGTGGCGGCGGCAGCGCTTATCGGTATTATGGCGACGATGCTTATGCCTTCGCTTTCCGGGGCAAACGATAAGGTGAAAAATGCCCGCTTGCAAAATGACTTGGCGACAATAGATCAGGCTATCCAGCTTTACAGGATGGAAGAAGGGAAGGTGCCTACGGCGCTGACTGATTTAGACGGCGATTATCTGGGCGGTAAGCTCGAATTTAAGGATGCCAAGGGTGATGCACTTACCTATACCCCAAATGCAGATGCAGGTACCTATACACTTAGTGGCAAAAACACTAAGGGTGTGGATGTAACATCTTCCGGCAGCAAGGCAACTGGTGAATAATAAGCCTAACGGTTATTTACTGACGGAACTGCTGCTGCTATGTGGCTGTCTAGGTATGTTGTTTACTGCTTTGGCTTTCTGTAACGCACCATTAGCGCGCCAATATTACAAGGAGCAGCTGCGTCTGGCGGCCTATACTATGGCGGCTGATATACGAAATATGCAGCAGCAGACAATGTTTCAGGCACAGAACAATATGTACACTCTGAGGCTTAGCAGCAGCAATAAGTATGGCTATATACTTTATCGCAACAATAAGGTGGACAGGCGGGTCCAGTTTACTGATGTAACGCTGGAGGGGGATTCACAGATGAAGATATTGAGCTACAGTGAAAATGGCAACCCGACAGCCAGCGGCAGCTATCGCCTGCGCCACAGCCAGCTTACTGACGGCAGTTATCTTTTAACGGTGCAGCCTGTTACGGGCAGGGTGACGGTTTATGAAAAGCAGTAAAGGCTTTTTACTGCTGCAGGAATTAGTGTACATGTGTCTGGCGGCAATACTTTTGACGATGGCTGTAAGTAGTCTTTATCGTGCGTCTGCTATTATGCAGCAGGGCCGGCAGCTATCAGAATGTGCAACGGCGGCGCAGCAGGTTGCATCTGGTGAAAATTACTGCGATAGAGTAATAGTGACGCAAAGCAGGTTGCAAAAGCAGGGATGGATGATACTGGAGGTGCAGGCAAGCTATGGTAAGGCCCAATATACGCTTATCCGGGCACAGGCGCCTGCAGCGGGGGTATCTCTTGCTGGAGCTGGTGCTGGCGTTTATGGTGGCGCTATTGACGCTGACGCTGGCATTTAACGCTACTTCTAGTCTGCGCTATACTATTAGTGCCTTGCATGATGGCTGGCAGCTGCAGGAGGCAGAAAGACACATAGCTGCGCAATTAGAAAAAGCGTTAGCCTATGATGCGCAGAGCATCACCTTGCAGAGTGGTGCTAAAATCAACTATAGCGGTATACAGGGAAATAAGCAATATACCCTTTACGCTGATAGTAGGGGAGTGTATCTGCGTACACGTACAGGTAAGGGTACGGGTATCAACCCTGTGTCATTGGCAGAGGTGGACGTAAGCAATTGGCAGGTACAGCGATTGGCGGAGCATCTGCTGAGATTGAGTTATACGCTGTCTATAAATAAGTCGGAGCGGCAGGTTGTGCATTACTTTACCTGCTATAATGCGGTGATAGCAGATGATGGTTAATGAAAGAGGTGCAATTGGTCTGCCTTGTGTAATGTTGGCGTTAATACTTTTGCTGTGTGCTCAGCTGGTGCTGTTATATTCAGGTAAGGCCTATGAGCGTGAGCTGGAGTTTATCCGTGATCAGCAGCTGCGGCAGCTGTGTGCGTCAGTTTTTTTAGCTAAAAGCGAAAGCTTGCAGCCGGCAGGCGAGGCACTGTGCTATGAGGGATTGCTGCAGCCAGGTAAGCTGGCGGTAAAGGCAACATGCCAAAGTACTTATAGTACAGATGGACAGGTTAATTTTTTGGAGGTTAGGGCAAGTGCTGTTGATGTTGGCACAGTGCAGCATATGTGTAGACTCCAGGTGAATTTTTTAACGTCCTTGCAGGAAATGGCAGCAGCCTCCTGTTTGGCTGCACGTAAGCTGGAGGGAGCAGATTATCTTTCTCGGGCAGCATTATATACAAGCATAGAAGAAGTAACACTGCCTGAGGTAAGCTTTTTAAAAGGTAAATGCCCCAATGCTATTAGTCAAAAGACAGTGGAGGACGAAGGCTTCAGCTCCCGTTTTTATTACATCAATACAAACAGCACTCTCAGTCTGGGTAGCAGCAAGGGGCTGCGTGGGCAGACCCTGCTGGCGAAGCAGGGATTTATAACCATACCTGCAGGTTCGCAGTTTCCGGACAGACTTGTGCTTATCAGTGAAAACGGAGACATCACCCTTGGTAGCAATGTGAAGCTTTCACAGGCGTTGATAATGGCCAAGGGTACAGTAACTATTGGCGCAGGCAGTAGCATTAACGGCTTTGTTTTGGCGAACAATATCGTTTTAAAGGGAAATGTGACACTGACTCCTGATATAGGTGCTGCTGCTCCCATTGCTACCCCTGCCTATATTAATCCTTAAGATTTACATTGCATAACCAAAAAGAACTAGCTTGAGCAACTTTGCTCCTGCTAGTTCTTTTGTGATGCGTCAGGCTTCTGTCTTTTCCAGCTTGGTCTTTTTCTTGTTATGATCCTGCATAACCTGTTCAATATCATCTGTTTTTATCCATTCCTCCAGGGCAGTGGCCATTTCCTTTACTGCTCCTTCTATAGCAGTTTTGTCGTCGCCCTGGAAGGGGTGCAGTACATGGCTGATAACAGCTTTATTGTTGCGTGCGGGGTGACCTATACCGATTTTGAAACGTGGAAATTCACTAGTTCCCAGGTGCTCGGTAATGGATTTAATGCCGTTGTGTCCACCGGCATTGCCCTTGCGGCGGATGCGCAGCTGCCCTACAGGCATATCCATATCGTCCTGAATTACGGCAATGTTATCGGGGTCGATATGATAAAAGTTAGCGTAGGCACCGACAGCGATACCGCTGAGGTTCATATAGGTGGTGGGTTTAATAATGAGTATTTTCTCGGGAGCACGGTATTCGGCCATGTAGGCACTGCGGTCCTCCTTGCCAAAGCTTATGCCTAAGCGGCGCGCCAGCTCATCTACTACCATAAAGCCAATGTTGTGGCGGGTGTTTTCGTATTCACGGCCAATGTTGCCAAGGCCGACAATTAGTTTCATGTGTTAATGCTCCTTTCGTATGGATAAACATCAATAAGAGGATATATAATTATTGCTCACAAATCTTCTATTGTCACGAATTCATATCCCTGAGCACGTAATGTGTCAATAATAATGCCTGTCGCTTCAATAGTCTGGTCGCGTGGTGCCTGCATTTTAGGGCTGTCGCCATCATGCAGCAGCACAATGGCGCCAGGGGTAGCGTCCTCGCAGACACGGTCAGCGATTACCTGAACGCCGGGGTTGGTCCAGTCGCGGGGGATGATGCTCCAATTGACAATTTCAAGATTAGCACTATTGATGGCGTGCACTACGCTCCAATCCTTAAAGCCGTGAGGCGGCCGCATATAACGCACCTGCCTGCCTGTTATGGATTCTAAAGTTTGCTTGCCGTAGGCTATGTTGCTTGCTGTTTCATCAGCGCTCAGCTTTAGCAGGTCCTGATGTCTGCCTGCGTGCAGGGCGATTTGGTGTCCTTGTGCCTGCACCTTGCGGACAATCTCCGGGTGCTGGGCAGCATTTTCACCCACCATAAAAAATGTAGCGTGTACGTTTTTTTCTGCTAAAAGTGCTAACAGCTTTTGGGTATAGGGTGGATAAGGGCCATCGTCAAAGGTGAGGGCGATGAGCTTGCGCCCATGGGTATTTTGCGCGTGTGTCAGCACCCTACCATAAAAGCTGTTGCCAGGCAGTACTGCCAATAGCAGCAGACTGCCTGCAAGAGTCAGGCTTGTAAGGCAGGTGAGCACTGCGTTGCGCTTGGATAGCTTTTGAAAGTGCCCCAACCATAATGCTACACTTCCTATAAGGGAGCAGATAATGAGAATATAAATTATACGCATGGGTTCTCCTAAAAAATCAGCCAGTTGCTGCTTAAAGAAAAAGGCTTGCCATTGGCAAGCCTTTTTGCAATGCAATTATTTCTTAATGTCGAACAATTGGCTTACAGACCAGTCATTGTAAATGCGCAGAATGGTTTCTGCCAAAATCGGCGCAATAGAAAGTACCTTGATTTTAGGATGCTTTTTGGAAGGAGGCAGCGGAATGGTGTTGGTAACAACCAGCTCACTGATGTCGGATTGCGCAATGCGGGAAAGCGCAGGATCGGTGAGAATAGGATGGGTGCAGCAGGCATAAATAGCTTTAGCACCGAATTTTTTCAGCGCACGTGCGCCCTCGGTCAAAGAGCCTGCAGTATCAACCATATCATCAACCAAAATACAGGTTTTGCCCTTAACATCGCCAATCAGGTTCATAACCTCGGCAACACCGGGTTCAGGACGACGCTTGTCGATGATAGCCATCGGTGCGTTCAAAATTTCGGCAAAGCCACGGGCACGGCTTACACCGCCAAGGTCCGGAGAAATAACAACCATGTCCTCCAGGTTTTTGGATTTGATATATTCTGCCAGCAGCGGGCCGCCGGGCATATGGTCAAAGGGGATATTGAAGAAGCCTTGAATTTGGGCAGCATGCAGGTCAATCGTTACTACGCGGGTAATACCTGCAGTCTCCAAAAGATCTGCCATCAGCTTGGCTGTGATAGGCTCACGGCCGCGGGCCTTGCGGTCCTGGCGTGCATAGCCATAATAAGGGATAACGGCAGTAATGTGATTGGCGCTGGCACGTTTAAAGGCGTCAGCCATAATCAAAAGCTCCATAACGTTGTCGTTAACGATAGGACCGCAGGTAGGCTGTACAATAAAGATATCCTTGCCGCGAACGCTTTCGTTAATCATAACCTGAATTTCGCCGTTGTTGAAGCGGTTAACTACAGAATCACCAACGGTGGTTCCCAGATAAGCAGCAATTTCGCGTGCCAAATCAGGATTTGCATTACCGGTAAATATTCTAAGCTTATTTTCGTCAGACAACATGTCCAATCCCTCCAAAATCACCTTGTTTGTTGTTTTTCTCGTGTGAGAGTCAAATTTAATCCACGTTTAATTATACACTATCTTAGTGCCATGTGTAAACTTTTTGACAGAAATTACTTCCCGTTTCTGTACTTTTCAGCCCAGCCCTCGATATTCTTTTGGTGAGCACGGGCGATGGCCAAGGCGTTTTCGGGAACCTCCTTGGTAATGGTGCTGCCGGCACCGATGTAGGTGTTGGCCTGTACGGTTACAGGAGCAACCAGGTTGGTGTTGCAGCCGACAAAGGCATTGTCGCCGATGACGGTGCGGTGCTTCTTCTTGCCGTCGTAGTTGACGGTGATGCAGCCACAGCCCATGTTAACACCGCTGCCGATATCACTGTCACCGATGTACGTCAGATGCGGCAGCTTGGTGCCTGTGCCGACGTTGGAGTTTTTTACCTCTACATAGTTGCCAATCTTAACCTTGTCGCCGATAACGGTGTCAGGACGCAGGTGTACATAAGGACCTGCGGTCACATGGTTTTTAACCTCGCAGTCATGACCATAGATAAATTGCAGGTGGTTGTCGTCACCGATTTTTACGTTGGTAAAGCGGGCGTTAGGACCGATTTCGCAGTCCTCACCGATTTCTGTGCTGCCCTCGAGCCAGGTGTAGGGGTAGATAATGGTGTCGCGACCGATTTTTACGCTGGCTTCGATGAAGGTGCTGGCAGGATCCATAATGGTTACGCCTGCATCCATCAGCTTGTCTAAAATGCGTTGGCGCATTACGCCTTCTGCTACAGAAAGCTGCTTACGGGAGTTAATGCCCATAACCATGTCGCTATCGGCGGTGGAAACGCCACCGACCTTGGCGCCTGCAGCGTTCAGCTTTTGCAGAACATCTGTCAGATAATATTCGCCCTGGGCGTTGTCATTGGTGAGTGTTGCCAGTACGTCAAACATCTGCGGGCATTCCATGCAGTAAATACCGGTGTTGATTTCACGGATAGCCTTTTGCTCGTCAGTAGCGTCCTTTTGCTCAACAATGCCCTGTACGTTGCCGTTAGCATCGCGGATAATGCGGCCGTAGCCAAAGGGATCATCCATGATGGCAGTGAGTACGGTAGCAGCAGCGCCGCTGGCCTGATGCGCCTCGCAGAACTTCTTTAGCTCCTCGCCGTCAAGCAGCGGTGTATCGCCGCACAGGATGAGCGCAGTGCCGCTAAAGCCCTTTAAGGCTTCGGCTGTCTGCATAACGGCGTGGCCTGTGCCAAGCTGCTCGGCCTGCAGGGCGATAGTGCCCTGGGTGCCAACCATGGCTTCAACCATTTCAGCTTCATGGCCTACGATGATAACCTTTTTTTGTGCGCCGGCAGCTGTGGCAGCATCAATCACATGCTGCAGCATCGGCTTGCCACCAACCTTGTGCAGCACCTTGGGGTATTTGCTGCGCATCCTGGTACCCTTGCCTGCGGCAAGGATTATTGCTACTATATTAGACATAATTTATTCTTCCTTCCTTCTGTTTATTCGTTTATATTCAGCTCTACAAGCTGGTTTTCCTCGTCCACGTTATGTAGTGTGAAGAAGGCTGTGTAATTATCTATAAGCTTGCGCTGTGGAGTGGCAGTGGCAATCAAAAAGGCCTTGCCGACAACCTGGGCGCCTACCTCGTGTGCCAGTGCTTCCATACCCTTGGCAGTGCCGCCGCCCTTCATAACGTCATCAACAATGAGCACGCGGCTGCCTGGCTGCAGGGCCCGCTTGGGCATAGCCATTGTTTGGATAGCCTTGGTGGAGCCGCTGACATAGTTGATGTTTACGGTGCTGCCGACAGTGATATCACTGTTGTTATGACGGGCGATGACCAGGGGAACGTTAAAGGCCCGTGCTACCTGCATAGCTAGTGGTATGCCGCTAGTTTCCACTGTCATGACGCAGTCAGGAGCAAGCTCCTGCAGGCGCAGCATAAAAATTTCTCCCAAACGCACTATGGTTTCAGGGTGACACAAAATATCTGTAATATACAGCATGCCGCCGGCTAAAATACGCTCCGGGGATGTTAAGCGGCCTGCCAGCTCCTCTAAAAAGGCTTTATCATCCTCCGGCAGGTGGCAGGGAATGAAACGCACACCGCCGGCAGCGCCGGAGACCGTTTCCACTCTGCCTAGGCCGTAAAGCTCCAAGCCGGATTTTACTGCCAACACATCCTCGCTGAGAGTGGATTTAGCGATGACGAATTTTTTACAAAAAAAAGAAAATGAAAACAGCCGATATGGGTGATCGGCTAAAAGCTTGCTTAGCGCGGCAACACGCTCAATTCTTTTGGCTTTGACCATATGTAACCGTCCTCCTTGCCAATTCTAAATCACTTGGTTTATCTATATCCATACCAATACATGCGTGCCTGGTGATAATAGCCTTGCAACACATTTCTAAAAGCTCGCTGGTGCGCGCTTCGGCAGCCTTTAGTGTCAGACGGTGACATAAAAGCTTTAGCACAAAGCTCCACCCCAGCCAATTACATAGCTTGAAGGGCGATTTGCGGCGGGTAAAAATTTCGCGGGCTTTTTCCTGACCGCGTGGTATGACGTCCCTTGCTACCAGCATCATGTTGCCGCCGGTAAAGATGCCGTCGCTTATTTTACCGTAGGTGCGTCTGGCCTGTGGAAATTTTGCCAGACAGGCATCCTTGGGGATAATAGGGTAATAGAGCTGCCCCTCTGGATAGGCATCACAGGCAGCTAAAAAATCACGCACAGCCAGCGGTGTGAGCAGAGGGATATCATCGCATACTCCCAAAAGCTTAGCACTGGCATCATCTCCCAAGGCACGGGCAGCAGCGTAGGCTGTTGCAGGCAGGTCACCCTCGGCCTCGCACAGGATAACGTCATCATCTAGTGTTCCTGCCAGCTGCGCCATAGCTTCAGGCTTGGCAGCTACTGCGATGCGGCGGATGCGTCCGCTGGATCGCAGGGCGTCAATTATGTAATCAACAAGACGCTTGCCGGCTAATTGTGCCAGACAACGGTACTGCGTGCCTGCGTATTCCATGAGCCAGGGGCTGCAGCCTCCTGCCAGAATAAAGGCATCGACCGGGGCTGCAGCAGCTGGCTGCATTATTGCTTCATCTGTAGTAGGAGACATTATTTCGCCTTCTTCTTTGGCAGATGTTCTGTCAGTGAGCGCATAAGAGTGTGTTCTGCATTTTCCAGGTGGATGCGGGCAGCGTATTGCGCACGCTCTACGTCATGGGAAGCAATAGCCTCTACCAGATTACGGTGCTCGTCCATAGTTTCCACAAGGCGCCCGGGGTAGCTCATGGAACGGCCGCGGATGCTGGTCATCTGCTCGCGTAGGTTATTGATGATGCTGCGCAGACGCTCGTTGCGGCTGGCAGTGTATAAAACATCGTGAAAGGCGGTATCTACCTCAACGATTTTATCCATATCATTATTGGCAATGTGCTGGCCGATTTCCATCAGGTAGCCGCTCAGGCTCTCCAGCTCCTCGTCTGTAATACGCTCTGCCGCCAAGCCTGCTGCCAGGATATCCAGACTGATGCGGATTTCGTAAATTTCGGTGATATCCTTAATGGAAATATCAGCAACATAGGTGCCACGGCGCGGAATCATAACCACAAAGCCTTCAAGCTCCAGCTTGCGGATAGCTTCACGCACGGGGGTGCGGCTGACACCCATCTCGTCGGCCAGCTGGATTTCCATCAAGCGCTCACCGGGACTAAAGGTGCCATCGATAATAGCCTGACGTATATTTTCACAGACAAGCTCGCGTAGGGGTTTATAGCTGTCTAGCTTAATTGGCTGCAAATGACCGGACATGTTAATCTCTCCTCCCGATAGTTGTAGTAACTGCTGTTTCCACAGCAAAGTCTGCTAGTGCCTGCTCCACGCGCAGGGCAGTATCCTTGTCAGGCGCAAGGCCGAACACGGTGGGACCGCTGCCGCTCATAAGAGCATAGGCAGCACCAGCTCCCAGCATTTTCGCCTTAATAGAGGCGATCACGGGGTGTGCCGGGATGGTGACTGTTTCTAGTACGTTGCCCATGTAGGGGGTGATGGCTGCAGCTCCGGACGGCAAATGTGCCTGCAGCTGCCAGATGCAGGGAGCGTGTACCACGCGCCCACGGTTATAATGCTGGTAAACCCAGGCAGTAGAAATTTCCAGCCCCTTGGGCTTTGCCAAAACAACCCAGGTAGTTGGCAGGTCTGAAAGCTTTGTTAATACCTCGCCGCGACCTGTTGCCAGCATCGTACCGCCCTCAATGCAAAAGGGTATATCGCTGCCCAGCTGTGCTCCCAGCTGTTCCAGCTCATAATTTTCCAGGTTTAGGTCCCAATAACGGTTTAAACCGCGTAAAACGGCAGCAGCATCACTGCTACCGCCAGCAAGGCCTGCGGCCAGAAAAATTTTTTTGTTCAAGGCGATGTGAACGTTCGGAGTAATATTGCAATGACCTGCCAGGAGAGCCGCCGCTCTGTACGCCAGGTTATCAGGACCGCAGCTGAGGTTGTGCAGATTGCTGCTAACCTGAATGCCGCTTCCCTTAGTAATCACAATCTCATCACACAGGCCGACGCTTTGCATAATCATGCTTACCTCGTGGTAGCCGTCATCACGCCTGCCGATGATATCCAGACCTAAATTTATTTTGGCATATGCCGTTTCCTTTACTTGCTTAATCATTTTTGTTCACCTGCCTAATCTTGTATACAGTATTATTTTATACTTCTTGAGCCTGCATAGCAAGATTTTTTTCGAACGTTCGGGAAAAGATTCACTAAAATTATTTGCATATTGCCTTTGTTGTATAAAATGTTACAATATAGAGGGAGTAATTAGCTTACAAAGGAGAAGATCATGAACCCTGTAATTAAAAAAAAGCTGTATCATTATTTTATGGTAACGTTGGGGTGTGCGATTATGGGCGTTGCTATGAATACCTTTTATATGCCCAACAAAATGCTAAGTGGCGGCGTTGGCGGTGTGGCGGTACTGGCGTACTACATTGCCGCTCTGCCTATGGGTGTTACAAGTTTTATTTGTAATATACCGCTATTTTTCCTGGCCTATAAGTATATGGACAGGGAATATTGCATTAGCACGCTTTATGGCATTATCGTTTTTTCGGCTTCGCTGGATTTTTTTCATTTTCTTTCTGCCTATACCGTTGTGCACGATAAGCTTTTGGCCTGTATTGCAGGTGGCGTGCTTTATGGCATAGGTGCCTCGTTTATGTATCGCGTGGGAGGCTCCAGCGGTGGTACGGATATCGTTGGTGCCATCATCCAGAAGCGTTATTCTATCCCAATCAGTACTACAGGATTTGCTTTTAATATCTGTCTGCTTTTGGCTAGTGTGTCATTCTTTGGCATTGAGCCTGTGCTGTATACATTACTGACCTTTTTCATTATGAGCAAAAGCTGTAATGCCTTTATTACAGGCTTTGATTACAAAAAGAAGGTCATCATCATTAGTGAGCATTATGAGGAGATTGCTGAGGCCATCATTAAGGTTGTGGGCCGTGGTGTCACCTATATCAGTGGCGAGGGCTGCTTTACACATCAGCACCGTGAGCTGGTTTTTGTTGTTATCAAGCTGACGCAGCTGGCAAAGGTGCGCTCCATTGTGCGCGAAATTGATCCTGGTGCCTTTATGATTATCAGCGATGTTAATGATGTTTTTGGCCGCGGCTTTACGCTCAAGCCGTCTGGACCTAATTTCCCACGTCCCAAATTTCCGGAGGAGAGCGCAAAGCACTAAACTGTATATTGACTGTCGCCCTAGCCCTGTTGTGGGCTGGGGTGTTTTTTATAGATGTAGTCGTTGCTTACAGTAATTGAATTTTGTAGAAAGATTTGCATAGTGCCGGTTTGAAAGCTTTAAGACTACGATAAGCTTATACAAGAAAATATAAGGATGCAATTATTCTTGGACAGACTTTGGCTATGTATTATTGTATAATTGTAATGAAATCTGTTGAGCTTTTGCTTAAATGATGATTTGCTGCAGATGGGCTGATGGTTGATAGAGGTGAGAAGAATGACTTTTGAAAAATTGACCTGTAAAAACTGTGGTAGTAATGATTTTCACCGTGAGGACGATTGCTACGTTTGCAATCATTGTGGTACTATACACGTTCTGTCGAATGATGGTACCTATAATATTTATAATTTTAACTATGAAGCCGATTATAAATTTGATGTACCTGATTTTTCAGTATCACCAGCTGATGATCTGCCAGAGAAAAAGCCTGCTTGGGGTTGTTTGATACCATTAATTATTTTTGTTTTGGCGATTGGTAGCTGTATGTTTATGGGTGGTGAGTCAAAGGTTTCTGACAGCAGTTATAAACGCGACAGCAGTATTACAGATATGGCTCTTTTGCAAAAGGCAGGACATCCGGGTCTGCTTTCTACTGGCCAGTCTGTAATAGACTTTTATGAAGGCTATGGTAATATTGTGAAATTGGACAAGGAGTACACTAATGAGACGATATTACACTTTGTGACATATACGAGAGATTTAACAAATGCCTCGTGGCTGGCTGGTGCAAGCGACGCGGCTCCTGGAGGAGCATCATCGCAAAAGATAATACATAATATCGAGATTTATTTTTCTAATATGAAGAGTAAGCCTAATGTGTCCTTAGATGAAGCGGCTAAATTGGCAGGTAGCTTTATGCCTTGGGAGTTGATAGGTAAATATTACCAGCTTAGTGAAGCTGTAAGCTACAGGGATGGTACTACAGCAGATTCTTACACGAAATATGTTGTGATATATGAAATCAAGGATAAATATACTTCTAGTAACTATACTAGGCAGGAAAGTGGTGTTCCAGGTAGCATAGGCTTTAGTATTAGTGTTGATAGTACCGGTGTCGTTAAATCTGCACGTATACAGATAGCTCCACGGATAGACAGGCATAGGTACAATGTGCAGAATTGGCAGGCACCTGGCCTGCACCAAGTGAGCGAAGATACATCCTGGAAACTGGCAAGCTGGCAGTTGCTTACGCAGGCGCAGTCTCCTAAGCTTTTGGAAGATTATGGTACGATGCTTGAATTCGGTAAACAATTTGCTGTAGAAGCAGTAAATATCAACTGTGATAAGGATGATTCAATTTCCTATGGTTTGAATAAGCGCGATCAATTATTTGCAGTTGAGGGACGTAGCCGAGAGGATAAGAGCAGGTACGTTTTCAATATAAATTTTAATTTTCTTAAGCTACAACCAGAAAAAAAGGTTACATTAACTGAGGCAGTGGAAGTAGTGAAACACTTTTTGCCTTATGATTTGGTGAATAAGTACTATAATCTGCGGTTCGCCCGCAAAGTATTGCCAACAAACAAAAATACAGATGGTAGCATTAGCTATCAGGTGGTTTATGACAGGAGCGTTACAAATGCTACTAGGGCGGAAATAAAGAAGCTTGATTTGCCGGATAATATTAGTGTCAAGATAAAAACAGACGAAAACTGTTATGCTGAGGAAGCTACAATTAATGGTTATCGTTACTTTCCTGAGTACAAGGGACGCTCTTATGAATTAGTCAAAAATGAGTATGGGGAGATTAAAGAGATTGGCAGTCGGGGACGCGAGCTTGGCCCATATGAGTCAGGTAATGATTTTTATTATATAGAGCAGTGGAACAATCCGTTTTAATATGTCTCAGCCTCCTGCTTTATTTGCCATATAAATGGTGCTAGTGTATATGAACACAAAAATTGGTGGAGCAAAAGCACAAAAAACGGCAGAGGTCTAACCACACAAAGTGTCAAAGCCGACTACACCACAGGAATTAGGGGGTAGTTATAAAAAATACGTCATTCCCGTTTGTAATAATACAAATCGAGAAATGACGTATTAGTGTGCTGTTAGTTATTGCATGCCGGGTGCTTTACCATGGCTGTGCTTTTTTGACTAGTGTATAGCTTTTGTTCCTGCCAGTTAAGCAGCAGGGCGGAGCTGGCAATGACTGCGAGGGAGCCGCCGTTATGGATGAGCGCGCCTGCTACAGGACCAAGCCAGCCGCTAACAGCTAGGCCGATAGCGATGGCATTGAGTGTTAGCGAGAAGATTATGTTATATTTGATGGTTTTAAGCATTTGCCTGCTGAGTGATAAAAGATGCGGTAACTCTTCAATTTTATCCTTGACTAGGACAATATCGGCAGCGTCGATAGCGATATCGCTGCCAATGCCACCCATAGCGATGCCGACATGGGCATATTTAAGCGAGGGGGCATCATTTATGCCGTCGCCAAGCATACAAATACGCTCTCTTTGAGCCTGCTGGGTTTTAATATAAGCTAATTTGTCTTCGGGTAGACATTCTGCCAGGACAGTATCTGTTGCAAGGCTTGCGGCAGTGCTTTGGGCAGCAAGAGAATTATCACCGGTGAGCATGGTAGTGGTAAGTCCTTGCTCCTTTAAGTTCTGCAGCATGGATGCAGTTTGTGGACGGAGGGTATCTGCAAGGGCTATAAAGCCAAGAGGCTGGCCGGAGCAGGCAATGTAGACGATGGTGGCTCCCTGCTTTAGATAGGAGAGGGCGTTTTGTTCCATGTCAGGCGTTAGAGTGATATCTGCTTCATTCAGCAGTCTGGCGTTACCTAAAAGTAGCGCTTCGCCATCAATAGTAGCTTGTACTCCTTTACCGGGGAGGACACCAAAGCTGCTTACAGCAGTTAGCGTTTTGTGCTGCTTTTGATAGCTGTCGGTTATAGCCTTACCTAGGGGATGCTCAGACTGTGCTTCGGCGGCAGCAGCCAGGGCAAAAAGCTGGTCTGGACTATAATTTTCCTGCCAGCTTTTTACAGCTACTACCTGCAATCTGCCAAAGGTGAGCGTGCCTGTTTTATCAAACACACATTGAGTGATGCTGGCAAGACGCTCTAAAGCGTCACCCTGGCGCACCAAAAAACCGTGACGGGTGGCGTTGCCAATGGCTGCCATAATGGCTGTAGGGGTTGCCAAAACCAATGCGCAGGGGCAAAAAACAACTAAGACTGTGACGGCGCGGATGCTTTCACCGGTAAAGATCCAGGTGGCAAAGGCTGTTATAAGTGCTATGATAACAATCCAGGTGGCCCATTTATCGGCAAGACCTACGATTTTGGCTTTGTCGGCATCAGCGTTTTTTACCAGCTGTACTATGCGCTGCATAGAGCTGTTGGCACCGCTTTTGCTGGCGCGTAGGGTGAAGGCACCTAACTGATTGATAGTGCCGGAAAAGACGCTGTCTCCGACAGTCTTGTCTACAGGTAAGGATTCGCCGGTGATGGCAGCCTGGTTGATTGCTGTCTGGCCTTTGATGATAATGCCGTCAACCGGGACGGTTTCGCCCGGCAGTACCTTGATGATATCATTAACATGCACCTGCTCTGCGGGAATGTAATGCTCTTCGCCATTAAAAAGGCGGCGTGCGGTTTGCGGCGTCAGGCTGATAAGCTTTTTGATATCGCTTTGTGCCCTGCTGAAGGTTACTTTCTCTAAAAATGCACCTAATTGCATGATAAAGGCGATTTCGGCAGCCGCAAAAATTTCGCCAATGTAAATGGATGCCAAAAGCGCCAGCGATACCAGAAAGTCTGCCTTGATGTCACGCTTAGTGATGACAGCATGAAAGGCTTCCCAGATAATCGGTACGCCGCAGATGGCAATAGTCAGCCAGCCGGCGTCTATTGGCAGCGGTAGCTCACAAAAGCTGGCAATGAGAGCAATAAAGGCAAGAAGCAAGCTTAAAAGCTTGTTTAAAGAGCAGCCGTTGGCTTGCAGTCTGTTTAGATATGTTTTCATAATGCACCTCCAAAATAAATACTATACGGGGTATGGGTATATCGTAAACTTATTATACATATACCCCCATGGGTATGTCAATAAACAAAAAATAAAAGCTGTCCAAAAAGACAGCTTAAATATAAATTTACTTGCCCATATTAGCAAAGCGCTCTACAGCCTTGGTGAATTCTTCTATTGTTTTATCAGCGTCGCCGTGCTCGATCCCGTCCTTGACACAATGCTTGATATGTCCCTCCAAAATAATTTGTCCGCATTTGTGCAATGCTGATTTAGCAGCGTTGATTTGAGTCAAAATATCCTCGCAGGCAACATCTTCCTCTATCATACGGTTAATGGCCTGTACCTGGCCGACGATTTTACTAAGTCGTTTGTGGAGGTTGTCGGTGTCCATGCATTGTTTCATTATTATAATACTCCTTTTATAGCATCCCGCTGATAAAACGCCATCTGCTTTGTCAGCGCTCCTAGACGTACTAAAAGTACGCCGTCGTCGCACTTTCGCGCATCTGGCATTTTCTGAGCGGTCTGGCGTGGTATGACGTGCTTTATAGCATCCCGCTGATAAAACGCCATTTGCTCTGTCAGCACTCCTAGACGTACTAAAACTACATTGCTTCTATTATCTGTGTTTTTAGCTTTCTTGTCAAGCTCATGCAGAAGTGAGAACGCAAGCTGCAGCTAATGAAGCAGGTAAAAGGCTGATATAGGGATAGTTGCCATAGATACAAAAAAGCACATGAAGCATTGCGCCTCATGTGCTAAATTTTTGCTTACGCTACTAAATCAGAATGCCGGGGTGATGGAGCCTTTGAAGTGATCCTCGATGAACTTTTTGTTTTCTGCAGAGGTATAAATCTTTTGCAGCTTGGCAATGCGTTCATCCTTAGCGTTAGCCTTGGTGGTTACAAAAATGTTAACAAACGGGTTGTCAGCACGTTCAACCAGCAGGGAATCCTTAGACGGGTTCAGCTTAGCAACCAAGGCATAGTTGGCATTGATAACGGCAAAGTCCAAATCGCCCATTGCTTTGGGGATAGAAGCTGCATCCAGCTCCTGGATCTTGTAGTTTTTGGGGTTAGCGGTGATGCTGGCTACAGAGGTGTTGACATCGTTTTTGTCTTTTACCTCGATGAAGCCTTTATCAGCTAAAACTAAGAGTGCGCGTGCGCCGTTGGACGGATCGTTAGGAATACCGATAGTAGCGCCGGCAGGGATGTCTTCAACCTTTTTGTATTTGGTGGAATAGATTGCCATGGGGAAGTTTACAGTTTTGAAAACCTCAACCAGTTCAAACTTAGGCTCTTTTTTGAGAGTAGCAGCCAGATACGGTGCGTGCTGCATGGAGTTAGCAAACAGCTCGCCCTGTGCCAGGGAAACGTTGGGGGTTACATAGTCGGAGAACTCTACAACCTCAATCTTCAAGCCTTCTTTTTCAGCCAGCTTTTTAACGTTGTCCATAATTTCAGCGTGCGGGCCTGCGGTTACACCGATCTTTACAGGTGCGTTCGGGTCTGCTTTTTTAGTATCTGCTTTGCTGTCGCCGCCGCAGCCTGCTGCAATAATAGACAGAGCGCAGATGGCGGTGAGTAAAATCTTAGTAAGTTTTTTCATCAATGATTCCTCCCGTAATATACTGTGGTATTGTTGCTGCATAAGCAGCATGGTAAAACAAATCTATTACTCAGACGGGTGCGCGCGAACCCGCAAGGTAAAACGTAGTAAAAATTTTACAGCTTGTTCTTGTTAAGCTTTTTAGAGGCGTAGTCGCCCAAGGATTGCATTGCCTGTACCATGATAATGAGTACGATGACAGTAGCAATCATAACATCCATCTGGAAGCGTTGATAGCCGTAACGGATGGCCAGGTCGCCCAAGCCGCCGCCGCCTAAGGTACCGGCCATTGCGGAGTAGCCGATTAAGCTGATGATGGCGAGCGTTACTCCCAAAACGATGGAATGCAGTGCTTCAGGAATGAGCACCTTGGTAATAATCTGCAGAGGGCTGGCACCCATAGCCTGTGCTGCCTCGATGATGCCGGGATTGATTTCCAGCAGGGAAGACTCAATAATGCGGGCAATAAAGGGTGCTGCCGAAATGGTCAGCGGTACTATGGCTGCCGTTGTACCGATGGACGAGCCAACGATTAAACGGGTGAGCGGGATGATTGCTACCATTAAAATAATGAACGGAGTGGAACGCGTAGCGTTGACGATGGCTCCTAAAACTGCGTTAAGTGGCTGGTTAGGCAGAATGTGATCCTTGCGGGTTACGGTAAGGATGACGCCTAAGGGGATGCCGATTAGCGTAGATAGTGTAGTAGAAGCAAAAACCATGTAGCAGGTTTCCCAAAAGGATTTTATCAAAAGATCAAGCATATCAGGACTCATAGCCAATTACCTCCGTTTTCAGATGCTGCTGGTGCAGGTATTCCAGCGCGTTTTTGATACCGTCGCGGGTGCCGGAGATTTCTACCAGCAATGTGCCGAAGAGTACGTCCTTAAGCTGGTCGGTATTGCCGCTGATGATGCTGACATCTACATCAAAGCGTTTAACCATACCGGAAACAATGGGCTCGCTGGCACTGTCACCAACAAAGGAAAGACGGACCAAAAGCTTGCTGCCGTCAGTATAGGTATCGTTAAGCTTCATCTGCTTAACAATGTCAGGAAGCTCGGCGTTAATAACGCTCTTGGTGAATTCCTTGGTGGTGGGGTGCTGCGGATTAGTAAAGACGTCAATCATCGAGCCTTCTTCAATAATGTTACCGCTTTCGATTACGGCAACACGGTCGCAGATGGTTTTGACAACCTCCATCTGGTGGGTAATCAGCACGATGGTGAGGTTCATTTTTTTATTGATATCCTGCAAAAGCTGCAGAATGGATTTGGTGGTTTGCGGGTCCAGGGCACTGGTGGCTTCGTCGCACAGCAGCACCTTGGGGTTGCTGGCTAGGGCGCGGGCAATACCTACGCGCTGCTTTTGGCCGCCGCTAAGCTGGCTGGGATAGTAGTTGGCACGTTCTTCAAGCTGTACCAGCTCCAAAAGCGGACGTACACGCTTTTCGATCTCGGCCTTTTTCATTCCCTGGATTTCCAGTGGGAAGGCGATGTTGTCATAAACAGTGCGGCTGGCAAGCAAATTGAAGTGCTGGAAGATCATACCGATGCTTTGACGTGCCTTGCGCAGCTGCGCCTCATTCATTGCGGTAAGCTCGGCGCCATCTACAAAAACCTGGCCTGCAGTCGGTTTTTCGAGCATATTGATGCAACGCACCAATGTGGATTTACCGGCACCGGACAGACCAATGATACCAAAAATTTCGCCAGCCTTGATGCTCAGGTTCGTCTGGTGCAGAGCATGGATATCGCCGGCCTTACTGTAGTAGGTTTTTTCTACATTAACTAGTTCTATCATTCTAGTGGTCCTTTCTTTTACGTATTAGTGAGAGCTAAGATTTCGTCAAGAGAGCTTAATGTCAGCTTGTGCTAATAAAAAATCCTTCACCGACTCGGTGAAGGATACGCTACGATTGTATATCTTCATCTGCCGGAATCTTCCGTTGGAATTGGCACCGTTCACATCTGTGTGGTTGCCGTAGCTTCATCGGGCCAGTCCCTCAGCTACTCTTGATGAAATCTCTGTGAAGTTTAATGAGATAATCATACATCTATTTTTTATTGTTGTCAACAAGTTTGTTCTAAAAAACTTAGGCTTTTAAGGTCTTTGAAGAGTATCCCTACTGTTTTTGTAGAATTTCCCAAATTATATCAGATTACTAGGAAATTGTAAAGTGGAGATTCACATAAATTTTTCGTTTAGCTGCGCAAAGAAATTTTTTTGTAAATACCTCTTGACTTTCACTAGATAAAGTATTAAAGTATTTTTACGAGTTAGTGAGTGAAAGTATTTTAGGAGGATGATTATGGCAGCAAGTATACATGACCATTTGACGGACCAATTATTCAAAGCAATTCTCAGTCTGAAGGACGAGGAGCAATGCTATAAATTTTTTGAGGATATCTGCACAATCAGTGAGCTGAAGGCTATGGCGCAGCGCCTGGAGGTGGCAAGAATGTTGGATGAGGGCTGTATCTACGAAGCGATAGTAGAAAAAACAGGTGCCAGCACGGCAACCATTTCACGCGTAAAGCGCTGTCTGGTTTACGGTGCTGATGGCTATAATTCCGTAATGGGAGTATTAAAAGAGGAGAAGAAAGATAATGATGAATAAGGTGTATCAGGTTCCTTATGGAACTAAGGATATTCTGCCGGGGGAGATGAAGACGCGCCGCGCTGCTGAAAATGCGATAGTAAACGTGTTTGATAAGTGGGGCTATGATGAGGTAAAAACTCCTGATTTTGAATATGTGGATACCTTTGGGGCAGCAGGAGCAAAGGGGGATTTTCGGTTTTTTGACCGCAGTAACAATCTTTTGGTGTTGCGTAACGATATGACGGCGCCTATTGCCCGGCTGACGGCAACACGTCTGCAGGGTGGTGAGAAAATTAAGCGTTTGTGCTATCTTGCTAACCTGTACCGCTACGAGGAAATCCAGGCAGGACGTCAATGCGAATTTGAGCAGGCCGGTGTGGAGCTTTTGGGTGCGAGCGGTGCTGTTGCCGACGCTGAGGTGATTGTGCTGGCAGCCGAGGCTTTGCAGGCTGCAGGCTTGCAGAAGTTTGCCATTAGCCTGGGACACGTTGATTTTATTAACGGTCTGGCGGAGGAGGCAGGCTTTGATGAAGCGCAGTGCAGTCAGCTGAAGGCCTGCCTGCGTCGGCATGATGCAGTAGGTATGCAGCAGATGGCTGACGCTATGGAGGGAATCCGCCCGGAGGTGAAGCAGCTTTTTGCCGACTTCTTATTTTTGCAGGGTGGCTTAGAGCTTTTGGACAAGGTTGGTGCCATCGTTACCAATGCCAAGTGCCAAAGCGCTTTAGGAGATTTGCGCAAAATTTATGAGCTGGTGGAGGCCTATGGTGCAGCAGGCTATTTGAGCTTTGATTTGGGCTTGTATCGTTCATTAGACTATTACACAGGTATGCTTTTTGAAATTTATCTGCCTGAGATGGGATATCCCGTAGCAGGTGGTGGCCGCTATGATAAGATGATGCAGCGCTTCGGCCTGCACTGCCCGGCTACAGGCTTTGCTGTGGGCGTGGACAGGGTGCTTTTGGCACTGGAGCGCAGCGGGCAGGCTACAGGTAAGCGCAGCTGGGATGTGCTGGTTGCCTGGAGCGAGGGTAAGCTGACAGAAGCTATTGCCAAGGCTACGGCGCTGAGGGCCGAGGGCCGTAGCGTTAAGTTGCTCACCGAGGCAGCAGGGCTGCAGGAGGCGGCGCTGGCTGTCAGGGAATATGCCTGTAAGTCTTTAGTTTATGTGGAATAAGAGGGGTATTATGGACGAATATATTACAATTGCCCTGCCTAAGGGTAAGCTGTTTGATAAATCTGTGCGCCTTTTGGCCAAGGTTGGCTATAGCGCGGAAAACGTGACGGAGGATTCGCGCAAGCTGGTTATCAGCAACGAGGAAACCAAGGTGCGCTTTATTATTGCCAAAACGGTGGATGTGCCTACATATGTGGAATATGGTGCTGCCGATATCGGCATAATCGGTAAGGATGTGCTGCTGGAGCAGGATAAGGATGTGGTGGAGCTCTTGGATTTGGGCTTTGGCCGCTGCCGTTTGATGATGGCTGTGCCGGAGGCCAAGCGCCGCGAACGGCTGACAGATTACGCACATCTGCGCGTTGCTACCAAATATCCTAACTGTGCCAAGGCCTATTTTAATAAGCTGGGTATTCAGACGGAAATTGTTAAGCTCAATGGCTCGATCGAGTTGGGCCCCATCGTGGGACTGAGCGAGATGATTGTCGATATAGTAGAAACAGGGCGTACCCTGAAGGAAAATAAGCTGGCAGAGGTGGATTCTATTTTTACTGCCACAGCCAGATTGATTGCCAACCGTGCCAGCTTTAAGCTGAAGTTTGCACGCTTGCACAAGCTGGTAGAGGATTTGCGTATTGTATTGAATGAGGAGGAAAAATAAATGCAGGTTACAGATGCAAGAGCAATGAATGCGGTGGAAATTGCCGCTTTAATGAAAAAGAAGGCCTTTGACGAGGTGGAGCTGTCTCCGCGTATTCAGGCAGGAACAGATGCTATGTTTGGCAGACATATGACGGCAGCACAGGTTGTTGACCAGATTGTGTCCGACGTGCGCAAAAATGGCGACGAAAGCCTTTTTTATTACACCAAGCTGATTGACCGCGTAGATCTGACGCCGCAAAATATCCGCGTTACCGAGGAGGAGTTTGCCGAGGCTGAGGCTATTGTTAAGCCTGAGGTTAAGGCTGCCTTAGAGCGTGCCATTGCTAACGTTATGAAGTTCCATGAGGAGCAGATGCCCAAGACCTGGCTGACTAACCGTCCATACGGCTCGCTTTTGGGGCAGAAGGTTACTCCAGTTGATTCCGTAGGCATTTACGTACCTGGCGGCACCGCTGCTTACCCTTCATCTGTAATGATGAATGCCTGTCCAGCAAAGGTTGCAGGTGTTCCGCGCATTGTTATGGCCGTACCGCCTGGAAAGGACGGCAAGGTTAATGCTAACGTATTGGTAACTGCAAAGCTGATTGGTGTTACCGAAATTTATAAAATGGGCGGTGCGCAGGCTATTGCTGCTTTGGCCTTTGGTACTGCAACTGTGCCCAAGGTAGAAAAAATTACCGGTCCTGGCAATATTTTTGTAACCCTGGCTAAAAAAGCTGTAATCGGTCATGTGGATATTGATATGCTGGCCGGTCCCAGTGAGATTTTGATTGTAGCAGATGACAGCGCCAACCCCACCTACCTGGCAGCCGACTTATTGAGCCAGGCGGAGCACGACCCGCTGGCCTGCGCTATTTTGATTACCGACAGCGAGCGTGTGGCAAATGCAGTTGCCGAGGAGATTGAAGAGCAGCTGGCGCAATTGCCGCGTAAGGCAATTGCCGGCACCTCGCTTAAGCAGGCTGGTAAAATTATTTTGGCCAAGGATATGGAAACTGTTATAGAAATGGCCAACCTGTCCGCTCCGGAGCATTTAGAGATTATGACTAAGGCGCCGTTTGAGATTATGCCTTATATCCGCAATGCCGGCGCTATGTTTCTGGGAGCTTATTCTCCGGAGCCATTGGGCGATTACTATGCAGGCCCTAACCACGTATTACCTACAGGTGGCACGGCAAAATTCTATTCTGTACTGAATGTGGAAACCTTTATGAAGAAAACCAGCATTATTGCCTATACTGCACCTGCGCTTTTGGCAGCTGCTGACGATATTATTACTCTGGCCGAGGCCGAAGGCCTTCAGGCTCACGCTAACGCTATCCGTAAGCGTGTAGGTAAATAAGGAGGCAGCGGCATGAGTGATTTTTCTGTACGCAAAAGCATTGAAGTAATGGAGGAATATGCGGTAGAAAGCGTGGCTGCTGACATCATCGTCAACGCTAACGAAAGCAACTACCCGCTGCCGCAGGAGCTGGCAGAAAAGGTGGCGCAGCGCACGGCCCGCTTCCCCTTTAACCGCTATCCGCCGATTAAGGCAGAGAACCTGTGCGAGGTTATTGCCAAGGAATTGGAAGTTGATATAGACTGCGTAAAAATCGGCAACGGTTCGAGCGAGCTGCTGGAAAAGGCCTGCTATGTATTTGGCGGTCCTGGCAAAAAGATTGCTGTACCCTGGCCGTCGTTTTCCATGTATGGTGAATATGCCGCCTTATCTGACAGCGAGGAGGTCCGCTATCCGCTGACGTCAGAAGGCTATGTGGATGCTGATGCCGTAATCAGCTTCTGCGCTGAGCAAAAGCCGTCCTTGTTGATTATCTGTAATCCTAATAACCCCACGGGTAATTACAACAGTCTGGCAGCTATGGAAAAAATTCTTGCTAATGTCAGCTGCCCTGTAATTATGGATGAGGCCTATATGGAGTTTGCCGATGGCAAGGAGCTTGCCCCTAACGACCTGCGTCCGCTGCACAAGCTGTGGCTGGTTGCAGGCTCTACGCTGAGCCTTTTGGGACGCTACAGCAATTTGATGGTCTTTCGCACGTTTAGCAAGGCCTATGGTCTTGCCGGCCTGCGCTGCGGCTATGCTGTTGGTGCTATCGGACTTGTGCGTCAGCTGGGGAAGGCGCTGTTGCCCTATCATGTTAACGCCTTTACGCTGATGGTAGCAAAAACGCTTTATGAAAACAAAGAGCTGTACAAGGAACGCATCAAAACCATCCGTGCTGAGCGTGATAAGATGGCTGCCAGCTTTGCCGGCTTGGGGCTGCGCGTGTGGTCGACAGCGACTAACTTTGTAACCTTCCGCGCCGAGGGCGAGCTGATGCAGCAGCTGGCTCAGGCGTATAAAGAAAAATATGGTGGCAGACTGCCTGAGCAGGCTGCCAGCGGTAAGCTGATATTTAAATATCTTTTGGATAACAGCATTCTGGTGCGCGACTTTACCAGTCACCCGATCCTTACAGGCTGCCTGCGTATCAGCGTGGGCCTGCCCGCAGAAAACGAAAAGATTATAGCAAAGATTGCGGAACTTTGTGCGGAGGTTAAAGCATGAGAAGCGGCAGCGTGGAGCGCAAAACCTTAGAAACAGGTGTGAGTGCAGAATGGTGCTTAGATGGCAGCGGCCTTTGTGAAATTAATACAGGCATTGGTTTTTTTGACCATATGCTGACACTGCTTGCTAAGCACAGCTTTAGTGATTTGACCGTGCATGCTGTAGGCGACTTGGATGTAGACAGCCATCATACGGTTGAGGATTGTGGTATTGTGCTGGGACAGGCACTGCGTCAGGCTGTGGGTGATAAGGTTGGTATTCACCGCTATGGTAACTGCTTTTTACCGATGGACGAAGCATTGGTGCAGGTGTGCCTGGACTTCAGCGGCCGTCCGTATCTGGTGTTTGAGGGCGATATCCCCCGCGTGCAGCTGGGGATTTATGATGCAGAGATGACGGAGGAATTCTTCCGTGCGCTGGCAGTGCAGGCAGGCCTGACACTGCATATCCGCATTTTGTATGGCAAAAATACGCATCATATGATTGAAGCAATCTTCAAAGGCTTTGCCAGGGCGTTGGCCGAGGCTGTAGCTATGGATGCGCGTGTACACGGAGTGATGAGCAGCAAGGGGAGCTTATAAGATGAAAAAGGTAGTGATTATAGATTACGGTATGGGTAATCTTTACAGCGTGAAGAACGCCCTGCTGGCTGTGGGAGCAGAGCCTGTAGTAACCAGTGACATGGATGTTATTGCTGCTGCTGAAAGAGTGATTTTGCCAGGCGTGGGCGCCTTTGGTGATTGTATGGCTAACCTGGAGAAATCGGGTCTTATTCCCGTCATCCGGCAGCTGCTTGACAGCGGTAAGCCGTTTTTGGGTATCTGCCTGGGGATGCAGCTGCTGTTTGAAGGCAGTGATGAAGCCCCCGGTGTTGCAGGCTTGGGATATTTTAAAGGACAGGTAAAGTATCTGCCAACAAGCTTAAAAATCCCCCATATGGGTTGGAACAAGCTGGAGCTGCGCAGTCCGTCGCCGCTTTTAACAGGTGCAGGCGGAGAATATGTTTACTTTGTGCATAGCTTCCATGCCGAGCCTGAGGATAAAAGTATTATTACCTCTGTCTGCGATTACGGCATGGAGGTTACCGCTTCGGTTGGTCGTGGCAACGTGCAGGCATTTCAGTTCCATCCCGAAAAATCCAGCAGTGTGGGCATGCAGCTGTTAAAAAATTTTGTAGATATGTAAGGAGTAAGCTATGATAATTTATCCTGCGATAGATATACGCGGTGGCCGTTGTGTGCGTTTGACCGAAGGCCGTTTTGACGCAGAAACCGTCTTTGCTGATGACCCGGCCGAGATGGCGGTAAAATGGGTTGCCTGTGGTGCCGAATGGCTGCATTTGGTAGATTTGGACGGTGCACTGGCAGGAGAGGGTAAAAACCTGCCTGTGATTGAACGCATTTTGCAAACTGTAAAGATTCCTGTAGAGCTTGGCGGCGGCATTCGCAACATGCAGGCTGTAGAAAAGCTGCTGGAGCTGGGAGTGGAGCGCCTGATTTTGGGCAGTGCGGCTGTGAAAAATCCGCAGCTGGTACAGGAGGCCTGCGCCAAATATCCCGGACATATCGCTGTAGGCATTGATGCTAAAAACGGCGATGTTGCTATTGAGGGCTGGGGCGAGGGCAGCGGTGTTGCTGCTACCGAGCTGGCAAAAAAAATGGCAGATTATGGCGTCAGCACTATAATTTTTACAGATATCAGCCGCGATGGCATGCTGAGCGGTGTAAATGCCGAAGCTACCGCAGCGCTTGCCCGTGCCTGCGGCGTGCCTATTATCGCCAGCGGCGGCGTTGCCTCTCTTGATGACATCAAACGCCTGAAGGCTGTTGAAAAGGACGGCGTAGCCGGCTGTATTATCGGCAAGGCCATTTATACCGGTGCTGTGGACTTGCCTGCTGCCTTGAAGCTGGCAAAGGAGGCCTAGAATGCTGACGAAAAGAATTATCCCCTGCCTTGACGTAAAGGAAGGGCGCGTAGTTAAAGGCACTAATTTTGTGGGCCTGCGAGATGCAGGTGACCCGGTGGAGCGTGCTGCCGCCTATGATCTTGAAGGAGCAGACGAGCTGGTATTTTTGGATATAACAGCCAGCGTAGAAAAGCGCAAGGCTATGCTGGACGTTATCAGCAAGACTGCTGCTAAGGTATTTATGCCCCTCACCGTTGGCGGTGGCATCAGCAGCGTGGACGATATCCGCAATGCTCTGCGCGCAGGTGCTGATAAAACCTCGCTCAATTCTGCAGCTGTAAAAAATCCGCAGCTTATTGCCGAGGGAGCCAAACTGTTTGGCAACCAATGCATAGTTTTGGCGATTGATGCGCGCAGATGTGGCGATGACAAATGGGAGGTTTACGTGCAGGGCGGCCGCAAGGCCACCGGTATTGACGCCGTGGAATGGGCCAAGCGTGGCGTTGCGCTGGGTGCTGGCGAAATATTGCTGACGAGTATGGACGCTGACGGCACCCAAAACGGCTATGATATTGCGCTGACCAAGGCCGTGAGCAGTGCTGTTAATGTGCCTGTAATCGCTAGCGGCGGTGCAGGCAAACTGGAGGATTTTTATGATGTGTTGGCAGAAGGTGGTGCTGACGCTGTGCTGGCAGCCTCTGTTTTTCACTATAAAACCTTCACTATCAAACAGGTGAAGGAATATCTGCGTTCTCGTGGTATAGAGGTGAGGTTATAATGCAGATAGATATTTCCAAGATTAAATTTGATAAAAACGGGCTGGTGCCTGCGGTTGTTGTTGATGTGCGTACCGGCGACGTCGTTATGCTGGCCTACATGAACGAGGAATCGTTGCTTAAGACTATTGCCACAGGTTATACCTGGTTTTGGAGCCGCAGTCGCCAGGAGCTGTGGAACAAGGGCGCGACCAGTGGCAATCTGCAAAAGGTGGTAGAGCTTTATTACGATTGCGACGGCGATTCGCTGCTTGTTAAGGTGGAGCAGACCGGTGTGGCCTGTCACACAGGCGCTTATTCCTGCTTCCACAATCCACTTTGGCATGCGGCTAATCTGCCTGTGCCAGAGGTTGAGGGACTGCCGGGTGTAATCAGTGAGCTGTATCGTTTGATTCTGTACAAGCGTGCGCAGGGCGACGACGCAGAGATGAAGTACCTTTTGAGTGGCAGCCAGGATAAGCTGCTACAAAAGCTGGGGGACGAGGTTACAGCGACTATCATTGCCTCTAAAAATGGTGAAAAGGATGCTGTAATGCGTTCTATGGCCGATTTGTGGTATCATTCCCTGGTGCTTTTGGCCTATCATAGTATTACGCCTGAACAGCTGCTGCGTGAACTGAGCGGTAAAAGGGTGTAATACTGTTGCTGATAAAAAGCATGATTAGTTGATAAACGAGGCTGCTGGTTGCTGTTTAGTGGTGGACTGGCAGCCTTTTGTTTGTTTTGTTACAGTTATAGTGTAAAAAGTGCTTTATTAGCATCTTTTTCTCCTAAAGCAATACAAAAAGAGCTTTATATAGTATAATGGTAAAGCGTATTATTTAGCGCATTTTGATGCAAGAGAGGTGCACGCAGATTATGGATGAGAAATCTAACAAGCCGTTGCCGGAGCTGATAGAGGTGGAGCCTCTGCAGGATGGCTACCGCTGGGTAGCAATGACGGCGATGCTTTATGCTATTGGTATTATTTTGCATACGGTCAGCCCTAATGTTGGTGGCGTAACCCCTAACTGGACGATTGCTATGTATTCTATTGTTATTAATTTGACGCGGCCTAAGCTGTCGCAGGCCATTGGTATGGGTTTTATCGCAGGCCTTACGCTGGTGCCTTCTTCTAAGTCTGCCTTTCCCTTGGGTAACATTGCCAGCGAGCTGGCAGGTGCCACTGTGTGCTGCCTTTTAGTAAAGGCTATGTTTAGCGCAGGTTTGGGCGAATGGAAGCTGCGTCCCTTTGTGACAGGCTTTGTGGCAACCGTTACCAGCGGTGGTGTTTTTACCTTCATCCTTAAGCTGATTTTGGGATTGCCGCTACACGTATGGATATATGCTATGCTTCCGGTAGTTGCCATCGTCGGCCTTTTGAACGGACTTATAACCTTCTTTATGTATGCTCCTGTGAGGAAGCTGTTCTATGTGCAGGAGGATGAAAAATGATGGAAAGCGTTATCAGTGTAGAAAATTTTTACTTTGCTTATAAAAAGTCAGATTTGGTGCTCAAGGATATCAATATAGAAATCAAAAAAGGCAGCTTTACCGTTATCACCGGCCCGAGCGGCGCCGGCAAGACAACTCTGTGCAAGGCCATGACAGGCATCATTCCTTATTACATGGGCGGCCGCTATAGCGGTGACGTAAAGATTAATGGTGAAACTACCAAGGGTAAGCGTGTCAGCGATATTGCTATGCGCGTAGGCTTTATCATGGAGGATTATGAAAGTCAGCTGGTTTCTCTCACAGCAGGCGAGGAGATTGCCTTTAGCCTTTTAAACCATGGCTTTGCGCAGGAGGAAATTGCTGCACGCACCAGTCGTGCACTGGAGGATGTAGGCCTGCCGGGACGTGAAAGCTATCAGCTTGACGAGCTGAGCGGTGGGCAGCGTCAGCGCCTGCTGCTGGCGGCAACGCTGGCAGTGCATCCGGAAATTATCGTTTTGGACGAGCCGGTTTCGGCAATGGATCCTGATGGAGCGCAGTCCTTGTATAAGCTGGTATACGAAATCCATCAGCGCTATGGTACGACGATTGTAGTGGTGGAGCACCGCGTTGATTATCTGCTGCCTTACGTTACGGATATGATTGTACTTAATGAGGGCGAGCTGGTAGCAGCCGATGCCTTTGAGGCTGCTGCCCCAAAAATGTATGAAAACATGTCGCTGCGGCCGCTGCTGCCGGCATTGTGGCAGATAAAGCTGGGTCTGGAGGAAAAGCTGGGTCTGGATTTGGGCGATTGGCGCAGCGAAGAGGACGCACTGGCTGATTTTAGAACCTATGGTATTGCACCGGTAGAAGGGAGGGCTGACTAATGTTAGAGGCGAAGGATGTCAATTTTGCCTACATGCGTGGGCAGCCTGTAATCAAGGATATGGATTGCAAAATAGAGGATGGGGAGTTTGTGGCGCTTTTGGGGCATAACGGTAGTGGCAAGACGACCTTGAGCCGCCTGTTTATGGCGCTATGCCATCCGCGTAGCGGTCAGGTGCTTGTCGATGGCGAGGATATAATCAGGTGCGAGCCAGCTGATTTAGCTGATAAGATTGGTTACGTGTTCCAAAACCCTGATCTGCAGATTTTGGAGGATACGGTATATGACGAGGTGGCCTATGGCCCACGTGCTAAAAAGCTGACGGAGGAAACAATTAGGCGTCAGGTGACAGAAGCACTGGAGGCTATGGGTCTGACGGAGCTGGCGGGTGAATATCCACGACTTTTATCCTTTGGCCAAAAGCGTCGCCTGGGCGTGGCGGCTGCGTTGGCGCTGAACCCTCGCACACTGATTTTGGACGAAATCACCAACGGCCAGGACGCATTGGAAAAAGAAGGTATGATGAGCTATTTGCAGGCTATCAACGAAAAGCGTGGTATTACCATCGTGCTTATTTCACACGATATGGATATTGTGCGCCGTTATGCTAAGCGTGCTATTGTGCTGCATTATGGCAAGCTGGTGTTTGATGGTACTCCTGCCAAGCTGTTTGACGGCAGCCAGAACGTGGAGCGCTGGGGCCTGCGCCGTCCGACTGTAGCTTCGCTGGCAGCGGCATTGGGCGTGGAGGCAGGTACGCCTGCAGAGCTTTGTGCCTGCGTAGAGCGCAAGGAGGTGGCTGAATAATGAAGCTTACAGCCTTTACTCAGATTATTGTAACGCTGGCGGTCACAGCTTGGGTGTTTATCTTGCCAGTGCAAGCGGTAGCGATGATTTTGGTGCTGGAGCTGGCACTGTTGCTTTATATTAAGCATGATAAAATGACGATGGCAGCGATTGGTGGTCTGGCGGTGTTTACAGGCATGATGATCCTGTTGCAGCTGCTCTTTGGCTCGCCACTAGACGTATCCTTGACAGGCGGTCTGCGTATGCTGGTTATGACGATGGCATTTTTGTGCCTTTTGGCTGCCAGCCGTATTCAGGATATCGCTAAGGCGTTGGTGGACCGCTTTCATATGCCTTGCGAATATGCCTTCATGCTGACGACAGCACTGCGCTTTGTACCAAACTTTTTGACGGATAGTGCGATTACGCTGGATGCGCAAAGCTGCCGTGGCTACAGCAACCGCGGTAATGTATTTAAGCGCTTTTTTGCCTATCTCGTTGTTATTCGTCCGCTGGTTATGCGTGCGGTGGCCAAGTCCGAAACCCTGGCGCTGTCGATGGAGCTGAAGGGCTTTGGTAGCAATACCTATAAAAATATGCCATCTGAGCCGATGACTGTTTTGGATTTTCTTGTTTTGGCATTGGTCGTTGTGCTCAGTACCTATCCGTTCTGGATTAAACACATATAACAAAACACAAAACACACTTCTATCAATGCTGCTGGTGGAGGTGTGTTTTTTGCGAGTGTGTGGCAAAGAGCCTGTTATAACAATATGGCATAGCTTAATTTACTTACACAATCAAAAGTATTTTGTATACAATTGCTCTTTGTCTTCACAATCAAGGCGTAATGCTTTATAATGTTACAGAAATAATTTTTGTTGTTATGGAGGGTACAAGAGATGTTAATTTTAGGTTGTATTTTAGTTTTGATAACGCTGTTTCTGCTGATCAAGCGTTATGAAGCAAGGATGGTGCTGGTTGCCGCCGGTATTATTATGTGTGCCTGCGCAGGCAATCCGATGGCAGCACTCAATTCCTTTGCCAAGGGCATGGGCAGTAGCATGATTTCCTCTGCCTGCTCTAGCATGGGCTTTGCACTGGTAATGCGTTTTACCGGCTGCGATAAGCATTTGATCAACTTTTTGGCCAAGGGTCTTACCAAGGTACATTTTTTGATTATCCCCGGCGTTGTGCTGGCTACCTTTGCCGTTAATATGGCATTGCCTAGCGCTGCAGGTACTGCTGCCGCTGCCGGTGCTATCTTCATCCCCATTATGATGGGCGCAGGCATTCATCCTGCAATGGCTGCTGCTGCTGTTAAGTGCGGCACCTATGGCAGCATGCTTAACCCTGGTCTGGCACATAACCCGTTTGTTGCTAAGATTGCCGGCGTTGGCGTTATGGACGTTATCGCTTTCCACTACAAGGCTAACCTGGCTTCCCTGGTAATCGCAGCTATCACTATTACCGCTATTGCCTACTTTATGAAGGAAAACAGCGGTCACACTGCCGAGGGCTTGGAGCTGGAAGAAAACTTCAAGGTAAATTACCTGTATGCTTTGATGCCGATTATTCCTATTGCGATTCTGCTTTTGGGTGCAACTAAGATTGTTCCTATCTTTAAGATGGGCGTAGCTCAGGCTATGATTATCGGCTGTATTCTTTCTCTGGCAGTTACCAGAACTAATCCGGCTGAGCTGACAAAATCCTTCTTTGATGGTATGGGTAAGGCTTATGCAGATATTATCGGTATCATCATTTCTGCCGGCGTGTTTGTAGCAGGTATGAATGCTATGGGTTTGGTAAAAGCCTTCACCAACGCTATGCTTAACAACCCTGCAATCGTCAAGATTGCTGCCTCTGTTGGTCCTTTCCTGCTGGGTCTTATCGTTGGCTCCGGCGACGCCGCAACCTTTGCCTTCAACGAAGCAATTACTCCGCATGCAGCTGACTTTGGCATGACACCTGTACAAATGGGCAGCATGGCAACCCTGGGCGGCACCCTGGGACGTACAATGTCTCCTATCGCTGGTGCAACCATTATCGTTGCCGGTATTGCCGGTGTCAACCCGATGGAAATTGCTAAGCGTAACGCTTTGCCAATGGTACTTGCTATGATCGTTGGTATGACTATTCTTGTTATGGCAGCGTGATAGCTATGAAAAAAGAAGTTACTATAGCTTTAACCGGTGATTCCTTTATTACCCAGCGTTTGCCGCGTGATGCGAAATTTGCGGCCCTGCAGCAGTTCTTGGGCAAGCACGATGTGCGCTTTACCAATTTTGAAATTCTGCTGCATGACTTTGAGGTATATCCTGCTCCTGTCAGCGGCGGCACCTGGGCAGTTGCCCGTCCTGCTGTTTTGCAGGATCTCAAGGACTTGAGCTTTAACATGTTCACCTGGGCAAATAACCACACTATTGACTGGAATTTGGGCGGTATTTTGACCACCATGAAGCATCTTGATGAGGGTGGCTGCCTGCATGCAGGTGTCGGCCGTAACCTGGAGGAGGCTGCTCAGCCCAAATACCTGGACACGCCTAAGGCACGCGTAGCAATTATCGGCGTAACCTCTACCATGAACGAATGGGGCATGGCCAGCAATCCGCGCCGAGATGTTTTGGGCCGTCCAGGTGCTAACGTGCTGCGCTATCAGGCTGTACACAAGGTTAAGCCTGAGGACTTTGCAAAGCTGCAGGAGATAGTAGAGCAGACAGAGGTTAATGCCAACCGCCGCTTAAACGAAAAGGAAGGCTTCACTAAGCCCGTTGTTGGCGGTTATTTCATTGGTAATATCCGCTTTGAGCCTGATACAGAGCCTGGTACCGTCACTAAGATGAACCAAAAGGATGCAGACCGCATCGTACGCGCTATCAAAGAGGCCAAGCGCCAGGCGGATATTGTGCTTGTAAGTCATCACAGTCACGAGCGCAAAGGCATGGAAAAGCATCTGCCGGCAGATTTCTGCCGCGATTTTGCTAAGCTGTGCATTGATAGTGGTGCTGATGCCTACATTGGTCATGGTCCGCACATCTGGCGCGGCATCGAAATTTACGAGGGACATCCGATTTTCTACAGCCTGGGCGATTTTATCTTCCAAAACGACTGCGTAGAGCGCCAGCCGACAGAGTTTTATGATCTGTACGATTTGGGTCAGGATAATACTGTTGCTGATGGTTTGGATGCACGCAGTGCTAACGACACCCGTGGCTTGGCAGTTGACAGACAGTGCTACGAATCGGCCATCGCTTCCTTTACTATCAGCGATGGTAAGATCAGCCGTATTGAGCTGACACCGCTGGAGCTGAACTTTAAGGCAGGACGCGCTATGCGCGGCCGTCCCGGTCTGGCGGACAGAGAGACAGCTGACCGCGTTATTGGTGAAATTGCCGAGCTTTCGGCTCCATATGGTACAACCATTACCAATGAAAATGGTATTGGCGTAATCGAAATTAAATAAGCAGTTCTTGATATACTACATCCTTTCCCTCTGCTTGCAGGCGGAGGGGATGTAGTATTTTTGCGTATTGCTAGCATTTACCTTCATGCGTTATAATAAAGCGTGGAGGAAATTATGGAGATTAATACTTTTATTGATAAACTGCAAGGCTATCATGCTCCGCTGGTTTTTAACCCTTGGAGCGAATTTGATGCAAGCTGTGATATCGGACCGCAGGCTCCTGTCATCCGCAGTGCTAATCTGCGGCGCTACCTGGAGCTGCGGCAAAATGCGCACTACATTTTTATTGCCGAAGCGCTGGGTTATCAGGGCGGACATTTTTCTGGTATTGCGATTACGTCTGAGCGCATTATTTTAGGCAATCATCCTGATGTGCGGCAAAAGAGCGTGTTAGGTGAATGGGACTACCAGCGCACGAGTGACGTGCAAAGCGCGCTGCTGAACAATACGCAAAAAGCCAAGGGCTTTAATGAACCTACGGATACCGTTGTCTGGAACGCCCTGGGACAGCATGGTCTGGCTGCCTTTGATGTAATTTTGTGGAATATTTTCCCCTTCCATCCGCATAAGGAGGGCAAGCTTTTGACTAATCGCACGCCATCCACACCGGAGCTGGATGTGGGGATTGAGTACGCGCGGATGCTGCTTGAGCTGCGGCCGGGAATGCGTATTGTCGCTATTGGCCAAAAGGCGGCGGGGACGCTGGCGCGCTATGGCGTAGACTGTATGGCGGTGCCGCATCCTTCTATGGGCGGAGCAAACCGCTTCCGTGAGGCTGTGGCGCAGCTTTTTAACGGAGGTCAGGGTCATGAGGCTTGAGGAAGGCTCGCTCAACCGTGAGCAGGCTATGCATCTGGCACTTGCCGTGGGCAAGGCTATGCTGAAAAACGGTGCTGAAACCTCGCGCGTGGAGGACACTATCTCGCGTTTTTGTCATGTGCATGGCTATCATGATATCAATGTTTTCGTCACGCCTACGGTCATCATTTTGGGCGATGAAACTAGTGATGGCTCCACCATTATTTGCCGTATCCGTTATCGTGGCACTAATTTGAGCGTCATCAGCGAGGTTAATGATTTTTCATATAATCTTGCCAAATGGCCGCTGAGCTATAAGGCTACACTGGATTATTTTGACGAGCTGTTGCATAAAGCGCCGCCATATGGCAAGTGGAGTGTGTGTCTGGCTTCGGCGGCCAGCTCGGCAGCCTTTGCAGGCATGCTTGGCGGCAACAGTCACGATTTTGTGGCTGCCTTTGTCACCGGCGGCCTGTCAATGGTGCTGTTAAAGCAGCTTGGTGGCTACCGTCCCAGTGCCTTTTGGGAAAATGCGCTGGCTGGTGCTGCTATCGGCGCGTTGGCGATCGCCTGCTGCGCTGTGAGCATACAATGCACACGCACCAATATCATCGTAGGTGCGCTCATGCCATTCCTGCCCGGTGTGGCGTTTACCAATGGTCTGCGTGATTACATGGCCGGAGATTTGATTTCTGGCAATTCGCGCATTGCCGAGGCCATGCTTTTTGCCACGTCTATCGCTATCGGCCTGGCCTTTAGCCTGCTCATCTGGTATCATTGGGGGTGGGAATTATGGCCATAAATTATTTAGAGGCTTTTGGCTTTGCTTTTTTAGCTACGGTGGCCTTTGCCGTGCTCTTTCAGGCCCCGCGTAAAAGCCTTGCCGTCAGCGGTGTTATCGGTGCGGTGGGCTGGGTAGTTTTTGTGTATGTGCGCAAGGATTTGGAATACAGCTCGTTTTATGCCAACCTTTTCGCTACCATCAGCCTGTCGCTTTTAAGCGAGCTGGCAGCGCGCGTGTTTAAACAGCCGGTAACGGTTTTTGTTATTCCGGGCATCATTCCTATCGTTCCGGGGTTGGGCATGTATAACGGCATGGCACAGATTATCGAAAACCGTTACGACCAGGGAATGAACATCCTGCTCACCGCTGGATTGGATGCCAGCGCCATTGCCTTGGGCATGATGTTTATGACGAGTATATTCCGCGTGCTTAAGCTGAGCAAGGACCATAAGCGGCTGTTACAGCTGCTGCATAAAGAAGAAAAGCAGTAATTTAAAAGTGAGGAATGAAATATGGGGTTAGCAGAACTTTTGCTCCTGGCAGTCGGCTTGGCGATGGACGCCTTTGCTGTTTCTATTTGCGGCAGCATGGTGCTTAGTCCGGCAAGCAGACTGCGGGGAGCCTTGCGCTTTGGCAGCTGGTTTGGCGCGTTTCAGTTTATTATGCCTGTGATAGGCTATTTTGGGGCTGTGTCCTTCCGTGACTATATCACAGAATATGATCACTGGATTGCGTTCATCCTGCTGGTGTACCTGGGCGTGAATATGATTCGTGAATCTAGTGAGGCATGTGATGTAAAAAAGGATTATACGCTTAAGGAGATGGCAGTGCTGGCAGTTGCCACCAGCATAGATGCCTTGGCTGTAGGCATAAGCTTGGCATTTTTGAATACCAATATCTGGTTT
This sequence comes from Segatella copri, assembly GCA_963597755.1. Classification (GTDB taxonomy): domain Bacteria; phylum Bacillota; class Negativicutes; order Acidaminococcales; family Acidaminococcaceae; genus Phascolarctobacterium_A. The sequence continues at coordinate 52,629 of CAVBQX010000009.1, forward strand.
TCGGCAACGCTTATCGGTATTGTGACCTTTGCTATTGCCACCTTTGGCGGTATTGCAGGCTTCAAGCTGGGCACCGTCGTGGGTAAGCGTGCAGATATCATTGGCGGTACGGTGCTTATCTGCATTGGTACGAAAATCTTGCTGGAGCACACAGGAATAATCTGATACAGAGAAAGGACGATGTTTATGACTCAAGTGAACAAGGAGCGTATGCTCGCTGAATTTAAGGAAATAGTGGCTGTCCCCTGCCACGGACTGGCCGAGCGACCGGTGTTTGACCTGCTTAAGGGTAAGCTGGAGGCTATGGGCTTTGCCGTGGAGGAGGATGACGCCGGCGCAAAGCTTGGCGGTAACTGCGGCAATTTGTGGGCCTTTCTGCCTGCCAGCGAGGGCGTGCAGGCTGCAACGCGCGTGCTGCTTTCGGCGCATATGGATGGCGTAGAGCCGTGCGGCGGCACTACAGTAGTGCAAAGGGACGGCGTTTTGTATAGCGATGGCACCACCATTTTGGGTGGTGACGATAAATCCGGCGTGGAGGGTATCTTAGAAGGCCTGCGCCTGATTTTGGAGGAGGGTACTCCTCACGGTGATATCCAGGTGCTCTTTACTATCTGCGAGGAGGGCGGCGTTAACGGCTCGCGCTGCATGGACCGCTCCAAGCTGCGTGCAGATGTTGGCTATGCTCTTGACGGCGAGGGTGCGCCGGGAGAAATTGTTGTTGGTGCTCCCGGACAAAAGAAGTACAAAATCAGCATCATCGGTAAAACTGCCCACGGCGGTCTGGAGCCGGAAAAGGGCATTAACTCTATCATGATTGCAGCCAAGGCCTTGGCTGATGTTAAGCGCTACGGCCGCATCGACGAGGAAACCACCTGCAATATCGGTATTATCGGCGGCGGTAAGGCAACCAATATTGTGCCTGATCTGGTGACTATCGAGGGCGATGCCCGCAGCCGCAACAAGGAAAAGCTGGAAGCTATCTGCAGTGAGGTTGTGGACACCATCGTGCAAAGTGCTGAAAAGCATGGTGCCAAGGCCGAGGCAGTGGTTGAGGATAAATATAGCTCCTTCCTCGTGGCAGATGACAGTGAGGTTGTGCGCCTAGCCAAGGCTGCTTGCGCTATGTACGGCTTTGAGCCGAACGTTTCGCTGACAGGCGGTGGCAGTGATGCCAACTTCTTTAATGCCTATGGCCTGCCTAGCGTAATTTTGGGTACTGGCATGGCTAACGTGCATACTGTTGACGAATACCTTAAGGAGGAGGACTTGTATAACTCCGCTCTTATGGTGCATGGGATTTTGAAGGCAGCAGTAAAATAAAAGCTGGTTGAATAATTTAGGGTCTGCATGTCAGGTGTGATGTGCAGACCTTTTTGCTTGCAAAAATTGACTATATACAAAAATTTAGGTATAATTTTTGTATATAAGGAGGTGCGATGATGCCTAAAATTACTTCGAGCGCAGATTTGCGTAATAACTATAATGAGATTTCTAACTTCTGCCATCAATATGATGAGCCGGTTTTCATTACCAAAAATGGCAAAGGTGATTTGGCGGTGATGAGCATTGAGGCATATGAAAAGCTAACAGCACGGTTTGAATTGTACGGAGCGTTAAAGCAAGGATTGGATGATATTGAAGCTGGGAGGACAACACCTGTTGACGAGTTTTTAGCGGAGCTACAAGCAAGATATCCGGAATTGCAGGTGGATAATGAAGTATATTAATTATAAAGCATCTATTACTGCAACTGCTAAGCGAGACTACTATGAAGCAGAGTGTTATATAGCCCAAAAGCTATATAGTCATATTGGAGTGGTTAATCTTGCAAAAAGTTTTAGGGAAGCAATTAAGGATTTAAAATTTTTTCCAACAAAATATCCATTGTGCAATGATGATTTACTGCGTGCTTGGGGAATTCGCTTTGTGCCTGTAAAAAATTATCTTTTGTTTTATGTTGTGCGTGAAGATGAGCAGGCAGTTTATATTATTCGCTTTTTATATGGCAAACGTGATTGGCAAAATATTTTGCGTAAGCAGATAGAAAGTGGCGAAGCAGAATATGCACCCTATTTGACTAATACTTATGTGCAGGAGGCTGCGGAGAAGTACGTGAAGTAGGGAGTAGTTATGCAGACCTATTCATCATAATTGTGCAGAAAGAGCGAAGCATTGGTGTATCCTGAAAAAGTTTTGGGAATACATCTCCCAAAACTACATGAAACAGCAAAGTTTTGGGGAAAATTTTCCCAAAACTTTTTGCTTTCTGCACCTGTTTATGCTAAACTAAAGCCAGGTGGTGATATTATGGGCAAGATAGTGGAACGGCAGGAATTTTTGCAGCAGCTCATCGGCTGGCGCGATAAGCGGGTTATCAAGGTTATTACCGGTGTTCGTCGCTGCGGTAAATCGACTTTAATGGAGCTGTACCAAAACTATTTGCGTCAACAGGGCGTTAGCAAGGAGCAGATTGTCAGTATTAATTTTGAGGACTATGATTATATTGACCTGCTTGAGCCAAAACGCTTTTATGCTTACATCAAGGAACGTCTGCTTTCAGACCGCATGACATACTTGTTTTTTGATGAAATTCAAAATGTCAAGGACTTTGAACGCGTTATAGACAGCCTTTATATAAAATCCAATGTAGATATCTATATCACAGGCTCTACCGCCTATATGCTTTCGAGTGACCTGGTAACATTATTATCAGGCCGCTATGTGGAAATTAAAATGCTGCCGCTTTCCTTTAAGGAATATGTGGAGGCGAGCGGTGATGAGCACGACTTAGCGCGCAAATACCGCAGCTATGTAGAAACAAGCTCTTTCCCGTACACGTTAGAGCTTGCTGGTGACAATCGCACTATTCATGAATATCTTAGCGGTATCTATAATACAATTGTTGTCAAGGATATTACCAAACGCAATAAGTTTCCTGATGCGATGCTATTGGAGAGCGTCTTGCGTTTTGCCTATGATAATATTGGCAATATCCTTTCAACAAAAAAAATTGCGGATACGCTGACATCTGATGGACGTAAAACAGATGCTAAAACTGTGGAAAAATATCTATCCGCTCTGCTGGAATGTTATATGCTGTACCAATGCAAACGCTATAATATCAAGGGCAGGCAGTATCTGAAAACATTGGATAAGTATTATGCAGTTGATATCGGTTTGCGGCAGATATTGCTTGGCAGTAAGGCGATGGATGCGGGGCATATTTTGGAAAATGTTGTTTATTTGGAGCTGCTGCGCCGCGGGTACGATGTTTATATTGGTAAGGTGGATGCTTTAGAGGTCGATTTTGTGGCTATGGATAATAGGGGGATGACCTATTATCAGGTTTCTGCTACTGTGCGTGACGAGCAGACGTTAAAACGCGAGCTTGCTTCACTACAAGGCATTAATGATCATTATCCCAAAATCTTGCTGACATTAGATGAAGATCCGGAGATGTCCTATGAAGGGATTCGCAGGGTGAACGCTTTGGATTGGCTGTTGCATAAAACAATATAGTGAGATTGTATAAAAAAGGCTGCCGCACTTGCAAAGATTTGCTTAGTGTGGCAGCCTTTTTTGCATAATTGTGAAGTAGTTGCAAATTAAAGTCCGTTTAATATGCACATATGGTTGACGGGGGGGGTACAGCGTGATAAAATGGAAGAAAGGCTAAAATTATTTAGTTTATAGTAAAATTTTCGTTAGCAAATACATAGCAATTATATGTATATACTAATT
>CAVBQX010000010.1:0-55688 GCA_963597755.1 Segatella copri
CAGTTATTGCAATACTGATGAGGAAAAAGTAAAGAAACTCAAAAAAGAAGAGAAGGACGAAGTCGATAAAAAAGTTCGTGAGTTTATGTGTGACAATTTCTTTGATATCCGTACATTTGGTGCAGTTATGACTACTTTCAATAAGAAAGATGTAGCGCTAAATTGTGGACAAGTCCGCGGACCAGTACAGTTAGGATTTGCACGTAGTATTGATCCGATAGTTACTCAGGAGGTGACTATTACCAGAGTTGCCATTACGACAGAAAAGGACGCGGCGAATAAAAATACTGAGATGGGACGTAAATACATAGTGCCATATGCTCTTTACCGTGTTGATGGTTATATATCTGCTAATCTAGCACGTAAGGTTACTGGCTTTAATGAAGATGATTTAAAATTACTGTGGCAGGCAATTATAAATATGTTCGAGTATGATCGCTCAGCAGCTAGGGGCAATATGGCGGTTAGAGAATTAATTGTATTCAAGCATGATAGTGAGCTTGGCAATGCTCCTGCATATAAATTGTTTGATACAGTAAATATTGAACGTAAAGAAGATGTTGTTTCTGCTCGCAGTTATCATGATTATGTAGTTAGCGTTGCTGAAGATAAGATTCCTCAAGGTGTAACTTGTATGCGCATGATATAAGAATTTGCCATTATGGAATACAACGAAGATGATTTTTTGCAGCTTTCGGGTTTGCAGCACTTTAGCTTTTGCCGCAGGCAGTGGGCGTTAATCCACATTGAACAACAGTGGCAGGAAAATCTAAAAACGGTTGAAGGCAATATTGTACATGAACGTTGTCATGATGATGGCTTTGTAGAAAAGCGTGGAGAACTGCTTTTGACACGGGGATTGCGTGTATCTTCACGGGAACTAGGTGTTAGCGGTCAGTGTGACGTTGTCGAATTCAGAAAGAGTGTAAATGGCTGTAAACTGCATGGACACGTTGGCAATTGGCTTCCTTACCCAGTGGAATACAAAAGAGGAAAGAGTAAGCTGATAAATGCAGATAGACTACAGCTGTGTTGCGAAGCAATGTGCCTGGAGCAGATGCTTGGTGTGAGCATTGAAAAAGGTGCTTTATACTACAATGAATTACACCGCCGGGAGGAAGTGTTTTTTACGACAGAGTTGCGTGCTGAGGTGAAGAAGCTTTTACAGGAAATGCATGATTACTATAGGCGTGGCTATACACCCAAGGTAAAGCCTAAAACTGGATGCCGTCAATGTTCGCTATAGGAGATCTGTTTGCCGGTGTTGTGTAATGGGATTGATGTAAAGGGTTATTATCAGAGTTTTTTGCATGGGGACACATTATGAGACATTTACAAAATACGCTTTATGTTACTTCTAAAGACAGCTATTTATCTTTGGATAACGAAAATGTGGTAATCAATCGTAATGGTGCTGTGGTAAAAAAACTACCATTGCGCATGTTTGAGCAAATATTATGTTTTAGTTATATGGGTGCAAGTCCTGCTTTGTTGGGAGAATGTGCTAAGAGGGGGATTGCGTTTAGCTTTTATAACCCTAATGGCAGATTTTGGACTAGAGCAAGCGTCTGTAATAACAGCAATGTTTTGTTACGTAAGACGCAATGCCGCATATCTGATGATGAGCAGCACAGCTGTGAGATAGCGCGAAACTTTATTGTAGGAAAAATTTATAATTCACGCAGTGTTTTAGAACGTGCAAGACGTGACCATGCACTTATAGTGAATACTGAAGCTATCGCAAAAGCGAGTCACGAAATGTTGGGCATCGCAAGGCTTGCGAAAGATTGTATTGATTTGTCGATCTTGAGAGGCCTTGAGGGTGAAGCTGCCAGCTTGTATTTTGCCAACTTTAACGAATTGATTTTGCAAAATAAGCAGGTATTTAATTTTAGAACACGAGTGAAGAGGCCGCCAACAGACCCGATAAACGCATTACTTTCCTTTACCTATACAATATTGGCTAATGATTGTGCTTCAGCTCTAGAGGGAGTGGGTTTAGATTCCGAAATAGGCTTTTTGCACCGGGACAGGCCGGGTAGAGCATCGCTGGCATTGGACTTAATGGAAGAGTTCAGAAGTGTATACGCTGACAGATTTGTTTTGACATTGATTAACAACCGCATAGTCAATGAAAAATCATTTGATGTGCAGGATAATGGTTGTGTATTGCTCACCGATAAAGCGAGAAGGTCATTTTTTGACAATTGGCAGGAACGCAAGCGTGAAATAATAACACATCCATTCCTAAAGGAAAAAGTACCATGGGGGCTTATTCCTTTTGTTCAGGCACAATTGCTGGCTAGATATTTACGCGGAGACATAGAAGAATATCCAAGCTTTTTATGGAAGTGAGGTGATACGTTGTTAGTGTTGATTACTTACGATGTGAATACTCAGGATGCAGAAGGCAGGCGCCGGCTGAATAAAATTGCTAAGTTATGTGTCAAACATGGTCAGAGAGTGCAGAATTCTGTGTTCGAGTGCCTGTTAGAAAACTATGATTACAAGTTGCTCCAAAATGAGCTGATAAAAATTGCTGATTTAGAGAAGGATAGCTTGCGCTTTTATAATTTGGGCGCAAAGTATAGTACTAAGATAGAGCATTTTGGGACTAAAAGTACTTATGATCCTCAAGATGTTATGATATTTTAGTGCGTTTGCTTCTACTGTAGGAAGCAGTTTTGGTTAGTGCGAAGTTATAGTAAACATTACTTATAGCGCAGGTTCGCACATGGCATTAAGCTTGATGTGTGTTGCGCATTTGCTTCAAAATAGAAAGAGTACGTTGACTGCTTTTAGAGGTTCGCACTTTTGCGGATGTAAAAGCTGTTGTAGCATAGTACTATTTTGAGGCTGTCGCTCCCCGCATGGGGAGCGTGGATTGAAATTTATAACATCTTCTGTATTGAGTAGCACGTTTTGTCGCTCCCCGCATGGGGAGCGTGGATTGAAATCTTGATAATGCGCTGCTCTGTATCGGCAGTAAGATGTCGCTCCCCGCATGGGGAGCGTGGATTGAAATACAACAAGCACCTGCACCAAATTAACCGTTGCCTGTCGCTCCCCGCATGGGGAGCGTGGATTGAAATTTTGCGGTACTGTCAATTAATACGCCGCCATCGGGTCGCTCCCCGCATGGGGAGCGTGGATTGAAATAGTGATATGTTTGAACGTCCTGCCGCCGAGGCTGCCGTCGCTCCCCGCATGGGGAGCGTGGATTGAAATACCAACAAATCGCTTCTTAAAGAGATCATGCCAACGCAAACTCTCACCTTGCCAATATTGCACGTTCTATGCTATAATAACGTATATGCGAGCGTGGCGGAACTGGCAGACGCACTAGACTTAGGATCTAGCGCCTTTCGGCGTGCAGGTTCGATTCCTGTCGCTCGCACCAATAGCAGCTTTGGCTCATGGGATGAATCCTGTGAGCTTTTTTGTTTGCATAAAAGTGAGGCGGAGCCCTGCGAAGTGTGTTATAATCGCAGGTGATAAAAAACTTGGGAGTGATCACGATGCGGGAAATAACAGCAGACGAGGCAGGTCAGTCTACTGCCCTGCCTTAAGGCGCTGGCGCAGCATCATAACGAAGTGTCTGCCAATTTTAAGGGCGCATATCCTGCACATGCCTATGCAGATGCTTTAGCAGAATTTGCGCAGCTTTTGCACACAGGCACTAGTAAGATAGCGGTGGTGGAGCAAGGCGTTGACATCGTCGGCTTTGGCAAGATAGACCGGCAGCCTGCAGCTAAGCTGTCACATCTGGTGGTGCTCAAAAAGCAGCGCGGCCAAGGATACGGTGCGAAGCTAATGGATTGGGCGATGGCGCAATTTGCAAGTGCAGGCTGCAGGCAGATAGAGCTGAAGGTAGTGGCAGGCAATCCTGCTATAGGATTGTACGAGCGTTATGGCTTTCAAGCTAGTGCGTATATTATGTGGCGACGGGATTAATTCTGTCATGGGCAATAGTATATTTGTGAAGCTCACAGGTATGTTTTCTGTGGGCTTTTTCTCTGCTTAAATTGTAATAGCGATTACAGTTTTAGCGTTGCGACGTGTATAAATTCACAGATGTTACATATTTTCTTGACAAAGCCTGCCGCTACTGAAATAATAGAAAAATACTAACTAAATGACACCGACGGCTTTGACTGTAAGAGTGTTGTACTGTATACGTTTTGCAGGAGGGAAAGATATGGAGCAGATTTTATCGATAGTTGTGCGCAACCAGCCCGGCGTTTTGATGCGCGTGGCGGGTATGTTTTCGCGCCGTGGCTTTAACATCGACAGCCTGGCAGTAGGCACAACGCAGAACCCCGAGTTTTCGCGAATGACGGTGACAATGGAGGCAGATGAGCCGACGATTGTGCAGGTGACCAAGCAGCTGGCCAAGCTGGTGGAGGTGGAGCGTGTCAAGGTGCTGCCGCCCAAGTCCAGCGCGACGCGCAGCATGATTTTGGTGAAGGTGCGTGCGGGGAGCAAGCGTCCGGAGCTGCTGCAGCTGGCAGAGGTCTTTCGCGCCCATGCTGTGGACGTAACAGGTGAATCGCTGATTTTTGTTGCCACCGGCGACGAGGGTAAGCTGCGTGCGTTTGTGGATGTTATGCGTCCTTATGGCGTGACGGAAATGGTGCAGACGGGTCTTGTTGCCCTTGAGCGTGGCGATACCTCGCTGGCTGTGGAGGAATCACGCTTTGAGTGGCCGCCTATTGATGATACGCACGCTGCGATATAAGCTGCTTGAATGGAAGGATGTGAACGTATGCAGATAACTGGTGCAGAAATTATGGTACGGGTATTGGCTGAGGAGGGCGTAACCACCGTCTTTGGCTATCCCGGCGGGGCAATACTCCCTTTTTATGATGCCTTAAGAAATAGTGATATAGAGCATATTCTGACAGCGCACGAGCAGGGTGCCGCTCATGCGGCCGATGGCTTTGCCCGTGCCAGCGGCAGGGTGGGCGTGTGCGTTGCCACCTCCGGACCGGGTGCGACCAACCTGGTGACTGGTTTAGCTACTGCCTTTTTGGATTCTATTCCCGTGGTGGCCATCACAGGTCAGGTAAACAGGCCGCTGATTGGGCACGACGCCTTTCAGGAGGTAGATATTACAGGCATCACTATGCCGATTACTAAGCATAATTTTTTGGTAAAAAGACCCGAAAACCTGGCGCAGACCTTGCGCCTGGCCTTTCAGCTGGCGCGTGAGGGCCGTCCCGGACCGGTGCTGGTGGACGTGCCGCGTGATGTGCAGACGGCGTTGATAGAATTTGCCGACAAGCGTTTGGCACCCCTGCAGCCACTGGAGCCTGATGCCGGGCGTGTGGCTGCGGCGGTGGAGGCCTTGAATAAGGCGCAGCGCCCTGTGATGCTGGTTGGCGGCGGTGTTATTAACGCCAATGCCGAATACGATGCCATGCATCTGTGCGAAAAGCTGCATATTCCTGTTGTCAGCACGTTGATGGGCCTGGGTGCTATTAGTGCCTACCGTCCGCTGTTTTTGGGTATGACGGGCCTGCATGGCCACGAGCGTGCCAATAATGCTGTCAAGGAGGCCGATCTTATCCTGGCAGTCGGCAGCCGCTTTAACGACCGCGTGACGGGTGAACGCTCAAGCTACAGTGCTAATAAGCTGATTATCCACTTGGATATTGACCCTGCCGAGGTGGACAAAAATATAGATTCGGGTATCGGCATCACAGGCGACATGGTGATGACGCTTAACGCTTTGGAAAAGGCCGGCGTGCCGCATGATTTGACTCCCTGGTGGGATAAGATTGCCTCCTGGCCGGGTATGGATGACGACTTTGGCAGTGAGGAAGCACCCAGGTTCTTCAAAGCACTCAACCCTGTGCTTAAGGACAAGGATTTTATCGTCACTACAGACGTTGGCCAGCACCAGATGTGGGCAGCGCAGCATTTAAAAATTCAGTTCGCGCGTCAATGGCTCACGAGCGGCGGCTTGGGTACGATGGGCTTTGGCCTGCCTGCCGCCATGGGTGCGCAGCTGGCACGGCCGCAAAGCAGGGTTATCAGCATGAGCGGTGACGGCGGCTTTAAGATGACGGGCAGCGAGCTCTTTACCATCGCCAGCAATAATATTCCTGTTATTGCTATTGTTTTTAACAACAGCGGGCTGGGGATGATCCGCCAGCTGCAGACGGTGCAGTTTGCTAAGCGCTTTACAGCCTGCGAGCTGCCCGGTTATGTAGACTTTGTCCAATATGCAGCGGCCTTTGGTATTGCAGGCGAGCACGTTACTACGCCAGATGAGCTGGCGCAGGCAGTAGCCAAGGCGTGGGATGAGCGCAGACCGTATTTAATAGAGGTCGGCATTAATCCCAAGAACATGGTTCTGCCAATGGTAGCCCCCGGACTTGGTATTAATAATTACGTAAAATTTGCTGACGACGAGATTAATTAAGCCAAACGCCTTACGTCAGCTAAAATAAGCAAAGCAAGCTAAATTTGCGCTAAAACCCTTGATGAAATAGGGCAAAAATGTTACGATAAAAGGACAGAGAAAATTATATCTGTCCTTTTATTTTTTTATATATGGTGGAGAAAAAATGGGAGATTTATCACAATTATCGGCGCCGGTGTTTGAGGCACTGGAACGCTTTCGTAAAAAACGCGTAGTTCCCTTTGACGTACCCGGACACAAGCGTGGACGTGGCAATCCCGAGCTGCGTGAGCTACTGGGTGAAAAGTGCGTCAGCCTGGATGTTAATTCTATGAAGCCTTTGGATAATTTGTGCCATCCTGTGTCGGTAATCCGTGACGCAGAGGCGCTGGCAGCCGAGGCCTTCGGGGCGGCGCACGCCTTTTTTATGGTGGGCGGCACAACCTCGTCCGTACAGAGCATGGTGCTTTCGTCGTGCAAGGCAGGCGATAAGATTATCCTGCCGCGCAATGTGCACAAAAGCGTTATCAACGCTTTGGTGCTCAATGGTGCTATACCTGTTTACATCAATCCGCAGGTGGACAGCAGACTGGGAATTTCCTTAGGTATGGAAATCGGCGAGGTGGAAAAGGCGATTCAGGCAAACCCTGATGCTACAGCCGTTTTGGTCAACAATCCTACGTATTATGGTATCTGCTCGGACCTGCGCTCTATTGTCAAGCTGGCGCATGAGCACAATATGCTTTGCCTGGTGGATGAAGCGCATGGTACACATTTTTACTTTGGTAAGAATATGCCCGTCAACGCCATGGCAGCAGGTGCTGACATGGCATCCGTTTCTATGCACAAATCCGGTGGCAGCTTGACACAAAGCAGCCTGCTTTTAACCGGTCCTGCCGTCAACTGGGAATATGTCAGCCAGATAATCAACCTGACGCAGACAACCAGCGCCTCCTATCTTTTGATTTCCAGCCTGGATATTTCGCGCCGTAATTTGTATATGCGTGGTGAAAGCTCCTTCGGCAAGGTGCAGGAGATGGCGGAATACGCACGTGAGGAAATAAATTCTATCGGCGGCTATTATGCCTATGGCCGCGAGCTGAAAAATGGCAGCAGTATCTATGATTTTGACGTCACAAAGCTGTCTGTCTATACGCGTGATATCGGTCTTGCTGGCATCGAGGTTTACGACCTTTTGCGCGATGAATATGATATCCAGATAGAGTTTGGTGACATTGCCAACATTCTGGCCTATATTTCTATCGGTGACCGCATCCAGGATATAGAGCGTCTGGTTGGCGCATTGGCAGACATCAAGCGCTTGTATTCCAAGGATCCGTCGCAGATGCTCAATACGGAATATATCGCGCCCAAGGTTGTGGTTTCGCCGCAGCAGGCCTTTTATGCCAAGGACGAAATGCTGCCCATCCGTGAAACTGCCGGCCGCATCTGCAGTGAGTTTGTGATGTGCTATCCGCCGGGAATTCCCATCCTTGCTCCTGGTGAGGTTATTACCAAGGATATTATTGATTATATTATTTACGCCAAGGAGAAGGGGTGTTCTATGCAGGGGCCGGAGGATCCCGAGGTTAATAATATTAATGTACTTATATAGGAACCGTCGATAAGGCACCATCTGCTTTGTCGCGGCTCCTAGGAGTATTAGATATACGCGACGCAAAGGCCCAGGTTGCCGCAAGCTTGCGATGCGGGAAACTGCTGGCCGTGCTAATATCGCTTGCGATGAGTCGTCGCCGCTTCGCGCATCTGGTACCTTCTCGGCGATTTGGCGTGAGCTGGCACCATTTGCTTTGCCCTGGCTCCTAGGAGTATTAGGATAAAAATATTTATAAAGGATGTGATACCATGGAGCTTTGGTTTTCGGATTATCATACCGATGATGTGAAGCTTGATATAAAAATAGAAAAGCAGCTTTTTGGCGAGGATACGGATTTTCAGCGTATTGACGTTTTTGAGTCCAAGGAGTTTGGCCGTTTTATCAGCTGTGATGGTACCATCGTTTTTTCGGAAAAGGACGAATTTGTTTATGATGAGATGATCGTGCATGTGCCGATGGCTGTACATCCGCATGTGCGCAAGGTGCTGGTCATTGGCGGTGGTGACGGCGGCGTAGCGCGTGAGCTGGCGCATTATGATGAGATCGAAGAAATTGACGTGGTGGAAACGGACCATGTTTTTATTGATGTCTGCCGCGATTATTTCCCTGATAACGCCTGTGGCCTGGACGATAAGCGGGTGACGGTTTACAATGCCAACGGTCTGCGCTTTTTGCGCAGCAAGGTTGATGAATATGATTTGATTATCAGTGATGCGATTGACCCCTTGGGACACGCTGCAGGACTTTTTACCAAGGAGTTTTATGGTAACTGCTTCCGCGCGCTCAAGGAGGATGGCATTATGGTGTATCAGCATGGCAGTCCCTTTTATGATGAGGACGAGGAAACCTGCCGCGCTATGCACCGCAAGGCGAGCCACAGCTTCCCTATCAGCCGTGTGTATCAGGCGCACATCCCCACCTGTCCGTCAGGCTATTGGCTTTTTGGCTTTACTTCCAAAAAATATCATCCGCTCAAGGATTTTGACGCCGCCAAATGGAAGGCACGTGGGATAAAAACCTGGTATTATTCTGCTAACCTGCATAAGGGAGCGTTTATGCTTCCTAAGTATGTGGAGGATATGCTGGAGGAAGAAGAGAAGTAGACGGGCTATAGCACCTCATCTGCGTTGTTAGTGCTCCTGGACGTACTAAAAGTACGACGTCGTCGCACTGCCTAGCATCTGAGGCACTTTAGCTCGTCTATGCGAAGTATGTCTATAGCATCTCATCTGCGTTGTATGTAAATTATGTTTATAGGACATCTAGACAAATATAAGTGGATAAAATTTTACAAGGAGATGATTCATTATGAGTAAATTGTTAGTTATCGGCTGCGGCGGTGTTGCCGGCGTAGCAATCGCCAAATGCTGCCAGAACAGCAGCGTGTTCACCGAGCTGTGCATTGCCAGCCGCACCAAGTCCAAATGTGACGCAGTTAAGGAAAAGCTGCAGCCTACAACTAGTACGGTTATCACCACCGCACAGGTGGATGCTGACAGCAAGGAGCAGCTGGTGCAGCTGATTAAGGCTTATGCGCCGGATGCTGTGCTGAACGTGGCTCTGCCCTATCAGGATTTGACGATTATGGATGCCTGCCTGGAATGTAAGGTGGATTATATAGATACAGCCAACTACGAGCCTGAAGATATTGACGAGCCTGCCTGGCGCGCAGTTTATGACAAGCGCTGTAAGGAAGAGGGTTTTTCGGCTTACTTTGATTATTCCTGGCAGTGGGCCTATAAGGAAAAATTTGAGCAGGCTGGTATTATGGCGCTTTTGGGTACAGGCTTTGACCCGGGCGTTACCAGCGTTTTCAGTGCCTATGCCCTAAAGCATTATTTTGACGAAATTGAAACCATTGATATTTTGGACTGCAACGGCGGTGACCATGGTTATCCCTTTGCCACCAACTTTAACCCTGAAATCAATCTGCGCGAGGTTTCTGCCCCGGGCTCCTATTGGGAAAACGGCAAGTGGGTAGAAATTCCTGCTATGAGCATTAAGCGTGAATATGATTTTCCGCAGGTTGGTATGAAAGATATGTACCTTTTGCACCATGAGGAAATTGAATCGCTGGCAAAAAATATTCCTGGCGTAAAGCGCATCCGTTTCTTTATGACCTTTGGCCAAAGCTATCTGACACATATGAAGTGTCTGGAAAACGTGGGCATGCTTTCGACTAAGCCTATCAACTACGAGGGCAGGGAGATTGTTCCCATCCAGTTTTTGAAGGCGCTGCTGCCTGATCCTGCCTCCTTGGGACCGCGCACCGTGGGTAAAACCAATATCGGTTGCATCTTTACGGGTAAAAAGGATGGCAAGGAAAAGACCATTTATATTTATAATGTGTGCGACCATCAGGAATGCTACAAGGAGGTTGGCTCGCAGGCCATCAGCTACACCACCGGCGTACCGGCGATGATTGGTACGGCCTTGGTTGTAAGCAAAAAGTGGCAGGGTAAGGGCGTGTTCAACGTAGAAGAATTTGATCCCGATCCGTACATGGACATGCTTAACGAGTTTGGTCTGCCCTGGGTAGTAGACGAGAATCCGAAGGTTGTTGAATAAGATGCAGGATACAAACACTATGCCTGCCTACGTTGTGAGCAAGCAGCAGGGCAACTCCAGGCTGCAGGCATTGCAGCAGGAGCTGCGCCTGCAAAAGCAGGAGCAGGTGCTCAAGGCGTTGCCGACGCCCTGCTACGTGGTGGACGAGGCGGCGCTGAAGCATAATTTGCAGCTTTTAAAGCGCGTGCAGGACGAAACCGGCTGTCACATCTTGCTGGCACAAAAGTGCTTTTCGATGTTCAGTCTGTATCCTTTGATGGGGCAGTATCTTGCAGGCACTACGGCCAGTGGTCTGTACGAGGCACGCCTGGGCTGCGAGGAGATGGGCAAGGAAAACCATGTTTTCGCACCTGCCTTTAAGGAGGCAGATATGCAGGAGCTGGTAAAGCTTTGCGACCATATTATTTTTAACAGCATGGCGCAGCTTAATAAATACAAGGAGCTTTGCGCCGCCGCGGGCGTCAGTGTGGGCCTGCGTGTGAACCCCGAATGCTCGACGCAGGAGGGGGAGCACGCCATTTATGACCCCTGCGCCTTTGGCTCGCGCCTGGGCGTGACGCTGGCAAACTTCCCCGAGGAGCTGCCAAGCGTCGTGGAGGGACTACACTTTCACACCTTGTGTGAGCAGGATGCGGATGATTTGCTGACGACCTGGAAAGCCTTTGAAGCGAAGTTCGGTAAATACTTCGGTAAGCTTAAATGGCTGAACCTGGGCGGCGGCCATCACATTACGCGCCCTGGCTACAAGCTGGACGTGCTGGTGGATTTATTAAAATATATCCGCGACACCTATCATTTGCAGGTTTACCTGGAGCCGGGCGAGGCGGTGGCGCTAAACGCAGGCTATTTGGTGACCGAGGTGCTGGATATTGTGCATAACGGCCTGGATATCTTGATTTTGGATGCTTCGGCCGCCTGTCATATGCCGGATGTGCTGGAAATGCCCTATCGTCCGCCGCTGCGTGGCGCTGGTGAGGCCAATGTCAAAAAGCACACCTACCGCCTGTCGTCAATGACCTGCCTGGCAGGTGACGTGATTGGCGATTACAGTTTTGATGAAGAAATCAAGCTTGGCGATAAGCTGATCTTTGAGGATATGGCGATTTATACTATGGTAAAAAACAATACCTTTAACGGCCTGCCGCTGCCTGATATCGTGCTGCTGCACGCAGACGGGAGGACGGAGCTGGTGCGCCGCTTTGGGTACAGTGATTTTAAGGAAAGATTATCATGATGCTGGCGAAAAACTTAACCCCAGCTGCGGATGGCTTTTATATGCCAGGGGAATATGAACCGCATGCAGGCTGCATCATAGTGTGGCCGCAGCGTCCGGGCTCGTGGAGCTTTGGCGCGCGTGCTGCCTGCGAGGCCTTTACGGCAGTGATACGTGCAATTGCCGCCAGTGAGAGGGTATATGTAATCTGCGGCGAAAAGCATCTGAGCGTAGCGCAGGCTTATCTTGCAGGCATTGCCAACGTGGAGCTGGTGCAGCTGGAAACGGATGACAGCTGGGCGCGCGATATCGGGCCTACCTTTGTGGTGCGTGATGACGCTAAGGGCCGCACCTTGCGCGGGGTAAACTGGCGCTTTAACGCCTGGGGCGGCGAGGTGGATGGCCTTTATCCTGATTATGAGCGCGATGATGCCTTTGCAGCAGCCTTTGCCGAAAAATATGGCTTTACGCTTTATGATGCTGCCCCCTTTGTGCTGGAGGGCGGCTCCATCCACTGCGATGGCGAGGGCACGGTGCTGGCAACAGAGGCCTGCCTTTTGAGTGCGGGACGCAATCCTGACCTGACTAAGGAGCAGATTGAGGCAAGGTTGTGCGCTTTTTTGGGAGCGCAAAAGGTTATCTGGCTGCCACGCGGTATTTATAATGACGAAACCAATGAGCACGTGGACAATGTCTGTGCCTTTATCCGACCGGGCGAGGTGGTGCTGGCGTGGACGGATGATGAAAACGATCCGCAATATGCCCTGAGCCAGGCAAGCTATGCGGCGCTACAGCAGGCTGTGGATGCCAGGGGGCGGGCCTTGGTGGTGCACAAGCTGCCTATACCAAGTGTGCCTGTGTGCATCAGCGCGGACGAGGTGGCAGGCTTTGACTTTGTACCCGGCGAGGATGTGCGTGAGGCGGGCGAACGCCTGGCGGCGTCCTACGTTAATTTTTATTTTAGTAATGACAGCGTCGTCCTGCCTGCCTTTGGCGGCGAAAACGCGGTCAGTGACGCACGGGCGGCGGCCGTACTTGCCGGGCTGTGTCCGGAGCGTAAAATTGTGCAGATTAGCGCGCGGGCAATTTTGACCGGCGGTGGCAATATTCACTGCATTACGCAGCAGATTCCGGAGGGAGCGAAGATATGAGTAAGCTGAAGGTGGCGGCAGTGCAGCTGCGCTGTGCGCTGACGGTAGAAGAAAACCTGCGCCATGCTGAAGAACTGGTGCGTGAGGCAGCAGCGCAGGGAGCGCAGCTGGTTTTGCTGCCGGAGCTGTGGGAACGACCGTATTTTTGTCAGCAGCGTCGTTATGATTTTTATAGCTACGCCCTGCCGGTGGAGCAAAACCCCGCAGTGAAGATGGGGCAGCGCTTGGCAAAGGAGCTGGCAATAGTTTTGCCGATAAGCTTTTTTGAGCGTGAGGAAAACCAGCTGTATAATTCCATTGCCTGCATTGATGCAGATGGAGAGATTTTGGGCGTGTATCGCAAAACCCATATACCGGATGATCATTTTTATCAGGAAAAGTTTTATTTTAAGCCTGGTGATAGTGGCTTTACTGTGTTCAACAGCAGGTATGGGCGCATCGGTATCGGTATCTGCTGGGATCAATGGTTTCCCGAGACCGCACGCTGTTTAGCGCTGAATGGTGCGGAAATTTTGCTATATCCTACGGCGATTGGCAGTGAGCCGATATTGGATTGTGACAGCATGCCGCATTGGCGCCGTGTGATGCAGGGGCACAGTGCTGCGAACCTGATGCCTGTGGTGGCTGCTAACCGCATCGGCCTGGAAACGGTGGAGCCGTGTGAGGCCAATGCAGGACAAAGCTCGTCGCTGCTCTTTTATGGCTCGTCCTTTATGACGGATGGTACAGGCGCCATTATTGCGGACGCGGGCCGTGAAGCAGAGCAGATCCTTTATGCGGAGTACGACCTGGCGCAGCTGGCGCAGGACCGTCTGAGCTGGGGTCTGTTCCGTGACCGCAGACCCGAATGCTACGGCAAAATTTGCGGTAAGTGATTGCATAAACGTAAAAATATCCCGGGAAAGGCTGCAAAAGCTTTTTCCGGGATATTTTGTCTTTATCAGCGCCTTAGCCTACCACGGGATCGGGCAGGGAGGTGATGGTTACAATATAAATGATTATGGTGCAGGCTGCCAGGCAAACAGCTACAGGTATGAGCAGCTTGAGCCAGGGAATTTCTATGTTGAGGTATTGGTGGCAGTAGCGCCAAAAGCAGGTGACGGTGAAAATGTTAAAGAGGGCGCCGATAATCAGCATAGTCCAGACGCTTTTGGCAAGCGGCAGATAAGAAAGGCTGAGGTTGATGGCTGCCAGCACCGGCATACCCGTCATGGTGTTGTAAAGCTTACCCTCTGCGATGGCAAAGCAGGCTGTGAGTACCACGCTGCCAAGTACAAACGGCAGCAGCGAGGCACACAGCAGCACGTGCGTACCAGGCTTGTATTGCTGCAGACGCCTGCGCCAGAGGTAGCGGCCGAAAAGCTTGTAAAGTATAAAGGCATAGACTGCAGTGCAAACGCCGCTGGCGAGTGCATCCATACCGCCGAAGCCTGTAATAGCGATAAAGAAGCGTATTAGGAAAAAGCCTAAAGCACCGATAAAAAAGAAAAGCTGGTTATATATCCAAAAGTAAAAAGCCAGGGGAAGGAAATTGTGCATGTCGCTGCCTCCTTTGCATGATTGTGTCGTTGTCTTTATTATAATATGGGTGCTGCAAAATTGCCACAATAAAAAGGACTGCCAAGGGCGGCAGTCCTTGAAAGCAATTTGTGGTTATACCAGTCCCAGCCACTTCCAATAGGTGGTTCCCAAAAGCATAATCAGCGCAAAGCCGATAAGCGTCAGGGGAATGCCGCTGCGGACAAAGTCACGTACCTCAAAGGTATTGGTACCGTAGGCAATCATGTTCTGCGGGGCGTTAACCGGCAGGATGAAGCCGAAGCTGACAACGTATTGCAAAATCATCGTCATACCGACGATATTTACACCAGGAGTTTTGAGCTGTTGGAGTACCGAAATAATAATTGGAATGATGGCCGCTGCAAGTCCTGTCGCACTGGCAAAGCCTGTGTGGACGATAATGAGGAAAAGCGCCATAATAGCCAGCACCATGAGTGTGGTGGAATTGGAAAGGTCAAAGGTGGTGACGATAACGTTGGCCAGCCAGGTGGCAGCCTTGGTGGACAGCAGGGCGTTGCCCAGGGAAATACCTACGCCGAAGAGAACAACGGTACCCCAGTTAATCTTGTGTACAACCTCCTCCCAATGCATAACGCCGATTTTAGGCAGCATCAAGATAGTGATAGCAACGATGGTGCTGGTGGAGGTGTCGATAACGTGCAGCTTCTTTTCTGTAGTCCACAAAACCAAAAGACACAGCGAAATGCATAGCAGCTTGATTTCGTCCTTGCTGATTTTGCCCATTTCAGCCAAAAGCTTTTTGATGGTTTCCTTGCCGCCGGGGATTTCGTCAATTTCGGGGGGCATAAGGAACATCATGACATGATACAGGGCAATGCTCATAAGCACGGCAAAGGGGGCAGCGGCGATGAACCAGTCCAGCCACGAAATATCCACGCCCAGCTGGCTGCGGATGAAGTTGATGGCTACCATGTTTTGGGCAGCAGCGGTTTTGATGCCGACGTTCCACACGCTGTCAACCTGGGCAACCGTAATCATCAGCATGCCGGCAAAGCGGCTTTTGAGCGGTACGCCGAAGGCGCTGATCATACCAAGCACAATAGGTACGAGGCAGGCCACGCGGGCGGTGGTGCTGGGAACGAAAAAGCTTAGGATAAAGCCGCAGCAGATGACGCCGATAACAACGCGGTTTGCCTTGGCACCCAGCTTGGACAAAATGACGAGCGCGATACGCTTATCCAGGCCTGTTTTGGTCATGGCCGTAGCTAAAAACATAGCGGCGGCAACCAGGCAGAAGGCCGTAGTGGAAAAGCCCTTGAGGCCCATGCCCAGACCTGCAGCGGTGCCAAAAATCTTGCCCGTGGCGGGGTTGGGTGCAAAGCCGATGAGCACAGCCATGAGCGCGATGATGACACCGGCGCTGACGGGGTAGGAAATGGCTGTTGTTGCCCACACAATAACAGAAAAGACCATAATGCCAAGCATTCTCTGACCTGCTACCGACAGACCCTCGGGCGTGGGCAGAGCGATGATGGCCAGCAAGACGATGAGCGCAATGTAAAAGCCGTATTGCTTAAAAAAGCCGGGCGTAGCGCTCGTGGTTGATTTTTTCTCTTCCATGATAAAAATCCCCTCTCCTTAAATTTTCCAACAGAACATAAAACCCCGATATGCGTCATCAGCGACATATCGGGGATTCTTATCTACAGTATAACAGTTTTAGGAAAATATGCAAGGAAAAAGTCTTGGGCAGAATATCTTTAAGGTATAGTTGTAATAAGCTTTACATTATTCCTCGGTATAGCTGTTGGCTTCATCATAAAGCGCTGCCACTTCCTTAGAGGGACCGCCGCAGAGCAGGGAAACAATGACGCCTGCTGCGAGGCTGGCAAAAAAGCCGGGGATGATTTCATAAATACCTGTTGTGGCCGACATAGTGAGGAACCAGCCGATATCAACTACAGAGCCTACCACGATGCAGGCTACTGCGCCCTGGAAGGTGAAGCCGCGCCAGAACAGGCTGAGCATGATGGCAGGACCAAAGGCCGCGCCGAATACGCCCCAGGCGTTGGAAACAAGCTCCATAATGCTGCCTGCGCGCGGGGAATCGGCAATCAAAAGGGCGATGAAGGAAATCACCAGCACGACGATGCGTCCTGCCCACAGCATTTCCTTGTCTGCGGATTTGTTTTTGCGGATAACAGGCTTATACACGTCGCTGGCAAAGGCCGAGGCAGATGAAAGCAGCTGGCTGGAGGCCGTGCTCATGGAGGCAGCCAAAACGCCGGAAAGCAAAATGCCGCTCATGATAGCGGGGAAGATGCTGCGTACCATAGCGATGAAAACCAGGGAGTTTTTGTTAATTTCTTCATCCATGCCCAAATACATACGGCCGACAACGCCAACCATGGTAGCAAAGAAGCAGATGAGCGCAGTCCAGCTGATGGCGATGATGGCAGATTTTTTCATTTCCTTTTGCGAACCCAGGGACATAAAGCGGATGATGATGTGGGGCATACCAAAGTAGCCCAGGCCCCAGCCTAAGCCGGAGATGATCTCGGTGGTTTTGGCCATAGGGTTCCAGTAATCAGGCGGGATAGCGGCCACAGCCTGCGGATTGATGAGCGAAACAGCAAAAATGGGCGCGATTAAAAGCGAACCCAAAATCATCAGGCCTTGGTAAAAGTCTGTCCAGCAGACAGCCGAAAAGCCTCCCAAAAAGGTGTAGCCGATGATGATAAAGGCCGCCAGGTACATGGTATAGGTCTGGTCGATGCCGATAACGGTGTTAAAGAGCGTGCCGCAGGCCTTGATGCTGGAGGCAGAATAGATGGTGTAGGCGATCAAAAAGACGATAGCGCAGATTACCTGCAGCAGGTGCGATTTGGACAGAAAGCGGTTGCTGAGGTATTGCGGGATGGTGATGGAATCGTTAGCTACGATAGAAAAGCGGCGCAGACGCGGAGCCTGGAAGATCCAGCTGAGCGAATAGCCGATGAGCAGGCCGATGCTGATCCACGCCTGGCCAAGACCGAGGGCGTATATGGATGTGGGCAGACCCATAAGCACCCAGGCACTCATATCCGACGCACCTGCCGAAAGCGCGGTTACCCACGGCCCCATCTGGCGGCCGCCGAGGAAATAGGTTTTTTCACCGCCATGACGATTTTTATAAAAGAACCAAATGCCGATAGACAGCATGAATAGCAAGTAGACCAAAAAGACTACCATTTCTGTTATGTTCACTAAATAACCCTCCAAAAATAAGAATAGATAACACTATTATACACGTAAACACGCACTTTGGATAGATAAATATAGCGTGCAGCGATAAATATTTGCTAATGCACATTTTTGGGGGACCATATTGCCCAAAAATCTATCTTTTGACTGATAATATTTACCGGCTTTTTTTCGTAAAGCTGCAACGAAGCCTGCGATAATGCTATAATATAAGCATAAAGACGAAAGTGGAGGCGCACGTTATGCGGATTGAGCGGTTAAAACTAAAGAATTTCCGTTGCTATGATGCCTTGGATATTGATTTTGATCCCAAGCTGACGGTTATCGTAGGAGAAAACGGTAAGGGTAAGACGGCGATTTTTGATGCTGTCGCGATTGCCCTGGAGCCTTACCTGCGCTCCTTTGGCACGTGCGGCAGACAGCTTAGTCCTAAGGATGTGCGCCGCGTGCCTATATACAAAAGGGATAGGCGTCATATTGAGGGCATGATTTGCCATTATCCTGTGGAAATTACCCTGGAGGGCGAAGCCTATGGCAAAAGGCTTAGCTGTACGCGCCGCCTGCAGCAGGGTGATGTCGCTGTTGAAGAGAGCGAAGAGCTGTGCGCATACGGCCGCAGGCTGGCGCATGCTGCGGCAGACAATGCAAGGGAGCTGCTGCCGGTGCTGGCATATTACGGCACGCAGCGCATTTGGGTGGATAGCCACCTTTTGACGCATTTTGACAAGCCGCTGACGCAGCGCAGCGTGGGCTATGAGGAATGTTTGGAGCCATCGTCCTCGTACAACACCTTTGGCAAATGGTTTGAATATGTAACCAAAAGCGCGCAGACCGAGCAGCAATATAGTGCGGAGGTAAAGCGCAACCTGCTGCTCAAAAACGCTATCCAAAAAGCAGTTGACACCTGCCTGGAAAGCACAGGACTGCAGGATTTATATTATAACTACAGGTTAAAATGCTTTGTTGTCAGCCATCCCGATATGGGCGAGATGATCGTGGATGAGCTGAGCGACGGCTTCCGCAGCATCATCAGCATGGTGGCCGATCTTGCATACCGCATGGTGCGGCTCAACCCGCAGCTGGGAGTGGAGGCGACGCTCAAGACGCCGGGACTGGTGCTGATTGACGAGGTGGATATGCACCTGCATCCCCTGTGGCAGCAGACAGTGCTGGTGGATTTGCAAAAGGCCTTTCCTAAGGTGCAGTTTGTGGTGACGACGCACAGTCCGCAGGTTTTGAGCAGCGCGCCTGCCGAAAGCATCCGCGTGCTGATGTGGGGCAAGCAGTTTGAGGGTGTGCGTCATGTAGATTTCTCGCTGGGCGCTAACAGTAACCAGCTTTTGCAGGATATCCAGAACGTCAGTCCGCGTCCGCAGTCACTGCCCATAGTGCAGGATTTAAAGCATTATCTGGAGCTTGTGAGCGAGGACAGGTGGGACAGCGAGGAGGCATTGGCACTGCGCAAAAAGCTGGATGCGTGGTCGCATGGCAGGGAGCCGGCGCTGCTTAGGGCCGATATGGATATCAGGCTGCGCCAGTTCCGCAGGAGGCAGTCATGAAGCGTGTGTATAAAAGCAGGGAGGAGCCACAGCTTTTGCATCAGTACCGCCTGCGTAACCCCGAGGAAACCTGGGAGCACTTTCGCCGCCGCAGCCGTAATGGCTATAAGCAGGTGAAGGAATGTATTTTGCGTGACCAGCACGGCTTGTGCGCCTATTGCGAAATCAGCATCAAGCTGGCGGAGGACGAAAACGAGATTGATGACTTCCGCGTGGAGCATTTTTATCCCAAAAACGCCACCATAGAGCATGGGCACAATTATCACCTGGATTGGCGCAACCTTTTGGGCGTGTGCCATGGCGGCAGCCAGCCGCAGGTGCCTGATGCAAATTGGCGCTATTCCAGCCTCAAGCGTGACCGTAGCTGTGACGTGCCCAAGGGAGGCAAGGAGATTAGTGAGATCATCCTCAATCCGTTGGAGATACCAGGTAATGTGCGCCTTTTTCGTTATGCTGAATACAACGGCCGCATGTATGTGGACGAAGACAGCTGCCCGCGCGAGCTGCAGGGCAAGGCCCAAAGCACTATACGCGAGCTCAATTTAAACGCGCCGCGTCTGATGCGCATGCGCCTGGAGGTTATTCACAAGCTGGAGGAGGAAATCAGCGAGGGTCTGGCCAAGGGCATGCAGCTGGAGGAAATACTCGGAATTTTGGCGACCAGCTGCCTGGTTCCCGATTACTATGGCATAACGCTGCCGTTCTTTTCTGTCATCCGCTGGTATTTGGGCGAGGCAGCCGAAAAAATAATCCGCACAAGCGGCACGAAGCTATAGATATGAAATCCTGTCTCTTGCAGGCAGGATTTTTCTTTTGCATGAAGAATAATACATAATGGTTTGTTGACAATAGAAATTAAGATAAATATTTGCGGAAAGAAGGAGTGGAAGGACATGGAAGTTAGCAATAAGGCCTTTAAGGCGTATGATGTGCGTGGTGTATATCCCGAAGAGGTAAATGAAGAGATGGCCTACCGTATGGGGCGCATCTTTTCGGCGATGTTTGCAGCAGAAACCGTTGTTGTGGGGCATGATATCCGTCTGAGCGGACCGGCGCTGGTGGCTGCGCTCACCGAGGGACTGCGTCACGGCGGCACTAAGGTTATAGATATCGGTCAGTGCGGCACCGAGATGATTTATTTTGCTACGGCGCATTTAAAGGCCGACGGCGGCATTATGGTTACTGCCAGCCACAATCCCAAGGAATACAATGGCATGAAGCTGGTGCGTCGTGATGCGCGTCCTATATCCAGCGATACGGGCCTGAAGGAGATTGGCGAGATGGTGGCCAAGTCCAATGATTTTGTACACCAGCCGGTGGCAGGCAAGACCATGGGCGGCTTGGAACACGTTGATATCATGCCTGCTTATATCGGGCACCTTTTGACCTATGTGGATGCCGGTGCGTTAAAGCCGCTGAAGATTGTGGCTAACCCCGGTAACGGCGGCGCCGGACCTGTGCTGGCAGAGCTGGCTAAGCACCTGCCCTTTGAGTTTATTACGCTCAACGAAACGCCTGACGGCAGCTTCCCTAACGGCGTGCCTAACCCGCTGCTTTTGCCAAACCGCGAGGCCACGGCCAAGGTGGTGCGCGAGAGCGGAGCTGATTTGGGTATTGCCTGGGACGGCGATTTTGACCGCTGCTTTTTGTTTGACGAAAAGGCTGATTTTATCGAGGGCTATTACATCGTCGGCCTTTTGGCAGAGGTATTTTTGCACAAGGAGCCTGGTGCCAGGATTATGTTCGACCCGCGTCTGACCTGGAATACAGAAGCTATACTTGAGCGTGACGGCGGCGTAGCTGTGCGCTGCAAGAGCGGCCATGCCTTTATGAAGGAGTGCATGCGCAACAATGATGTTTTATATGGCGGTGAGATGAGCGCTCATCACTACTTCCGTGATTTTTCGTGCTGCGACAGCGGTATGATTCCCTGGCTTTTGGTGACGGAGCTGATGTGCCGCAGCGGCAAAAAGCTGAGCGAGCTGGTAGGCGAGCGTGTGGAAATGTTCCCCTGCAGCGGCGAAATCAACCGCAAGGTGGCAAATTCGGCTGCCGTGCTGGCCAAGCTGGGCGAAAAATATGCTGACGGTGAGCAGGATAAGCTGGACGGACTGAGCGTTGCCTATGATAAATGGCGCTTTAACGTGCGCGTGTCCAACACCGAGCCTGTGATGCGACTGAATGTGGAAACCAAGGGTGATAAGGAGCTTCTGGCAGCCAAAACGGCAGAGCTTTTGGCTCTTATCGGCGGCGAGAAAGCTTAATGGAGGAGGTAAAGAGGATGTTTAAACCAGTACGTAAGGCAGTTATTCCGGCGGCAGGACTGGGGACGCGTTTTTTGCCTGCGACCAAGGCTACGCCTAAGGAGATGCTGCCAATTGTAGATAAGCCTACCATTCAATATATTGTGGAGGAGGCGCTGGCAGCAGGCATTGAGGATATTTTGATTATCACAGGCCGCAGCAAGCGCGCGATTGAGGATCATTTTGACCGCAGCATTGAACTGGAGCTGAACCTAGAAAGCAGCGGCAAGACCAAGGAGCTGGAGCTGGTGCGCAAAATTTCGGACGTGCGCATCCACTATATCCGCCAAAAGGAGCCGCGCGGACTGGGACATGCGATTTTGTGCGCCAAGCATTTTATCGGGGACGAACCCTTTGCCGTGCTCTTGGGTGATGACGTTGTCGACAGCACCGTGCCTGCGCTTAAGCAGCTGATTGATGTTTATGATAAGACAGGCGCCAGCGTTTTGGGCGTGCAGGAGGTGCCGCAGGAAAAGGTTTCATCCTATGGCATTGTAGCCAGTGAGCCAACGGCAGCAGCACGCACCTTTAAGGTGCATGACATGGTGGAAAAGCCGCCTGTGGACGCAGCACCGTCACGTCTGGCAGTGCTGGGAAGATATGTGATTACACCTGAGATTTTTGATATTTTAGAGCAGACCCCTCCCGGCCGCGGCAACGAGATCCAGCTGACGGATGCATTGAAGGTGTTGGCAAAGCAGCAGACTATGTATGCCTATGATTTTGAAGGCCGCCGCTATGACGTGGGCGATAAGCAGGGCTTTTTGGAGGCAACCGTAGAGATGGCGCTGAAGCGTCCGGACCTGCGTGACAAGTTCCTGGCCTATTTAGAGGGTATTGTTGCCAAGGAGGCAAAATGAATAAGTTTAATGTTTTGGTGACCGGTGGCGCCGGCTACATTGGCTCCCATGTGGTGGAGGAGCTGCAACGGTGTGGTTATAAGCCCATTGTCTATGATAATTTTTCGACAGGACACGCTGCTGCCGTGCCCGACGAGGTGCAGCTGGTGGAGGGCGATATCCACGATGTGCGCTTTGCCAAGCATATTATGGAGCAGTTTAAGATTGACGCTGTTATGCACTTTGCTGCCAGCAGCTTGGTTGCTGAATCGATGAGCGACCCGGCCAAGTATTATTTTAATAATGTTGAGGGCAGCCTGCATTTGCTGGAGGCGATGCGCGGCGTTGGCGTGGACAGGATGGTGTTTTCGTCCACAGCGGCTGTTTATGGCGAGCCTGAAAGCGTGCCTATAACGGAAGACAGCGCTTTGCAGCCGACTAACGTCTACGGCCGCACGAAGCTGGCGATAGAAGGTATGCTGGCGGATTATGACCATGCCTACGACATGCGTTACGTGGCGCTGCGTTATTTTAATGCCGCAGGTGCTTCGCCCACGCGTGATATCGGCGAGGACCACAGCCCTGAAAGCCATCTTATACCGTTGATCTTGAAAACGGCGCAGGGCGTGCGCAGACAGGTGGCCATCTTTGGCAGCGATTATCCCACAGCTGACGGCACCTGCGTGCGTGACTACGTGCATGTGTGCGACCTGGCGCGGGCGCACGTGCTGGCGCTGGAGCACCTGCTGAAGGGCGGCAGCAGCCGCGTGTATAACCTGGGCAGCGAAAACGGCTTTAGTGTGCGCCAGATGATTGACAGTGCCAAGCGCGTTACGGGCGTGGATTTTGCCGTTGCCCTAGAGGAGCGCCGCGCAGGCGACCCGGCAGTGCTTGTTGCTTCCTCCGCCAAAATCCGCGTGGAGCTGGGGTGGCAGCCGCAGCACAGCAGCGTGGACGAGGTCATTGCCACTGCCTGGAAATGGCACCAGGCTCATCCGCACGGATACGAGGGTTAATTTAATAGTGCATTGATTTTAGGGCAGGTATGTTGTGTACCTGCCCTTTTGCTGTGTGCAAAAGCCTTGTAACAAAAAAATCACATATAGCTTTGCCGAAAGTCAGGCTTTAATAATAAGGTATAAGTATAAATTTTGCCTGACAAGTGGATTAACAGAACTCCTTTTAATCCTGATGCATATAAACAATTATCATGAACCTGGTGAAGTAAAGCTTATAAGCGTCAAAGTAGCGGACAAAGCCTTTTTTTGTTAAGATAAAAGCAAAGGGAGGGGATAGCCGTGGTTAGAAGGATTTTGCTGCTTGCAGTCATTATGCTGGGCAGTGTAGCCAGTGCCTTGGCTGCAGAAAGCGATGTGCAGCTGGAGCTGCGCTATTATGCACCCAAATTAAAATTTACCTCCAGTGGTATTGTGCCGTCTAAATATAGCAATTTCCGTGATACGCTGGGTATAAACAATGCCTCCGTGCCGGAATATCGCTTCAGCTGGCAGGATTGGACAGCAGATTATATCCGCATCCGTGAAAACGGACAGACAGTGCATTATGTGCCTTTGCCACAGGCAAGCGTACCGGTGCAGCTGCGCAGCAGGCTTAATCTGGATTACGCTGCCGTCAGCTGGCGCAGGGATGTAGAAGCTAATGCAGGCGGAAGCTGGTACTGGCTGGCAGGACTGCGCTATTATAGATTTACAGCAGGCTTGGACAGCCAGGGCCTGGGGGCCTACGACATCCATTACGCCAGGCAGCTGAACCAGCTTGCACCTGCTATAGGCTTGGGCGGCAGGCACAGCCTTGATGCCAGGGGAAGCGTGGAGCTTTATACGGAGCTTTCGGGCCTGCCGCTGGGAGGACGCGGGCATATTTATGATTTTGATGCAGGCATTAATTATAATCCGCTGGATAATTTTAAGGTAAACGCAGGCTACCGCGTATTAGATTTAAAAATCCATAATAATGACGGCACAGGTCTCTATAAATTATCCGGGTGGTATGCAGGTGTTGCCTATACATTTTAAATTTATAGATAAGGAGAGTTTAGCATGAAAAAATTAACCTCACTACTTTTGGCTGTATTGGTAATGTGTCCTGTTGGTGGTGTGCTGGCAAAAAATCCTGCTGCCCATGTTAGCGATAAAGCGCAAAGGGCCTCTATCGCCAGCATCAGGGATATTGACCATGGACGCTTTTATACTATGGATTATACAGCTGATTATAAGCTGGACGAGATGCTTAAGGCGGATGTGGGCACGGTGGACAGCATGCTGGCCTTTGCGGGACGCGAGCTGCTTGGGGGCGATATGCCTGCTAAGGGCGTTATTGACGCAGGCTGCAGTGCCTTTGCGGGACGTACGGAAGCAGGCAGTGCGATATACGGACGCAATTTTGATTACAAGATGAAAATGACGGCGGTGCTTGTCCGCACTGCACCTAAGGACGGCTACCGTTCTATCGGGATGGCTGATGCAGGCTGGATTGGCTATGATATCGGCAGCCTTAGTGATAAGAAAACAGATATATCGGCCGCGGTGGCGCTGCCTTACCTGGTTATGGACGGGCTGAACGAGAAGGGTTTGGCTGTGAGCGTACTAAAGCTTGACGGCAAGCCTACACGCCAAAACACAGGCAAGCAGAAAATCACGACTACTGCGGCCCTGCGGCTGATGCTGGACAAGGCGACAAACGTGGACGAGGCGCTGCGGCTGTTGGCAGGTTATGATATGCAGTCCTTAATGGATAACGCCAATTTCCATTTTCTGCTTAGTGATGTAAGTGGCAAAAACGTAGTGCTGGAATATACGATTGATGATATGACGGTGGTGGATGCCAACTATGTTGCCAACCACTACCTTGCGCCTAAGATGCACGGCTTGGGACATGCTTATGACCGTTTCGCAGTCCTGGATGCGGCCATGAAATTCAAGAAAAATATCCTGACGCACAATGAAGCTATGGCGTTACTGGCGCTTGTCAGCCAGCCGGAGACGGAGGCAGCAACCAGCATGACCCAATGGTCTGTTGTTTATAATCTGCATGATTTGACAGCGCAGGTTGCTATCAGGCGTAATTATGACAAGCTCTTTAATTTTACGCTGGATGATTTGCGTCCTACAGTTACGATGTAACACAAAATAAAACAAAACCCTGCC
This sequence comes from Segatella copri, assembly GCA_963597755.1. GTDB lineage: Bacteria > Bacillota > Negativicutes > Acidaminococcales > Acidaminococcaceae > Phascolarctobacterium_A. Next base: position 25,589 of record CAVBQX010000010.1, read on the forward strand.
TGCTGCACAGAGAAGTTGCAGCAGACAGGGTTTTGCGTTGTATAGGGGAATAAACCTTTGTATAAAGGTTATGTTGGGGACTTATTAAATCAATCCTCGCTGTTATACACCTTTTCGTCCATCAGGCCCAGGCGTTTGGCGATGATGGAGGTGCCGACGATATCGCTGACGTTGTTCAAAAGGGTGTGCGGCGGGTCAATTGCCGGCCAGATAGCGGCGAAGATGGGGATAACCGTGAGCGGCATACCGATTGCCTCCAAAAGCACGGTGCTCATAACAATACCTGCACCCTTGACGCCGGCAGCACCAACCGAAAGGATGATGCCTAAAAAGACGTACAGCGCCAGCTTGGAGAAGGTGATCTCCACGCCGTAAACATGGGAGCAGAAGACGCAGCACAGGCCGATGAAGATGGCAAAGCCGTTCATGCCGCAGGTGTTGCCCAGCGGCAGGGTAAAGCCATAGACGTTTTCGGGGATGCCCAGCTTGGAGCCTGCAGTCTTTAAGGATACAGGCAGCGTAGCAGCCGAGGAGGTGGTGGTGATGGCAACCAGCATCGGCTCGGTGATCTTCTTGAAGAAGGTGAGCGGCGACAGGTTAGCCAAAAGCTTCAAAAGCAATGGATACATAACAACCAGTACGATGATGGCTGCAACGTAATCCATAATGATGAAGGTAATGACGTCCTTGACCGTAGCGCCCGAGATGCTGTTGACTAATTTAGCCATCAGCGAAGCAATACCGATAGGGGAGAAGGCCATAACGAAGTCGGTGATCTTGAGCATCAGCTTGCTGCATTGGTCAAAGCCCTTTACCAGGATATCAACCTCCTTGCCCAATGTGAGCAGGGCGCAGCCGATGAAGATGGCAAAAACGATAATCTGCAGCATATCCTGCTTCACCATCGCGCTGACGATGTTTTCGGGGAACCAGGAAACTACGTTATCAATAAAGCTGTAGGATACGCTCTTAACCTTGGAGGCATCAGCCAAAAACTCGGTGGTGCCGGAGCCTACGCCGCTGAAGATGCCGCAGAAGGCACCAAAGGCAGCAGCAATGCCGCTAGTTACCAGGATGTAGAGCACAAAGCGCAGGCCGACAGTGACGAGCTGCTTAACGTCGCCCATCTTGCAGATGCCGCTGATAATGCTGAAGAACACCAGCGGGACAATGAGCATCTTGAGCATACGCAAAAAGACGTTGCCCAAGGGAGAAAGCGTGTTGGTTAAGGACGGGGAAACAAAACCGATTAGCAAACCGACGATGATGCCGATTAATATTTGTGAGCCGAGGCCTAGTTTACATTTCATTTTTCTTGCTCCTTCTAGAGGCAGCCGATAAGACACTATATAAAAATAGCGGACTTTAGGCTGCTTTGACGATAATTTACATTAAAAGAAAACAGCTTAAAGCTATTACGGCTGCTTAAAGGGCAGCTACCTGGGCACAAACCTTGAGGAAGGTGGTGATTTCCTCCGGAGTGTTGACGTGTAGCGGCGACATGCGCACTACGCCCGGGGAATCGAACTGCTCGAGCATACGGGCGGAGTAGATGCTGTTGGCCATGCGTTCGAAGGCAACAACGCCGCGCTCCTCCAGCTCCTCGCGGGCCTTGACGGCGTCCATGTTGGCAAATTCGATGCCGATAATTAAATCGCGCTGGTTGAGGTCGGGGTCATCCATCTTCACGGTGATGCCCTCAATGTGGCGCAGTCCCTTGGCTTCGTCCGTGCCCTCAAGCATCAGCTCCAGCAGGGCGCGCTCATGGGCGGCGATGCGGTCCATGCCGTTTACGAAAAGCTCGCGGCGGCCGGCACCTGCGGCTGCGGTTTTGCTGCCGATGGCGCACACGTAATCAACAATGGCGCTCATAGCGGCAAACATGGCGGTTCCCGGACTGCCGATTTCCCAATTGTCGCTGGGGCTGCCCAGCAGGCGGTGGTGTGCAAAGTCCTTGACGCGTTCGGACAAATACATCAGCGCGAAGCCGCGCAGACCAAAGAATTTATAAGGAGCAAAGTTCATCACGTCGATGCCGTCCTCCTCGGGGTTCAGCGCACCGTGGGGGGCGTGCTGAACAGCATCGCAGACGATAATGATATCGGGGTTGATGGCTCTGGCCCTTTTGGCGATGGTGGCAATATCCATCACATGGCCGGAGATATTAGAAGCTGCCATTACGCTTAAAATGGCAGTGTTTTCGTCTACTAAAGAAAGAATTTCGTCGGTATCAATACCGCCGGTTGCAGGGTTAGCCTGGGCAACGCGCAGCTCGCGGCCGTATTTTTCGGCGTACATGGTCATAGCGTCAAAGGAGGACGGATGCTCTAAGCAGGTGGTGACGCAGTTGGTGCCCTTGGCGTTTTCGCTCATTACGCGTACAGCGTACATCATCAGCTGGGAGGCAGTGTAGCCGGTGGCAAACACGCCCTTCTTAATATTAAAGAGAGTGCGGATATCCTCACGTCCCTTGTTTTCAATGTCCAAAAGCTCCAATGCGAGCTTGTTCAGATGCTCGGAAGCATCCGGATGCAAATCCACGGCATGGTAACGTTCCTCCGCGTCAATCAGGCGCAGGGAGCCACCCGCGTTGTCACAGAAAATACGTCGCTTACCGCTGTATTCTGCGTCAACATACTTGAATTTTTTTCTAAGTTCTGTCAATTCTGCCTGGTCAAAAAGCTGACCAAATTTTGTTTGCATATTGAGCCCCTCCATTCGTATATTTTTATCAAAACAACCATAGTGCGCGTGAACCACAATTGGTTAACAAAATACGCAACTATACCTATAGTATACGCCATAAATGTAAAGCTGCATAACTAATAAAATCATTGTATAATATAAAAAGTTTTCATATTTGGCGGATAGGCAGCCGTAATTGTGAAATCTTGCTTTCAGGCTAAATATTAAACCCCTGACTATTACCACGAGAAGCTGTAATAGTCAGGGGTTTTGTGCTTTGCTGGTGAACTATTGGTGTAAGCATGCTTTATCAGGAGTATAGATAAGAAGCGCCTGTTTTTTCCAGGATGAGGTTTTCGATTTCATAAACGTCGTAATACTCTTTGCTGATGCAGTAGCTGACAATTTTATCGGCGACTATAGCGTTAGATAAGGAGTAGCCTATAATGCCTAGCATGTCCGACGTTTCACTACCATTTAATTCCAAGGCCAGGCACAAACAGATAACGGTGTTCTTGCCGGGTTTATACTTAGTAGTCTTCATGCTTCTGATTTTAGAAAAGACAGTTTTAGAAACATGGGCCTTTTTATAAAGGGTGGTTTCTTCTATGTTTTTCTTCCGGCAATGCTTGATAATTGCGGGATAAAGGTCGCAGGTGTTAGAAAAGGAGGCTATGCCTTGCTTGAGAACGTCCAAAATTGGTAATGGAGTGTGAAAGGTTCCTGCAACGCACCAGGAAGATGTACTCTTTTTAGAGGATAGAATTATATAGCTTGATATTATTTCCTGATAATGTGCTCTTAGGTATGCTATCACGCGTTTATCATTTGCCATAGTGCCCACCTCCGAAAGGTTTCTTGCCAAGAAACCCCAAAATACTACTTATAGTGTAACATATTAGTCAAGAGGAAGCGAGTAGAAGGTATGAACTTCAGCAGGCAAATGTAAATAAAGTAGTAATACAATACACATTTGCTTGACTGGGGGGGATGGTAGTATAAAATAAGCGTAAGAGCTAAAATTTGTTAGCTTAGAAAAACTCTACTTCGCTTTGGTTTAAACGATAGGAGGACGAGCATATGGATTATAACAGCCCTGAAGAAATCAAAAAGTACGTTAAACACTATAACGAGGACGATTTTTTTACTAAGATAATGAAATATGCAAAGGTTGTTGGCTATGAATTGCTTTACAAAGCCTTACAGCTCTACTATGTTTTGCAAAAGCCCGATACTCCTGCATGGGTCAAGGCAGTCATCATGGGAGCCTTAGGCTATTTCATCCTTCCCATAGATGTTGTACCTGACTTTATTCCGGGAATAGGCTATACTGATGACTTTGCAGTGCTTGCCTTTGCTTTGACTGTAGCGGCAGTTTATGTTGATGATGAAGTAAATCGCAAGGCTAAAGAAACGCTGGATAGTATTTTTGGATAAACTACTGCAATAAGAAAGCATACAACAAGCGAAATGTAAAGGCTTCGTTGTATGCTTTTGTTTTATAAGACGTGGCTAATAAAATTGCCTGTCCCTAAAAATAGCGACGCAGCGTACGCAAGCGACGCAACGCAGTGGGCATGCGCCTTGCGGCGCGTCGCTTCAGGCAGCCTGCGTGTCTTGTTTTGCTAAAAGCCTGAGCATGATGTTTTTCTGCAGGTGGCTGCGTCCGAAGTGATAGCAGATGCCATAATCATGCTCTAGCTGTGCGGCGGTGGTATTAAGTTTACGCGTGAGGACGTGTGGCGCCATGCTTACGTTTAGGGCGCCGGCAAGCTCTGTGGCCGTACCGTTCCAGGAGGGGTGCGCAGGCGTAATGAGCTGCGCAATAGCATCTAGCAGGGGATCAGCCTTGGCTTTTGTCGCTTCGACCTCTGCTTTGAGCAGCTCCCAGCGGCAGGACGTCCTGTTAAACTTCAGCGTCAGCTGCTGGTCTGCCTGGTCACGGCCTACGATGTCGAGCGTAGCGATATCTGTAGTCCTGGTTTCCTTTGCTAAAATCATGGCACCGTCAGCAGAGCCGAAAAGGCCGTTAGTGCCGGAGATTTTCTCAAAAACATCGTCTGCGCTTTGTTTGCGGGTGTGATGCACAACCAGCAGGCAGATATTGTGCTTATCTGCTAATTCCTTCAGGCGGCCGCAGGCGTTATAATCACGGCTGTAGCTGAGCTGTTCATCCTTTTTGCTGCGCACCCTTTGCATGGTGTCGATAATGACAAGCCTGACATCGGGATAGGCAGTAAGAAATTCTGTAAGCTGCTCATCCAGGCCGCTTTCTAAGGTGTTGGCAGTGACGGCCAGATGCAGATTGGGGACAGTCTCCAGGGCAAACATTTTACACAGGCGCTGCTGCAGACGGTAAAACTTATCCTCTAACGCCAGATAAAGCACACCGCATTGATTGGTTTGGTGGTTAAAAAACATATCGCCCCTGGCCACATGGTAGGCAAGCTGCAGAACGAAGAAGGATTTGCCTATTTTGGGCGAGCCTGCCAAAATCTGCAGGCCGCTGTAGAGAAATCCGTCAATAATCGGCGGCGGCAGATAAAAAGCAGTGTCGTACAGCTCCGACATCGACATTGTCTGTAAGGCTTCTGCCCTGGCAGGCTGTGGTGGTGGCTGAAAAATTCCGTTGGTGTTTGTCAATCTAAAACTTCCTTTCTAAAAATAAATTTGGTTAATCAACCTGCTTATATCATAATCAATAAATCATCTAAAATCAAGAGAAAATTAATTCTTTTCTGAAAATTAGCTTTATAGGCTTTTCCTGCTAAAGCCTATAAAGCAATAGCTGTAAGAAGGCTTAAGCGACGCTATCTGTTTAAGAATACAAAAAGCGTACGCGCAAAGCGCAGATATAATCTGCCTTGCGTCGCTTGCGTACGCTGCGTCGCTATTTTTACAGGGTTATGATATTGCAGCTGTAATTGTGAAATCTTGCGCACTCCCTTGCTAAATGCTTGCAAAGATGCTATACTGATTACAGAAAAAGGTGCTTCCGATAGACGGTTAGCCTGGAAAACTAATTACAAAAAATAACCGCGTGTTTGCAGACTGGGCGGTTATTTTTTTGTGTTTTTGTTGATATCCATACCAAGCTTAATGCATGCAATGCACAAAGTGAGCAAAGCAATAACCTCAAGTATATCCATCAGTAACACCTCCCTCCGTCTTACAGATTTCCAGCTAGTGGATTTCGTAAAGCAGAGGGCTAACCGCCTACCGTTATATATGGAAGCACCTATAAGCTATATTTTAACATAAGTATAAGAAAGCATACAACGAACGAGATGTGAAATCTTGCATGCTCCCTTGCTAAATGCTTGCAAAGATGCTATACTGATTACAGAAAAAAGGTGCTTCCGATAGACGGTTAGCCCGTTTACTAGTTAAAAATAACCGCTAGTATTGGACCACTGGGCGGTTATTTTTTTGTGTTTTTGTTGATATCCATACCAAGCTTAATGCATGCAATGCACAAAGTGAGCAAAGCAATAACCTCAAGTATATCCATCAGTAACACCTCCCTCCGTCTTACAGATTTCCAGCTAGTGGATTTCGTAAAGCAGAGGGCTAACCGCCTACCGTTATATATGGAAGCACCTATAAGCTATATTTTAACATAAGTATAAGAAAGCATGCAACGAACGATATGTGAAAGATTCGTTGTATGCTTTTGTTTTATAATATATACTTGACTTATAAGCGCAAAACGGCAATTTTATCATTTATATCTGAAAGAATCCGCCGAAAAAAGCGTGCGCGTCTGCCCTTGTTGCTTTTGTTGTAGCGGTCATTGCTACAGCAGATAATATGTAGTAAAATTGTGCTACAAGAGGTTTTACGGCCTTGTTAAAGGGCCTGTTACGGTAGTGTGGATGATGTTGTGATGCATGAGCAGAATGGGGCGATAGCAGGATGAATTTACAAACAATAAGTGCGTTTTTGGCTATAGTGCGCACAGGCACGATTTCCAAGGCGGCGGATGAGCTGTATCTGACGCAGTCGGCCGTGAGTCACCGCCTGAAGGCCTTGGAGGAGGAGTTTGGTGCTACGCTCGTAGTGCGCCACCAGGGACGGCAGTCGGTTACGCTCACACGCAAGGGCGAGGAGTTTATCCCGATAGCGGAGCGCTGGCTGGCGCTTTTGAAGGACACCAACCGCCTGGCGCGCAGCAAGGAACGCCATTATCTTTCGATTGCCAGTGTCGACAGCTTGAATATTTACCTGTTCCCGCCGCTGTACCGCCAGCTGATGCATTGCAGCGAGATGGATCTGAGCCTGCGCATACGCACGCATCAGTCCAACGAAATTTATACGCTTTTGGACAAGCAGGAAATTGACGTTGGCTTTGTGCTCAGGCCGCTGCTTTTGCGCAATATCAAAACGCAGGCAGTGCTGCATGAAAAAATGGTGCTCATCAAGCGCTGCGAGGGTGCCGGCTGCACCGAAATCGGCAGCATCAGCGTCAGCGAGCTGGATCCGGCGAAGGAATTTTATATCGACTGGAGCCCCTCCTTTCACAGCTGGCACGAGCATTGGTGGCCGGCGGTGGCGCGGCCGGAGCTGCACGTGGATACGGCGGCGCTGATATTGCAGCTGATGGAGGACGAGGACGCCTGGAGCATTGTTTCGCTTTCGATGGCACGCGAATTCCAGAAGACACAAAAATACCAGATCTATAACATTATTGAAGAGCCGCCCGAGCGTGTCATCTATAAGCTTACCCATAAGTACCCCAAGCCGGGCAGCATGCCTGCGCTTGCACTGCTGGAAAAGTATCTGGCTGTGTTTTTAAAGCAGCAGGAGCAGGAGCTTTAGGATATTCTTACATTCCTGTTTCACATAGCTTATATGCTGAAAAACTATATAATGCTGCTGTTATTAATGTTATAATAAGCAGGCATAAGTGCATCTGGGCAAAAAGCTCAAATTCTGACTAAACGGGTAATTAGATAATTTATTTTTGTAACAAAAGTAATTGACGCAAGTGTCAAAAATGTTATACTATATAAGGAATAGGAAGTTATGTTTTTTTCGCGTGCGCGGAATCAATTTCTGGTGGAGAAAGAAATCAATGTTGAGTGCTTATGGTTTTCCCTTTTTGCTTGCCGCTCTGGTGAGCTACATACTTACCCCTTATATAAAAACATTAGCCTTTAAGATCGGTGCGATTGACAAGCCCGATAACCGCAAGGTGCATAAAAAGATTATGCCCCGTCTTGGCGGCCTGGCTATTTATATTGCCTTTATGATTGCCGCAGTAGCGAGTCTGGAGATGACGAAGGACATAGTAGGAATTTTGGTGGGCGGTACGGTTATTGTCGTTGTAGGCGTACTAGATGACAAGTATCAGCTGCCGGCCAAGGTGAAGCTGCTGGGGCAGATTTTTGCTGCCTGCGTATTAGTTGCCTTTGATATCCGTATCGAATGGGTGAACAATCCCTTTGGCGGCTATTTTTATCTCAATGAATGGTTTATATCTGTGCCCTTGACGATTTTCTGGGTAATCAGCTTTACCAACGTCGTTAATTTGATTGACGGCTTAGACGGCCTGGCGGCCGGTGTATCGGCCATTGCCTCGCTCACCGTTATTTTGGTTGCCGTGCAGATGGGCTATTACCATATCGCCGTGATGACTGCGGCCCTAGCCGGCGGCATTATCGGCTTCATCCGCTACAATTTTAATCCTGCCACCATTTTTATGGGAGATACGGGCAGTATGTTTATCGGCTATATGCTGGCGGCAATTTCGGTTTACGGCGCTGTCAAGACGGCTGCCACCGTGGCACTGATTGTGCCTGCGATTGCGCTGGGCCTGCCCATTATGGACACGGCCTTTGCTATCATGCGCCGCTACAGCAACGGCCGCCCCATTTTCCAGCCGGACAAGGGGCATTTGCATCACCGCCTGCTGGCGATGGGCATGAACCAGAAGCAGGCAGTGCTGTTGATGTACGGCATCAGTGCCGTGCTGGGTATCGCCGCCGTGCTGTGGGCCGAGTTTGACGGGTTTTACGCCGCACTTATTATTGCTGTGATTATTACGGCAGTGGCGGTTGGTGCTAAAAAAATCGGTATTCTGAACGACAGATAAAGGAGAGGAAGAAGCCGTGGAGAAGATTAAGCTTATGACGGTCTTCGGCACACGTCCGGAGGCTATAAAGATGTGTCCGCTGGTGCTGGCTATGCGCCGCTACCCGGACTACATAGAGCCTGTTGTGGCCGTTACGGCGCAGCACCGCGAAATGCTGGACCAGGTGCTGGAGCTGTTTGGCATTACGCCTGACTATGATTTGAATATTATGTCGGCAGGACAAACCCTGTACGACGTTACCACCCGTGCACTCATGGGCCTCAAGCCTGTTATGGAGGAGGCCGGGCCTGATATGGTGCTGGTGCATGGTGATACATCGACAACCTTCGCGGGGGCGCTGGCTGCGTTCTACGCCCAGATCCCTGTGGGACACGTGGAGGCAGGCCTGCGCACAGGCAACAAGTATTCCCCCTATCCCGAGGAAATGAACCGCAAGCTGACGGGTGCCATTGCCGATATGCACTTTGCGCCCACTACTACCAGCAAGGCTAACCTGCTTGCGGAAAACGTGGACCCTGCTGCCATACTTGTGACAGGCAACACCGTTATCGACGCGCTGCAGACAACGGTTAAGGCAGGCTACCGCTTTGAGGACGAGGAGTTCAACAAGGTTTTCGCCAGCGGTCACCGCTTGATATTGATGACTACCCACCGTCGTGAGAACCTGGGCGAGCCTATGCGTCATGTGTACCGCGCGCTCAAAAGCGTGCTGGAAACGCATCCTGATGTTGAGGCTATCTTCCCTGTACACAAGAATCCCAAGGTACGCGAAATCGTCAACCAGGAGTTGGGACATTTGGACAGGGTGCATCTGATTGAGCCTATGGAATACGAGCCCTTTGCCAACCTTATGGCGAAGGTAGACATCGTGCTGACAGACAGCGGCGGTATCCAGGAGGAGGCTCCCGCCTTGGGCAAGCCTGTTTTGGTGCTGCGTGACACCACCGAGCGTCCGGAGGCCGTAGAGGCAGGCACGGTAAAGCTTGTAGGCACAGCCTATGACGACGTCCTGCGTGAAACCAACGCGCTTTTAGACGACGCCGCGCATTACCGCAGCATGGCCGAGGCTGCCAATCCCTATGGTGACGGCCAGGCCTGTGAACGCATTATCCGTGCGATTTTAAAGAAAAATGGCTTTGCAATAGAAAATTTACCCGAATTTACAAGTAAAGCATAGACAAAAACTGTGAAAAATATTAAAATTAAAAGGGCAAATATGTTCAATTTGTGAATTCTGCCGGGGTGATAAAGCATGACGGACAATGGACCGGACAAGGAACATATGCGGATGCTTGAAGCACTGGCAACAGTGTCCTCGCTGGCGTTTATGGCAGTGTTTGACTTTTTGCTGGCGTATTTTGGCGGCGACTGGCTGGATAATTATTTTGCCACCGGTGACCACACTATGCGCGGCCTGTGTATCGCGCTGGCGGTTGTTTCGCTGGCCATGACCTACTATAACCTGATTAAGCGTAGCGTCCTGTCAAGGGATGACCAGGAAAAAAAGGATGAAAAGTAATTTTGATTTGACCTCTATAGCTAAGGATGGCGGCAACGCCTTTGTCGCACGCATAGCCTTTTGCGCGCTTGTGGTTGCCGCGGCGCTGCTTTTGTGGCTGCGCAGCTCTTTTGCCTACGGCGTGCTGTGCGGCGTGCTGGCCGGCACTATAGATTTATCTATCTTGTTTTTGGGAATCAAAAAATCCCTACCCTATGTTGACGCCCCCAAGCAGGGGCTCAAGATTATGAAGCGCTTCCGCTGGGGCCGTGTGGCTGCAGCAGCGGCTTTCGTTATCGCGATGTTAAGGTTGAAGCTTGCTGTGCATGGTGCATTTGGTGGGTTTCTTCTGATACATATATTCTTTATTCTAAATCTAATATTTATCGCGTACCAACATCAAAATGAGAGGGCGTGAAGAAAGGAGTGTGTAAAAATGGGAAATGCAGCAGCTGAAGGTGCAGAAAAATCCGGAGAGATTATCCATTACCTTACCCAATCTACCTTTTTAGGTGAGGTCAACATGCAGACCATGTACATGACCTGGGTAACCATGGCAATCGTCTTCGTTCTGTTCCTTTTGGTTTGTAAGAACCCCAAAATGGTTCCTTCCGGACTGCAAAATGCTATGGAGATCATTCTTGATTTCTTAAACGGTCTGATGCAAGACAATCTGGGAACTAAAGGCCGTAAATTTATGGCACCGTTCATTGTTACCCTGTTTATGTTTATCCTGGTAGCAAATGAGCTGGGTATTGTTCTCCCGCAGATTGGCGTTCACTGGACTTCGCCTACCAACGACATTAATACCTGCTTTGCGCTTTCTTTGCTAATTGCGTTTAGCGCGTATTGCGTTGGTGTGATGAAACAAGGTATCGGCCACTTTAAACATTTTATCAGCCCGAGTCCGGCATTTTTGCCGTTGCATCTTCTGGATGCAGTGACCAAACCGCTGACCATGGCTCTTCGTCTATTTGGTAACATCCTGGCAGGCGAAATTCTGCTGATCGTATTGTATCAGCTGTCTCCGTGGGTTATTCCTGAACTGTGGGTAATGTTCTCCCTGTTCATTGGCTTCGTTCAGGCTTTTATCTTTACCATTTTGTCTCTGGGCAGCTATGCACTGGCATTTGCTAGCCATGACGAACACTAAGCTTTGCAAAGCTAAAATTTAAAATTCATATTTGAAAGGATGAAACAAATGTCTGAAAATGCAATCATTACTGCTGCATCCGTAATTGGTGCAGGCCTTGTTTGCCTTGGTGCAGCTGCTGGCGCTGGTATCGGTAACGGCAACATGTGCGGCAAATCCATCGAATCCATGGCTCGTCAGCCGGAAGAAGCAGGTAAGATCTTCACCAACATGCTGGTTTGCGTAGGCTTGATCGAATCCATGCCTATCCTGTGCTATGTAATCGCTATCGTTCTGGTATTCGCTAACCCGTTCATTAAATAATTTTATTTTGCAAGATTTTACAAAAAAGGAGCGTGCTATAATTGGTTAACTTCAATGCAACACTTATCGCGCAGATCCTGAACTTTTTGATTTTGGTTTTTGTACTTGCAAAATTTGCTTACAAACCCGTATGCAAGATTATGGACGAACGTAAGAACAAAATTGCAAGCGACCTGGAAGCTGCAGAAAAAGCAAAAACTGACGCAGAAGCAGTTAAGGCTGAATATGCTGCTAAACTGGCCGAAGCAAAACAGGAAGCTCAAGCTATTGTTGATGCTGCCCGCAAAACTGCTCAGGCTGCTCATGACAAGATCATGGCTGACACCAAAGCTGAACAAGATCAGGTTGTCGCAACTGCTAAGGAAGCAATTGCTTTGGAAAAGAAAAAGGCTATGGACGAAGTCCGTGCCCAGGTTATCAACCTGTCCATGATTGCTGCTAGCAAGATCGTAGAACAAAAGTTGGGTTCTGAAGAAGACAAACAAATGGCAAGCAAAATCGTTGATTCTATCATGAAATAATTTTGCTGCTTTCCCTATTAGGCCGGATAATGTGCCGCTGCAATGCGAAGCAGCAGGCAAGAAGCCGGTATTCGGAGGTGATTGGTACAACATGAAGACAGAAGAAAATATTGCTTTAATTAAGCAACAATTGTCCGACTTCAAAATTGATCTGGGCTCCATTAAAGAGCTGTTAGATGTTAATGTTACTACTGCCAAGAAATTGTCAGCAGCTGAGTATCAATCCATTTCTGCAATTCTGACCGAGAAGCTCGGCCGCGAAATCTTCCTGAACAAGAAGGTTGATGCGTCTATTCTCGGCGGTATCATCGTTCAAGTTGGCGATAAGGTATTCGACGCTTCCGCACTGCGTAAGCTGAAGAAAATGGAAGTTGCTCTGAGCGGCATCGACGTTCATGAGTACACCAAACCGGAAGCCCTCGGTGATGCTCTCAGCGCTAAGCTGGAGAATTACAATGTGGATGCTGATCTGGAAGAAGTTGGTATCGTAGAAAAGATCGGTGACGGTATCGCAACCGTTATCGGTATGAAAAACGCAATGGCCGGCGAGCTGGTTGAGCTGCCCCACAATGTATCCGGCATGGTATTGAACCTGAACCCGGACAGCGTTGGTATCGTACTTATGGGTGGCGAAACCAAAATTAAGGAAGGCGACGTTGTTCGCCGTACCGGCCGCATCATGGAGGTTCCTGTAGGTGAAAACCTGCTGGGCCGTGTAGTAAGTGCTATCGGCGATCCTATCGACGGCAAGGGCGAAATCGCTGCTGCCGAGCATCGTCCGGTTGAATCCCCTGCACATGGTATTGCAGACCGTAAGTCCGTAGATACCCCGCTGCAGACCGGTATTAAATGTATCGATGCCCTCGTTCCTATCGGACGTGGCCAGCGCGAGCTGATCATCGGCGACCGCGGCACCGGCAAAACTGCTGTTGCTATCGATACCATCATCAACCAAAAGGGCCTGGGCGTTATCTGCATTTATGTAGCTATCGGCCAAAAGGCTTCTAACATTGCCCGTATTGTCCGCACTCTGGAACAACACGGCGCTATGGAATACACCATCATCGTTGCCGCTACTGCTGCAGACTCCGCTCCGCTGCAATACCTGGCTCCGTATGCCGGCGTAACCATGGCAGAATACTTCATGGATCAGGGCAAAGACGTTCTGTGCGTATACGACGATCTGTCCAAGCACGCTGTTGCTTACCGCGCAATGTCCCTGTTGCTGCGCCGTCCTCCAGGACGCGAGGCATATCCCGGCGACGTATTCTATTTGCACTCCCGTCTGCTCGAGCGCGCTGCTAAGCTGAATGATGAGCTTAAGGGCGGTTCTATCACCGCGCTGCCTATCATCGAAACCCTGGCAGGCGACGTAGGCGGCTTCATTCCGACCAACGTAATTTCCATTACCGACGGTCAGATCTTCCTGGAATCCGAGCTGTTCTACTCCGGTATCCGTCCGGCTATCAACTCCGGTCTGTCTGTATCCCGTGTAGGTGGTGCTGCTCAGATTAAGGCTATGAAGCAGGTTGCAGGTACCTTACGTCTGGATCTGGCTCAGTTCCGCGAGCTGGCAGCATTTGCCCAGTTTGCTTCTGACCTTGATAAAGCCACCAAGGCTCAGCTTGACCGCGGCCAACGTCTGACCGAGGTTCTGAAGCAAGGCCAGTACAGCCCGCTGTCTGTTGAAAAACAGGTTATGGCTATCTACCTTGGTACCAAAGGCTATCTGGATGACGTAGCAGTTAAAGAAGTAACCCGCTGCGAAAAAGAATTCCTGGACTTCATGGAAGCAAATCATCCGGAAGTTGGCGGAGATATCATCAAAACCAAGAAAATCACCGATGAGAACGAAGAAGCTCTGAAGAAAGCAATCGCCGAGTTCAAGGAAACCTTTGTTAGTGAAGGTAGGTGATTAACTAATGGCTACTGCACGCGAGATTCATCGCCACATGAAAAGTGTAGGTAACATTGGCAAGATCACGAAGGCTATGAAGATGGTTGCAGCTGCCCGCCTCAGAAGAGCGCAGGAAAAGGCTGCGGCAAGCCGTCCTTATGCCATCAAGATCAAAGAGGTGTTATCTAGCGTTGTGAGCGATCCGAGCATCCTTGCAGGCTTAAGTGCCAAAAAACACCCGCTGCTTCAACATCGTGATGTTAAAAAAGTTGGTTATCTGGTGCTCGCCTCTGATAAAGGTCTGGCAGGCGCTTATAGTTCCAACGCTTTGAAAAAAGCTGTTGCGGAGATTTCCGAATGTGAGCATGACGTAGTCATCATCACTAGCGGCCGTAAGGCGCGTGACTTCTTCAATCGCCGCGGCTATAAGGTGCTGAGCAGCCACTTTGGCTACTCTGACAGACCCACCTATGCGAATGCTGTAGAAATTGCCCAGGATGCAATCAAACAATTTGCTGATGAGCATTTCGATGAGCTGCATATCGTATTCACTCTTTTCAAAACTGCTTTGTCCCAAATCCCTACCAGCGATAAGATTCTGCCGGTAGAGCCGCCTGTAAAGGAAAGTGGCAAGGCAAGCGCAAGCTTTATCTTTGAGCCCGACGAGGACGAAACGCTGCAGGTTCTTGCACCCAAGTATCTGGAGACCGTTGTCTACGCTGCACTGGTACAATCTGCTGCCAGCGAGTTGGGTTCCCGTATGACTGCTATGAGCTCTGCTACCGACAACGCCGGCAAGCTGGTACAAAACCTGGAGCTGTCTTACAACAAGGCACGTCAGGCTTCCATTACCCGCGAGCTGAACGAAATCGTCGGCGGCGTAGAAGCCCTGAAGCAGGCACAAAATTAATCTGATATAATTCGTAGGGAGGCTAAAACCTTGAATACAGGTAGAATCGTACAAGTTGTAGGCCCTGTTATCGACGTAGAGTTCCCTCCGAAAAGCATGCCCGCTATCCTGAACGCATTGCATATCGATGGCACCACTGACGAGGGTAAGGTTAAAATCCACCTGACCGCAGAGGTTATGCAGCACATCGGCAATAACATTGTCCGTGCTGTTGCTATGAGCTCCACCGATGGCCTTGTTCGTGGCATGGAAGTGGTAGATACCGGCGCTCCTATCAGCGTTCCGGTTGGCCCCGGCGTATTGGGCCGTATCTTCAACGTGCTCGGAGAGACTGTAGACCATGACGATACCCCGGTTGAAGCTGCTGACCACTGGCCTATTCATAGACCGGCACCGAGCTTTGACCAACAGGCTACAGCTACTAAAATTTTGGAAACCGGCATTAAGGTCGTAGACCTTATCGCTCCGTATGCTATGGGCGGTAAAATTGGTCTGTTCGGCGGCGCCGGCGTAGGCAAAACCGTTATTATCATGGAGCTTATCCATAACATCGCAACTGCTCACGGTGGTTATTCCGTATTCGCAGGCGTTGGCGAACGTACCCGTGAAGGCAACGATCTGTGGGGCGAAATGAAGGAATCTGGCGTTATCAACAAGACCGCTCTTGTATACGGCCAGATGAACGAGCCTCCTGGAGCACGTATGCGCGTTGGTCTGACCGGCCTGACTATGGCGGAATATTTCCGTGATATCGGCGGCCAGGACGTGCTGCTCTTTGTCGATAACATTTTCCGTTTCATTCAGGCTGGTTCCGAAGTATCCGCATTGCTCGGCCGTATGCCTTCTGCAGTAGGTTATCAGCCTACCTTGGCAAACGATATCGGCGCACTGCAAGAGCGTATCACCTCCACCAAGACCGGTTCTATCACATCCGTACAGGCTGTATACGTTCCTGCGGATGACTTGACTGACCCGGCTCCGGCAGGCACCTTCGCTCACTTGGATGCAACCACCGTATTGTCCCGTCAAATCGCAGAGCTTGGTATTTATCCGGCAGTTGACCCGCTTGATTCCACCAGCCGTATCCTGGATCCGCTGGTAATCGGCGAAGAGCATTATCAAGTTGCCCGTGGCGTTCAGGCAATTCTGCAACGCTACAAAGAATTGCAAGATATCATCGCAATTCTGGGCATGGAAGAATTGAGCGAGGAGGACAAAGTTACTGTTGCCCGTGCCCGCAAGATTCAGAAGTTCCTCAGCCAGGCATTCTTCGTTGCTGAACAGTTCACCGGTACCCCCGGCCAATATGTTCCTCTGAAGGAAACCATCCGCGGCTTCAAAGAAATCCTGGAAGGCAAGCATGATGACCTGCCTGAAGGTGCTTTCTACATGGTTGGTACCATTGATGACGCTGTTGCCAAGGCTGCAACTATGAAGGATTAATAATGGCTACACCTTTTACTTTTGAAATTGTCACGCCGGATAAAATGCTGTTCACTTCTGAGGAAGTAACTTACGTAGGTTTCCGTGCTTTGTCCGGTAACCTGGGTATCAAGGCCAGACATATGCCGATTATCGCTACCTTGGATATCGCTCCGATGAAATTGGAGTTTACCGATGGCAGCGTTAAGGAATTTGCTGTTTGCGGCGGTTTCCTGGAAATGAAGGACAATAAATGCACTGTTTTGGCTACTATCGCCGAGGCTGATGTAGATATTGATACCGCACGTGCTGCTGCAGCAAAGGAAAGAGCAGAGCAGCGTCTTGCAGGACGCAGCGAGGACGTTGATACTGCCCGCGCTGAAAACGCCCTGAAGAGAGCACTGGCCCGCCTGCGTACTACTCATAAGCTGTAATAAGCATTGCGACAATGCCAAAATAAAATCCCCCTGCTTCGTAAGGAAGCGGGGGGATTTTTGTTTAGCTTACGCAGCGCGCTGAGGCTGTCAAAGGTTCAATCAAATGGAATAATTGTCTATGCTGCGGGCCTCGTAGTCATCTAAAATATCCTGCAATGTGATGTTGTCCAAGTAATCGGCAATTACCTTGTTCAGTCCCTGCCAGAGCGGTAGGGTGATACATTCATTGCGGCGTTCACAGCCAACAGGGTTAAAGTCAAGGCAGGCAACAGGGGTGAGGCTGCCTTCTGTGAGGCGGAGAATGCTGCCGACTGAATATTCACGGGGAGCCTTTACCAGGCGGTAGCCTCCCTGAAAGCCGCGGTTAGCTTGTAAAATGTTTGATTTATTGAGTATAGGGACAATCTGTTCCAAATATTTTTTGGAAATATTTTGTCTTGCAGCTATATCCTTGAGCGCGATAAAGCCATCCTGCTGGTGCTCGGCCAGGTCCAAAAGCATGCGCAGGGCATAGCGTCCTTTAGTTGAAATTTTCATACCTTCTCCACCTTTGAGTTATACTGGGAATTTTCTAAAAACCTATCTAAATTATATGCGAATACAGGGAAGAAGTCAAATGCAATAGTCAAAACTTTGACTAATATACAGTATTAGTGTATATTCTTACCGAGAAGATTTGCCAATAATCAATTTAGGTAGTAAGATATAAATACAGGAAATTACAGGAGGTGCACTCATGAAAATAGTTTGTATGGAGCCGCTGGGCGTAAAAATGGCAAAAATTGAGGCTGTGGCAGCACCGCTGGAGGCTGCAGGGCACGAATTTGTATATTACAGTGACAAGGAAACGGATCAGGAAAAGCTTTTGGCACGTGTGCAGGATGCAGATGTTATTATGCTGGCTAATCAGCCGCTGTCTGCAGCAATTATTGCTGCCTGCCACAAGCTGAAAATGCTTTCCGTAGCTTTTACCGGAGTGGACCACATTGCCCTTGACGCCTGCCGCAAGCGCAATATTATGGTGTGTAATGCCGCAGGCTACTCTACCAACGCGGTGGCAGAGCTGGTATTCGGCCTGCTCATCAGCGTTATCCGTAATATTGTAGCCTGCGATGCACGCTGCCGCCATGCAGGTACCAAGGACGGCCTGGTTGGCTTTGAGCTATTAGGCAAAACCTTCGGCGTGGTGGGCACAGGTGCTATAGGCTCGCGTGTGGCGCAGCTTGCAGCTGCCTTTGGCTGCCGCGTTGTGGCCTACAGCCGTACACAAAAGGCAGAGCTGGCTGCTGTAGGAGTGCAATATGTGACGCTGGATGAGCTGCTGCAGCAGGCAGATTTTGTATCGCTGCATGTGCCGCTGACGGATGCTACCCGCGGCCTTATTAATGCTGAGGCTATAAGTAAAATGAAAAGCTCGGCCGTGCTGATTAACACGGCACGCGGCCCGGTAGTAGACAGTGCGGCCTTGGCTGCCGCGCTCAAGGAGGGACGCATTGCAGGCGCAGGCATTGATGTTTTTGAGGGCGAGCCGCCCATAGCAGCTAATCATCCCCTGTGCGCAGCTCCTAATACGGTGCTAACGCCGCATGTGGCCTTTGCCAGCCGTGAAGCATTAGAGGCAAGAGCGGAGATAGTTTTTGCAAATATCAGCAGCTGGCTGGCAGGTGCGCCGCAGAACGTGATTAAATAAGCCTATGAAACGGCTAAACAGTTTATATTATTCTGCCAGGCTGGAAGCACTTTTAGAGCAGGCGGCAGGTGCAGGGACTACGCTGGTTGTCGCACCCATGGGATATGGCAAAACGCTGGCGATGCAGCATTTTCTGCAGGGACGTCAGCAGCAGGGTGCGATGGTGCTGCGGCAAAGCATTTATGGCGCTGCAGGTGAAGCCTTCTGGCAGGGTGCCTGCCGTGTGTGGCAGAAAACAGAGCTGGGCGAGGCATTGGCGCAACAGCAGCAGCCTGCAGACGCCAACGCCAGAGCCTTGATATTGGAGCTTTTTGCCAAGCTGCTGCCAAGGGATGAGGTGTATTGGTTTATAGATGATCTGCATCTTTTGCAGGATAAATCGGTAATTGAACTGCTGCATGCGCTTAGTAAGGCAGGCTTTGCCAATTTGCACCTGCTTTTGGCCAGCCGCGGACAGATTTTTAGCAACGCACAGCTTTTGTCGTTGGGGCGGCAGGTGCTGTGTCTGGATAAGCAGGATTTGGCGCTCAGCCGTAATGAGCTGGCGGAGTATAGTGCTAAATGTGGGCTGGAGCTGTCTGACAGAATGCTTGACGCTTTGCATGAAGCCTGTGAGGGTTGGTTTTCGGTTACCTATTTAAACTTTTTATCCTACGCTAAGAGCAGACATTTGCTTTTGGACGCTAACAGCGTTTACGAAATGATTGCTGACGTGCTCTTAAAGCCATTACCGAAAAAGCAGCAGCGCCTTTTGCTTTTGATGGGGCAGACGGAGGAATTTACACCACAGCAGGTGGCCTTTGCCTATGGCGCGCCCTGCGAGGAGGACATCCGCAGTCTGCTGGAATATAACGCGCTCATCATTCCGCTGGCCAATGGTAATTTGCGCTGTCACCATATGCTTAAGCAGGCAACACGCAGGGCTTTCAGCCTGCTTGACGTGGCGGAGCAGCAGCAGTATTTCAGGCGTCTGGGGCAGTGGTATGTGCAGCAGGAAAATTACGAGGAGGCCTTGGACTGGCTGTATCTGGGGCAGGATTACGCAGGTCTTTTGGAGGCAGTGCAGCAGCTGCGCGATTGGTCGATGCGCCAGACACATAAGCAGAACCTGGTTGCCTGGCTCAAAGGTTGTCCACAGGAGGTTTTGTGGCAGCATCCGCAGGCGGTGCTCATAATTATGCGGCGGATGTTTTCGCTAAATATGACGCGTGAAATGCTGCAGGTGAAGGATTGGTACATCACCGCTTTAGAGCGTAACACCTCGCTCAGCCAAGAGGAACGTGATAATTATTATGGTGAGCTGGAGGTTATTTTAAGCTTTTTGGCCTATAACAGCATAACAGGCATGAGCAGACATCACCGCCGTGCCTACGAACTGCTGAGCGGGGCGCCGCAGACGCTGAGCAAGCAGGGAGTGTGGACGTTTGGCTCTCCCAGCGTTTTGGGACTGTATCTGCGTGCGGATGGCGCGCTGGCGCAGACCTTGGCGGAGATGTATGACTGCATGCCGCCCTATTACCGTTTGAGCAACTGGCACGGAGCCGGTGCTGCCGAGCTGACGGAGGCAGAGGCGCATCTGCTTCGGGGTGAGCTGGATTTAGTGGATGACTGCTTGGAAAAGGCCGGATATATGGCGCAAAAGCACAAGCAGGAGTGCATTGCTATCTGCTGCGGTTTTATATCTATGCAAAAGGATATTTTCCTAGGTAGGCACAGCGAAAAGGCACAGCACTACAGTCTGCGCGAATGGAACTTCAGACCCTGTATGCAGAGCATGCTGCTTAATACGGCGGATATGTGCACAGGCTTTTATTACGCGCTCCTGGGGCAGGCAGACAAAATACCTGTGTGGCTCACGTCAGCTGAGGAGCAGGCAGCGGCGGTGCTGTACCCCGCGCGTCCCTGCTATGATTACGTGGCAGCGCAGTGCCTGCTGGCGCAGGGACGCTACACAGACGTGCTGGTGCGCCAGGCAGACTGGGAGAATGACTGCAGGCTGTACAGCAATTTTATGTGCAGGCTGTATTTGGCAGTGCAGCGCGCTACGGCCTACGCCGGCAGGGGCGAGCTTCAGAGGGCAGGGACAGCGTTAAACCAGGCCTTGGCGATGACGGCGCAGGATGAGCTGGTGCTGCCGTTTGCGCAGAACATTATGCTTTTGCAGCCGCTTTTAGAGCAGCAGCTGCAGGGGGAATACGGAGCGCTGGCAGCCAAGGCTTTGGCACTTGGTGCAGGCTTTAAAAAGGGCAGAGAGCAGATCTGCCGCAGCGCCCGTGCGGTTGATGCGTTAAAGGAGCTTTCGGCCCAGGAGCAGGAAATAGCACGCCTTGCTGCTCTAAGGCACACTAACAGGGAGATAGCGGTAGCGATGGCGCTTTCGGAGGGTACCATTAAGCAATACCTGAACCGCATCTTTAGCAAGCTGCAGATTGATGCGGCATCTAAAAATAAACGTTACCAGCTAAAGCAATTCTTTCCGGAGCTGTAGTATCAGGGAATTGGGTCAGGCTGGATAATGTGTAATAGCGTTTTCTGCAAAAGAGGTAAAATCTGCAAGAAGAGTGTGGATTGATGCCTCTTTTTCTTTCACTATTAATAGAGTAGACAGTATTTTCGCAACATTTAACCAATGGTTAGTTAACTTTGCAGCTCCAATAATCTATACTGTAATTGCAGAAGTATAAGCTGGGGAGTATTTGTTGCTGTACCCGGCGGGTTAGGAGGCGTAAGCTATGAAGCGGCTAAAGATGATTTTCTGTATCTGCCTGGCAGGCGTGTTTGCTGCTACGGCGCTGGCATGGGCGGCAACGCAGTACAAAACTACGGTGAAGGTTGCAGGCAGCAGGCTGACTGTGCAACGTTATATCGAAGGCAAGGGACCGCTGAAGGATAACGCCAAGCTGCTGAACAAGGATAATAAAATTGTTGCCCGTTGGAAGCAGCGCACCTGTGGCAAATGGTATTACGATGGCGATAAATATTTTCGCTTTATCCCCTATACATATGACATGAAAAAGCTGCCGCCAGGCAGATACCGCCTGGTGACGAGCAGCAAGTTTGAAAAGGGCGGCGCGGTAAAAAAGACGATTAATATTAACTACAAGCCACAAAGCAAGATGCAGTACAGCAAAACTAAAATCATCCGTCAGGAAAACGGTGATGTTTTGCAGCGCTTGTATTTTAAGAAGCAATATTCTACAGGCAAGACCTGCTATGCCCAGATTTATGATAAAAATAATAGATTGGTGCATAGCGTTAAATATAAGGCGAAAAATGCGAACCAGGATTTTGCCTTTAGCTGGAATGGCTGGAGGAGCGGCAATAGCAGCAAAAAATGCGCCAAAGGCATGTATACGGTGAAGTATTGGATGGACGGTGTTAATCCCAAAACCGCCAAATTCCGTCTGAGCATTTGAGGAGGGGAGCATAATGAATAAAGGTTATGGCAGAATAATTGTGATGGTTATGCTTACCCTTTGGCTGTGCGCTTTGTCGCTTTTGGCAGCTGCCGCTGCGAAAAAGGATTGGCAGAACGCCGGCGGCTGTTATGTGTGGACCGAAAGCAGTCAGTTCAATAATGGCGTTTTGAACATCAAGCCACTGGGGGACGACCAATATCTGTACGAGCTAAAGGTTATGCGTGGCAGTGAAGCAGAGGATAGTGCCGAGGACTTTGTGACTGCAGGTATTTTTACAGTGAATGAGGATGGCGACGGTATTGCCGAGGTGGAATACAAGGGCAACGATACAGTAGAGCTACGCTTTGTTTATAAGGATAAGGCTGTGGAGGCGTACCAGGACGGACCGCTGCCCTTGGACGTCCAGGGTGAGTACAAATTTCAGGAGGCAGGCTTTGATGTTTCGGAGGCAGCAGCTACGGCTATGTTAGCAGGACTGCCGCAGGAGCAGACAGGACTGCCGGCAGATAAGGCTGAATATAATTTGTTCTTCGCGGACGAAACAATTGATGGCTGGTTCTATCAGCTGTTGGCAGTAAAGGATAACCAGATTATCGGCAAGTACCTGGTAGCCGCCGATTTGAGTGCGGTGTACCGCAATGATGCTGAGGATGAGCCGAATTTAATTTACGGCACTCCGGAAAATATGCTGGCAGCCAAAAAAGCGCCGCTGGTGGAGGAGGATATTCAGGACGGGCCTGCTATTGAAAGCGGCGAGCTGGAGGGCAACACCGATGAGGAAGACCTGCCTACAAATGCGGCCTCCGAGCTGAGTCCGCTGGTGACAGTGCAGCCTGAGCAGGAAAGCCTGAGGGTGGGCGAGCAGACAGCCGTGGTTGCCAATATTCCCGGCAGGGTTGCGTACGCTATCAGCAATTTGCGCTCCGGCAACAGTAGCGTAGTGAAGGTGGATGGAGATAACCAGCTTGTGGCAGTAGCACCGGGAACAGCTACTATTAGCGGTAAGCTGGTTTTGGACAAGGGCGAGATGGCCTTTACGACGCAGATCACGGCCTATGAACCAAAGCTGGAAGCACCGAATCTGCCTGCACACTTGGATATTGGCGGCAAGCTGAAGCTGGAGGCTTATATTATGGGTGAGGCTGAGGCTGTTACCCCGGAGTGGAGCACAAGCGACAGCAAGATAGCTGAAATAGTTGATGGCAGGCTGGTTGGTAAGGCTGATGGCGTGGTTACGGTTACGGCAGTGCAGGGCGAAATGCAGAGCCAATGGCCGGTAGCAGTGGGTACGGCGCAGCTGCCTGAGGATAAGGACGAGGATGCAGAGGCTGAGGGAGGCTTTAGCTGGCTGACGCTCATAGGCGGACTGGTGGTCGCAGCTGGTGCGGCGTTCTTCTTCCTGCGCAGGAAAAAATAAGCTGTGTTATCTGCTGCTATGCAGCACAAGTAAGTAATGCTAAAAAATATATTAAATTACCCTTGCCAAATCAAAGGCTATCTGTTATAATAAACAAGTAGTCTAATGGAGTGGTACTCAAGCTGGCTGAAGAGGACGGTTTGCTAAATCGTTAGACGGTTTACCCCGTGCGTGGGTTCGAATCCCACCCACTCCGCCAACTCAAGAAATCGAGCTTTTAGAGAAATCTAAAAGCTCTTTTTTGTTGTTTATCGCTGGTTATCATATAGCTTTGCCCGGGCAGGGCAGGTGATACTTACACAATATCCTTACATTTATTTTGCCTGCTATGTTATAATAACTGTATTAATCAATGTGTTTATACTCAAGCTGGTATAAAGAAGGAGTAATTATGGCAGATAAATTTTTAGTTATAGATGGTAGCAGTCTTATCCATAGGGCGTTTTTTGCCCTGCCCCCGCTTATGACTAAGCAGGGAATCCATACGGGAGCAGTTTACGGCCTGTGTAATATGCTGCTTAAGCTTTTGGACGAGGTAAAGCCAAGGTATATGGCGGTGGCGTTTGATAAATCGCGCAAAACCTTCCGCAGTAAGCTGTATGCAGAATATAAGGCGCAGCGCAAGCCTACGCCCAGCGAGCTGAGCGAGCAGTTCCCGCTGGCAATGAAGGTTTTGGGAGCATTGGGCATCAGCACGCTGGAGCTGGATGATTATGAGGCCGATGATATTATCGGCACCTTTGCCGTGCATGCGCCGCAGGACGTGGAGGTTATTATCGTCACCGGCGACCGCGACGAGCTGCAGCTGGTGGATAAGCGCACCAAGGTGTTTTATACCAAGCGCGGCATTACGGATATCCAGGTGTTTGACGAAGCGGAATTCGCAGCTAATTACGAGGGACTGGTGCCGGCGCAGCTGATTGAGCTGAAAGGCCTGATGGGCGATACCTCGGATAATATCCCCGGCGTTCCCGGCGTAGGGCCGAAGACAGCGCTTAAGCTGATCAAGGAATATGGCAACGTGGAAACGGTGCTGCAAAATATAGAAAACATTGCAGGCAAGGCGCTCAAGGCCAAGCTGGAGGCTAACAAGGAATCAGCATTGCTTTCTAAGCAGCTGGCGACGATTTGCACGGCTGCGCCTGTAGATACCGCGATGCAGCATTACGAGCTGGCGCCGCTTAAGGAGGAGGCACGCACGCTGCTGCAGGATTTGGAGTTCCGCAACATGTACGACCGCTTTGTCGCACTTTTGGGCGGCGGACCTGTGACCTTTGACCTTTTTGGCGAGGTGGAGGAGGAGCAGGCACTGCCTGTAGTGCAGGTGCAGACAGCTGCGCAGGCAGCAGACCTTTTTGCCGCACTCGGGGCGGCTGCGCTCCCTGTGGCCGTGGCTGTGAGCGTGGGCGGTGAGCTGCCTGCCCTGAAGTTTACCCGGGCAGAGCTTTTGCTTAATGAAAAGGTATATGTCTTAGATGACGCAAGCAACTGCTGGCAGGAGCAGTTTGACGCCTGGCTGGCAAATAACAGCTGCCGCAAGCTGACGACGGACAGCAAGGAAATTTATAAGTGCTGCCTGTGCCGCAAGGTGGCAGTGCAGGGAATAGTGGATGATGTGGCCCTGGCAGGTTATGTGGCAGACCCCGGACATTCATCGTATGCGCTGCAGGATTTGGCAAAGCGCTGCCTGCCTGCCGTAAAGGCCAATGCCTGCGAAAATGTCGCGCTTTTGGCCGATGTGCTGCGTAAGCAGCTGCAGGATATGCAGCAGCAGGCGCTGTACGAGGAGCTGGAGCTGCCGCTGGCACCAGTGCTGGCAAAAATGGAATTTGCCGGGATTACGCCTGATACCGAGCTTTTGGCGCAGCTGAGCGAGGATATGACTCACCGCATTGCGAA
The DNA here is from genome assembly GCA_963597755.1 of Segatella copri. Taxonomy (GTDB): domain Bacteria; phylum Bacillota; class Negativicutes; order Acidaminococcales; family Acidaminococcaceae; genus Phascolarctobacterium_A. Next base: position 50,934 of record CAVBQX010000010.1, read on the forward strand.
CCTGGAGCTTTTAGCACAGGAGCAGGCAGGCGAGGAGTTTAACCTGAAATCGCCCAAGCAGTTGGGAGTAGTGCTGTTTGAGCATTTGCAGCTGCCTGTCATCAAAAAGACCAAGACAGGCTATTCCACCGATGCCAAGGTGCTGGAGGCGCTGGAGGGCAAGCATCCGCTGGTGGCAACTATTTTGGAGCACCGCAAGCTGGCCAAGCTGCAAAGCACCTATCTGGATGGCCTGCGTCCCCTGGTCAACGCGCAGACAGGGCGTATCCACACACATTTTCAGCAGACGGTGACGGTTACAGGCAGACTTTCCAGCACAGACCCCAATTTGCAGAACATCCCTACGCGTACAGAGGAGGGCAAGCAGATACGCCGCATCTTTGTGCCGGGGGATGGCTTTGACTGGCTGATGAGCTGTGATTATTCGCAGGTGGAGCTGCGTATTTTGGCCTGCATTGCGCGCGACGAGCTGCTTTTGGAGGCGTTCCGCCATGGGCAGGACGTGCATGCGCGCACTGCCAGCGAGGTGTTTGGCGTGCCGCTTGACGCTGTAACGCACGAAATGCGCAGCCGTGCCAAGGCGGTTAACTTTGGTATTGTCTATGGCATCAGCGATTTTGGCCTGGCCAAGCAGCTGGACGTGGGTCGCAAGGAGGCCGCAGGCTATATAGAAAGCTATTTTGCCCGCTATACGGGTGTCAAAAAATATATGGAGGACATTGTGGCGAAGGCGCGCGAGCAGGGTTACGTTACTACGCTAATGGGACGCAGACGCTATCTGCCTGATATCCGTCACAGCAATTTTAACCTGCGCAGCTTTGCCGAGCGCACGGCGATAAATACGCCTATCCAGGGCACAGCCGCCGATATTATGAAGCGGGCGATGATCGCGGTGCAGCAAAAACTGCGCCAGGCAGGACTTACCAGCCGCATTCTGCTGCAGGTGCACGATGAGCTGGTGCTGGAGGTTACCGATGGTGAAAAGGCGCAGGTGGCCGAGCTGGTGCGCACTGCCATGGAAGGTGCTGCCAGCTTGGAGATTCCGCTTCTGGCAGAGGTTAACTTTGGCAGGAACTGGGCAGAAACAAAGTAGACAATTAGCTGTGAAATTGACACGACAATTATATATCGCGCCGTGAAGACCTTTTTTAGCGAGTCGCCGATTATTTACAAGCTTATAGCGCAGTAAATAATCGTGACAGGGAGCTATATCTAAATTACGAGTGAATAACGAGTAATTTGGATGATAACGCAAATTTCGTGAGGAACCAAAACGAATTGCCGCAAAACTCGCGCGATGCTTAGAGATAATTGCTGTATATAGTTTGTGTCGCGCTCAAACAGTTGCGCCAATTCTGTGGTTCCAATCACTTATTTGCTAAAAAAGCTATTTCACTTTGCGATACAATAATTGTCTTACCTTTGATTTATGTACTTTAGTACGTGATAAGGTGTTTTGTAGAAAGAAGGAATAACCATGCCAGAGATGCCGGAGGTGGAGCAGGTTCGCAAAACGCTTGCTCCGCATATAGAGGGTAAAAAAATATTGGCGGTGGATATTTATCTGGACCGCCTCATAAAGCATCCCACACCGCAGGCCTTTGCTGCAGGCCTTGTGGGAAAAACCATCAGCCACGTGGGCAGGCGCGGCAAGTACCTGGTGCTGCAGACCGCGCCCAACCAGCAGCTTATTGTGCATCTGCGCATGACGGGCGCTCTTATTGCCCTGCCTGCAGCTGCAACTGCGCCAGCGTATGCCAAAATAAAATTTACGCTTTCAGATGCGGTGACGCTGTGGTTTACAGATATCCGCACCTTTGGCACGCTGTATTTGCTGACGGATAATGATGCCTATATCGAAGGCTACGAAACGCTGGGACCCGAGCCGCTGAGCGAGGGCTTTAATGCAAATTACCTGCTGCCGCTGGCGCAAAAAAGCAAAAAGGCCGTCAAAAGCTTTATTTTGGACCAGCATGTTATTGCAGGCTTGGGGAATATTTATGCAGATGAGTGCCTGGCGCTGGCAGGGATATTGCCCACGCGTAAGGCGTTGTCGCTGAGCGAGGCAGAGGTAACAAAACTGGTGGATGCGGCCAACGCCGTCATCGCCCAAGGCATAAAAAACCGTGGCACCACCTTTCGTGATTACAAGGATGGCGAAGGCAGGCAGGGAGATAACCAAAACCATCTTTTAGTTTATGGCCGCGGGGGCGAGCCCTGCAAAAGGTGTGGGCAGCCGCTGCAGACGACAAAGGTAGGCGGCAGGGGCACGGTATATTGTGCGCATTGCCAAAAATAGGGAGTAGAAGCATATGATTACAATTGGACTGACAGGAGGCATTGCTTCCGGCAAAAGCACGGTTTCGGCAGAGCTGCGCAGGCTGGGAGTGCCTATTTTTGACGCGGACGCCGAGGCGAAGCTGGCGGTAGCCAAGGGCAGCGAGGGACTGGCGCAGGTGGGTGCGCTTTTGGGCGCAGAATATATTGCGCCGGACGGTGAGCTGGACCGCGCCAAGGTGGCCGAGCGCATTTTTCGTGATAAAGAGGCACTGAAGGGCGTGGAGGCCATCATCCACAAAATTGTGTGGGGCAGGGCCGAAGAGTTTTTGGCGCAGTGCAAAAAGGATGCTGTGCGCGCTGCTGTGCTGGACGTGCCGCTTTTGATCGAATGTGGCTGGTACAAGCAGGTGGACAGCGTGTGGCTGGTGGCAGTGAGCCGCCGCCAGCAGATTGAACGCGCTATGAAGCGCAGCGGTATGACCGAGGCCGAGGTGGAGGCGCGTATTGCGGCGCAGATGTCGCTGGCCGAAAAGAAAAAATATGCCGATGTGGTTATAGACAACAGCGGCACGCAGGAGGAAACCATGCAGGCAGTGCGCAGGCAGCTTAAGGCCTTACCCGGAGGTGGCCTGTGAAACGAAAAAAAGCAGGCCGCAGCCAGCGCAGATGGCTGGCACTGCTGGCCGTGCTGGTGGCTGTGCTCCTTGGCGGCTGGCGGCTGTGGAACACAGACGCTGTGCAGATGCGCTTTGTCTATATGTGGGATTATCAGCAGGATATTATCACCTACAGCGAAAAAAATAACGTGGATCCGTTTTTGATTGCGGCGATCATCAAAAATGAAAGCAATTTTAAGCACAAGGCTGTATCCGGCGTGGGCGCCGTGGGTCTGATGCAGATTATGCCCGATACGGGACGCTGGATTGCCGAGCAGATGGGGCTTGCAGACTACAAGGACAGCGATTTGTACCAGACGCGTACCAATATCCGCATGGGCTGCTGGTATGTGGGCGAGCTGGAGCACGAGTTTCGGCATAACCTGGTGCTGCTGATGATTGCCTACAACGCAGGACGTGGGCAGACGCACGACTGGATGCAGGAAAACGGCTGGGATTATGATTTTAATGATATCAAGGCTATTCCCTATGCTGATACGCGTGAATATGTGGCCAAGGTGCTGCAGGACAGGGATAAGTATTATCTGCTGTATAAGGATAAGATAAATAAGGATTGATGAGGGTGTGTGTAACAGTTTGCAAGTCGAGGTTAACGCCAGGCGGATGATAAATGGGCATGGGTTTGGAGGTTAGCTTGCAGCAGACTAGATGGAGTATACTTAAAAGATTATAAAGGTAGTTAAAGCTTATAGGAGCCGAAAACGTAGTATTTATGCGTTTTCGGCTCTTTTTTTGCGTGCTTAACGTTACAGACTATTGACTTTTTGGGGGGGACAAATACAATTTGTATATAACAGAAAATAAAGATGCATGAATTTTAGTTTAGCAGTGACCGATTTTTATGATAGCGCATGAAATGAGAGTGTGTTTGTATGGGGATATATTCAGATTATCTTGAAAAAATTAAAGAAAACCCGGATTATAGACCAATTGATGTAGAAAATATACTTTCTTCAAACTGCAGGGAGGAAACCTATAAGTCAATACAGGAAAAAGTCAATGAAGAAAAAGTAAAAAAAGAAGCTGCTGCTAAGAGGAAGGAAAAGTATATAGATAAGGGGCTCATTGATAGTTATAGAGAGCTGCAAGCGCTGCTATCAATCTATAATCTTGAGGATAAGACAGCATGTGATATTTTGAACCATGATGTTGTTCGTAATGCTTGGGTTTGGGATATAGTTAAGCTGTGTCAAGAAAACAGCAATGAGGGCCGCAGGCAGGTAAACAAGTTATGTGATGAAATCAGGCAACAGCTTGGTAAAAATGCCATGCCCAAAATTACCTATGTAGTGAGCGAGGGAGATGTTCGCAGGCAACTTTTAAAGCAGCTTATTGATATCGTATTGAGAAAGCTACAGAATGGCAGTGCGCTAGATACATCTCAATTCCGCAATATCATAAAGGATTGTGCTGAATTGATCCGCTATCTTCAGGATGAGAGATATGCTTGGGCAGACGTAAAAGTATTTAACGATTACATAGAAAGACAACTAGGGGTCTCGAGAGGTTCTAAGAACTGCTCAAATTGTAGGGATAAGCTGTATAAAACCATCCCCTACTGTACTAGGTGCTATGAAAGGAATGTGTAGATTGTGAATTTAATAAAGGCCGTAGCAGAATTAAGTATTAATTATAATAAAAAATCCTTGGCAGAGTTTCAAGCACTGCCGGAGTACAAAGAGCTTGAACAAAATGCTGTGGTTGTGCAGTGGCTAGAGCAATATCATCTCCCGGAAATTACGCTTCTGATTTGCTCTTCTGAAAAATTACGTTCCTTGCCGTGGGCACAGAGTTATGC
>CAVBQX010000011.1:0-51916 GCA_963597755.1 Segatella copri
ATCGAGCGCACCGCGCAGGCGATTTTGGACGCGCGGGCACTGTACGCGGATAGCAGCCTGGCAGATTTGTACGACGAGCTGACGATGCCCCAAGAGCTGCGCGACGCACACCGTGCCAACGACAGGGCTGTGATGGCTGCCTATGGCCTGGACGTAAAAACGACGACGGAAAGCACCTGCGTGGCCTATCTCATGAAGCTGTACCAAAAATTGATTCAAGAGCGTGGATGAAGCAGCATAAGCCTTTACAAAAAAATTTTGCATATACGTAGCACAAGCTCACTGCAAAAACCTCTCCGCCTGCTTAACCGTAAGCTAGTGGAAACCTCTCCGCCTGCTTAACCGTAAGCTAGTGGAAACCTCTCCGCCTGCTTCGCAGGCACCTCCCCTAGCAGGGGAGGCTTTGGCAAAAGCTTTACGCACAACTTAAAAAGAGACGGCCGCGAGGCCATCTCACACAATACACCATCATATATAGCTTTTGTAGTTGCGTTTATTGTAAACCAACCTCCTAACCTCCATAATAGGCTTCTCGCCAGCGTCATTAATCACAACATAAAATACAATGTAGTTTTTGACATATATCCTATAATATGGATACCTACGTTCTCTTTTTGAAGGATAGATTTCAAAAGCCTCTGCCACAGGAAGTCTTTCCAAAATAGCCTTTTCCACCATATCAAGTAAATTTATCGCCGCCTGCTTATTATTCAGCGTGTTTGCTATATACGAAACAGCCTCCTGCAGATCGTCGTAAAATATGGGCAGGTATCGCAGTTCATATTTATTATTCATGCAACATGCCTCTTATTCCCTCAAAAACCTCCTCATGCGATAATCGCTTGTCAGTATGCTCAGCCTGATAATCTGCTGCATCCAAGGCAGTTTCAATACTATCTGTTAATCTGCTGTATGCTTCTATGCTCAGAACCACCATTGAGCCATAACCATTTTTTGTAAGATATACTGTTTCGCCAGCTTTTACAATGTTTTCAATATCTGTAAATCTGTTGCGTAAGTCAGAAACAGGACGAATGTTAATCATTTTTCCCAGCCTCCTTATCATTATTTTATCACTACTTTATCTACATTATAGCATTTTACAGCTTGGTTTACTAGCACAGGAAAAGCTTTTCGCACGATTTTTATTTTCTAAAACCTCTGCACGCCAGAGGAGGCCGGGACAAAACTAACTTCACGAATTAAAGAATCGTTATAATTTAAGTATTTCCTAAAATTCTTGTACTAAAAAACCAGTGGAAATTTACCTGACGGTAAGCATCCACTGGTTTTTCTGTTTAAGTCCGGGTCTTGTCCCAGCCTCTTTTTATGCTGCTTTTATCTGCTACATTACACGTATCAACAATACAAAACGTAAAAACGCAGACAAGGCGCTTTTTAGATTGCTGATACAAGATTTACTTTTTTACTGCATCCTCATAAACAGCAAGCGTTGCCTTAGCGCAGCTTTGCCAGGAATATTGCTGCACCCGCCCACGCCCTGCAGCAACAAGCTGCTTACGCAAAACCTCGTCATTCAGCACCTGCTTAATCTTTTCTGCCATGTCCTCTTCATCCAACGGGTCAAAATACATGGCAGCGCTGCCGCCAACCTCCGGCATAGAAGCAGCTTTGGCAGTCACAACCGGCGTTTCGCAGGCCATAGCCTCCAAAATGGGGATGCCAAAGCCTTCATAAAGCGACGGGAAGACAAACAGCTCTGCCATGTTGTAAATCGCTACCAGGTCCTCCTCTGTCAGGTTAGACAAAAACCTGATGCCTGCAGCATCCTTATACTTGGCAGCCAAATCATGTCCGCGCCAGGCGCCGCCGATAACGAGCAGCTCATAATCCGCGCAAAAATGCTTTTGATGCACCTTCAGCAGACGCTCCACATTTTTTCTCCACTCGCTGCCGCCAATGGTCAATATATACCTTTTAGGCAAAGCATAGCGCTCACGCACCTGCTGCAGCGTCTCTTGCGGCAGCACCTTGAAGGCTTCGCTGGCAGCTATCGGCGTCACCACAATTTTAGCTGCAGGCACGCCATATAAGCGCACCAGCTCCTTTTTCGAAAACTGCGAAACCGTAAGTATCTTTTTAGCACGCCAAATTGCCAGTCGCAGGGCAAGCTCGTAATAGCAGCGCACCAAGCAATTACCCAAATACTGCTTGGGAAACACATGCGGAATAACATCATGAATCGTTACAACTACAGGCACGCTGCCAAATACGGGCACGCCATAATTGCGCGTTGCATGGTACACATCCAGCTTGTTGGCCCTGCACCAGGCAGGCAAGGCAAGCTGCTCCTTGAGTACGCGCTTTAGAAAATTAACATATTTAGTCAAGCCACCTGCATGGTTTAAATCTATATTATCCTCATAAGCATACAACTGCTCTGTCTGCGACAGCATCTGGCGCAGCTTGTTGGTATATACGCCTATTCCTGAATATTTAATTGCTCTGTCATCAATACCTATACGCATTTAGGCTAACACCTCGTAAGCTTTCCCGTTATTCATACATTTTCTTATAGCGTTTTTCTACAAAGGCCTTTATCTCGTGGCAAAAACGCTCTGTGGCAAACTGCTCTGCATTGTGGCGGCAATTTTGCGGATTAAACAGCTCCTGCCGCGCTTCAAACTGCTGCACCGCTGCACACACCGCCTCCGCCGTCTGCTGCGCGAAGAACACTCCCGTAGGCGCGTCCTTGTCAAGACCACGCACCGTCTCCAGCGCGCCGCCACGCCCATAGGCAATCACCGGCGTACCGCAGGCCTGCGCCTCCAGCGGCGCAATGCCGAAATCCTCTTCGGCAGCAAACAAAAACGCCTTGGCACGCTGCATGTAGTCTCGCACCGTGTCAGTCGGCTGATAGCCTAAAAGCTGTACATTGGCACCTGCCAGCGCCTGACATTTGGCAAATTCACTGCCGGTACCGATAACCACCAGCCTTTTATCAGGCATTTTGCTAAAGGCCTCCACCAGTATATCCATGCGCTTATAGGGAACCATGCGTGATACAGTCAGATAAAAGTCCCCCTTAGCCTCGCAGCAGGTAAAACCCGATACGTCAACAGGAGGGTAGATCACGCTGGCGCGGCGGTGATAACATTTATAAATACGCTTGGCGATAAAGCGCGAATTAGCAATAAAATAATCCACGCCATTAGACGTGCGCACATCCCACAGGCGCATGTAATGCATCACCATACGTGCCAGCCAGCCCTTAAGGCCCTTGTCCAGGCCGGTTTCATGTAAATATTGATGCTGCATATCCCACGCGTACCTGATAGGACTGTGTACATAAGAAATATGCAGCTGATTGGGACCTGTCAGTACGCCCTTGGCCACGCAATGCGAGCTGCTTATCACAACATCGTATGCCGATAAATCCAGCTGCTCGACGGCCAGCGGCATCAGCGGCAGGTAGCTGCGGTATTTGCTTTTGGCAAAGGGCAGCCTTTGGATAAAAGTAGTCGTCACGCTTTTATTGCGCAAAAACTGACGCTCACCCTCGCTGACAAAATCCACAACAGCAAATACATCCGCAGCGGGGAAAACCTCTAGCAGCTGCTCTAAAACGCGTTCAGCACCGCCGTACGCCTCCAGCCAGTCGCAAACTATCGCTATCTTCACATTAAAACATCCTCTTCCAGATATAATTAATCACTCTAAGACTGCAGCTAGCAGTGCACCGACAGCAGCGTCATCTTTCCCTGCAGCCGCAGGTTCTGCAATCCCGCAGGCACAAAGATGCAGCTGCCCTTGGCAAATGCCAGGGAGCCACCCGCAAAAAGCAGCTCTCCGCCGCCGTCAATGCACAGCAGCACCAAAAAGCTTTCCGCTGCTGCTGCAATACCGGCAAAACCTGCGCCCATGGCAGTGTTTACCAACAAGCGCTCCACCACAAAATATTGGCAGCAGCACAAAAGCTCCCGGGCGCTGCCCGGCGCGTAACGCAATATACGCACTGGCTGCCCGGGTCTGCTGCTTTTTTGCCTGTTGGCAACGGCCAGCGCCCGGGCAACGTGCAGCTGCCGCTTTTGGCCGTTCTTATCCTTGCGGTTATAATCATACAGCCTATAAGTTAAATCCGAGCTTTCCTGTATTTCGGCCACCACCACGCCGGCGCCCAATGCGTGCACCAGGCCTGCCGGGATAAAGTAAACATCATCCGCCTGCACAGGCAGCCTTTGCAGGTAGCGCCCCACCGTCCCCTGCTGCAGGCTTTGCTGCAGTCTTTCCAGCGACATATCATGGTTAAAGCCATAAACAAGGCTGGCAGTGCTATCGGCCTCCAGCACGTACCACATTTCGGTCTTGCCACGTTCACCCTGCTCGTGCGTTCCGGCATAGTCATCGTCAGGATGCACCTGCACCGACAAATCCTTTTTAGCGTCAATCAGCTTAATTAAAATCGGCAGCGCACCCAGGTGGGCGTACTTCGTCCCCAAAAGCTGCGGCTGCTCACGCAGCACATCTGCCAAGGTTCTGCCCTCAAACGTGCCGCTGGCAATAACGCTGTAGCCATCCTGATGCGTAGAGCATTCCCACGCTTCGGCCAGGGGAGTGGGAGCGTTGCACTTGCCAAAAGCACTTTTAAGCCTGCTGCCGCCCCACAAATAATCCTTGTAGGCAGGCTGCAGCAAAAACGGCTCCTCACAGCTCATAGATCTGCTTATCATCAGCGCTTATCTCCCTGCCAAGCTGCACCTCTATCACCTTCAGCTCTGTATCTGCAAGCAGCGTATGCCTGCAGCCTGCGGCGATACCGATTACATCACCCGGGCGCACCCTTTGCTCCATGCCGTCGATAATGCTGCGGCCGCTGCCTGCGATAATCGTCCATACCTCGTCCCTGCGCGCGTGGCTGTGGTACTTCATGCTGCTGCCAGGCTTTAACGTAACCTTTATCGTCATGCTTGCAGGCTCTATATCCACCACCTCGTAGCTGCCCCAGGACTTTTCGGCATAGCGCACAGGCTCTGCCATCGCATCCACAAAGGGCTTGATGTGACTGCTTGCAAGCTTGTCGGCCACCAAAATGCCATCCGGGCCAGCAGCAACAACCACATCCTTAAGGCCCATGCACAAAACCGGTATGTCCAACCCGTTAAGCGCATGCGTATTCTGACAGCTGTCGTCCATGACCACCTTGCCGACGCTATCCGTAGCCATCGCCTCTGTCAGCGTGTTCCATGTGCCCAAATCCTTCCACTCGCCTGCGTACCGCAGCACGGCCAGGCTTGGTTCCTTTTCGGCAACAGCGTAATCAAAGCTGATTTTTTCCAGCTCTTCATATTTATTATATAAATCGTAATAATCCTCAAAATCCAGCAGCTCGTGCGCCTTGTCCAAAATATACCGCAGGGTGAAGGCAAAGACACCGCCGTTCCACAGCGCACCCTGCGCGATATACTCCGCAGCTACTGCGCTTGTAGGCTTTTCCTTAAACATCAGCACCTTGCTGGTGCTATTTTTATCTGCAGGGATTATATAACCATACTTTTCGCTGGGATAGGTTGGCTCTATACCCAAAAGCGCAATGCTTCCCGCACCCATATGCAAAATGTGCAGCAGCTCCTCAAAGGCTGCAAAATAAGTATCATCCACATATGGGTCAACAGGCGAAATCACCACTGCTTCATCCAATGACAGCTTCTGCACATCCCGCAGGTAGCAGCAGGCCAGCGCAATCGCCGGAAATGTGTCACGCCTGCAGGGCTCCACCGATATAGCCACATTGTCTGCCAGCTGGTTTTTTATTGCTGAAACCTGCTCGGCCGAAGTAGCGATTGTGATCCGCGCCGCAGCATCGACATTTTTTATCTGCTGATAGACCCGCTGCAGCATAGACTGGCGGCTGCCATCTGCCTGCTGAAAAATTTTGATAAACTGCTTGGAGCGCACCTCGTTAGAAAGCGGCCACAGCCTTTTGCCACTGCCGCCAGAAAGCAAAATAATATTCATTTTAGCTTCTCCTCATCTGCAGATATAATTCAGTAATTGCTTACCCTGTAACCGGCAAGCTGCTTTTCACTATTTAACAATAGTTTATTATAGCACATTGCATTTCTCTTCTCAATCAAAGTTTACATCCCTTTACGTACACAAAAAGCACTGCAAACCCATCTCTGCAGTGCTCCTTAAACACAAAACCGCATCAGCGCTCCTGTCGCATATCATTGGTAAGAAAATCCTGATAAGCAAGCGCGATGCCCTCTCGCAGCCCTGTTTTGTAATGCCAGCCAAGTGCTGCCGCCTTGCTTACATCCAGCAGCTTGCGCGGCGTGCCGTTGGGCTTGCTGCTGTCCCAGCGTATCTCTCCCTTATAGCCTACAACTTCTGCCACCAGAGCGGTGAGTGCCTTGATAGAAATTTCCTTACCTGTGCCGGCGTTAACGGTTTCATTGCCGCTGTAGGTGTTCATCAAAAACACGCACAGCTCCGCCAGGTCATCCACATACAAAAATTCCCGCAGCGGTGACCCGTCTCCCCAGCAGGTAACAAACGACAGCCCCTGCTCCTTAGCCTCATGCAGGCGACGCAGCAGCGCAGGCAGCACATGGCTGTGCGTGGGGTGATAGTTGTCGTTGGGGCCGTACAAATTCGTCGGCATCACCGAAATATAATCCGTGCCATACTGACGGTTGAGAAATTCGCAATACTTCAGGCCGCTGATTTTGGCCAAGGCATAGGCCTCGTTGGTTTTTTCCAGCTCGCCTGTCAGCAGGCAGCCTTCCTGCATCGGCTGCGGCGCCAGGCGCGGATAAATGCAGGAGGAGCCCAAAAATAAAAGCTTTCTGCAGTTATTGTTCCAGGCACTATGGATGACGTTCATCTCCAGCAGCATATTGTCATACATAAAATCTGCCAAGGCCTCGCTATTAGCCACAATACCGCCAACCTTGGCCGCAGCCAGAAAAACATATTCCGGCTGTTCCCGGGCAAAAAAGGCCTCTACTGCCTCCTGCCTGCACAAATCCAGCTCCTTATGCGTCCGCATAATAATATTCGTATATCCCTGTCTTTGCAGCTCACGTACAATCGCCGACCCGACCATACCGCGATGACCGGCGACATAAATTTTAGCGTTCTTGTCCATTGCACGTTCCTCCTATGCCTGCTTCAGCGCAGCCTCGCGCCGCGCCAGCTCGCAATCATGCGCCATCATCAGCTGCACCAGCTCGTCAAAGCTGGTCTGCTGCGGCTTCCAGCCCAGCACGCTTTTAGCCTTTGTCGGATCACCCAAAAGATTATCAACATCAGTCGGACGAAACCAACGGGGATCGACATACACCAGCAGCCTGCCGCTGACAGCATCATAACCCCTTGCGTCCACGCCACTGCCCTCCCAGCGCAGGGAAATGCCCACACAGGCAAAGGCCTTGTCGACAAATTCACGCACGCTGTGCTGCACTCCTGAGGCAATAACAAAGTCGTCAGGCACATCGTGCTGCAGCATCAGCCACATGCATTCCACATAATCCTTGGCATAGCCCCAATCACGCAGGGAATCCAAATTTCCCAGCGCCAGCTGCTCCTGCAGGCCACAGGCAATGCGGCTCACCGCCAGCGTTATCTTGCGCGTAACAAAGCTCTCTCCACGGCGTTCGGATTCATGATTAAACAAAATTCCATTAACAGCAAACATACCATAGGCCTCACGGTATTCGCGCGTAATCCAAAAGCCGTACTGCTTGGCCACAGCGTAGGGACTATAGGGGTGAAAGGGTGTGGTTTCACGCTGAGGAACCTCCTCCACCTTACCAAACAGTTCACTAGTCGAGGCCTGATAAATGCGGCACTCCTTGGTAAGTCCCAAAATACGCACCGCCTCCAAAATGCGCAGCACTCCCAACGCATCCACATCGCCGGAATATTCGGGGACGTCAAAGGACGCCTGCACATGACTCTGCGCCGCCAGATTATAAATTTCCTGCGGCCTTATGCTGCCAATAATACGCACAATGGAGGACGAGTCCGTCAAGTCACCCTCATGCAGCGTAATAACATTCTGCGCCAGCAAATGATCAATACGCGACGTGTTGCTTAGCGAAGCGCGGCGCACAAGACCATGCACCTCGTAGCCCTTTGCCAGCAAAAGCTCTGCCAGGTATGACCCATCCTGCCCTGTGATGCCTGTTATTAAAGCCTTTTTCATAGCAGCCCTCCTATCCTTGTACGTAAATTATCTAACCTGTCCATAACATATTCCGCTGCCTGCGGTTTCAGCTTAGGCTGACGCATGAAGGCCTCATAATAGGCCTCGTCATGTAGCAGTCTTTTAACCAAGTTTATATTTTCCGTGTTATCGCCATCCACATCCCAACGGATGACGGCATCGTAATTCACAACCTCAGGCTCTGGCAAGCCGCAGCAGCCGGCATAAAGCGGCACGCAGCCACAGCGCAGGCTGTCAAAAAGCTTTTCGGTACAGTAGCCAGGCGCATCCATGTTTTCCGGGCAGATATTAAAGCGAAACTGCGCAAGGTAACGCAGCTTATCATCACCAAATTCGTTCCATAAGGCATCATCGTTGTGACGCCATTTTCCTGCGTAGCTGATTTGCAAAACATCCTGCAAGGCATCGCACAAATTAGCTCGCATGCCGTAAACATCATGCTTATTCATGCACACAGCATCACGCGCTGCCAGCGACCTGACGCTGTTAATAGCAGCAATGATTTCGTTAACCTTTGTAGAATCTGCGTCTGGCGGGAATAGGTAGGTTAACCACAAGGGAAAGCGCAGGTAGTTGCTCCATTCCTGCTCCCTGTCGGCAAAGCCAAGCGCCAAATCCACCTCGCCCTGGCGGTAATCGCTATAAGTATGCTGCAGCCTGTCAAACCAATAATAAGTCTTACCATGTGTTTTCTGCAGTCTGGCGTGCCTGATAGGCTGCTCCACATTTTCACCGGTAAAGAAAATTTTTCTGCCGGGATACCTGTCAATACTCCCGCGCGGTCCAAACACCCCCACAAAGCAAAGCTCCGCCGTACGCTCGGGAAAATGATGGAGAATAAATTTTTCCAGCCAGTCTATCCAGTCGATATTGCAGCGGTAAAGACCGTTACCGTCACTCACAAAGCTGTCTTTACGGACTAAATTATAAACGCTATATAAAAGCTTATTAAACATTATCGTTACCGCCCTCTTGTCCGCCAATCTTTATCCAGCCGGCAGGAAGAATATGCTCTTCTGCACCCGTATTAAAAAAGCGCGACGGCGCAACCACCAATTTATGGGGATTATTGTTCAACCAAGCTCCCCACCAGCTAAAGGTACTGTTGGCAATAATGTTATGCTTACAGCAGCTCATCAGCTGCATATCGCGATATGACGCATCGCCACTGTTGTTATCTACAAAACAGCAATTATCCAATGATAAATTTGCCTTACACCAATCAACATCATCCGAAAAAACAAAGAACTGCAAATCCCGCTCACGCTCCTGCAAAAAATTAATGGCAGGCGTGTAATAACCAGCTAGTGTACAGATATTTTGTGTTGCGGGAATATTATTGTAATCTCCCCGCCGTACATGCAGACTGACAGAGTTCGTCCGACGTATGTTATCAAGCAATGCTTTATTAGTATCATTCAAATTGCTTTCGTTAAATTTAAAGCTACTGCGCACTTCACCCTGTACATCGCTAAACCATTTTTCACATTGCCAATAACCCGCAAGATAGCAATCTTGAGGCAGATCTATTAACAACTGCGGCAAATACTGCAAAGCCTGCACGCCTTCTATGTTTATATAATGTTTATTATTTATATTCAAGCCAAGCTTTCTAAGCACTCTATCAGCAAAATAGAATTTAGGAAAACCATTGGCAACACATTCCTGCGCACTGGCAAGGTCTAATTCTATACCAAAGATTTTTTGTAGCTCATAGCCATTATGCTGCTTATGACGGGTATAGCTTCTAATATCTGCCTTTACCTTTTCACCCCTATTTAACAAAGCTCTATAAAAGGCATATTGAAACATCTGATTTCCCAAGCCGCCCTTAAACTCAACTACCTTCATCACCCATCAACCTCTTTTTATCCGGCAATACCACGCATACATCAAACCGAAATACGTCAAAAACATCACGTTCATCCAATTATGCCACAGCACTAAGTCCTTGCTGCGCAAATCTGCCAGCTCCGCCGCAAAGGCGCGGAACATAGCAGGCTTTTGCCTGCCATCCGCACGGTGACAGCGCGCCAGCTGCTGACGCAGGATATTAGGGATAAAATCCTGCTTTAAAAATGCCAGCTCCCTTTCCCTGCCACGCTCCTTATAAATATCATAGATATAGTTTACGCCTGCCGCATAATCCAAAATATGCTGCACATCACCGGCAGAGCGGTACAAGGAATTGGGACTCAGCGTGTAATAATAAAGCTCTGCCTCCAGCAGCACTGTCCTGGGGTGACGCGCCAAAACAGCATACGCAAAGGGTACATCCTCATAACGGATTTTGGGGATAAATTGCAACCCTGCCAAAAGCTCACGCTTATACAGCTTGCTCCACACGTTGTAGTAAATGCTTTGGCGCCTTTTGTGTAAGCCCCAAAAGCACACCTCGCTGCCTGCAAGCACCCTGTAGGCAAGCCGCTCCGGTGCCAGCGGTACGTCAGCTCTGGCGGCAGCATCGCCCTCCAGGCACTTTTTGTAATGAAAGCACACCATATCCGCCTGCTCCTTTGCAGCCAGCGTGTGCGTCAGCTGCAAAAGCTGCTGGTGGATGCTGTCATCAGAATCCAAAAAGTAAATATATTTGCCGCACGCCTGCTGTAAAGCGTTGTTACGCGCCACAGAAAGCCCCTGGTTACTTTGGCTGAACAGCTTGATGCGTCCGTCCCTTGCTGCGTATTCCCTGCAAATGTCTTCACTGCCGTCGGTAGAGCCATCATTGAGCAAAATGACCTCAAAATCGTCAAAGCTTTGCCGCAACACGCTGTCCAAACAACGCGCAAGATATTTTTCAACGTTGTATACTGGTATGATTATCGAAATTTCCGGTTCTTTATTTTGCAACTGCCGCACTCCCTCACACAAAAATCAAATTCTGCCTGTTATTGGCATCCACGTGCACCGAAAATTATTTATACTTTCTCAGTCCGTTCACAGCATAGCGGATAAAATATTGCAGGCTGTCTATATGGCTATATTTTAGATAATGGCGGATGATCTTCCAGCGGTGCCAGGCAGCATTCAGTTTGTTATACGACCTGCTTCCCGGATGCACCCTGTAGCTCACCAGCTCCTGCTCCAGACACAGGCACACGGGCCGCTGCAGCATGTACTGCAGCAGAAAAACGTAGTCCTCGTGATACCAGCTGCTGTCAAAGTGCAAATCACCTATGCTTTGCCGTGTAAACAACGGCGAGGAAAAATTGATATAGTTTTCGTCCAGCAAATCTTCCAGGCACGCTGTCCGCTTCACGCTTCTGTGTTTCAATAAATTTCCGTCATCATCAATCATTCTGTAATTGGTGTAAACTAAATCTGCCCCCCGCTCCTGCAAAAACCGCAGCTGCTGTTCCAGCTTTTGCGGCTGCCAGACGTCATCACTATCGATAAAGGCAACAAAGGAGCCACTGCACGCCGCCAACGCTCTGTTGCGCGAGGACGCACAGCCCCGGTTACATTCATTACGCAGCAGCTGCACGCGCGCATCCTTAGCAGCACACTCCTGCAAAATATCGTAGGTGCCATCAGTTGAGCAGTCATCAACAACAAGCAGCTCCAAAGCCGCATAGGTCTGCGCCAATACCGAGCTCACAGCCTCCCTGATATAGCGCTCTGAATTATAAGCTGCCATAATTACGGACACCATGTTTTGCAACTGTTTTTCCATGCCCCTTTCTCCTCCGAAGTATCAATATCTTACGCCGTACCATCAAATATGTTTATATTATAGCACAGCGTCTCCCCCCCGCAATCAAAATTACACAAATCGCTGTTTTTCTAATATTTATTGATAATAATTATTAACTATACTTGAAATTTTGAACATAAAATAAACATACAAAGACGATAACCTGCTTTCCCTGCAGGCTTTGTTAAATTTGGAGAATACAAAAAGCACTGCAGACCATCTCCGCAGTGCTTCTTAAGCATACATAATTTATTATTTTTTTATAAAAGCATGCTGTGCTTATCTCAGCTACACCTATAAGCAAGACTTTTTAATCTGCCTGCAGCCTTGTGCACCAATTCCCTTTCGTAGTCGTTAAAAGCAAATTTGTACACAGCAAGCGCATAAAAAGCCACATATACAGCCAGCTTAAACAAAAACAGCACGCCACCACCGCCAGCCAGCAGACCATCTGCCCAAACAGCGCAAGCAGTCAAGATAATGACAGGAAGAGCGCAACCGGCCAGCTCGCACCAAAACCTGCCAATATCCAGCCTGTTGACTATTTTATGATAGCAATTAATAACCAGGCCGTTGCCAACTGTCAGCACCAGTCCCATAGCGAAGGCACAGCCAATGCCACCATAGCGCTGCGCCAGGTAATACGACAGCACCAGATTTACTATGCCCATGACAAAATACAGCTTAGCACGGAAATCATATTTATTTTTGGCCATCATAATGGACAAACCCAAATTCTGCACCAAGTCAAACGACATCGGCAAAATAATCAGCAGCACCATCACGTAGGCATCAGCAAAGGACGCTCCTGCCCAAAGATTGATAAACTCCCTGCCAAAAACTACGAAGCCGCTAGTCACCAGTGCCAGCACAAAAAACTGCAGCCTGCCAACCTTAATAAACAAATCCGAAAGCACCTGCACCGGACTATTTTTGCTGATAAGCTCCACCACATGCGGAAAAAACACGCCTGAAATCGCTGTTGACAGGTTCATGTAATTGGAATAAATCATCGCTGCGATAGCGTAAACCGCCACGGCCTCCGTGCCGCTGACCACACCCAGGATGAACTGGTTGGTTTTATAAAAAACCTGATCGATGAGAGACACCACAAATACGCTCAGTGCCAGCCGTTTAAACTCACTAAGCAGCACCCTGTCAAAATAATGATAGCGTATTCTTATCTTGAGCTTAGCAAAGCAGTAATAGATCCTGAGGCAAATCAAGAACACGTTAAGCGATGTCATTACCAACGCCATCGTCAGCGAGCTTGGCCAAACGTGCAGCAGACAGATTACCAAAAGCGGCTGCAGCAAAAACTGCAGGGTTTCCAGACCCTTGATCACCACAAACTTTTGGTTAGCCTCCATCACCGCCCTAAAGCACATTGTGGAGATAGAAGCCATGATGTTAAACAGCAGCAAAAGAAACAGCCTTTGCGCCAGCAGGATCTCTGCCGCCGTCATGGTATCAGCAAAAAGCTGCGGCATGTAGTAATACACAACGCAACCTGCGGCAGCCATCAGCAGGGCGATGAACGTATACACACGCAGCACCCCCGCCAACAGGTTTTCCATTGCCAGCTCATCCTGCTGCAGCTTGTATTTGGTATAAAAGCGCACTACTGCAGGCGTCAGGCCAAAATCCATAACAGTAAAATAAGCGATCAGAGAGCCTATCAGCTGATAAATACCATATTCGTTTTTACCGATATAATGCAGCATGATCGGCACGTAGGCCAGCCCCAGCACCGTATTAAGTCCTATATTCAAATATCCCAGCAAAACACCAAGCTTGCGTTGGTTCATAAGCATCACTTTCTTTGCAGCAGTCAAAATGTTTATTAAAATCGCTAAAATACGGCAGCGAAGGCAATGCTCCCGCTGCCGTTTGAGAATAAGTAAGTAAAAATATTACTATAGATAAAGCTCTAAGGCCGGTACTCCTACAGTGCGTCCTTAAACACACTGCCACCGATAAATTCGCGCAGGATGGAGTTGTTAGGAATAACGCTGTCATCCAACGTTTTTACGTAACGCAAAATATTCAGCAGCCGTCGCGCCGTGGTATAAGCCCTGCCTGCACTTTGCGGCACTGCCGCCAGCAGCGGCTCGGCATATTTTTTGAGCACGGCCAGCTCGTAAATCAGCGTTGTGTTAAAAATAATATCTGCGTCCGTCTGGAAGGGGAAGATATATTTTTCCTCTCCCTCGCGCACATCCCCCCAGGTGCTCAACGTTTTTTCGGCATCATGCGAGCGGAACTGGCTGTCACGCACCATGCGGCGCAAAAGACGCATATCCGTCGTATGGATGCGGTTATATTCATCAAAGGACATAGGAGTGAGCGCGCTTACATAAATCTTGATCTTGTTTTTTTGAGGGATGGATTCCGTCAGCTTCTCGTTCAGGCCGTGGATGCCCTCCACCACCAGCACCGAATTTTCGCTCAGCTGCAGCTCGTTACCACGGTATTCACGGCAGCCTGTACGGAAATTGTACTTGGGCATCTTCACGCGATCGCCGGCCAGGAGGCGCTGCAGATGATCATTAAACAGCTCCAGGTCTATAGCCTCCAAGCATTCAAAATCGTAGCTGCCATCTGCCTTGCGCGGACTATCGACACGGTTTTTGTAATAATCGTCCATAGACACCGTGACAGGACGCAGACCATTAACCGCCATCTGAATGCCAAGCCGCTGCGCTGTAGACGTTTTACCTGACGAGGACGGCCCTGCAATCAACACCAGGCGCAGATCCTTGTGCGTCAGCAGCATATCGGCAATCCCTGCCAGCTTCTTTTCATGCAGTGCTTCGGCCACCTGGATGATTTTGTCCGCATAGCCTAAATCAATAATTTTATTCAGCTTGCCCACAGTATCGCAGTGAATCATCTTTGACCATTGCTCTGCCTCCTGATAGGCCTTGTTCAAGCGCGGCTTATCCTCAAAGGGCGGCAGCACGGTCCAGTTGCCTGTATCAGGATAGTTGATAATCACACCGTCAGCATAGGGCAAAAGCTCAAAACATGGTACGTAGCCCGCATCCGGACACATCGGGCCAAACAGATAGCCTGGCACGCCCTCCATTCTGTTGATCGTCAGCTTTTTGTCCGCCGGCAGCTGGTCCAAAAGCGCCTTGGTATCAGCAGTGCATAAATCGCCGATTTCATCCACAATCTCTTTTTCGGTCTTGCGCTCCAGCAGCACCGGCACTCTGCGCTTCACCATGTCGTGCATATAAGCTTCGATATGCTTAATTTTCTCCGGCGTCAGCTTCGCTTCACCGCCGGCCTTGCAGTAAAGCGCGCTGCCAAGCGTGTTGCGCACCTCCACCATTACGTCCGGATACAGCTTATGCGCCGCAGTAAGCATCACAAAAAGCAGGGTGCGCACATACACGCGCATACCCTCGGGCACGTTTACCTCCACCAGCTCAACAGTACCGCTCTCTGTGAGCGGACGCTGCAGGTCCCACAGCTGCCCATTGAAGATAGCAGTCACTATCGGCGAAGCATATTCCCGTTCATACGCCCTGGCAACAGGCAGCAGACAGCTGCCCTCCTCCACCTCTATCAGCTGTCCGTTGGACAGGCGCAGCTGCAGCATGCTATTCGCCTACAGCCTGCATAGCGGCGTTCACCTTGGCAGCCATACCGGCAATCTTCTTGAGCGGCACTGCGCACACAGCAATGCGCACACCTGCAGCCAAAGGAACAGCAAAGATGTTGTCCTCGTGCAGCTTTTCGCAAACAGCATCAGGGTTCTTGGCAGGAATGGACAGGAAGAAGCCTGCAACGTAGGGCAGCATCGGCAAGCCGCATTCTGCTGCCTCCTTGGTGAACAAATCAGCACGAGCCTTAATCATCTGGTAATAATAGTCACGCTCGGCGCAAACCTTAGCCAAAAGCTCGCTGTCGCTGTAAATGGTTGCCAGGGTGCGCATAGCAGGACGGTTGATATTGGACCAGGTTGCACGGCTGGTGTATTGGTTAATAGCAGCAAATTCATCAATCACAGCCTTGTCCGAGGAAACGCCAATCATCGCACCTGTACGCTGGCCGTACATAGTAAAGCCCTTGGACATGCTGTAGCCGACAATGCAAAGGATGTTAGCAGGCAGACCGGTCAGCTTTTTGAAAATCTTGCGCACCTCTTCCTTTTCGCCTGCATAGTCAATGTAAGCAACGTCCAGGAAGAAAACGATATTTTTGCCTGGTACGGCAGCCTCCTTCAAAACGGCAAGCACGCCGTCCATATCCTTTTCGCTCAGGCTGTAGCCTGTAGGATTATGCGCAGGCGTGTTGAGCAGGTACAAAAGGTTGTCCTGCTTAGCCAAAAGCTCATTAACCTTTTCCTTCAAAGCCGGCAGGTTAAATTTATTTTCTTCATCTAGCATTTTATAGGTAGTAAAATTACGGTCCATATCCTGGCACAGCACCTTGTAGGCACCCCAATACCAGTCCGAGCACAGCACGGTTTCGCCGCTGTCGGTGTAGTTCCAGATAGCGTGGTGGATAGCGCCGGTGCCGCCTGCAGTTGCCACTGCGGCAATATAGCCCTCAGGACGCGAATTGCCAAAGGCAGCAGTCAGCACGCAGTCCAGATATTCAGGCAGACCGCTGATGGGAGCATACGCAATCAGCTCGTTGGTTGCAAGGCTGCGGTAAACCTTTTCCACTGTAGGCAGGCAGACAAGGTTTTCGTCCTCGTCCAAAATGGCGCCAATAGTAGCGTTGGTGACAGCATCCTTGCCAAACTTGGCAGCAGCAGCCACTGCAGCAGCGTTAGCACCAAAAATTTTATCTTGGGCAGATTTGCCCTTAGCGTGTTTTGCAGCAATACTCATAACCATGATGAAAACTCCTTTCGAAATACCTAAATGAGTGGAAACCTCTCCGTCATCGCTACGCGATGCCACCTCCCCTACCAGGGGAGGCAATGAGTGCCTTTATAATATTATATAAAATTATCGTTAAAATTTTTTCGTTGTGATGCGATAGGTTAATTGCGTTATTAAAACTTACAAATCAATTACTGTCGCACCGCTGCCGCCGGCCTCCAGCGCCGCCGTTTCCAGCTTCTTCACAAAGCGGTTGGTGGACAAATACGCCGTCAGGCCTGCACGCAGGGCACCTGTGCCCTTGCCATGGATAATGCGCAGCTGGCCGATGCCTGCAATCAGCGCATCGTCTATCGCCTTATCTACAACGGGAATGGCCTCATCCAGCGTCATGCCGCGCACATCAATCTCCTGCTTGGCGCTGGCCGATTTAGAAACAAACATCTGATGGGCATAATTGCTGGCGGCGTTCTTGCTAAAGCCCTTGCGCTTTTTCGGCTCGTTATCCGTATGCGCAGGCTGCGCCTTCGTCAGCAGGCATTTCTTGGCAGGCACTGTCATCTTCAAAATACCCACCTGCACCGTTACATCATTGCCGTTAACATCGGTAATCACGCCATTTTTACCCAGGGACACAACAAAAACATTCAATCCCTTCTTCGCCGTCTTGGCCGAAAGCGGTGCTCCCTCCGGCAGCGGTGCCTCCTCGCTCAACGTTTTGTTGAGCTTTTTGCGTGCCTCCTCGGCTGCCTGCTCCAGGCGCTTGGTGTCAAAATCGGCCTTCATAGAGCGCAGCTCCTTGAGTACTGCCTCACTCTCACGGCGACTGCGGCGGTAAATATCATCCGCCTGCTCGCGTGCCTTGCGCAGCATCTCGTTTTTGCGGCGTTCAAACTCACTCTTGGAATAGGCCAGCGCATTGCGCAGCTGCTCACTTTCGCGGCGCAGGTCCTCAATCTCCCTGCTGCTGCTTTCGTAGCGGCGGCGTTCGCTGTCCAGCTCCTGCAGCACGCTTTCCATATGCACATGCTCCTGGTTCAAAAGCTCGCCCGCGTTTTGAATAATATCCTCGGAAAGACCCAGTCGACGGCTGATGTTGAAGGCGTTACTGCTGCCGGGCACGCCCATCAGCAGGCGGTACGTAGGCCGCAGCGACACAGGGTCAAACTCCACGCTGGCGTTTTCCATACCCTCGTGACCATAGGCAAAGGTTTTCAGCTCGCTGTAGTGCGTCGTCACCATCGTCAGCACTCCCTGCGCATGCAAATGCTCCAGCATCGCCATCGCCAGTGCGGCACCCTCATTGGGGTCAGTACCTGCACAAATTTCGTCAACAAGCACCAAATCTCCTGCTTTTACCTCACGCAAAATGCTGATTAAATTTGTCATATGTGCCGAAAAGGTGGACAGGCTCTGCTCAATGCTCTGCTCATCACCGATATCGGCATATACAGCGCGGAAAACAGGCAGCTTGGCACTGCTTGCCGGGATGAACAGGCCTATCTGCGCCATTAATGCAAACATGCCCACCGCCTTGAGCGCTACCGTCTTACCGCCGGTGTTAGGGCCGGTAATCAAAAGCATGGTAAATTTTTCGCCCAGCTGCACATCCAGCGGCACAACCGTGTCCTTAGCAAGCAGCGGATGGCGTCCCTGCACAATCTCCACACCGCCATTTACCACCAGCTGGGGACGCACTGCGTGCTGCTCCTGTGCCAAAAGCGCCCTGGCACAGATAACATCCAGCGTAGTGAACACGTCTAGCGAAGCCAAGAGCGCGTTCGCCTCCGCCCCCACGTTTTGCGTAAGCTGACGCAGAATACGCTCTATCTCCTCGTGCTCCTCGGCAATATAGCGCTTGATGTCGTTGTTCAAATTCACCACGGCCAGCGGCTCGATAAACAGCGTCGCGCCCGTGCCGCTTTGGTCGTGCACAATGCCAGGGAAATTCATTTTGTATTCCTGCTTGATGGGGATAACGTAGCGGTCACCACGCATAGTGACGATGTTATCCATAAAATATTTTTGATTATTGGGGTCGTGCAGGATGCTGTCAAGCTTTTCCTTAACACGGTTCTTGGCAATCTGTATAGCGTTGCGCAAGCCGCCAAGCTTGGGCGAGGCATTGTCCTTCAGCTCACCGTGCTCGTCAATCGCACTGGCAATCTGCTTTTCCAGACGGCCGAAGATCGTCAGCTCGCTGCCATATTCTGCCAGATTCGGCGCAGTCTCGGCCATTTCTGCTACAAAATCCTTCATCGCCGCAAAGGCCTGCACCGTCGTCAAAACATGCAGCAGCTCCTCCGGCTCCAGCACGCTGCCCAGCTCTGCGCGCTTAATATCGGCAGTAATATTATAAGCTCCGCCAAAAGGAAAGCGTCTGCCATCATCCAAAATGCGCAGCGCCTGTGCCGTTTCCTCCTGCAGGCGTTTAACCTTGCCAAACTCCCCTTCAATCTGCAGGGCAACAATTGCCTGCTTGCCCAAAAAAGTGGCAGCCTTCGCCGCCAGCATATTTTTTACTTTATCAAACTCCAGCGTTTTAACCGCATAACGCGCCATTATTCTGCACCTCTAAATTCTTAATATAACTATTCATGCTTATATTGGTATTATAGCATTTTGCTGTGTTTTTTGCCACTACGACAAAAACACCTGCCACGCAAAAGCGCAGCAGGCGCAAAAAACTTATAAAAAACTGCCTTAGCAAATATATTGTATAGGCCTTCGCCTTACGCAGCTAACAGCTTCCGGTTTATTCGACCACGTAGAAGACAAGTCTGAGCCTTTGGGAGCGACCCTAAGCTTCTTGCCCCTTTTATCTACCACAGGAATGCTTACCTGTAAATTTCACCCGTCATTCAGAAGCAACACAAAGCAACAAAGCTTTATCATCTGACTTTTGACTTTAGTATTGAGCTACTCTTACCATGGGATTTTGTTATACACAGATTTCTCTGCTTCACTACTAACAGCTTGCTTTGGGATTTCCGCTGAGTTCGCTGCAGCACCCCTGCTGCAGGTTTTGCGGATTTTTCCGGCCTTTCGGGCCAGCGTCTATTGTCGCTGCCAAAATCCATAGTGTCTTAACCGGCACTACAGCCCGCACATATCGTTCCGTGTTGTCTTTTGGACTTCTCCCCGCACCCTCACAGATGCAGGGAAACCTCATCGCCGCAGCATCCCGCAGGCGACCTAGTCACAGCTACCGATATTCTCGGAAGGGTTGATAACCCCTTATGCACCGAGTTATACAATATATTTGCTAAAGCAGTTTTCAAGGAACAAGTCAGCATCTCTAGCTGATGGTTTAATTATAGCAGGCACGAGTGACAGCTTCATGGAAAAAAAGGTGCGCACATCAGGAATTAATAAATTTTCCTAATGCGCGCAGCCTTATAGCTTAATAAATTCTACCCTTGGCTCCTGCCCCGCCTGCAGCGAAAGCACTGCATAGCAGGCTACTGATCCGCCGCGTGGGCGCGCAGGGCTGCCCGGGTTTACTAGCAGCGTTCCTGCATAGCTTTCGTTCATAGGCACATGCGTATGACCGTATACCACGATATCCTGCCCCAGCTGGTGCGCCCAATAGCCCAAATCGGCCTGCACGTTGCGCTCAATGTAACGATGGCCATGCGTCAGCCAAATTTTGTAGCCTTCAAGCTCCAGATATTCATCAAATTTGGCACCGTCGTCGATTAAATCACAGTTACCGCGCACGCGCACTGTTTTGATGCTTGTCGCAGCCTGCAGCAAATTGGCATCGGTCGCATAATCGCCTGTATGCAGCCACAAATCCACAGGCGGCGTGCTTTGCAAAATTCTGCGGATGGCCTGCGTGTTGCCGTGCGTGTCCCCGGTGATGCCAATCCTCATTTCTTTTTTCTCCAGATGGCCACCAGCTTGCGGATGGCCTTGCCACGGTGGCTGATTTTATTTTTTTCCTCCATGGTTGCTTCACCCATGCCCTTGTGTAGCTCGGTGGACCAAAACAGTGGATCGTAGCCAAAGCCGTTTTCACCCAGCGGCTCATGCAGCAGCATGCCATCACAGGTGCCGTCCACCTCGTTCATCACCCTGCCATCTGCCTGCACCACGCACAAAGCGCAACGAAAGCGGCAGGTACGCTTCACCTGAAACTTCATATTGTGCAAAAGCAGGTTGTTGTTATCCTCAGCACTGGCCTTTTCGCCGGCATAACGGGCGCTGCGCACGCCGGGGGCGCCGTCGAGAGCCTGCACCTCCAAGCCGCTGTCATCGGCGATGCACGGCAGATGCAGCTTTTTGGCATAATAAACTGCCTTCTGGCGGGCGTTAGCAGCAAAGGTGCGGCCAGTTTCCGCAGGCTCCTCTACAGGCTCAAAGTCTGCCAGATACTTTATTTCAATGGGCAGATCCTTCATCAAGACCTTAAATTCCTCAACCTTCCCCAAATTATGAGTTGCTACAACCAATTCCTTAATCATTCTCTAACCTCGATTCCTTTTATAAGCTTTCAACATTGCCACTTGCTATATCCTGCACCAGCACATACTGCCAGCGGCCGCTCTTTTTTTCTGCCAATGCAGCATCCATAGCCTTTTGACGGCAATGCGGACAGATTTCGCGCGTCAGGCAGGTGACAAAGGCGCTCTGGTCGCCAAAGCGTGTGCCCTCAGCCGCCGTCTGCAGGGTAAAATAGCCGCGGCAGGCCTTACGCTCGCAGTAATGCACGCTTTCCACCTGCTCCTCGCGGATGCCTTCCTCATCATAATAAATATGCTTGCGTCTGCTCCAGGTATCGCCGCATTTTTGCAGCAGGTATCTGCTGGTTTCCTCGCGGTTAAAGTACAGCGTACCCACCTCTTCAATCAGCTGGTCAACGCGCTTGTTGCAGCGCTCCTCCTGCCTGCGCAGTCCGTGCAGGTCAGGCTCAACCACCTTGCTGTAATCCATGCCTGCCATCGCCAGAATGATACCTGTGTTGACATAGGGCAAAGCGCTTTCGATAGAATAACCACCCTCCAGTACAGCGATATCCGCCTTCAGCTTATCTGCCAGACGGGCATATCCCTGCGCGGTGATCTGCATAGAAGCCAGCGGATCGCTAAAATGGTTATCCTGACCTGCGCTGTTAATAATCAGCTCGGGTGCAAAATCCTCCAGGATATGCGTAATCAGACCATCATACAGGCGGTGCAGTCCCTCGTCGCCCGTACCGGGTAGCAGCGGCAGGTTAATATTCGTCCCCCAGGCCGCGGGACTGCCGGCCTCGTTAGGAAAGCCTGTCCCCGGGTAAAGCGTGCGCCCGTCCTGATGAAACGAAATATATAGCGTATCCGGATCATGGTAAAAAATATCCTGCGACCCGTCGCCATGATGCACATCTGTATCCACAACGGCAATTTTGCGGATATTATACCTGCTACGTAAATATTCTACCATTATTGCTTCGATATTAATAGTACAAAAGCCACGGATTCCGTGTACAACACGCATAGCGTGATGTCCGGGAGGGCGCACCAGGGCAAAGGCACGCTGCACCTGCCGCTGCATCACGGCATCGGCAGCCACCAGACAGCCACCGGCACTGGTGAGATGCGCAGGGGTAATAAGGCGTGCGATGTCAGGCACGCCGACATGGGCACGCTGCAAATCACACAGCTCCGCCAGGCGTGGGCGGTATTCCCTGATTTCTTCGCAATCAAAGATGCCCTCCTCCTCCAGCTGGTCACGTGTATACAGCAAACGCTCCTGCCGTTCGGGGTGACCTGGGCTGATCATCCAGTCAAAGGCAGGGAAAAACACCAGTCCTAAAGTATCCTTAGCCATCAAAAGCCACCTCCCTGCCACTCACCTTATGCAAAATCCCCGGCTTCAGCTGCATGCGCAGGCTGTAAATATCGCCTGTGTCATAATATCCATGTACCGTATTAAAATGCTCGTAGGCAACAAGCTCCGTCTGCGCGTCAGGCAGCTGCCAGTCCGCCGTCTGCTGCAATAACCAGTGGGACAAAATATCCATAGCCACTTGCTTGTTAAATGGCTTGGGCAGCTTTTCGCGGCAGCCGCTTTCGGGAATAATATAAAAGCCGTCGGTCGTGTCCGCACGCAGGCCGGCGCTGAGCGTAGGGCGCGCCACCGCAGCGCCGATGGCGTTGGCCACGCCTGCCCCCAAGGGAATGGCCACAGGCAGCGCCATTTCCTCGCCCAGTGCCTGCACCAGGCCGGGGGCACCGCCGCCCACGCCCACGAGCTGCTGCGCGCCAAATTCCGTCCCACGGATGACGTCATCCACCGTATACACAGGCTGCTTGGCCCATTCGTCCAGCATCTGCTGTATTACAGCCTTTATCTGACGGGCTGCGGCGCTAACTATTTTGCGTGCCTCCTCCTGCGGCGTGCCGCCAAGGGCAGCAATGGCTGCCTGCGCCCTTGCAGCGTCACCAAAATGCACATAACCAGCTACGATCAGCGCATCTCCCAGCGTCGCCGCACTGCCACCTACGGCAGCAGCAGGGCCCTCACGCTCCGGGCCGACGCTGTAGCCGGCGGCAGTTTTGTGAATCCTGCTGTCACCACCAATCGCCACGCTGCGCATATGAAAGGCGCGCACTGCTGTAGGATAACCATTAACGACCGCACCACGCTTCGCCATAAGCGGCAGGCCGTTTTCCCAAAAAGCAATATCGGTGGTAGTACCGCCAACGTCCAGGGAAATGCTGTTTACATCGGGTGCGGCCAGCGCCTCAATGCCCAGCACCGAAGCAGCAGGACCGGTGAACACTGCCTCTACCGGCTGCTCCTTCGCCACAGCCAACGGCAGCGTACCGCCGTCCGCCTTTAGTATATGCACAGGTGCAGCAATGCCACGCTCTGCCAATGCGCGCTCTATACGGCTGCAAAAATGCGTAAACAGCCCGTAAACCTGCGCTGCAAAGTAGGCAGAATTAGTGCGACGCACAAAGTTCAGCTCGCCGCTCAGGCTGCTGCCCAAAAACACCTTGTTATAGCCGCATTTTTGTAGCTCGTACTCCGCCTGCAGCTCCAGCTGGGGATTGCGCACGGCAAACTTGCCGCTGACCGCGCACACGCCGCCTTTTTTACCCAGCAGCTCCTGATGCTTTTGCCAATCCGTGCGCGCAGCAATCTTACCGCGGTGGTCCACATAACCCGTCAGGTAATGCGGCGCAACCGGAAAGCGTCCTGCCACGTTCATGCCCGGTCCTGTAATCACCGCCAGCGGCACAGGCTCCAACCTGCCCTCAGCCAAAGCGTTAGTCACGATGGTGCTCGAAATCACCACGCGCTCCAGCTGCATACCGGGCGCCAGCACCGCGTCCAATGCTGCCAGCACTCCCTGCAAAACATCCTCATGCGTTGTAACGCGCTTGGCCTGCGCCAGCACGTTCTCTCCGTCCAACACTACAGCATCCGTATAGGTGCCGCCAACATCTACACCTAAAAGCATCTGCCTTCCTCCCTTCGCAGGCTGGCAAAATCAGCCTATTTTTCTGCTCCGCCTATAGCTTGTCTATAACATTGTAACCGTTTTTCTCAATAAACTGCGTTGCCGCATCAATTATATTTGCCTCAGGCAGTCCCTTTCCTGCCATCTACAACGTCTCACACTGTTAGGTATATTATACCATGAGCACTGCCTTTACGCTAAGGATAATTATAACGTCGCCCCTTTTTCGCACATAAGAAAAAGGCGTAAGCCTCGTTGCTTACGCCGCATTTGCCTCTGGTGGGGTTATCTTCCAGACAAATTTTCTTTTTATAGCTTGTCTTTAGCCGAGATTGCCAGATAGCACACTAATCAGCAGGTCTTAGGCACGCGTCAACGCGTCACAATACAGCAGACCGGCCACACCGAATAACGATACAACTACCGTACTCAAAATAATAATGTACTTTTTCTCCATAATAAATTCTCCTCTACACGCTAAACCCTTCTGCGTGTATTAGCTATTATAGAAGAAACGCCGCTTATAGTCAAGCATAATTCTGTAAAAATGTTACAAAATTTTATAATTGTTTGGCATAGGACTTATGCGAAAAATGTGCATGTAATGTTGCTATATAAGCTACAGCTCGTCATCGCAAAGCAATTACTTTACAAAAAGTCCACCCTGCCATCCTCCAGTTGGTACATAGCGCCGATAACGCGCAAGCCCTCCTGGTGCTCCACCTCCTGAATCTCCAAGCTCGCTTCAATTTCAGCCTCACAGCTTTTGACGTTCAGGCACGCTGCCTTATAGGGGTCGCGCTCGTCACCAATGGCAGCTTTAATCTTATCCGTGATAAATTTTATATAGCCCTCCGGGTCATGGTTGATGGCTGCATCCACCGCACCACAATGCGTATGCCCCATAACTACTATCAATGGTGCCCCCAAATGGCTGGCGGCGTATTCGATGCTGCCTAATTGGTGCTCGTCAATAACGTTGCCGGCAATGCGGATAACAAACAGCTCGCCAATACCCGTCATAAAAATGTTTTCCGGAATCACCCTGGAATCAGAGCAGGTGATGATAATAGCGTAAGGCTTTTGCCCGTTAACTAAAGTGTCCGTTCTCCTTGCCTGAGAAATATCGGCATTGTTATTTTTTGCTGCAATGTAGCGTGCGTTGCCTGCCTGCAGCTTTGCCAGCGCCTCGGTCGGCGTGATCGTTAAGTGCTTAATCATTCTATGTGCCTCTTTCCGTTGATAGTATTATTGCTAATATAGAAGCCTCTATTGCTTACTCTGAGATAACTGCCCGCTATATTATACCACTATCTCAGCTTTATCCTCTACTCCGGAGGTTGCAAGCGCAAGCTAAAATTTTTCTGTTTTACTATTCTCCCTCGCTGGGATATAATAATGGCAGGTAAAAAAAGGAGGTGGCATATATGTGCACCAACAAGCATTACTATTGTTTCTTCAATAACATTACAGTCACTACGAGTGACATTATCGAAGAAGGCTATAAGGAATATATTTGTATAAGGTTTGAACGGCCCAACAACAATAATGGTTTTGATTTTGCTGAAATCATTATGCCGGATAAAGAGTTTATTAAAGCCTTTGGTTTTAGTGAGGACGAGCTTTTCTGGATAGAAAACTTCGCCACGGATAATCTTTTGTTAATGTGGGAAATGGCAAAGGAGAGTAAACAAATTGCCTAAAATATTAGCTGGTTTCTTAGGATATGTGTTTTATTTTTGGGCTAACGAAAGCCTTGAACCAATCCACATACATGTAGCCAAAGGCGCACAGACACCCAATGCTACAAAATTTTGGATTACTAGTAATGGAGCAGAACTAGCCAATAATAACGGAAAAATTCCTGACAAAGAACTCCGCCAAATCAGAAAGTACATAGTAATGAATCGTGAGCGTATAATTGCTCAATGGATTACTGTCTTCGGTAAAGGCGAAGTAAAAAACTAACACACAAAGAAGGTTGTCTATGTCACACACACGGCCTTTGGCCTTTTCCGGTCTGGCAATCGCCCTTGCCACCATCATCAGCACCTTTATCAAGCTCCCCAGCCTACCTAACGGCGGCAGCGTCACCCTGGGCAGTATGCTCATCATCTGTCTGGTTGCTCTCACCTACGGCACAAAGCAGGGCATCATCACCGGCATAGCCTATGGCTGCCTCCAGTTTATGCTGGAGCCCTTTGCCGTGCATCCGCTGCAGGTACTGTTAGATTACCCGCTAGCCTTTGGCGCCTTGGGTCTTGCAGGAGTCTTCCGTAACAGCAAGCATGGCCTGTACAAGGGTTATATGCTTGCCGTATGCGCCAGGCTTTGCTTTCATCAGCTTTCGGGGATGCTGTTCTTCGTCAGCTACGTTGGCAGCGTCAGCGAAAACCTGCAGCTGGTGCTGGCGGCACTGCTCTACAACGCCAGCTATATTTTGACAGAGGCGGCCTGCACCATTGCCTTTATCAGCCTGCCGGGAGTGAGAAACGTTTTAGAAAGGCTGATAAAAAGTTAATAACTGCACTACCAAAAAGGAGATGGCTCTCGCCATCTCCTTTAACTTTATTCTCTTACAGCTTAGCCTGCAGCTCTGCCAGCTTAGCCTGCTGCACTGCCAGCACCTTGTCACCGATAGCAAATTGCTTCTCGTTTTCCGAAAAAGCAGGTCCGCCATAGGATTTGCGTGCTTCTACGCAATGCTCCGGCTTTAAGGCAACAAGCAGATCGCTTTCAAACAAATCGCTGAACTGCTTGTATTCCTCCAGCGAAATTTCGGGCAGGAACTTGCCTTGGGTAATAGCATAGGCAACGCACTTACCAACAACCTCGTGCGCCTGACGGAAGGGCAGACCCTTGCGTACCAGGTAATCAGCCAGGTCGGTAGCGTTAGAAAAGTCCTTGCTTACAGCCTGTGCCATCTTGTCCACGTTCACAGTCATGGTCAGCACCATATCGCGGTACACAGCCAGGGTAAACTTAACCGTGTCAATAGCGTCAAAGAAGCCTTCCTTATCCTCCTGCAGATCCTTGTTATAGGTTAGCGGCAGGCCCTTTGCCGTGGTCAGCATTGCCATCAGATGACCATATACACGGCCGGTTTTGCCACGCACCAGCTCAGAGATATCAGGGTTCTTCTTTTGCGGCATCATGGACGAGCCTGTTGCAAAGGCATCATCCAGCTCTACAAAGCCAAACTCCGTGCTGCTCCACAGGCAGATTTCCTCACTCAAGCGGCTCATGTGCATCATGAGGGTGGAAGCAAACGACAAAAACTCAATAACATAATCGCGGTCGCTGACTGCGTCCATGCTATTGGGATACACAGTGCCAAAGTTCAGCTCCTCTGCCACCATAAAGCGGTCAATCGGGAAGGTGGTACCTGCGATAGCACCGGCGCCCAAAGGCATCATGTCCGCACCCTCCCAAACGCCCAGCAGGCGGCGGAAGTCACGCTGCAGCATATTAAAGTATGCCAGCATATGGTGCGCAAAGGTAATCGGCTGCGCACGCTGCAGATGCGTATAACCAGGCATCAATGTTTTTTCATGCTTTTTAGCTACAGCAAGCAGAGCCTCTTCAAATTTAATCAAAAGCTCAGCAATTTCGGCAACCTCACGCTTCATGTACATATGCATATCCAGCGCAACCTGGTCGTTACGGCTGCGGGCAGTATGCAAGCGTGCACCGGCGCTGCCAATGCGCTCGGTCAGACGTGCTTCGACATTCATGTGAATGTCCTCCAAGGCAACATCAAAATGGAAGTTACCAGCCTCGATATCAGCCAGGATAGCCTTCAATCCAGCAATAATCTTTTCCCCGTCCTCTGCTGGAATGATACCGCATTTTGCCAACATACCGGCGTGGGCAATGCTGCCGCGGATATCCTCGTGATACAAGCGCTTATCAAAATCAATGGACGCATTAAATGCGTCCACCAATTCGTTCGTATTTTTACTAAAACGACCGCCCCAAAGCTTGGCCATTATTTCAGGTTGCCCTTCTTCATCAGCGCACGCACTTTCAGCGGCAGGCCGAAGAGGTTAATGAAGCCGGTAGCGTCAGCCTGGTTGTAAACCTCGTCCTCGCCGAAGGTTACATATTCCTGGCTGTACAGGGAATACGGGGATTTTACGCCTGCACTGTAGATGTTGCCCTTGTACAGCTTCATGCGTACAGTACCGGTTACAGTCTTTTGGGTTTCGTTTACGAAGCCGTCAAGTGCCTCACGCAGCGGGCTGAACCACATGCCATCGTAAACCAGCTCGGAATAACGGATGGATACCTGCTGCTTGAAGGATTGGGTTGCACGGTCCAGGCACAGGTTTTCCAGGTCGTTGTGACCATAGTAGATGATAGCGCCGGCAGGGTTTTCATAAACACCGCGGGACTTCATGCCAACCAAGCGGTCTTCTACCATATCGGTGATGCCTACAGCATTGCGGATGCCGATCTCGTTGAGCTTTTCAACCAGCTTAGCCGGGCTCAGCTTTTCGCCGTTTACGCTTACGGGAACGCCTTCAACATATTCCAGCTCTACATATTCCGGTTTGTCAGGAGCCTTTTCAGGAATGTTGGTTACGATGAACAGCTCATCCTTAGGTGCATTCCACGGATCCTCCAGGTCGCTGCCTTCATGGGACAGATGCCACATGTTGCGGTCCATGGAATAGTCATGATCATGGGATACAGGAATAGGAATATTGTGTGCTGCAGCATAGTCAATTTCCTGGTCACGGCTGCGCAGCTCCCATTCACGCCACGGAGCGATAATAGCCAGCTCCGGAGCCAGAGCCTTTACAGACAGCTCAAAGCGTACCTGGTCATTGCCCTTGCCGGTAGCACCGTGAGCAATAGCGTCAGCGCCTTCCTTTTCAGCAATCTCAACCAATTTTTTAGCGATCAGCGGACGTGCGAAGGAAGTACCCAGCAGGTATTTCTTTTCGTATACAGCACCGGCCTTAACGGTGGGCCATACATAGTCGCTGATAAATTCTTCTTTTAAGTCCATGATGTAGCATTTGCTGGCACCGGTTCTCAGAGCCTTGTCATGAACCGGCTCCAGCTCGTCGCCTTGGCCAAGGTCAGCGCAGGCAGCGATAACTTCGCAGTTATTGTAATGCTCTTTCAGCCAGGGAATGATAACTGATGTATCCAGGCCGCCGGAATAGGCCAGAACTACTTTTTTAATATCTTCTTTTTTCATTGTGATAGCCTCCCAAATTTCTATAATGTTATGCATTAATGAATAAACTTACAAACTTCTTGTATTATATACCTTTTTTATGCATAACGCAAGCTTAGCAGAGTATGTATACAGGATTTTTGCAGATAGTACAAAATGTTACACTACTCTGTCACGCAGCGCGCCAGCGGCGCGCCCACGTGAAGCTTACAGCACCTCGTCGCTCATGAGCAGAGCCATAATAGCCTTTTGTACATGCAAGCGGTTTTCTGCTTGGTCGAATACTACAGACTGCGGTCCCTCGAGCACGTCCTCGGTGATTTCCTCGCCGCGGTGTGCAGGCAGGCAGTGCAGCACGATAGCCTCAGAACGGGCAACTGCCAATAGCTCCTTGTTGATTTGATAATTATGCAGGGCCTTGAAGCGGATCTCGCGCTCTGCCTCCTCGCCCATGCTGGTCCACACATCGGTGTACAGCACATCGGCGCCCTTGGCGGCCTTGAAGAGATCCTCCTCCACGGTGATGCTGCAGCCAGTTTTTGCAGCATCCTCCTGCGCCTGCTGCAAAATTACCGGGTCAGGCTTATAGCCCTCGGGACTGGCGCATACCATGTTCATGCCAACCTTAGCGCAGGCAAACATCAAAGAATGAGCCATGTTGTTGCCATCGCCTACGTAAACCAGCTTGCGTCCCTTCAAAACAGCCATCTTTTCCTGAATGGTGAACATATCAGTCAAAGCCTGGCAGGGATGCAGCAAATCCGTCAGGCCGTTGATAACAGGTACGCTGGCGTATTTTGCCAGCTCGATTACGGAATCGTGCGAGAATGTGCGGATCATAATGCCGTCAACAAAGCGGGACAGCACACGTGCAGTATCGCGGATAGGCTCGCCGCGGCCGATTTGCGAAGCAGCATCACTCAAATAAATAGGATGTCCGCCCAGCTGCCAGAAGCCAACCTCGAACGACGTTCTGGTGCGGGTAGAGGCCTTGGAAAACAGCATAGCCAAGGTCTTGCCCTTCAGGTATTGGTGCGGTTCGCCGGCCTTTTGCTTGCGTTTGAGCTTTTTGGCTACGTCCAAAATAGTCGCAACCTCACCCACCGTCAGGTCATGAATAGAAATCAAATCTTTGTTTTTTAAACCCATTTAGTATATCCCCTTATCTTATAAACCGAGACTGCCGCAGACTGCTTACAGACTAGCCAAAGCCTTGTCCAAAGCAGCAACGACAATGTCAATTTCTTCTTTAGAAATAATCAAGGGCGGTACAATGCGGATGACGTTGCCGGCAGTGCAATTAACGATAACGTGGTTTGCCAGGCAGCTTTCCACAACCGGCTTGCCCTCGCCTACAACCTGCATGCCCAAAATCAAACCGCGGCCGCGCACATCGGTAACCTTGTCAGGATACTTGGCCTGCAGCTTACGCAGCTCGCCCATGAAGTATTCGCCTTTTTCGGCAACCTTGTCCACCAGACCCTCGGACTTAATCGTTGTCAGCGTTGCATACACAGCAGCGCAGGCCAGCGGGTTACCGCCAAAGGTGCCGCCGTGGTCGCCAGGCTTGAACACATGCGCCAAACGCTCCGGTACAGCAAAGCCTGCAACCGGAAAGCCGCCGCCGATGCCCTTGGCAAAGGTCAGCACATCCGGCTTCACGCCGCTGTGCATATAGGCGAACCATTTGCCGGTACGGGCAACGCCTGTCTGCACCTCGTCAAAAATCAGCAGCGCATCATGCTTGTCGCACAACGCACGCACTGCCTGCAGATATTCGTCGCCGGGAACGTGTACGCCGCCCTCGCCCTGAATAGGCTCCAGCAGTACTGCGCATACATCATCGTCCATCTGCGCTTCTAGTGCGGCAAGATCACCATAGGGAACCAAAACGTGTCCCGGGCTCAGCGGGCCGTAGCCCACGTGGTAATAGTCGTGACCGGTGGCTGCCAGGGTATCAAAGGTGCGTCCGTGGAAGGATTCCTGAGCCGAAATAATTTTGTACTTGCCGGGCGATTTGCTGACGCCATACTTACGCGCCAGCTTCATAGCGCCCTCGTTGCCCTCAGCGCCGCAGTTAGCGAAAAAGATGCGGTCCATGCCGGTTGCTTCAGCTACCATACGCAGTGCCTTAGCCTGGATTTCGGTGTAATACAGGTTGGAGCAGTGCATAACCTTGGCGGCCTGGTCAGCAATAGCCTTTACCAGTACAGGATGATTATAACCCAGGCTGTTAACAGCAATGCCGGCGAAGGCGTCAACGTATTCGTTGCCCTCGTTGTCCCACACCCTGCAGCCCTGGCCGTGGTCCATAACCATTTGGTATCTGCCAAACACAGGCAGATAATATTTCTCAGTTTCTTCTATAACAGTTTTTTTATCCATTGTGAAAATTTTCACCCCTCAATGTGTATTGCGATGATGCCTCAGCTTCCCACCCAAAAGGCTGGTGAAAAGGTATTAGATGCGAAATAAATTCGACGACAGCGTACTTTTAGTACGTCTAGGAGAATTCATAAAGCAGATGGCGCCTTATCTTCCTATCCCCAAGGCTGGCGAGAAGGTGTTAGATGCGAAATGAATTCGACGACAGCGTACTTTTAGTACGTCTAGGAGAATTCATAAAGCAAATGACGCCTCATCTTCCTATCCTAAAAGGCTGGCGAAAAGATGTTAGATGCGAAATAAATTCGACGACAGCGTACTTTTAGTACGTCTAGGAGAATTCATAAAGCAGATGGCGCCTTATCTTCCTATCCCCAAGGCTGGCGAGAAGGTGTTAGATGCGAAATGAATTCGACGACGGCGTACTTTTAGTACGTCTAGGAGAATTCATAAAGCAGATGACGCCTTATCGACAGTCTTTAAATTTCCTTGACTACCTCAGTACCCACACCCTTATCACTAAAGATCTCCATCAGGATGGAGTGCTCAGCACGGCCATCAATGATTTGTGCTTTGGCAGCGCCACCGGACAGGGCAGTGATGCAGGCACGAACCTTAGGAATCATACCGCCGTCGATCTTACCGCGGATGATCAGCTCCTGAGCCTTTTCAAAGGTCATGGTGGAAATAAAGCTGTTTTCATCACGGTAATCGGAATAAATACCGCGTACATCGGTCAGCACCAGCAGCTTTTCTGCCTTCAGCGCACCTGCGATTTCGCCGGCAACGCTGTCAGCGTTGATGTTGTAGGTTTCACCCTGTGCGCCCACGCCGGTGGGAGCGATAACAGGAATAAAGCCGTTATCGAGCAGACAGTCAATCAGTTCGGTGTTGATGTGTTCAACATTGCCGACATAACCGATATCAACGAGGTTAACCTCGCCGTTTTCGTAAACATCTGCCAGATGCTTTTTAGCTTGAATAAGGTTAGCATCCTTGCCGTTTAAGCCGACAGCCTTAGCACCCAGGGTGTTGAGACGTGCAACCAGATCGGTGTTGATTTTGCCAACCAGGGCCATTTCTGCCAGGCCGACGGATTCAGCGTCGGTAACGCGCAGGCCGCTGACAAATTCACTCTTTTTGCCAGCCTGCATCAGCATACGGGTGATTTCGGGGCCGCCGCCGTGTACGACAACGGGACGCATACCGGCGCATTTCAGGAAAACGATATCCTGCAGCACCTTGTTTTTCAGCTCATCATTAAGCATAGCGTTGCCGCCGTATTTTACTACAATAGTTTTATCCTTAAACTGGCTGAGGTA
Organism: Segatella copri; assembly: GCA_963597755.1. Classification (GTDB taxonomy): domain Bacteria; phylum Bacillota; class Negativicutes; order Acidaminococcales; family Acidaminococcaceae; genus Phascolarctobacterium_A. The sequence goes on from CAVBQX010000011.1 coordinate 33,072, forward strand.
CGGCAGAGCCTCCATCAGAGTTTGTACTTGCTGGTCGTTCATTAACATGTGATATTCCTCCTTAAGTATTGAAGAGTTTTGAGCTTTATCCTAGCCACCGCCCGCAGGCAGGGACGCTTAATCACAGGATGGTGATAAATCAGGTATGATATTCACCATTAATTTTTACGTACTCATAGCTAAAGTCACAGGTCCAGACCGTGGCACTTTCCTCGCCTGCGCCCAGGTCGATGGTCATGGAAATGTCATGCTCTGCCATGGTCGGTGCCAGCGATTCAGCAGGCACGTTGCAGTTCATACCGTTTTCTACCAGGCGGATACCGCCAATTTCCAGGTTAACCTTATCGGCCAGCATTTCGGCACCGCTATAGCCGGCTGCGCACACAATGCGCCCCCAGTTGGGATCCTCACCGAAGAATGCGGTTTTAACCAGCGGCGATTTAGCGATAGCCATAGCAGCAGTCTTGGCATCTGCCCAGGTAGCAGCACCCTTGACGTTAACCTCCAGGAACTTGGTCGCGCCCTCGCCATCATGGGCAATCATTTTGGCCAGGTCGGTGGCACAGGCCAAAAGTGCTTCAAAGAAGGCAGGATAATCCGGATGCTCCTCGGAAACGATGATCTCGTTTTCGGCGAGGCCGTTAGCCAGCACGATCATGCTGTCGTTAGTGCTGGTGTCACCATCAACAACCACCATGTTAAAGGATTTGTCGGCAGCCTTTTTTACAGCACGCTTCAAAACATCGGGAGCAACAGCCGCATCCGTGGTGATAAAGGTGAGCATGGTGGCCATATTGGGATGAATCATGCCCGCGCCCTTGGCGATGCCGGCGAATTTTACGGTCTTGCCGCCGATTTCGGTTTCGTAGGCAGCGCGCTTGATAAAGGTATCCGTAGTCTGGATGGCCATAGCGCAGCTTTCACCCTCGCACTCGTCCAAGCTGTCCACTGCATCAGCAATGCCTGTCAGCAGCTTGTCCATCGGCAAAAACTGACCGATGACACCGGTGGAGCACACAAACACAGCCTCAGGCGCAATGCCCAAGAGGCCTGCGGCATGAGCCTGCATCTTTTTAGCATCTGCCAGACCCTGCTCGCCCGTGCAGGCGTTAGCACAGCCGCTGTTGACAACGATGGCCTGCGCAGCGGGATGCGCATTAACCTCGCGGCTCACCAGTACAGGTGCCGCACACATTTTATTTTGGGTAAACACCGCGCCGCAGGCAGCAGGCACAGTGCTGTAAATAACCGCTACATCGTGGTTACCGCTGGCTTTGATACCAGCCTTGACGCCGGCAGCGATAAAGCCCTGCGGTGCAGTTACCCAGCCTTCAATTTTCTTCATTAGGTTCCCCTCTCTCTTATGGTACGAGCGGCAGCTGACGCAGACCGGCGGTTTCATCAATGCCAAACATAACATTCATGTTCTGCACAGCCTGTCCTGCTGCACCCTTTACCAGATTATCAATACAATTCATAACAATAATGCGGCCCGTGCGCTTGTCTGTCTGCCAGCCAAGGTCCACAAAGTTGGAGCCGCGGATGTTCTTCAGTTCGGGGCATCCGCCCTTGCCACGCAGGCGGATGAAATATTCATCGCCATACATAGCCTGGTAGGCCTCTTCGATCTGCGCGTCTGTCACACCCTCCTTGAGCTGTGCGTAGCAGGTGGCAAAAATGCCACGGTCCACTGGCAGCAGGTGCGGCGTAAACTGGATCACAACGTCCTCGCCGGCAAATTCGCTGTAGGCCTGCTCGATTTCGGGAGTGTGGCGGTGGGTGGCAACGCCATAGGCCTTAAAGCTTTCATTGACGCTGCAATAAAGGCTGGCAGTGCGCAGACTGCGGCCTGCACCCGTAGTACCGCTCTTAGCGTCAATCACAATGCCCTGGTGCTCAATCAGGTTATATTTAAACAGCGGCACCAAAGCCAAAATGCTGCAGGTGGTATAGCAGCCGGGGTTAGCAACAAGCGAAGCCTTGGCCACCTTATCGCGGTACAGCTCGGTCAGTCCATATACAGCCTGCGCGTCCGGATCCTCGTGCTTCACCTTATACCACTCTTCAAAAACGTGGTAATCCTTAAATCTATAATCTCCACCCAGGTCGATAATTTTGGTTTTACTGTTGCGCAGACGCTTGCCAATCTTCATAGCATGGCCGTGCGGCAGGGCGATAAAAATAACGTCGCTTGCTTCGGCAATAGCGTCAATATCCTGCATAGACTGCAGATTCTTTTCAATTCTCCCCGATAAATGCGGATACATAGAAGCGATTGCCTCACCTGTACTGCTTTCAGATGTGATAGTCGCAATCTCCGCCTCGGGATGTCCGTCCAAAAGCCGCAGGAGCTCTACACCTGCGTAGCCAGTTGCACCGATAACACTTGCTTTCATATCCATCCTCCTTTATGATTGATAATTATACAACCAACTTGCATATTTTTGCAAGTCCTTTGCAAAAGTTTTTTGTAAAAAAGGTCAAGAAACACTCATCCATTTTACGTTATCTATTTTACTACTTTATGCTGCATTTTCCTAGTCTTTTTTGCTGTATACTTTGCCAAAAGCCGTCTTTCTTGCTACAATAGATATAAGCCTTTAGCTGCATCCGGCTAAGAACGGCTTTTGATTAAGCAACGAGGTGTTAGATATGTTCAAGATTATCGCTATGGCCGTGCTGATCTTTTTAGGCATGGCCGGTTACGACAGCTTTACAGACAAGGCACAGCCTACAGCGCCGGTGCAGCAGGAGCAGACCAAGGCCAGCAAGCACGAAAAGTCGGCCGCTATGGCAATGTTTACGGCACTGCTGCCCCCCAAGGATACCTGGCCGTCGCCTATGCAAAAATTTTATCTGGCCTTTAACATGGATGAGGTAATCGAGCCTATCCGCCAAAGCCCGGAATGGACAGGCCTGGATGCTATGTCACGTGATATTCCACAGGCACTCATCGCAATAGAAGATCATGATTACTACAACCACGGCGCCATCGCCATGGACGGCATCATCCGTGCGCTGCTGGCCAACATCAACGCTGGCGAGGTGGTGCAGGGAGGCAGCACGCTCACGCAGCAATTTGTCAAAAACGTTTTCCTCTCGCATGAGCAAAGCATGGAGCGCAAGGTGGAGGAGGCGGTGCTGTCACTCATGCTGGAGGACACCTACAGTAAGGACGAAATTTTGGAGCTGTACCTCAACACCACCTACTTTGGCGCCGGTGCTGACGGTATCTACCAGGCCAGCCAAAAGTACTTTGGTAAGGCGCCCTCCGCGCTCACGCTGGCCGAGGCAGCAGTCATCGCCGCCCTGCCCTATGCCCCCAGCAGCCTCAACCCGTTGGAAAACCCCGCAGGCTGCAAAAAGCGCCAGCTGCTGGTGCTCGCCGCTATGCATAAATATGGCATGATCAACCAAGGCCAGCTGGCCGAGGCCAAGGCCGAAAAAATCCGTCTGACGAACGGAACGGAGATGTAAACAGAATAAACCAAAAGGACTGTCGCAATGCGTCACGCGTAAGCGGCAGTCCTATTTTTATTGGTTCATATTCTAGTTTAAGCAAAAATACTCACTATGTTATTTGCTTGAGCAGCGCATACGCCTGCTGCCAGCTTTGTAGCGAAGCAGCTTGCAGCGCGGCATATTGCTCCAGCGCCTGCTGTGCGTCAGCCGCGTGCAGCGCGCACAACGGCGCCACCCCTGCGTAGGGATAGCTGGGATAATACGCCCGCGCTCCCGTGAGTGATTGCGTCACCGCCTGCGCCAAGGGCTGCCAACCGTTTTCGCAGCACCACAAATAGCGGGTAAATTCGGCCAGCGTTTCCTTGACTGTGCGTGCCTGCAAGGCCTGCGTGCGGCCGCCATACCAATAGCGCAGGGCATTTTGGTAAGCGGCGCTTGTCACGTCCATTCCGCAGGCGTCAAAGCGTGCCAAAATATGCGCAAAATGCAAGGCGTGTGCATATTCATGCACCAGGACGGACTGATAATAGGCGGCGTAATCCCAGCCGCCTGCAGCAGCATCAGCGGCGATGGCGGCAGTGTAGAGCGTAATACCCCTGCCGGGAGCAAACCGGCCATGCACCAGCTGCGTGCATTTTAGCTGCTGCAGCTTTTTGCACCAGGTGCTGTAGCGCTTGTGCATGGCAGCGAGGGCGTTGCAGTCCACGCTATGCGCAAGCCCGCCTGCGCGCGTAAGCAGAAGCTGCCCCTCGCGGCGCACAGCAACGGGGTCGTACAGGCCGTAGGAGGTGGAGAGGAGATTATCAGAATACGTCACGCTAACAGCGTAATCACTGATATTATATGTGTCAAACACCTGCTGCAAACATTCGGGAAACAGCGGAGATTGATAGTTAACCTTCAAAATAGTCATAGATTTTAGGTTCTACAGCAGTTTTCATCTCATAAAACATCTGCACTATGGACAGCTTTTCACCCTTATTACCTGTAATCGTTGTGCCTATGCTGTTTTTATGCAGTACCTCGCCCATAAAATAGAATTCCGAGCCTTCATCATCACTCTTTTTGATAAACAGCAACTTGAGCGTGCTTGGCTTTTCAATCGCCAAAACCTCTGGTGAATCAATATCCACCCTGCTGCGCGTCATCCAATTAAAAATCGACGGACTGGCAAAGCGATCCTCATATTTGGTGCTTTCACTAATGCCTTCATCCTTGTGGTAGGTTACAAATATCGGACAGGTGGAATATTTTACGCGATAGCCGTAAACTGTTGAGCTTTCATCTCGCAGCCATTTCAAAATGCGGCAGGCATCCTTACGTGTATAGGAGCCATAAAGCTTAAAGCCATGGAAATACCTTTGCGGATTAAAATCCTCTAAAAAGCGATGCTCTGCATAGCTCAAGGCATCAACAACATAAGCACTAAACTCCTTATTTTTCAGTAGGCTGCTAAATGCATCCGTAAGCTTAATTGTGTCTCCAACAAGACTTACCAAGGGAGTAGCGCCATATTTCTTTACATCGCCATCCTTAAAGAAAGCCATAGTAAGCACGTTAACAGCACTTTTTATGGTGGACTCACTTGTGTTTATGCTATAGGCTTTTTGCATCAGGTCAACGAAAGCATGCACGCTGACCGCCCCATGCTGCAGCAATTGCTTGAGCAACACAATCTCCTCTAAGCGCCTGCCATTAGCAATTTCTAAGCTGATGAATTCTAATAGCTTTAAGTGTAAAGCCGTCAGCGTGCTTTCGTAAGCATCAGCATATTGGCGAAAGTTGTAATAGGACTTTTTCTTTTGGATAAACAGATACGGATCTATATCACCCAAGGACAAAAAATCCACCATCATCGGTGCATGACCCAGCTTAAATTTGACGAGCTGATAGGAATCACGCAGCTTGCGCAGCTCCAAAAAATTATTTTTATTTAAGGAAGCAAAGATTTTTTCCTTAACGACGTCGCTAAAATGTACGGTTGACGCTCCCGGCAAATAATTAGTATGCAAGACGCGACGCAAATGCTCCTTGTTATGGCTTCTATCGCCATATAGAGCAATAGGCAGCATGTAGTTATTTTCGTAGTTGCCAATAAAATCAATAACCTCTAAATAGCGCTTGGCATTGCTTTTGCGAAGACCGCGCCCCAGCTGCTGCACAAAAACTATCGCCGATTGCGTCGGACGCAGCATAATTATTTGATTGACCGAGGGAATATCAACACCCTCATTCAAAACATCTACGGAAAAAATATAATCCAAGCTATCTGCTGATTCTGTTTCCTGCTCCAAACGCGCTATGAGCTGCGCGCGCTCCTGCTCACTCGTCGCTCCGGCCAAATAAGCCGCTCTTTTGCCATGAGCATTAAAGGCTTCAGCTAATTTTTTGGCTTCTTCCAGCCTGCTGCAAAAAACAAGACCTTTTACACGCCCCTGGTCGCAGCCATAAAAATCGGCGTATTGCAAAATGTTCTTAACCCGCTCCTCGCAGGTGAGGCGCACAAAATCTGCATTATCATCCAAAAGCCGCCCATCTACAAGGATTTCGCTCACACCATGATAATGAAACGGTACCAGCATATTTTCTGCCAGAGCTTGGTTTAAGCGAATCTCATAAGCAATGTTATAGTCAAAGGCCTTAAAAATATCATAGCCGTCAGTACGCTCAGGCGTTGCTGTCATACCCAGCAAAAATTTAGGCTTGAAGTAATTTAATATTTTTTGATAGGTCGCAGCTCCCGCGTGATGCGCTTCGTCGACAATAATATAGTCAAAGGCATCCGGAGCAAAGGCATGCAAATTTTCATCCTTAGTCAAGGTTTGCACCGTAGCAAAGACGTAATCCTTGTCAATATCTCTATGTCCGGTTGTGAATAAACCCGTGGTGATATGCTCATCAATAATCTGCTCAAAGCTTTCCTTGGACTTGCGGGCAATAAGACCTCTATGCACAATAAACAAGCAGCGCTTGGGATTCATAGTGCGCACGTCAAAGGCAGACAGATAAGTTTTGCCTGTACCAGTCGCAGAAATTAAAAGAGCACGATTTTTACCCTCGTCTCGCAGCTTGGCAATATTTTTTAGGGCAGCCACCTGCATCTTATTGGGATTTATTTTGTAAAGCTTGTAGATTTGCGTATAAGCCTTTTGCCTTTGGCTACGTGCAGCGTAATAGATCTTAGAATAGGCGTCAATCCAATCATCTGTTACCGGCGTAGCATCCGCCCACGCCTGCTCCAGCTCCTCCTGCATCTGCTTAATCAAGGCACCATCCTTCATAGAAGAAAGCTGCACATTCCATTCACGGTTCACCGTCAATGCACTTTGCGTCAAGTTACTGCTGCCGATAATCATCGTGTAGTTATCATCTCTGCTTTGAGTAGCATAACTGTGAAACAAATAACCCTTGGCATGAAAATTGTAGTCAGAAGTAATTATCTTGAGCTCCAAATTAGGAAATTGCAGTAGCCTGCGCAGAGCACGCGGCTCTGTAAAATTTTGGTATTGCGATGCCAAAATCCTGCCCTTGATATTTTTATTCTGCAGCTCCTTAAGCGTATCTATTAAGCAGGCGATACCGCTATTGGTGACAAAGGCGACAGAAAAGAAAAACTCATCGCAATGCTCCAACTCGTAAAGCAGGCCTTCTAAAACCTTCACCTGCTCCTTTTGGTTATTGGTTAAAATCTTCGGCAGAAAGCGTTCATCTGTTTCAATATTAAAATCTATAAATCCTGCCTCAAGATATAAGGCAAGCTCACTACTATTCACTGCTCTTTGCTCCCATCCGCTTGCAAGCGCGCAACTATCGGTTTATCTGCCTCTGCCCAGTCCAAGCTGTCCAATTCCCCCGGCGTCAGCCATTTAAAGGCAACATGCTCCTTCATCACGAATTTTGGTTGCGCCAGCTTACACACATAAGCATGCATAGTAATGGCAAAATCAGGATAGGTGTGCTCCACCGTCATCAAGTAATCATTTTCAGCGATAGCAATATCCATATCCATTTCCTCACGCAGCTCGCGCTCGAGCGCAGCATGACGCTCCTCGCCTGCCTCCACCTTGCCGCCTGGGAACTCAAATTTATAGCTCACATAATCAAATTTAGCTTTGTTGCGCTGCATACACAAAATTTTGCCGTCATGCTCAATTACAGCCGCAACTACCTCATAATGCTTCATTGGTTGCACTTCCTCATCTTCAAATTCTTCATCTTTCCATATCCACATTAAAGCTTTTGCCGTCCGTCGTCACCGTCAGCGTGCCGTGATCATAGGTGGTGTACACCTTGGCCCCCAAATGCTGCAGGCTGCCTACAACCTTTTCGCTGGGGTGGTTGTAAATATCGTGGTGACCGCAGCTGATGAGCGCGTATTGGGGCTTAACCTGCTTGATAAACGGCCAATACGACGACGTCTTGCTGCCGTGATGGCCCACCTTCAGCACATCTGCCTTCAGCGCCGAGCCATATTTTTGCTGCAGCAAATCCTCTACGCCGGCCTCGGCATCGCCCATCAGCAGCATGCTGAACGTGCCATAATGCAGCTTCATCACCAGGCTGGTGTTATTGAGCCTTTTATACAGGCTCTTATCCGCAAAGTCCCACGGCGCCAGCACCTCCAGGTAATAATCCTTGCCCAGGTTCACCCTGTCGCCTGCCTGCAGCGCTTTGCCATGGTACTTGCCGGCGCGCAGGTCCTTATCCAGCGCCACCGAGGTGGCATTATCGCTATTAACGTAGCCGTTGTCATAAATATTGCTGACGCCGTACTTACCGCGCACGTACATAATATTTCCCATGTGGTCGCGGTGGTGGTGCGTCACGATGACGGTCTTGATCTTGCTCACGCCGGCCTTGTCCAATGCCTTGATGAGCGCCTGCCTGCCACCGCCTGTGCCAATCTTGTCCTTGGCATCGTTGCCCACGTCAACCATCACATTAGTCTTGCCGTCCTGCAGCAAAATGGCGTCCCCCTGGCCCACGTCCAGCACGCTGATACGCAGCTTGCCGTTTGGCACACCACTTGGCTTTTCCTGCTGCAGCACCTGCGGCATCTGTGTGCGCACAGCGGCGCGCACGCTTTCGGCATTAGGCTGATAAAAAATATTATAGGCGAACATTGCCATGATAAAGGCGGCAACGATTTGCAAAATCAATTTTATTTTACGCATATCTTCAACATACCTCCATTTCCTTTAATTATATCATACCAGCAAAAAAGCGTACACACTTTAGTTAAGTATGTACGCCCTTTCTTAATCTGTTGGTTTAAGAAGCATAAAAATTTTATATTTTGCCTGCCTCTGTTTCCTTATTTTTTCAGCCAGCGGTTCTTTTGCGATTTGCTTTGCAAGGCATCCACAGCCTTGGTGTAGACAGCCAGCATTTCCTGTTTGCCTGCCGTGGACTGCGCCACGCTTTCGCCGCCCATATCCAGGCACACGTTGCCCGCCTTGTCAATAATATAATGTGCAGCTACCGTATATTCCGTCCCCTTGCTGTCAAACAGGTACAAATACATAGCGCCGGCAGCCTCGCGCAGCGATTCGTCATCGTGCAGCGACTGCAAAAATTCGGCATCCGTAAACTGCTCCTCGGCAAACACAGCCAAATACAGCTGCCCGTTTTTGCTCAGGCTCTGCGCCGTATCGGTGTCAACATACAGCACGCCCACGTCTGTCGCGCCTGCCCTTTGCAGGTTTTGGCAGCTGCCTGTGGCGGCAACGCCCAAAAGTAGCAGCAATACAAACAATTTTATATAACGCATTTTTCACCTCACGCCGTCAGCAAAATTCTTTACGCTTATTATATAACAAAAAGAGGGCAAAGTCACCCTTGCCCCCTTCGTGCCTATGTAGTTTTGTGTTAATTATTTAGCGGTGTTGGCAGCCAGCATTTCTGCGTGTCTTTGTTGTTGAGCAGCTACGCGTGCGTCCTTAGCAGCCTTTTTAGCAGCCTCAGCCTTGGCAACCTTAGCCTTTACAGCCTTTTCGTGCTCAGCCTGGCGCATTTCCTCCGGAGTCTTGCGGCCAAACTTCCAGGTAGCACCAATGCCGCCCATGTATTCGTCACCGGCGGTGGATACGCTGAAGCTCAGCATAAAGTCGCGGTTAGGATAGTGGAAGGCACCCAGAGCAACACCGGTCTTGTCGCGGTATTGGCCAACGCCTACAGCGATTTCGGTGGGAGCTGCAGGGTCATAGCCCATGGTGTGCAGGTTTGCGATAGCTGCAGCCATAGCGCCAACCTTTTCAATCTTTTTGTCCAGCTTGTCAATTCTGCTGTCTAAGCGGGCAACCTCGCCATCAAATTTAGCTTCGATGCGTTGGTCTTCAGCAGCACGGGTTGCGGCTTCATCAGCAATCTTGCCGTCCAATACTTTGTCAGCAGCTTCGCGTTCAGCTTTTTCAGCGGCGTCAGCGGCCTTACGGGCTTCAGCCTCTTTGTCGATATTCTTCTGCAATTTGTCGTCAGCCTTCTTGCGGGCATCCGTTTCCTTTTCGATTTTTTTATCTAACTTTTTGTCAGCTTCCTTACGGGCATCTGTTTCTTTTTCGATCTTTTTATCTAACTTTTTGTCAGCTTCCTTACGGGCATCTGTTTCTTTTTCAATTTTTTTATCTAACTTTTTGTCAGCTTCTTTGCGGGCATCTGTTTCTTTTTCGATTTTTTTATCTAATTTTTTATCAGCATCCTTGCGCTCGGCTTCTTCTTTTTTAACAGCATTTTTTGCAGCGTCTGCTTTCTTCTCTATACTTTGAATATCTTTTTGCTCAACTAATTGAAACGGTCCAGACTTTTGAGCGTGCATAAGACCCAATGGATCTGTACCTACTGTAACAGCAGCCTGTGCATCACTGGCAACAAAGCTCATACCACCCACAATAACGCTCAGTGCGATAGCTTTAGCTAACATCTTTTTCATAATCAAGTACCCTCTTTCCTCTTTAAATTAATAAATAAAACAACCAGTCAAGGCTCCCGGTTCGCTTACTTACTCTAATTTCATTTTATCATCTCCGCTATATAAAGGCAATATTATTATCAAAATATTCTTTAATCATGTGATTAATACTTTGCGGCAATTATCTTTTTCTTTCGGTTAAGTTTATTTTTTATTTTGCCATCTTTACCTAGCTTTTACAATATACAGGGTTAATGATAAAACACCTGTACAATCTCCTTTTGAGAGCAACACCCTTACAGGCAGCAAAAAGGACGTACACGCTCCCTTTTGTGTACGTCCCTGCTGTTTGCAAAGCTATTTATTTGTCTACCTTGGGGGTAATGGCCACTACGCGCGCAGGCAGGCCGGTTGCGCCCTCAATGCGCGGCCACGCTGCCACGAGCAATGCGCCTGCGGCTGCAACCCTGTCCAGGTTCTGCAGCACCTCAATCTGCAGCTTGCCCTTGCCCAAAACATAGCGCTCGCAAGCCAGGTCACCAGCTGCGGCTGCCACAGCAGAGGCATCGGTGTCCAGCGTTTCGTGGCCGTTGGCGGCTGCATTGCGCTCCTCGTAAATATACTTCAGCGCTTCCAGGCTCCAGCCGGGGAAGTTTTCGCTGCCATCTGCAGCAATACCGCTCAGCTTGTCCATATCCGGCCAGTTTTTGTACCAATCCGTGCGCAACGCCACAAAGGCACCGTCGGGAATAGCGCCGTATTTGGCTTCGTATTCCTTGATGTCGTCAACGGTAACAGCGTAATGCACATCCTGCGCCACCTTGGCGGTGATGTCGATCACGCACAGCGGGAAAAGCATCTGCTGCGCGCCAAACTGCTCGGACAGCGGCATATCCTTGACAAAGTGACCAGGAAAATCAATATGCGTGCCATACTGGCCCGGAAATTTAAAGGTTTGGATTAAACATTCCAGCATGGGGTTACCCCAGTCAAAAACGGTTTTGGCAACCTCAACAGAGCCTGCCGGGATGCCGCTCCACACAGGACTGTCGTTGTTCATGGAATGGCTCAACTCCACCCATTCGTAAGCATCTGATTTAAGTTCGTTTAATACATTCCAAAGCTTGTACATAATGTAAATCCCCCTCAAGATTAACTAAATAATATTTTTATATGTAAACGATTTTATCATAGTATAATACTAGGCATTAGTAAAGTCAAGTGGGAGAGGAAAATTTCCACACACTACAAAAACTAGCCGCCCGTAAAAGGCGGCTGGCGACAGGTTAGTTTGTTACAAGCTCCACTTGCTTCTTGTAAAAGGCAATCCCATATTTGTAAATCGTCTGCACGCCTCTGCTGCGCATTTCCACGTCATACTGCATGGCATCAATCTGCTTTAACGCCAGCTGTGCCAAATCTTTCAGTGATTCTTTTTCATCCCTCTTGGTCTTCACCTCAATAATTATCCCAGGTAAATACTGCTGCTTAGGTTCAAGCGCAATATCGTAACGTCCGGCACCACTTTCCCTGTTAGAACGTATAAAATAGTCCTCCGAGAAAATTACTGCCATTCCCAAAAGCAGTCCATGATAGTAATTTTCATTAAGCGTATCATAAAAGCTTACCGCTTCCAGTAAAAATTTTTGCAAAGCCAGCTGCAATCTTGGCGCATCCTTGGCCAAAATTGCTTTAGTTATCGCATACGCCACATTGATAGACATAGACCGAGAAAGATGTGCGATAATTTCCCGATAATAGACATTTCTCAGTTCCCTGTTAGGAATACACAGCTCGCACTCTGTATCACCCAAAGCAGTCAAAGTCGTCTTGACGGCCTTCAAATATCCGGTCATCAGCAATAAGGAAAAAATATTTTCCGGTCTGTCCCCAAGCTCTGGGTAGATGATATTCGTATCAATGAGCGAGGTTACAGGCTGGTCATCAATTATCTGCATCAGATTCCGATAGGTCTCTTTGCTTATACCGTCCAGCATATCATAAATTATCGAATTACTGGAGGTCTGCACCCAATAAGGCATTGGCAGGCAACTATTACTAAAATAATTTAATACCGACCATGGGTTATATATATCCGTATTGCCAAATTTATAACCATCATACCAGGATTTGATTTCCGATGTTTTTTCAGGAACTGCATAATACTGCGCCATCGTCAGAATCTCTGCCTCAGTAAAACCAAAATAAGTGCTAAACTTAGTATCCAAAACAGAATACACCCTGATATTATTCAGACCACTGAAAATACTTTCCTTAGCAACCCTCAAAATACCAGTCAAAAAGCCATACGCAAGATTAGAATTATCCTTCAACGCGGAAGACAGCAAATCTCTGGCAAACTGAATGATTTCATTGTAAAAGCCATGAATATAGCCTGCCTGAATAGGAGTGTCATATTCATCTATGATTAGTATCACAGGTTGACCGTGATGCTCGTAAAGCATCTTGGAAAGCCGCAAAATACTCATAGCATAATCTGTAGCATCAGCTTTCCCTGCTACAATTTTTTTATAAAAATCAAGGTCAGAAATCCTTGCGCTGTTTTTTAATTCAGAATGCCGCAAATACTCATCTCTGATCGTTTCAACTAAGCGGGGATACAGCTCCTTCCAAGTATACTTATTAGCATCCTTAAAGCTCAGAAAAATTACAGGATACCTTCCCTGGTGCCAGGTGTAATGCTCTCCCTGCTGCCAAATTTGCTTATCTTTAAAATAAACACTGGTATCCTCAGCACTTTTTTCAAAAAACGCTTTCAGCATATTCATATTCAGTGTTTTGCCAAAACGTCTCGGGCGGGTGAACAGAGAGATGACTGTACCCTCATCCAATATATCCTTAATCAGCAGGGTTTTATCAATATAATAATATGACTTGCATATTTTCTTATAATCCGTTGAACCTAAGGGCAGCGGTAATTTTCTTGTCAGCTCCACACACATCACTCCCTCCACACGTTTTCATTAATTATATCATCTTTGCTTCTGCTTTTGTAGTAGCGCACTACAAAAACCAGCCGCCCGTAAAAGGCGGCTGGCGAAAAATCCCTATGCTTTTATTCTTATGCCTTAGTCTCTCAGCTTAGCCTTGTAGGCTTCGGCAACCTCGGCAATAACCTTTTTCATGGAGGCATCTACCTCGGCGTCAGTCAGGGTGCGGTCTGCAGCCTGATAGGTGAGGTTGAAGGCCATGGATTTGCAGCCTGCAGCCACCTGCTTGCCGGTATAGATATCAAATACATGCACGCTCTGCAGCAGCTCGCCTGCGTGGGCACGGATAACCTCCTCCAGCTCGGCGTTGGTTACGTCCTGCGGCACTACAACGGCAATATCGCGGCTCATTGCGGGGAACTTGGGCAGGTGCTTATATTGCGGCACACTGGTTGCACTTGCTACCAGCGGTTCAATTTCCATTTCCAGCACGTAGGCAACCTGGTCCAGCTCAAAGGCCTCCTGCGCCAGCGGGTGCACCTCGCCAAAGGAACCGATAACCTTGCCGCCGATTACGATATCACAGCTCTTGCCCGGATGCAGATAGGGCTGAGTGCTGCGCACCAGGGTGTAATCAGCCACCTGCATAGCTGCGAGCAGGCCCTCGACAATGCCCTTCATATCATAAAAATCTACGTTGTCCTTTGCGCTGCACCAGTTCAGCTCGTTGCGGCTGCCACTGATAACGGCTGCCAAAAGCGGCTTTTCTACAGGGTCGGCAGCCAGCGGCAGGGCCTTGGGCAAAAATACGCGGCCGATTTCAAACAGCGCAACGCTGTTATTGTGGTTGCGCAGGTTGAAGGAAGCAGTCTGCAGCGCGCTGGGAATCATCGTCGTGCGCATCACAGAAAAAGCGTCGGTGATCGGGTTCAGCAGCTCAATGCTCTGGCGGCGGCTGTCATCTGCGGCCAGCAGCATCTTGTCATAGGCGTTGGCCTTGATAAAGCTATAGGTCATCATCTCGCTGAGGCCTGCGCTCACCATGTAATCCTGCACTGCGTCCTTTACGTCGTCCAAAACAGACTGGTGGCCCTGGGTGATGGTCAGCTCCGGCTGATGGCTTTCGATATGGTCGTAGCCATGCATACGGGCAACCTCCTCGCTGATGTCGGCAGCACATTCAATATCACGGCGCCAGGTGGGAGCAGTGATCACCAGCTCCTCGCCCTTTTCCTCCACGCCAAAGCCCAAACGGGTGAGGATGCTGACGGTTTCCTCGCGGCTGATGTCAAAGCCGATACAGCCGTTAATCTTTTGCGGCGTGGTAGTGATTACTGCAGGCTGCAGCTCATTGGGATAATCCTCCACGATACCGCTGAAGGTTTCGCAGGCGCCCATTTCCTCCAGCAGGTGGGCAGCGCGGTTCAAAGCGTCGTGGTCGCGGATAGTGTCCACGCCACGCTCAAAGCGGCCGCTTGCCTCACTGCGCAGGCCCAATGCGCGCGACGTGCGGCGGATGGACGGGCCGTGGAAGGAGGCAGATTCCAAAATAACGTTGACGGTAGAGCCGGTAACCTCGGTGGCCAGGCCGCCCATAACACCACCCAGGCCTGCAGCCTTTTCGGCATCGCCAATGGTGATCATGGCAGGTGTCAGCTCGCGCTCCTTGCCGTCCAACGTTACCAGCTTTTCGCCCTCGGCAGCGCGGCGCACGATGAGCGTGCGGCCTGCCACCTTATCGGCATCGTAGGCATGCATGGGCTGGCCTAATTCCAGCATAACGTAGTTGGTTACGTCAACAACGTTGCTGATGGGGCGCACGCCGCAGGCACGCAGACGGCGCTGCATCCATTCGGGAGAAGGCATAATCTTGATGTCCTTGAGCACGCGGGTAGCAAAGCGGCTGCACAGCTCGGGGGCAGCAATCTTAATATTTACATAGTCGCTGGCCTTGCCGCCGGCGGCCTCCTTGACGTCCATAGCAGGCATTTTCAGCGGGCAGCCTGTGATAGCGCTGATTTCGCGCGCCAGGCCGATGATGCTGAAGCAGTCGGCACGGTTGCTGGTGAGGTCGATATCGATAACGGTATCGTCCAGGCCCAAAACCTTTTTTACATCTACACCGATGGGAGTATCGGCAGGCAGGATAAAAATACCGTTTCTCTGCTCAGGCAGCAGCAGCTTGGATTCAATGCCCAGCTCGTCAGCGCTGCACAGCATGCCAAAGGAATCCAGACCGCGCATCTTGGCCTTTTTCAGCTTTAAGCCCTCAGGGTTGCGCTCGCTTGGGGGCAGCACGCTGCCGACAACAGCAACAGGCACAATGTCATATTGATGCACGTTCTGCGCACCGGTCAAAATCTGTACCGGCTCGCCGCCCTGGCCATAATCTAACATGCACACCCACAGGTGGTCGCTATCAGGATGACGGTGAATTTCCATAACCTTACCGGTAACAACGCCCTCCAGGCCCTGTCCCAATTGGGTTACGGTGTCCACCTCCAGGCCCACGCGGGTAATTTTATCGCACAGCTCCGCAACGGAGATGTTTATATCTACATATTGTTTTAACCATTCTAAAGATGCTAACATGTGATGATCCTCCCTTATTTGAATTGGCTGATGAAGCGCTGGTCGTTTTCAAAGAACAGGCGCAAATCGTCAATGCCATATTTAAGCATAGCGATACGCTCAACGCCCAGACCAAAGGCAAAGCCTGTCATCTTATCGGGATCATAGCCACTCATACGCAGCACGTTGGGATGTACAACGCCGGCACCCAAGATTTCCAGCCAGCCGCTGTCCTTGCACACATGGCAGCCGCCGCCCTTGGCGTGGCAGATGGGGCAGGATACATCCACCTCAACCGAAGGCTCGGTAAAGGGGAAGTAGGACGGACGCAGGCGCACCTTGACATCGTCGCCGAACATCTGGCGGCAGAACAGCTCCAGTGTGCCCTTTAAATCGGCCAGGCTGATGTTTTTATCAACCACGAGACCCTCCACCTGGTGGAACATGGGAGAATGGGTGGCATCATAATCACAGCGGTAAACAGCACCGGGGCAGATCATGCGGATAGGAGTATTAGGCTCCTTGCTTTCCAGGGTGCGGGCCTGCACGCCGCTGGTCTGCGTGCGCAGCAGGTAGTTTTCGGTTATGTAAAAGGAATCCTGCATATCCAGCGCGGGATGATCCGGCGGCAGATTCAAAGCGGTAAAGTTGTGGTACACATCCTCGATTTCAGGACCGTCGCACACATCAAAGCCCATGCGCATAAAAATTTTCTTGATCTCACGCATCGTAAGCGTCACAGGATGCAGGTGGCCTGCCTGCGGCTTGCGGCCCGGCAGCGTGATATCCACCTTTTCGTTAGCCAGCTTGTCTGCCAGTGCCTTCTGCTCCAGCACGGCAGTGGCCTCGTTGATTTTTCCCTCCAGCTCAGCCTTGATTTCGTTCACAATCTGGCCGATCTTAGGACGCTCCTCGGCAGGCAGCTTGCCCATGCCGCGCAAAATTTCGGTCATGGGGCCTTTTTTACCCAAATACTTGACGCGCAGCTCCTTGAGCGCGTCCAAAGAAGTAACAGCAGCAAGCTCGGTCAGAGCCTGCGCCTTTAAGGCTTCCAATTTTTCTTTCATAAATCGTTCATCCTTCCTTGTGGCAAGCTGCGTAGCGGCAGGCACGCTGGCGGCACGTATGCCGTCACGGTTGCGCAAGCTATTGGCAGCTGCCAAAAATATAAAAGAAAACGCCCCTGTCACAGTGCAACAGGGGCGAAATATTCGCGGTACCACCCAAATTTATTCCTTCATTTGCCAGCCTTAACGCGGCCACACGCCAGCCCTACACAGCCTTGCGGCCTTCAGACGGGGCACTCCCAAGAGAACTTCTGCTTAACGCTGGTGTGCGAAGCTTACAGCCGGTGGCTTCGCTCTCTAAAACACTGCCAAAAAGCATACTTGCTTGTTCATTGTGCTTGCAGGGGTCGATTCAATTTAAAATTCATTATAGCACTTTTGGCGGGAAAAAGAAAGAGGGAAAGGCTTAATCTTAGGCTTTTTGTTTTGCTCTTTCGCTATAGCGTCCATGGTTATATCTCCCACAAATAGGTGTTTTGCTGCCATCTTCTGCAATAATACAAATGCTTTGTGTTTCCCTGTCGTAAGCAACCACAGGAACATCTAAAGCACGCTTTTTTTCCAAAGCAATTTTTACAGCGCAATTTGCTCTTTTGACAACTTGCTCATCCGAAATGTATTTATCTTGAGTCATAATTCAAGCCACCTTTCTTGTGATTTTATAACCTAATCATACCTTATTTATTACTAATTGTCAAAAAAGGAGACGGCCGAGGCCGTCCCCTTTAACTTACGCGCGTTTGAAGTTTAGGTTAAATTAGAACATGAAGTTCAGTTCAGCATACAGGGTATCTTGGTCGCCCTTATGCTCTTTAGCTTCCAGATCGAAGTACTTAACAGCACCAACGATGTTCTTAGCGAAGGCATAGTTAGCACCTACCATGTAGCCCTTGAAGCCTTCGTTGTAGCCATTTTGAACGAGGTCAATACCAGCTGCTTCCATGGTGTGAGCAATGTAGGTACCAGCTGCTTGATCATAGTATTTAGCGAACAAGCCCCAAGAACCTGCTTTGGCAGCTTTAGCGCCTTTGTAATCCAGGCTCAGTACATAGCCGTCATCATCAATGCCGCCCTCATCCATGTTGGATTTCAGATAAGTAGCACCAAAGGTCAGGTCTTTAACCAGCGGGAATGCAACGCTGGCAGCCCAAATAGCAACATCCGGATCTTCAGCGCCTCCGTCAATAGCTGCAGTTACATCGGTAAATTTGTAGTAGCCAACATTAGCGTCAACTACGCCAATCTTAGCACCCAGGTTTGCATAGTACATATCTTCTGCAACAGAGTCTTTATTATCAAGACCGGTAGCATCAGCAGCCTTGCCGGCACCAGCAGTCAGTTTAACATCCTTACCATAGGACAGTTGAACGCCATCCATACGGGTATCATAGATGTTGCCGCCGGTGAAATCGCAGAAGCCATAACGACCAGCTTGTACAGCTACGCCGCCAACACGGCCGTTTACATACGCACGTTGGAATTTAGTGGTTTCTTCGCCTTTGTTGCTGTGGGTGAAGCTTTGGATGTTTTCCAGCATGCCTTTGTAGGTCCAGCCATCATTGATCTGGCCGGTTACCCAAATACGGGAACGCAGTTGGGTCTTATCTTTGTTTGTTTGACCAGCATCGGTAGCATCGCCATCATAGCTCCAATAACGCAGCTTGGTTTCACCGGTGATCTTTACATTGTCAGCCTTTTTCTCCAGGTTAGCAACACGAACGCCCAGGTTGTCCAGCTCTTCTGCAAATTCTGCAGCCAGCTTGTCAACGTTTGCGCCTTTTGCCATTGCTTTAGCAACGATCTGAGCCATTTCATAACGGGTCATCAGCTTGTCGCCACCAAAGGTGGTGTCGCCGTAGCCTTCGATTACGCCAGCAGCAGCCAGCT
>CAVBQX010000012.1:0-50978 GCA_963597755.1 Segatella copri
TACATTTATTGAATGGACATTCCACCACCATTTTACATTTGACGTTTTTTGTCCTGCATGGACATTTAACGTCCCATGTTTATGGATTATTTAACCAAGGCACTACAGCTGCATCTCCAGTTAAAAGCTCATGGTACGCTTCAACAAAAATATCCCGGGGATTTCTCCCGGGATAACACTATAAATTATATAAAATTTACACCTTGCAGATGAAATTCAGCTCCCACGCCGGCACATATGGATGCTTGCGCAGATAAATCTTATATTCCGGTACCAGCTGCCACAGCAGCAGTGGCAGCCGGAATAAATCTACATCGTAATGGTAGGCCGCCACAAACAGCTTAGGGTTGAAAGTGCTAATGGTACGTCTGCCGCCAGCTATGGCCTGCATTTCTGCCCCCTCTACGTCCATCTTGATCAAGCTCACAGGCCGCCCGTCCGCTACAGCATCAATAGTGCTCACAGGCACAGTCCGCTTTTGCGCACCGATAAAGGTGGATTGTCTGCCACCGCTGTCACTAAAGCCCAGTTCCCCTGCTTCACTCCAAATACCGGCCTCGTGTACCTCTACGGTCAGTCCCCTGTCCGCTAAGCTTTGCGCTAGTGCACGCAGCTTGCGGCAGCTGCGTCTGTCAGGCTCCACTGCCAAAACCTCGCGCCAATGCCAAGCTGTCAATCGTCCCAGCTCCTCAATCGTATCACCGTTATAGGCCCCCAAATCCATGTAAAGCTCATCTGCTGTGGGCACGACAAGCTGGCGCAAATCCTCCTCCCTCTGCGTAGTGCAGTCAAAAAGGTATTCTATCTTACCGCTAAGCTTGTAATTGAGAGCAGCAGCAAACACCTTACGCGAGGCTGCATCTGCCAGCTTATCATATACCTGCTGCAATTCACGCTCATATTTAGTCAGCCAGGCCAGGCTGACAGTCTCCTCCTCATCAAAGAGCGGCAAATGCGGCGCCACCACCTGCGTGGTACGTGCCAGCTGCGCAAAGCGCTCCAGCACCTCCGGCCGCTCACTGGCAAAGGCAATAACCACTAAAGGCTCTTCTCCTAACCGTGCAAGCAGAGCGTCATAGCGTTCCACCGTAAAGCCGCGGAACTGCTGTCCCCGTACAAACTCATCACTGGCAAAAACGCCCTTTACCTGTACCGCGTTTGCCTCGCACCAATCCAAAATTTTATCTGCACCATTACCCATTCCATATAGCACAATAGGCTTATGCGTCTGCCGCAAAACGTCCCAGACACTGACGCTTTCTTTAATAAACTCTAACATTATTCTTTCCTCTTTTCTGCTAACTATATTATATCGGTAAGCCGCAGCTTACCAAGCTTATGAATTTGCTTTATTTTTTATTATACACCATCTATCCTAGTGACTGTTAGGGTAAAATGTGCTAAAATAATAATAATTCTATGGATATTGCAAGCTCGCAGAGTTTTTACGGAGGTAATAAATATGTCATTATTAGAGTCCGGGGAAAATTACCTGGAAACAATTTTAGTACTTACCAAGCGCAACGGTAACGTACGTTCTATTGATATCGCCGAAGAAATGGGCTTTACTAAGGCCAGCGTCAGCCGTGCCATGAGCATCTTAAAGCGCGATAATTACATCATTATGGAGCCTGACGGACGCATCCTGTTGACTAAGGACGGACAAAAAAAGGCTACAGCCGTTTATGACCGCCATGTAACGCTTACACGCTTTATCAATGAGGTGCTGGGTGTAGCCGAGGACATCGCCGAAAAGGACGCCTGCCGCATCGAGCACATCATCAGCCCGGAAACCTTTGCCGGCATCAAAGCTATGCTGACAGATAAATAAAACAAGTTAATCTAAAGGGAGGGACGAAAATGAAAAAAGTCTTTATGTTTATGCTTGCTGTAATGCTGCTGTGCACCAGTGCTGTGGCGCTTGCTGCTAAGCCCTACAAGAACCCCAATTACAATTTTCAAAACGTCAAAAACATCCACCTGACTGTTATCGACAACAGGGCAGGTGCCCCGGTAAGCAACTTTGTTGCTGACCAGGACCCCGAGGATAAGGTCGTTGCCGCTATATACGAAGCCGCAGGCAAGGTGAATATCAACGTATTGGAAGAACCTAATGCAGTTTATAACACCGATCCCAATGCTGCAGCTGATAAAAACCCCAAGGATTTAGAGCTACGCATTACCGTTAACCATTGTGGTTATACCACAGTTTACGTTCCGGGTTATTATGAGGATTACAAGGAAGCTGTCACCCGTTACTATTATGATGAAAATGGTGTGCGCCAAAGCTATACCGACTACGTTCCTAAAAGACGCTGGGTATCTGAAAAATATTACAACAATGCTTACCTAAGTCTTATCTACAAATTCTATGATATGCAGACAGGTGCTATGGTAGCATCCCTGAGCGACTCCCGTGACAGGGATTATGAGGATAATCCAACCGGCGGCATGCTCAGCCGCTCCACGCGCGACTGCTTCAAGAGTATTTTCAAAAAGTAAATTGAGGTAAAACGAAGGCTGCCTTCAGTTATATGCTGAAGACAGCCTTATTTAGTTTGCGCTACTATCCACATACAAAAAAGCCGCCTACATCTCTGTAAGCGGCATATTTTCGTGGTGATCCACCCGAGACTCGAACTCGGGACACCCTGATTAAAAGTCAGGTGCTCTACCAACTGAGCTAGTGAATCATTGTGTTGCCTTTGATTAGCAACATTAATATTATACAGACCTATATAAGCAAAGTCAAGTATTTTATAGGATATTTTTTAAGACAAAGGTCCTTACAGCAGCTCCTTGAGAACGATAGTCTGCTCGCGGTTAGGACCGACGGATACAATACCCAACTCCACACCGGCAACCTCACTGAGGCGTGCCAGATACTTTTTAGCGTTTTCAGGAAGCTTGTCATATTCGCGGATACCGCTGATATCAGTCATCCAGCCTTCAAACTCTTCGTAGATAGGCTCAACCTTAGCCAGCACATTCAAGCTTGCAGGAATACGCTTCAAAACCTCATCGCCAATCTTATAGCCAACGCACATCTTAATCTTAGGCATTTGGTCCAGAATATCCAAGCGGGTAATTGCCAGATAATCCAGGCTGTTTAAACGGGCGCTGTAACCCAGCATGAAGGCATCCAGCCAGCCGCAACGACGCGGACGACCAGTAACAGTGCCATATTCGTGACCAGTTTCGCGGATTTGGGTACCAGGACCATCAGTATCCAAAAGCTCGGTGATGAAGGGGCCTTCACCAACGCGGGTGGTGTAAGCCTTAACTACACCAACAACATGGTCAATAAAGCGGGGACCAATGCCACTGCCGGTGCAGGCATTACCTGCCGTAGGATTGGAGCTGGTAACGTACGGATAAGTGCCATGGTCAATGTCCAAGAAGGTTGCCTGTGCGCCTTCAAACAGCACATTTTTGCCTGCGGAAAAAATTTCATCCAACACAACACCTGTATCAGCTACATAAGGACGCAGCTCCTCGGCATAACCAAGATACTCCTTGAGTACGGTTTCATAATCAAAGGGTTCGCCGCCGTAGATTTTGGTGATGATCGCGTTTTTAGCTTCCAGGTTAACCTTCAGTTTATCGGCAAAGGTTTCAGGCTCCATCAAATCGCAGATGCGGATGCCGACACGGGCAACCTTGTCCATGTAGCAGGGACCGATACCACCCTTGGTGGTGCCAATCTTATGGGTGCCAAGTGCCTCCTCCTGCAGCTCGTCCAAACGCTGGTGGTACGGCAGTACAACATGCGCACGGTCAGAAATAACCAAATTGCTGCAATCAATCCCCTTTTCCTTCATGCCGGCAATTTCTGCCAGCACCACGCCCGGATTGATAACAACGCCGTTACCCAGCACGTTAGTTTTATCCTTAAATAATACGCCGGACGGGAGCAGACGCAGCTTGTAGGAAATATCGTTAACTACTACAGTGTGGCCTGCATTGGAGCCGCCGCTGTAGCGGACAACAGCGTCAGCCTTTTGCGCCAGATAATCAACAATCTTACCTTTACCTTCATCGCCCCATTGGGCGCCCAATACAACAACAGATGACATTAGCAGTCACTCCTTCTCCTAATTATAAACCGAACCTAGCAAAAATCTCGTCAACGTGGCGCAGCATCGGTTTCGGGTCAAAGCAATGCTCTACCTCATCATCGGTCAGATATTTTTTGATATCCGGGTCAGCTTCAACGTTGGTCTTAAAGTCTGCACCCTCCAGCCAGCGGGCCATAGCGTTACGCTGTACCCACTTATAAGCATCCTCACGCAGCACTCCCTTGCTAACCAAAGCAATCAGCAGGTTCTGGCTGAAGATAAGACCGCCGGTTTTGTTCATATTAGCAATCATTGCATCAGGATATACTAAAAGCTTATCAATAATATTGCTGAATTTACGCAGCATGTGATCCAAAGCAATAGTAGCGTCCGGCAGAATTACGCGCTCAACAGAGGAGTGGGAAATATCGCGCTCGTGCCACAGGGTAACATCCTCCAGGGCAGCTACTGCATAACCACGCAGCAGACGGGCCATACCGGAAACCTTTTCGCAGGTGATGGGGTTACGCTTATGCGGCATTGCGCTGGAGCCCTTTTGTCCGGGAGCGAAATATTCCTCTGCTTCACGGATATCAGTGCGCTGCAGATTGCGGATTTCAGTAGCCATTTTATCCAAGGAGGAACCAATAATTGCCAGCGTAGTCATGAAATGTGCATGGCGGTCACGTTGGATAACCTGGGTTGCCAGGCGTACAGGCTTCAGCTCCAGTTTTTCGCAGACATATTTTTCAACAAACGGATCGATGTTGGAATAGGTGCCGACTGCACCGGACAGCTTGCCCACTGCCATCATCTCACGTGCTTGCTTTAAGCGTTCAATGTTACGTTCAATTTCGGCAGACCACAGCAAAAACTTCATGCCAAAGGTCATCGGTTCAGCATGAATACCGTGGGTACGGCCGATCATTACAGTATATTTAAATTCAGCAGCGCGGCGGCGCAGGATTTCATGGAAGTTTTCCAGATGACGCATAATGAGATCAGCAGACTGCACTGTCATATAGCACAGAGCTGTATCCTTAACGTCGCTGGAGGTCAGTCCTTTATGAATGTATTTAGATGCATCGCCAACGTATTCTGCCACATTCGTCAGGAAAGCGATAACATCATGGTTGGTAACTGCTTCAATTTCCTTAATGCGCTCCAAACGGAAGTCGGCCTTAGTCTGAATGTCCTTCAGGGCATCATCAGGTACAACGCCCAATTTGTTCATAGCCTCGCAAGCCAGAATCTCTACCTTCAGCATGGTACGGAATTCATTTTCGAGGGTCCAGATATTACCCATTTCAGGATGAGTGTAACGATCAATCATTTTCTGTATGCCTCCCAAGACAATTTTATTCATGAAAAAACATCTGAAAGTCAAAGACTTACCTTCAGATTCTTCATCACAATTTAGTGCATAAATATCATATCATTTTCCGCGCTTTCCCGCAAGCTTTATGAACATTTTTTACACAAATAACGAAAAATATTCGGAAACGAAAGTGTGGATGGTCACACCTTGGCAACCATCCACCTTTTGTCAGCCATCCATTTTTGTAAAACCCACAAACTTGGTGAACTGCTTTTGGAAGAACAGGTTTACCGTGTCAACAGGACCATTACGATGCTTGGCGATAATCAATTCTGTATGCTTGTTTTCTGTTTCAGGATTATAATAATCCTCACGGTACAAAAAGGCTACAATATCCGCATCCTGCTCCAAGGAGCCGGATTCACGCAAGTCACTGAGCATCGGGCGTTTTACCTGACGCGATTCCACACTGCGGCTCAGCTGCGACAGCGCCAGCACAGGTACATTCAGCTCACGTGCCAATGCCTTCAGCGAACGTGATATTTCCGAAACCTCCTGCTGGCGGTCGTTGGAGCTGTTGCGTTTGCCACTGCCCTGCATCAGCTGCAGGTAATCGACAACTATCAAATCCAACCCATGCTCTGCCTTCAAGCGCCGTGCGCGGCTGCGCATATCCATAGCTGTAATACCGGCGGTATCATCAATATAAATTTTAGCCTTACTCATAACATCGCAGGCATCCCACAAATGCGTCCAATCCTCATCATGCATTTCGCCCACGCGCAGCCGCTGGCTGTCTATGCCGGCCTCGGCACACAGCATACGGTTAACCAGCTGCTCTTTGCTCATTTCCAGGCTAAAAAATGCCACGCTGCGGGCTTCGCCGCCAACCTTTTTATGCGCACGCAAGGCCACATTCTGAACAATGTTCAGCGCCAAGGCTGTTTTGCCCATAGAAGGACGCGCTGCCAAAATTACAAAATCCGAAGGCTGCAAACCGCTCGTCAGCTTGTCCAAATCAGCAAAGCCTGTAGGCAGGCCGGTAAGGCCACCCTTATTATTGAGCAGTTTTTCTATACTCTGCACGCTTTCCATCAGCACATCATTGATTGGCGTAAAATCGGCCTTCTTTTTGCGGTTGGAAATCTCCAGAATGCGGCTCTCTGCATTATCCAATAGCGTACCCACGTCATCATTAGCCTCATAGCCCATAGCCGCAATTTCGGTAGAAACGCGCACCAGCTGGCGCAGAACGGATTTTTCGGCTACTATATCCGCATGATATTTTACGTTGGCTGCCGTCAACACCACGTTTGCCAGGCTGGTGATGTAGGCAATGCCGCCAATATCCTCCAGCTTGTTGTCGCGCTTCAAAACTTCGGTGATCGTTACCATGTCAACCGCTTCATTTTTGTTGTACAGCTCCATCATAGCGTTAAAAATAACACGATGGGCCTCGCGATAAAAATCATCGGATGTAAGGATTTCCGTTACCTTGGCAATAGCTTCCTTATCAATCAACATGGCGCCAAGCACAGCCTGCTCGGCTTCTATATTTTGGGGAGGAACTCTTTCTTCTAGCATAATCATTCTCCTATTTAAGCAAATAAAGCAGCAACCAGTATGTAAAAACTTAGTCACTGCTTATATTATACTATATACTTTGAGCAGCAGAAACCTGAGTTTTTAATATTTACAAGATTTCCAGGGAACCCATTCCCTAGAAATCGCTTATTTTTCTATTTTATGGAATTTATTCCCTAAAATTTTCTCTACAGTAACTTGTTATTTGCTTTTATACCAAGGCAAAGACACTTCCTTTATAGAAAAAGCGCACACAAAAAGACTCCTGCTATATCAATACACAGGAGCCTTTGAAAGCAACAATTATTCTGCTTCTACCATAACCTTAAAGCTGGCAGTAACATCGGTGTGAAGCTTAGCTACAGCAGCATATTCGCCAAGGCCCTTAACAGCACTCTTAAGCTCAATCTTGCGGCGGTCAATATCAAGGCCGGTTTGCTTGATTAAGGCTTCAGCAACATCCTTAGATGTTACGGAGCCAAACATTTTACCATTTTCGCCCACACGCACCTTCAGGGTAACAACAACCTTTTCTACCTGTGCTCCCAAAACAACAGCCTCATCCTTAGCCTGGGCAGCGCGGTGCTTAGCAGTAGCCTGATCCTGCTTAGCTTGGTTCAAGTTGGCAGCAGTAGCCTCCTTCGCCAGCTTGCGCGGCAGCAGGTAGTTGCGGCCGTAGCCCTCAGCGGTTTCTACAATATCGCCTTTTTTGCCTAAGCTTTTAACATCTTGTAAAAGAATTACTTTCATCTGTTTGACACTCCTCTAATTGTTTTTTAGTCAGCTCTATGAGCTGCGCTTCTACATCCCCGGCACGCTTGTCTGCCAGCTGCACGCCAGCCACCGTCTGGTGACCGCCGCCACCCAGCTCTTCCATAATAACCTGCACATTGACGCTGCCGTCACTGCGGGCACTAATGCTCAGGGAGCCGTCATTATATTCAACAATTGCCATGCCAACAGCTACACCCTCAATAGTAATCAGGCTGTCCGCTGTCTGCGCGGCAAGTACGGAAGACATAGTACCATTTTCAGCATTACGCATAATAGTAATAGCCAGGCCTGCAATTGGCATTTTTGCCGCTGCAAGCAGCTTGGCCTTTTGCTGTACAAAGCTCATATCATCTTTAAACAGCTGGCGCACCAAATTAGGATTAGCACCACAGCGGCGCAGCAGGGCCGCAGCCTCAAAGGTGCGCTCACCTGTCTGCACGTTAAAGTTTTTACTATCCAAAACAATACCAGCATACAGGGCGGTTGCCTCAGCCGGGGTTATATCCAGCCTATCATCAAAATAACCGATAAGCTCTGTCACCAGCTCGCTGGCAGATGAGCTGGACGGTTCCAGATACAAAAGCAGGGTATCAGCGATAATATCCTCGGCACGACGGTGGTGATCAATAATGATACGGTTTTTGACTGCCTCCAAAAGTGCCTTGCTTGCCGAAAGCACCGCTCTATGATGGTCCACCAGCACCAGCAGGCTTTTGTTAGTCACAAGCTCCAGCGCCTGCGCCTCATGTACCATAATATCCATGTATTGGGTTTCACTATCAGACAGGATAATATTTTCGTTATCCAACACCTCGGCAATGCGATGGTAATACGCATTATGCTCGCTGCAGACGATATATGTTTCCTTTCCCAGCGACAGGCTAAGCTTAGCCATGCCCATAGCAGCACCAATAGCATCATAATCCTCATTAGTATGTCCCATGACAAAAACTCTGTCTGCCTGCTGCATCTGCTCATGAATGGTCTGCGCCACAATGCGGGCGCGTACACGCGTACTCTTGGCACCAACGCTGCTGGTGCCGCCGAAGAACTGCGTATTCTTGTCCTTCATCACAACAGCCTGGTCACCACCGCGTCCCAGTGCCAGATACAAGCTTTTGTTCGCGTTGCCGATAAGCTCCTCCAGCGTTACGCCATCACAGGATACGCCAATGCTCACAGTAGGCGGTATCTTGTTGCCACTGCGGATTTCACGCACCTTATCTAATATGGTGAACTTATCCTCCATCATATCCAGCACTGCGGACTGTGAAAATCCCAAAAGACTGCTTTCCTTATTCATACGGCAGATGAATCCCTGCTGCGAGGCTGTCCATCTTGTCAGCAGCTCGTTAATTTCACCATTAAGGTTAGCTATATTAGTTTCACTCAGACCACGCGTAACCTCTTCGTAATTATCAAAGCGTACATAGGCCAGACATAGCTTGTCATTATTATACTTTTGGCGCATCAGCTCATAATCTGTTATATCCGTCAAATATAACATCAAGCCGCTGGTGGTATCACCACTCTTGCTGCGATGCTCCTGCGTCTGCACGCTGTAATAACGCATACGGTAATAACGGTCTTCTATCTGAATAACCTGCTCACCGTCATGCACACTCATCAACTCAAAGGAGTTTTGAGCAAGCGGCAGAATCTCCTCCGGCTTTTTCCCCTCCAGGTTCTTTTTACCCACCCAGGATGCAAAAAGCTCGTTTTTCCACTGCAGCTTGCCATCCTTGGAAAACACCGCTATACCAATATCCAGCTTGCGTACAGCAAAGTGATTGGTGCGTTCAATATTACGGATGATATTATCCAGGTAGCTGCTGAAAAATATTTCCTTATTGATGATATTCTGGCGGCTGAAGTAGTAAACTATACCAAACATAATCAGTGCAGGAAATATCAGCTTTGGCCGCAAATAGCAAACTAAAAATGCCAAAAACACGATTATCAGTAAATAAATATTGGTATCAACCTTAGAATTCATATTCCTGTTGAATCTGTTGAACATTCAGCTCACCTCATCGCAAGACTGACGCAGTCCTATTTTTTGAGCCTGTGGGGGCGGATTTTGCGAAAGTCCATAACTATATCAAAGGCACCTACATATACCATAATCTGAGTGAATATAGGTATAATAAACAGCAGGGCAACGCCTATATTGGCCCACCAGCGCGGTTTGTTTTTACTTTCCACAAACCAATACAAAAGCACTATTCCCTGCAGCACCAACACAAAGCTGCACACCGTCTGCACATTCACCGAAAGCGCATACAGCCAGCTTGACTGGTCCGTCTGGTAAAAATAGGTCACTGCCAAAAGCGAGGCAGCATAAGGCCACAAAATCCACCCAGGCACCTGCAGCATTGTAAAAGCAGGAAAAGCTTCAAAGCTTTCACCCAGCTTTGTCAAAATTTTCTTAGCTGCTATGTAATTGACAAAGGCCATAAGCGGTGCGCACAGCAAAAACGCACCCGGCATGATAATGCGCATCATACGCAGCATTTCGCTATAGCCTGCTATGCTGGCCTTGATATCAGCCTCGCTCATACCATGCTCGCGATAATACCCCTCAAGCTGCGTCAGGCTTTCATGGAAGGAAGTAAACATCATCTCGATGGGATCAATGCCAAGCACCCAAAAGCTCAATGCAATATTTAAGATGAGCGCAATGACTGCGCCTATGCTGCCATAAAGCATCATCTTCATCGGCGGCAGGTGGCGACGCATACATTCGCCCAAAATCAAACCCAAAAGGCCAAAAATAGCCGCTAAAAAGAACGCATTTACGGGACTGATAACCATGGCGATAATCGCCGTTGCCACCAATAGCGTCATAATACTCCATTTTAATCCATGCCTGCAGCCGCAGATAACCACCGGCAGCGGCCAGACAAAGTTGACAAAGGCCCCTAAAACAGGCACATACATACTTATCAACGCCATAACGATAGCGACAGCGGCTAAAATGCCAGCCTCCACCATGGCGGAAGTTTTGCGAATCACGTAGTATCCTCCTTCATGGATATATTTCTTCAATGTATTATTGTACTACATCAATCGCCGAAAAGCAAAGCCTTTGCTGACTGCTATAACCACTCTTGTATATTACATATTAAGGTGCTATAATATATAGGTAATAACGCTACTGCGCAGCCTGTGCTGTGCATCAGCGTCTTTTATTTTTTTCAGAAAGGAGCTATAGCTTTGACCAGTCAACATTTTCCCCAGCGCTGCTGCATGTTTGTAGCAGGCATCTTCGCTATGACCATAGGTATAGCTCTTTCATGCAAGGCCGACTTAGGAACATCGCCTATTTCCAGTGTACCCTGGGTTTTGAGCATGTTCACTAATTGGAGCATTGGCGAAATCACCATTGTCCTAAATTTACTGTTTATCGTAGCTCAGCCCATTTTGCTGCGACAGATTTACTGGCGGGAGCTTTTAGGCCAGCTGATCACGCTCGTTGTCTTTGGTAACGGCATAGATTTTTCTATGTATCTTTTAAGCTGGGTGGCACCGGATGCGTTATTTTGGAAATGGTTTGACTGTATTTTAAGCACCATTATTTTGGCCTTCGGAGTATTTTTGTGTATCCGAGCTAAGATTTTTGTCGCCGCAGGTGAAGGCATCGTACTCGTTATCGCCTTCGTCAGCAAGGCCAAATTCAGTAATATTAAAAACTGCTTTGACTGCTCGCTTGTTGCCATCAGCCTCATTATATCATTTATGCAATTTGGCGAAATGCGCGGCGTAGGCATCGGTACCATCGTCGCTGCTATTTTAGTCGGACGCTGGGTACAGCTATACACCACCAAGCTGCATATTTTTGACAAATGGAGCGTTTTGGAGTAAGAAGAAGCTATCTTCTTACCTCCAAAATAATTCATTTTTTAATTTTCTGAATTTTCCTTGTAATCTGTAATTTATTGTGCTATAATGATCTCGACAGCTGTTATAAAATTTATATAACGGAAGGAGCCCGCTTATTATGCTTTGTATTGGTATTGTAAAATGGTTTGATGCCATAAAGGGCTATGGCTTTATTGACCGTGGCAACGGACAGGATATTTTTGTACACTTTTCTTCCATTAAATCCACTGGATTTCGTTCACTAGAACCCGGACAACGTGTTTCCTACCACCTTATCCGTGGTAAGAACGGGCCTATGGCCATCAATGTTACTCCTATTATGTAAAATTTTACCTTCGTGCTGACAGGCAACCTGCCAGCACTTTTATTATCTATAAAAAATATTTATGAGCAAATCTCTTCAATTATAAGACATTTTGTTTGAATAGAGTACGCTAATTCATCGCTTACTTAAGTAAAAAAACTACACAAAATCCATAAATCGTCTTGCAGTTTGGTGAATTTTATGTTAAATTTAAGTAAAGTATTGTTGTGTAGCGCTTGGACAAAATGTGTCCCTTTTGCACAACAGCAACAACCGCTGTGACTTTTAGCGGTATACTCGAGGAGGTTTTATCAATGGCAAAGAAAACTAGTCTATGGGCACTCCTGCTCGTAATGCTCGTAACTATGCTGGCAGCTGGTTGCGGTGGCGGCGGCAGCGAAAAGAAAGCAGCTCCCGCTAACGACGGAAAGAAGCTTATCATTTACACCTCTATGAAGGAGTCTCTGATTAAAGGTATTGTTGATGGGTTCAAGAAAAAATATCCCGATATCGACGTTGATTACCAATCTGCAGGCGCAGGCAAGCTGATGGCAAAAATCGCTGCAGAACGCCAGAGCGGTAAAATTTTGGCAGACGTTATCTGGACCAGTGAGGTTCCGGATTTCTATAAAATGAAGGACGAGGGCATTTTGGAAAAATACGAAAGCCCCGTACTGAAGGAAACTGTTAACCCGTTTACTGATTATGACGGCTCCTTCCATGCAGCACGTCTTGGTACCCTGGGTATCATCGTAAACACCGATAAAATCAAAACCGCTCCTACCCAGTGGTCTGACCTGCTGAAGCCTGAATTCAAAAACGGCTTTGGTATTGCTAACCCGGCACTTTCCGGCACCTCTTATATGAGCGTTGCCCTGCTGGAAAAACAATTCGGCTGGAAGTTCTTTGAGGACGTAAAGGCTAACGGCGGCCGCATTGGCAAGGGATCCGGCCAAGTAATCGATGATACTGCTTCCGGCGAGCTTTGCGCATCCCTAGCAGTTGACTATATCACCAATGCTAAAATCGCTAAAGGCGCACACATTCAAATGTGCTATCCGCCCGAGCTTTTGGTAGTACCCAGCCCGGTTGCTATTTTCAAAGGCACCACCAAGCTTGATCCTGCTAAAAAATTTGTTGATTATCTGCTGAGCAAGGAAGCTCAAACCCTGGTTGCGCAGCAAGGTACCATCCCCGTACGCGAGGACGTAGAAATTCCTGCTAAATTCAACCTGCCTGCTCCTAAGGCTGCTCTGGAAAAATCCATCAAGATTGACTACAAAGAAGCAGTAAAGACCAAAGAGGATACTATTAAGAAGTTCTCTGATATCATGCAGATTAAGAAATAAGCTTCAGGCAAATCCAGTCAAATTTAGTAAGTCAACAATGGCGGCACAGGTTTGACCTGTACCGCCACTTTTTTAACGCAAAGGAGTTTTACTTAGATGGAAGACATTATTAAAGTAGAAAATGTCGCCAAGGGCTATGCCAAGCACCAGGTTCTGCAAAACCTCAACCTGGGAATCAAAAAGGGCGAATGCTTCACCCTGCTTGGTCCATCCGGCTGCGGCAAAACTGTCCTCATCCGTCTTATCGCCGGCCACGAGGTACCCGATAGCGGCAAAATCAGCATTGATAATACCGTTGTAGCTGACAGCGCCAGTGGCGAATACATCCCGCCAGAACGCCGCGGTCTTGGCATTGTATTTCAGGATTATGCAGTATGGCCGCATATGACCGTTTACGAAAACATCGCTTATCCGTTAAAGATGGAAAAGCGTCCTAAGGATGAAATTGACAAGCTCGTTATGGATATGGTAGAAATCGTAGGCATGAAAGGCTTGGAAAAGCGTCTGCCCTCCGAGCTGAGCGGCGGCCAGCAGCAGCGTGTCGCTCTGGCGCGCGCCCTTGTTGCCGACCCATCCGTAATGCTTTTGGACGAGCCCTTGAGCAATCTTGACGCTAATCTGCGTGAGGAAATGCGCTTTGAAATCAAAGCTCTGCAACGCAAATTTGGCATCACCGTTATGTATGTAACCCATGACCAGGAGGTTGCGCTGGCAATTTCTGACCGTATTGCTATCATGGATAACGAGGGCCGCATCCGTCAAATCGGCACTCCCTATGAAATCTTTGAAAAGCCTGCAGATTTGTTTATCTTCAAATTCATGGGCATTGCCAACTTCCTGGCAGTACGTGAAAAAAACGGCAAGTTCGTTGTTGGCACAGGCACGCAGGAAGTTCCCTGGGAAGCACCGCAGGGCAGCGCAGCAAGCTGGGTTGCAGGCTTCCGTCCTTCTGATGTAGCAATCCACCGTGAGGGTCCCGGTCTGAAGGGCATCATCCACCGCGCCAACTTCCTTGGTGCCACCATGGATTATAGCATTGATATCGACGGTGAGCACTTGCGCACTGAGCTGGAAACACACACCGCCATTAACAATAATTTGATGTTTAAGGAAGGCGAGGAATGCTATATCACCTTCCGCAGCCTGCTCTGGTTTGACGCAGAGCAATTGAAGGAGGTAGAAGAATAATGAGCAATGGCACCATTAAAAAGGATTCCGGCTTCGGCGTAGCTCAGCTGATTCTTTTTATCTCTATCGCCGTACTGGTCATCTTTGTTGCCTGGCCTGTACTTTTGATTTTATTTAACGCCTTCTTTGTTGACGGCGCCTTTAACAGCACTGACTTTTACGAGGTGCTCACCGAGCCCGAAACCTTCCAGGCTCTTACCAACTCGCTGATTATCGCCAGCATGACCACGATTGGCAGCACCATCGTCGGCACCTTCTTCGCCTGGCTGGTAACCCGCACTGACCTGCCCTACAAGAGCTTCATGAAGAGTCTGTTTTTAGTTCCCTTCATGCTGCCATCCTTCATCGGCGCTTTAGCCTGGAAGATGCTGCTTTCACCTAACAGCGGCTATATCAACAAATTCTTTATGGAGACCTTCGGCTTTACCGGTCCCGTGTTTGATATTTACACCTACTATGGCATCAGTGCGGTAGAGGTTATGTACCTCTTCCCCTTTGTCTTCATCCAGGTTTGCGGCGCGCTCGAGCGTATGGATCCCACCCTGGAGGAATCCGCCCGCATTTCGGGTGCAGGCCTTTTTACCATCACCCGCAAAATCACCATTCCCCTGGTTATGCCATCTATCATGAGTGGCGCCTTGCTTATTATGCTCTATTCCATGGCACATTTCGGCACCGTTGCCGTACTTGGTATTGAGCAGGGCATTTATAACATCCCCACGCTGATTTACGAAAAAATCCACCAGAGCGGCGGCAGCTTTGAATCTATCCGTACCGGTACCGTTTTGGCTACCGTGCTCGTAGTCTCTGCAGCCTGCATCATCTGGGCACAGCAAAAAATTCTCAGCAACGGCCATTACCAAATCATCGGCGGCAAAAGCTTCCGTCCTATGGAGCTCAAGCTGCGTGGTCTGCGCTACCCGCTGCTGTTCTTCTGCCTGGCATATATTGCCTTCACCATCCTGCTGCCTACAGCAGTAATTTTCCTGGTTGGCGGTGTCCAGACCTACGGCCTGCCCTTTACCTGGGAGAACCTGTCACTTGATAACTACAAATACATCCTCTTTGAATATGAGGTTACCAAGGATGCTATCTTCAACAGCATCACGCTTGGCCTGGCAGCTGCAGTTATCACCATGTTTGCCGGCGTAATGATTTCTTACGTAATTGTCAAGATGAAGGTACGCGGTAAGGGTATCCTGGAATTTCTGGGCATGCTCCCCTTCTCCGTACCCGGCAGCGTTATCGCCCTCGGCGTAATCCTCGCCTGGAGCGGTAAGTTTGGCATCAACCTATATAACACCGTCTGGATTATTTTGGTTGCCTATATCGCCCGCTACATGGCCTTCTCGCTGAAAGCCAACAGCGCTGCGCTGGAGCAGGTACACGATTCGCTGATGGAAGCCTCCCGCTCCTGCGGTGCTACTATGTGGCAGTCCCTCAAAGACATCGTTATCCCGCTCGTAAAGCCTGGTATGATCAGCGCCTTCTTCCTGATCTTTTTGCCGGCGCTGCGCGAGTTGACCGTATCTATCATGCTGTATGCACCGACCACAAGAACTATTGGTGTAGCCATCTACACCTTAAACGAGGACGGCGAAACTGTTATGTCTACAGCCCTCGCAGGCATCGCCCTGATCCTGATCGTTGTCGGCCAGATGCTTATCAATCGTTTTACCAAGAAAGTAGAGGGTTAAGCTTATGTCCTATATCCGTTTAGTAAATGTAACCAAGCAGTTTGGCAATGTAACTGCTGTTGATAACCTTAATCTGGAAATTGGCAAAGGCGAATGCTTTTCTATGCTTGGCCCTTCCGGTTGCGGCAAAACCACAACTCTGCGCATGGTAGCAGGCTTTGAGGATTTGTCTGACGGCGAGGTCTGGGTAGGTGACCGTCTGCTTTCGTCTCCCAAAAAGCATCACTATACCCCACCGGAAAACCGCAATTTCGGCATGGTGTTCCAAGCCTTTGCCGTTTGGCCGCACATGAGCGTTTATGAAAACGTAGCCTTTCCGCTGCGCCTGCGCAAGCTGCCCAAAAGTGAAATCGACCAACGCACCCGTGATGCGCTCACAGCCACCAACCTGCTGAAATCCGCCAACGACAGCCCGGCAGATCTTTCCGGTGGCGGCAAGCAGCGTGTTGCCTTAGCACGTGCGTTGGCAATCAACCCTGATGTTATGCTGCTTGATGAACCACTGTCCAGCCTTGACCCTCACCTGCGCGAGGAAATGCGCTTTGAAATCAAGGATTTGCAGCGTAAATATGGTTTTTCTATCATCTACGTAACCCATGATCAATCCGAAGCTATGGCCCTCAGTGACCGTATTCTGGTTATGAAGCTTGGCGTTATGCAACAAATTGATACGCCGCTGAATGTTTACAACAATCCGGCCAACAAATTTGTCTTCAGCTTCATCGGCGTATCCAGCTTCACTGATGTAACTTGGCAGGGTGGCAAAGCCTTTATCAAAGGCTCGCAGCACGCACTGCCCTCGGGGCTCATCGTACCGGAGCGCATGCAGGGCGAAGAGGTATTCAACCTTGCCAGCCGCCCCAGCGAGATCCGCTTTACCAGCGAAACCGATCCCAACGGTGTACGTGGCATAGTTATCCGCAAAGCCTTCCTGGGTGAAATCGTCGATTACCTTGTAAAAATTGGTGACCAGGAGGTGCGCGTACAAATCGGCCGTCGTGACCCCGGTCCCGAGGTCGATGAAACGTGCTATCTGCACTTCTTGAGACCATTCTGGTACAAGGTAAACGAATAAGGTTTCAGCACAAAACTACATAAGAAAATCCCCTGATACGGCAAAAGCCATGTCAGGGGATTTTTAGCTTTATCTTACTTACTTTTCTTACTCGTCCTTGCTTTAGCATCGCCTGCGTTAGCCACATCTGCCCAGGTCCGCAGCATATCAGCACAGGCTGATGCGTACGCACCGGCACTGCCAAAGGCACCTGCATCCTGCGTATATAAGCGTAATACCTGGATATCATCGTAATAAATATCCGCTGTAGAGCCGTTATCATAGACCACAAAGTGGTTGGGGTTAACCGGCCCGCGCTGACGCACGCACCACAAACCGCCAGCCAGCATATAGGCACGATATTTAGCCTTGGTATTACCAATGCTCTGACCGATATTAAAGGTCCAGCTACCTTCGGTAACGGCAGCATGATCATCATCTGTTATTACTACATCAGGATGGATATTATACTCCTTGAGCTGCTTAGTGACGCGCTTAACACGCTCCTCCGGCTCAGGATGGCTGCTGAAAAGGCCATAGTTACTGCCGCCACCTTGCTTGGATAAATCATCCAGCTTCCATACCGTAATCAGCATGCTATAGGGATTATAGCCGGCAGCAATGCTGTTTTTGACGCCTTCCTTATCCGCACCACGCTCATCTGTACGGCTGTAGCCTGCAAACAAAGCCTGCTGCGCTGCCTGAATTAATCCCAAGCCTTGGCCGCGGGTAGCAGCAATCAGGATAAGCGACGTCCACATCTGCTTTTCAATCGCATTAACCGTATGCTTTTTAGCAACATGGCCCACCTCGTGACCCAAAACACCTGCCAGCTCCATGTCTGTAGGCATATAATCGAGCAAGCCCTTATATACATACACAAAGCCGCCAGGACACGCCAGAGCATTAACCTCGTTATTATTCAGCACCTTAAAGGAAAAGGTGATATCATCACGCCCGCATACTTCTGCTAAACTTTGCCCGATGCGGTTAACACGCTCCTGCAGGTATGGGTCCTGCACTACGCCGTACTGCGCCTCCAGCTGCTGCGCCGTGCTTTTGCCCATCTCAATTTCCTGCTCCCTGCTAATCAACCCCGCTTCTGCAGGATTTACGCCCACAAACAGGCAGCAGGAGAACACAAACGCCATAAAAAGCTTTACTAGCTTGTTCATGCTTTTCCTCCTTATTCAACCATCCACCCGTTACTGCTGCATAGCAGCCTTATATAGCACCCTCGTCGTGTAATGCTGTAATTTGGTTATAATTATATCCCAGTTCCTGCAAAATATCCAGCGTATGCTCGCCTAACTTAGGCGCACGACGACGAATAGTGCTTTGTGCCGCACTAAACTTTACAGGACCGCCGATATAGCGTAATTTGCCCAAATCACTATCTGCCTCCTGCAGCATTGCCTCCTGCTCCGTCAGCTCGCTTTGCAAAGCCTCCTCCAAGTTGCACACAGGTGTTACACAAAATTCTGCGCCACCGATAAGCTCCAGCCACTCAGCCTGGGTTTTGGCAGCAATCTTTTGCGCTACAATTGTCTGTAGCTCCTCCTCGTGGGCAAAATCATATTGACGTCCCTCCAGCTCCGGGCAGGCAATTAAATCACAAAAACGCTGCCAGAACTTCGGTTCAATCGTGCCTACTGTCAAATAGCGACCATCTGCTGTACGATAAATATTATAATAATGCGCAATACGTCCGAAAGGCTTCTGCTTCGTCTCCTTACAGCCCCACAGCGCGCTGATGCCTGTAACCTGCATCGAAAGTGCTGTAGCATACAAATTAACGTCCAGGTGCTGTCCCTCACCTGTGCGTTCACGGGCAAAGAGAGCCATGCTTATCGCGCTCAGCGCATTCAGCCCGCTTCCCACAGCACTCACCTGCACCTCTGATACACAGGCCTGCCCTACATCGTCCAAGCTATTAAGGCCAGCCAGACCGATAACGTTTAAATCATGCGCAGGCTTATGACAGCCTTGTCCGAAGCCTGTAATGGAGCAATAAACCAGTCGGGGGTTAATTTTATGCACCGTTTCATAATCAAGACCGTAGCGCGCCAGATATCCGGGTCTGAAGCCCTCTAAAAACACGTCTGCTTCCCGCAGCATTGCTAATAACAGCTCACGGCCACCCTCTTTTTTTATATCAAGCGCCACACCCCGCTTATTACGGTTCAGCATTAAATGCCAATAGCTCATTCCTTCGGTCTTTGCAGGCCAAAAGCGACGCGTCGCATCGCCCGCTAAGTCCTCTACCTTCACCACGTCTGCACCGTAATCCCCCAGCAGCATGCCACAATACTGCCCCGGAAGCCACTTAGAAAAATCTATCACTCTAACGCCTTCTAATAAATTCATGCATATCACTCCTATCATACTTGTTATGCATATTATATTCTACAAAAAATCCCCGGAACCCTTTCAAATATGTTCACAAATCACCTATTTAGATGATATAATAGAAGTTAGTATAAGACAACCGTATTTTGGAGGAGGAGAGTTTTATGCAGACACGCAAGCTTACATCCGCAGCGCTTTTAGTTGCTATCGGTACCTTGAGCGCACACCTGGTTTATATTCCTGCCGGTGTTTCCCGTTGCTTTCCGGTACAGCATGCTATCAACGTCATGGGAGCAGTACTTCTAGGTCCTGATTATGCTGTAGCAATAGCCTTTATTATTTCCTGTCTGCGCAATATGCTAGGCACAGGCTCCATTTTAGCCTTCCCCGGCAGCATGATTGGCGCAGCACTCGCAGGCCTGGCCTATAGCCGCTTTAAGGCCATCCCCGCAGCCATGGCTGGTGAGGTTGTCGGCACGGGTATTGTCGGCGGCTTTGTAGCCTGGATTATGGCAACACTGCTTTTGGGCAGCAAGGCTGTAGCCTGGTTCTTCATTCCGCCGTTTTTAGTAAGCACCATCGGTGGCAGTATTATTGCCGGACTGCTTTTAAAGAGCGGCGTGTTTAAGCAGTTAAGCAGGGCAGGAAAATAAAATGAGCTTTGGCGCCATCGTCAACTTTTTGCTGTATGCTCTCAGCGGCATCTGCTTCGGCGTTTTTGCCTCACGCTACAGCGTACTTAGCGCTTTGCACATTAAAGGCAAATGGCATGATGAAGGCATAGCTTGTTTTTTCAGCTGCCTGCCACAGCTACTCTTTTTAGCTGTCGCCTTTTTTCTCTTTCCCACATGGTTTATCAGTAAAACACCCACAGGCGGCTTCTTTTATTACGCTGTGCTTGCTTATTTTTTTAGTAAGGGCATGCGGACGCACCGCAATAAAAATTAAAGCAGGAGAATGAACAAATGACACACACCCATATACACGCGCTTCCGCTCCCAGGACACGAGGATGAAAAATACATCCAGCCCATGGCCGATATTTTTAAGGTTTTGAGTGACCCCACACGCATCCGCATTCTTTCCTTGCTGGCACACGAGGAAATGTGCGTAACCTGTATCGCCGAAGCTCTTGGCATGACCCATTCGGCAATATCGCACCAGCTGCGTCTTTTGCGCGCCACTAATTTAGTTAAGTTCACCAAGGATGGCAAGGAAGTAATCTATTCATTAGATGACGCCCATGTCCTCAGCCTCTTTGATCAGGCGCTTGACCACGTAAAGCACAAAATGTAAAAATAGCGAAAGCCTTGCAAAGACACCTGCACTACGATGCTGTAATTGCCTATGCAAGGCTTCTTTTTTATTGTGCGCTGCGCCATTGGCGGATAATCTCGCTTTTATAGACCGATGTCCAGCTTAAATCATCCACAGGTACACGCACATTGCCAATCAGCTCCCTGCGTCCGTCATTGTAGGGATATTTTTTTACGTGCCACATATAATGATAGCCGTTAACAGGCAAAAGCTCTACCCCTGCATCACTCATCAAATAGTCCAAAAAGCCGCGCGCCTCCTCTACGTGCCCTGCACTGCGCATAATAGCCGCACCCGTCAGCATAGTGCGGTTGGCATCCTTTACTACCGTAGCAAACAGATGGCTGTGACGTGCTTCCATCAGCAGGGCGTAATCCAGCGGTACAACCGCAATCGTCTTTTTGCCGATATAAACAAGATCCACAGCCTCGCCAAAGCCCTTGGTGTAAACAGGCAGCTGAGCATTAAGCTTAGCTGCATAAGCCAACGCCTGTACCTTACCACGCAGCTGCCAAATGCTTGTAAGCATGCCGTAGCTGGCACCGCCAATGTTAAAATCAGGCACCGCTATTTCATCCTTCAGCTGCGGTACCAAAAGCTCATCCCATGTTTCCGGGGCATAAAGGCCATAGGCGTGCAAATTATTCTTATTACTCAAAAGGGCGATGTAGCTAAGGTAAAGGCTTGTCCATTGCCCTGTACGGTTGCGCAGCTCTGCCGGCACCTTATACGATTCCTTTGCAATATATGGCTGCAGGATATTCTGCTCATCTGCCATAAAATATTCCTCGCTGGTGCCTCCCAGCCACACATCAAATTTGTGCTGACGCAGGTAATCCATACGCTCACCCTGAGTACCGCCAGGCAAATAGCTGATATTCACCTTCACTCCGCTAGACTTGCTATAGCTGTCAGCAATTAGCTCTGTAAGGTTTTTTCCCATACTGCTGCATAGTGCCAGTTCCCTGGCCTTGGGCTGCTGCTGCCTGCCGCAGCCTGTCAACAAGAATAGCAGCAGCACCAAAGCATATATCATAAATTTACGCATTATTTCTTCCGCCTTTCGCTACTATTATAGCACGAAAATTCAAATGCATATACCTGCTTCTCTGCCACACTTCTGCTGCAATATCACTTTTGCGGCCATTCTGCACTAATAAACAACGACTAAATCATAAAAATAAGGGACTGTCGCACCCAAAAGTCCAACAGTCCCTTACAACACAATAACAATTATTTACTTTACAGCCTGTGCAACCGATAAGTGCAGCTCTGCACTGCCTACCGGGATAACAGGCTCTACCTCTGCCTTGACGCGCTCCCAAATGACGAATTTAGCCTTGCTAAAGCCATTAAAGGTTGTCGCACTGGCAGACGTGTAAGCACCGCAGCTGGGAACTAAAAGCAAATCTCCCACCTCCAGCGGCACCGTCAAGCGGCCACGGAACATGATATCCAGCGAATCGCAGCTGGGACCGGCAAAGGTTGCAGGAACGAACTCATCACCCTCCTTGAAACTGATGAGCTTAAAGTCCCATTGGTCAAACAGCACGCCCGAAAATGTCCCGTACAGGCCTTCATCCAAAAAGTACCAAGGCTGTCCACCGCGCTCAGTTACACCAATAACACTGGTGATCAGATTAACAGCAGTACCACAAATGTAACGGCCGGGTTCGGCCCAAATTTCGGCTTCAGCAAAGTCCTCATCCAAACGGGCATTAATCTGGCGGAGCATTTCCGGCAGATTAAACTTAACCTTTGGCTCCGGGATCGGGAAGCCGCCGCCGATATCCAAAATGCGCAGCTTAAGGCCTGCCGCCTCTGCTTCTTCAAACAGCTCACGCGCAATATCCAGCGCATAAAGATAAGGATCTGCGCTCACCGTCTGGCTGCCTACATGAAAGGCAATGCCTGCCATATCCAAGCCTGCTTCCTTGGCACGCTGCATAAGTGCGATAGCATTTTCACGTGCAGCACCAAATTTTTTATTCAAATCCACATGAGCAGACGAATTATCAATGCGCAGACGCAGTAAAACCGTTGCATCCGGACATTGTCTTTTTATTTTATCTATTTCACTAGCGCTGTCAAAAGTCATCTTACGCACGCTGCATGCGCGACAGGCCTCCAAGCCGCTGGAGGTCTTTACCGGATTAGCGTAAATAAGGCGGCTGCCATCCACACCCATGTCATAAAGAGTATGGATTTCACCATCACTGGCCACATCAAAGCACGATCCCATATCTGCCATCACCCGCAAAATTTCCGGATGGGGATTCGCCTTGATCGCGTAATGAATCTTGACGCGCGGCATATATTTTTTCAATACCTTATAATTTTTCTTTACTTCTTCAAGAGAAAGCACCAACAGCGGCGTCCCAAAACGCGCTGCCAATTTTTCTACAGCCTGCTGGCTGATCTGAAAATGCTTTTTAATTCTCATAACACTCTCCCCTTGCCATTGCAAATTTTTCTTCTATGATTGTACCACAATGAGCTGAAAGTACAATAGCAAAACGGCAAAAAAATGATTTTTTTTGAGGAGTTTGGGAAAATTTTACAATAAACACGGATTGGAGTGTTTCTATATGGAAAATTCATCAAATTTAAGTATATTAAGCAAAAATCCCGCCTTCTAAACGAAAGCGGGATTTTATTACAGCCTATGCTTATTTCTTAGGTACTTCGATAACGTCGCAGCCCATGTACGGACGCAAAGCCTCAGGAATAACTACACTG
Organism: Segatella copri; assembly: GCA_963597755.1. Lineage (GTDB taxonomy): Bacteria > Bacillota > Negativicutes > Acidaminococcales > Acidaminococcaceae > Phascolarctobacterium_A. The sequence continues at coordinate 23,613 of CAVBQX010000012.1, forward strand.
CCATCCGCCTGCTGGTAGTTTTCCAAAATTGCAGCAACAGTACGGCCTACAGCTACACCACTGCCATTGAGGGTGTGTACGAATTCCGGCTTGCTCTTGGAATCGCGGCGGAAACGGATGTTAGCACGACGGGCCTGGAAATCCAGGAAGTTAGAGCAGGAGGAAATTTCGCGGTAGCAGTTAGCTGCCGGCAGCCAAACCTCCAAATCATAGGTAGTAGCAGAGCTAAAGCCCAGATCGCCGGTACACAGACGTACAACGTGATACGGCAGGCCCAACAGCTGCAGCACCTCTTCGGCATCATTAGTCAGCTTATCAAGTTCAGCCCAGGATTCCTCCGGTTTGGTGAACTTAACCAATTCAACCTTGTTGAACTGGTGCATACGGATGAGGCCACGGGTATCACGGCCTGCAGCACCAGCCTCGGCGCGGAAGCAGGCACTATAGGCAGTATATTTGAGCGGCAGCTCATCACCGGTGAGGATATCGTCACGATGGTAGTTGGTCACAGGAACCTCGGCTGTAGGAATGAGATACATATCGCCGTTTTCCAGCTTGTACATATCCTCAGCAAACTTAGGCAGTTGGCCGGTGCCCTGCATGCTGGCACCATTAACGATAAACGGTGGGAAGAATTCTGTATAGCCGTGCTTGCGGGTGTGCACATCAAGAAAGAAGCTGATAACAGCACGCTCTAAGCGGGAGCCCAGCCCCTTATAGAAAACATAACGCGCACCGCTGACCTTTACGCCGCGCTCAAAATCTAAAATGCCAAGCTTTTCACCGATTTCCCAATGCGGCTTAGGCTCAAAATCAAACTTCGTCGGCTCGCTCCAGGTACGGATAACGGGATTGCAGGTATCATCCTTTCCTACAGGGACATCAGCTGCAGGAATGTTAGGAATAGTCAGCAGGATATGCTTAACCTTATCCTCAATTTCCTTCAGCTCCTTGTCATCCTCAGAAATTTTGTCGCCAAGAGCACGGACTGCAGCCATTTGCTCGGTAGCATCCTGCCCGGCCTTTTTCAGCTTACCAATTTCCTGGGAAGCAGTGTTGCGCTCCTTCTTGAGTGCTTCTACCTGCTGGGTAATTTCACGACGTTTTTTATCAAGCTCCAGGAACTCGGTCAAATCAAGACTGCCATTGCGGTTTTTTACAGCCTCCACAACCAGCTCCGGGTTTTCACGGACAAACTTCAAATCTAACATAATTAAGCCTCCAAACAAAATTTATCATAAACTATATTTTAGCACAAAAAGAACACAGAAAAAAGATTTTATAGCAAGTTTTAATAGCTTACGCCTTCATCACGGCGTCCAAGATAGCGGATTGCCGAAAGTGCGGCCTTTTGTCCCTGTCCTGCTGCACGGTTCACCTGCCACGGCTGTCCTGTGCAGTCACCACCGGCAAAAACACCTTCTATATTAGTTTGTGCCTGATCATCTACATAAATACTGCGGCCACGGATTTCGAGCCCTGGCAAAAAGCTGTTGAGCGGATCGGTGGCACGGAAGACAAAAACAGCCTTAACACTGTAAAAATCCTCACCTGCACGCAGGCCTGTAACCTTATCCGTACCGGTTATTTCCGTCGGTTTATCCAAAATCACAGTAATATTTTTCTTTTTAGGCGGAATGTACCCTGAATATTGTGGGAAGAAGAAAACCTGCTCACATTGATCAGCCAGATATTCCACCTCTTCCAAGGCATCCGGAACTGTAGCGATAGCAGCTACCGGTCTGCTTTTGTATTTGGCAGCGTCTACCACAGCGCAGTAGCTCACGCCCTTACCCAAAAACTCCTTTTCGCCGGGCAGCAACGTAGAACGCGAAATGCCGGTAGCTAAAACAACAGCATCAGCAGTGTATTCTCCACGAGGCGTTCCCAGGATAAAGCCTTCGCCAACCTCACGCAGGGAAATAATTTTTTCTTCAACGATGTCGACTGGCATATCTTTAAGATGCTTAACAAAAGTATCCATCAGCTCACTGCCAGGCACATTGGGCACGCCCATGTAGTCCGTTACCTGCGCAACACTGCGCAGACGCGGGCTAAAGCCGTGAGCCTCAAAAAGTACAACCCTGCGTCCCTTACTAGAAGCCGTAATAGCTGCAGAAATTCCGGCAGGACCGCCACCGATAACAGCAATCTCGTAATCCATACATCTATCCTCCGTAAATCAATAATTAAGAGCCTACTTTAACAATTTAATTGTATGCTTTTCCACAGGCATAGTCAATTATTTTCGTAGGGAACGAAGAATTTTTAACTTTTTCTCAAAAAAACGCTTGACAATTATGGGAATATGGGTTATTATAATCAAGTAACGTGACCACGGCCCATTAGCTCAGTTGGTAGAGCACCTGACTCTTAATCAGGGTGTCGTAGGTTCGAGGCCTACATGGGTCACCACACTTTGGCCGGTTGGTCAAGCGGTTAAGACACCGCCCTTTCACGGCGGTATCGGGGGTTCGATTCCCCCACCGGTCACCAATTACACGGGCGCTTAGCTCAGCTGGGAGAGCGTCTGCCTTACAAGCAGAATGTCAGCGGTTCGATCCCGTTAGCGCCCACCATTTTTTTTGCCCATTTTACCTCAATATAGTAATGGCCCGGTGGTTCAGTTGGTTAGAATGCCGCCCTGTCACGGCGGAGGTCGTGGGTTCGAGTCCCATCCGGGTCGCCAATCTTTGCCTCGGTAGCTCAGTTGGTAGAGCAAAGGACTGAAAATCCTTGTGTCCACAGTTCGATTCTGTGCTGAGGCACCATTCCAAACGTAACACCTGCTATTGCGGGTGTTTTTTTATTATATATTGTCCCCATAATCATGTTATCAGCTTACGAGGAGTGTTATCATGTTTGAAAAATTTTTTCACGAAGTAACCGGTCCCTATATCTGGGGCTTGATCCTGCTTTTATCCCTGCGTGCTATTTATACCTCCGCACGCAAAAAGGACTATCCACACGCTGCTGCCTTCATCGTTGTAGCTATTGTTGCCATGTTTATGGCTGCCAGCTCATTAGGAATGCTGCCACCTGCTATCGCCGAAATTTTTGCCTAAGTAAAAGCCATCTGTTATCATCCTTAATCTGACGATAACAGATGGCTTTTTTGCTTGAAAGCAGCGATAACTTTATTGCTCGGCTTCACATTTTTTATGCTTCACCCTGCTCCTCGGCATGACAGTGGCAGCAACCATCATCAGCAAGCTGCATAGAGCATTCTGGACAGATGCCTTCACCCTCTAAAAGCCTGCTTCCCCAAACGTACATGGCCTGTAAAATCGGAAAAAGGCTTTCCCCCCGCTCTGTCAGCGAATATTCCACCTTAGGCGGCACAACCGGATATACCTTACGCATAATCAAACCGTCAGCCTCCAGCTCCCGCAGCTGCTGCGTCAGCATCTTTGGCGTAGCCTCCGGCACCAAGCGGCGCAGCTCGTTAAAGCGCAGCACCTTACCCGATAGATGCCACAAAAGCAATGCCTTGTACTTGCCACCAATAAGCTGCAGGGTTGCAGCTACAGGACAGTTAGCATTAATATTTTCTTTCATTTGCTTACCTCCGTAGTACCTTTTTAGATACTATATACCAAAATAGTGCATTCTTGAAATAAGGATAGCGTTTGTTATAATAGTAACAGGCAAAGAAGCTTTAGTCAATTTATATAGAGGTAAACGCGAAAGGAGTATCAATGAAAAAGGAACTATTAGATATCACCGGCATGAGCTGCAGCGCCTGCAGCTCCCGTATCGAAAAGGTTGTTAACAAAATGCAGGGTGTAGAGCAGATCAACGTCAATTTGTTGACCAATAACGCTCATATAACGTTTGATGAAAGCATAGTAGATGAAGCAGCCATCATTGCACGCATCGAAAAGCTCGGCTTCGGTGCCAGCGTACATGCGCAAAGCAAGGCAGCAGCACCCGTAAAGCACGAGGACGCAGCTGCTGCAGAAATGGAAGAAATGCGCGAGCGTCTCATTGGCTCCATCATTTTCGCAGGACTGATTTTTTACCAGCACATGGGCCGCATGTGGGGTTGGCCATTGCCGGCCTTTATTCTGGGACAGGAAAATGAGCTGATCAACGCTCTCATCCAAATGCTTTTGTGTATCCCTGTTGTCTTTATCGACCGCAAATACTTTATCCACGGAGCACGCAATCTGCTAAACGGTGCTCCCAACATGGATTCGCTCATCTGTGTCGGCAGCGGCGCCTCCTTCATCTACGGCCTGTATTCCGTATTTGGCATGGCCTACGCCTTTGGGCACAACCATTTAGAGCTGTTGCCGGGCTTTGCTGACGCACTATATTTTGAAGCTAGTGCTGTCATTCTGGCTCTTGTCACCGTGGGCAAGTTTATGGAGGCGCGCGCCAAAAGCCACACCTCTGATGCAATTAAAGCGTTGATGAACCTGGCTCCTAAAACCGCACTGGTAGAGCGTCACGGTGTGCAGGGTGAAATTCCTGCTGAAGACGTTGTGACAGGCGATGTGCTTATCGTCAAATCCGGTGCCAGTGTGCCGGTAGACGGCAAAATCATCGAAGGCAGCGGTGCCCTGGACGAAAGCGCAATCACAGGCGAAAGCCTGCCTATAGATAAAAGCATAGGCGATACCGTAACAGGCGGCACCATCAATCAAAGCGGTTATTTTAAAATGGAAGCCACCGCAGTCGGCACCAATACCACGCTGTCCAAAATCATCGCCCTGGTGGACGAGGCCACCTCCTCCAAGGCTCCCATCGCTAAGCTGGCAGATAAGGTCAGCGGTTACTTTGTCCCTGCCGTCATCAGCATAGCTGTCATTGCTGCCGCCATCTGGCTGGCCCTGGGCGCAAGCTGGCATTTTGCTATAACCATTGCTATTTCAGTTTTGGTTATTTCCTGCCCCTGCGCATTAGGATTGGCAACACCTACTGCTATCATGGTAGGTACGGGCCGCGGTGCCAAAAACGGCATTTTGATCAAATCTGCCACTGCACTCGAAACCGCCCACAAAATTGATACTGTAGTTTTGGATAAAACCGGTACCGTCACCGCAGGCAAGCCTGTTGTGACCGATATTTTGCCAGCAAGCGGCAGCAAAGAAGAATTACTGGCTCTGGCTGCAGGTCTGGAGCAGCTGTCCGAGCATCCGTTAGCGCAGGCCATAGTCAGCGCCGCCGCCGAGGCGCAGCTAAAGCTTCCCGCCGCCGCTGATTACAAACAAATTCCCGGGCAGGGACTTACGGCCACTGTCGCCGGCAATGCCTACGCTGCCGGTAATTTAGCGCTCATGCAGGCGCAGGGTGTGGATATAACTAAGCTGCAGGCGCAGCACGACGAGCTGGCCGCCATGGGTAAAACACCGCTGTACTTTACCAGCAATAGCAAGCTTTTAGGCTGCATCGCCGTTGCCGATACTGTAAAGCCCACAAGCAAAGAGGCCATCTCCCAACTCAAGGGTATGGGCATCCGTGTGCTTATGGTTACAGGTGACAACAAGGCCACTGCCGAAGCTATCCGCACCCAGGTAGGCCTTGATGAAGCCATCGCCCAGGTTCTGCCCCAGGATAAGGAGCAGGTAATCCGCAAGCTACAGGCGGAGGGTCACAAGGTGGCCATGGTAGGCGACGGCATTAACGACGCCCCTGCCCTGGCGCGTGCGGACGTAGGTATAGCCATCGGCGCAGGCACCGACGTTGCCATAGAGGCCGCGGATATGGTGCTCATTAAAAACGATCTTTTAGACGTGCCCAAGGCTATCCGCCTCAGCCGCAGCGTCATGAAGAATATCAAAGAAAATCTTTTTTGGGCCTTTATCTATAACACCATTGGTATTCCTCTGGCAGCAGGCGTATTTTATACAGCCTTCGGTTGGCTGCTCAATCCGCTTATCGCTGCTGCCGCTATGAGCTGCAGCTCTGTTTCCGTCGTCACCAATGCCCTGCGCTTGCGCTTCACCAAGCTATAACGTAGTCCGCTGCCTGCCAGGCGTACACCTGTAGGCAGACATATAAATATACACAAAAGGAGAGATTCATTATGACTAAAACTATTTCTATCGAAGGTATGCACTGCCAGCATTGCGTAGCCGCAGTTGAGGATGCCCTGTACGCTGTAGCAGGCGTAAGCTATGTTGATGTTTCCCTGGAAAAAAACAATGCCGTCGTTGAAGGCGAAGGCTTAGACGACGCTGCTTTAAAGGCCGCTGTAGAGGACACCGGCTTTGATGTAAGCGCAGTCAAATAAGAGCTTAAGCACACAAAACCCTCCCTGTCTGCCATCACACATGGCAAGCAGGGAGGTTTTTTGCTTTTTATTAGCATTACCGGCATTTACGACTTTAACTCGCTGTACAATTGCTCTATCTTCATATCCAAATAAGCATTGGGAAGAATCGTTCCCTCATTTTGCAGCTCTACTATCTTATCTAAGGCATTAATATAAAACCAGGTGTCAATCGGCAGCATGCAGTAAAGAAACATATAACCCAAATAAACCGGGATGCAAAAGTACCATGCAAGGTCAAATACCTGACTGACGCAATACATGTTTATAAAAGGCGTAACATACGAAATTATGAACCATGGCGGTAAAATAAGCTCTCTAAAATCAATACCCATATTAAACATACGGCTGATGTCTAATGCCGCTCTTTGTTTGTGAAACATAAAAATCTCTAAAAGTACGCACACAATTAACAAAACAATAAACAAAGCAATTCCCTCCATCCCTAATTTGATCTGCCGTCCGTCGCTTTAGAAGCGACCACCTGCTGCCTGAAATTTGCTATAATGTAAATTGATAAATTAGCTAACCACAATAAACTAACTGATAGGAGATATGACATGATCGATCCCAAAATCAAGCAAGACCTGGAGTTCTACCTGCAACGCAATTACAGCAAGGAACAAAGACTCTACTGCTGCGCTCCATCCAGCGTCTATCATGAGCCTAAGGATCCAGAAGCTCCTGAGCCTCAGCCAGCAGAAGCGTCCAAATCCAACGAACCAGTAAGCAATACAGCCGCCATCGACGAACCCAAAACCTTAAACGCTGCTACTCCCGGCAAAGAGCCTAAAGCTGATACCGCTCCTGCTAAAACACCTACAGCACCTACGTCTAAGTCGGAGCAAATACTTGCAATCAAAAAGAAGTACAATGAGCTGGTACCAGCAGAATACAGAATCATGCTTTTGCAGCTACAAAATTTTTTTGCTTCTAAATTTGTCCCCAAAACCTTTTCTAAGCAACTTTTGCGTCTGATAAAGGAAAAGGACCTGAACGAAATCGACGTCTATAAGGCCGCCAATATCGACCGCAAGCTGTTTTCTAAAATCCGCCGTTCAAGCTATCATCCCAGCCGCAAAACTGCCATCGCGCTCATCCTTGCAGCGCATCTATCATACGCAGAAGCTATTGCTCTGCTGCGACTTGCAGGCTATTCCCTTTCCAAGTACGAAAAAGCAGACGTCATTATTGAATTTTGCCTGATAAATCAAATCTATGATCTTATGCTGGTCAATGAGCTGCTGCTAGAATACACTGATACAACTATCTGACCTTGTAACCACAGTATAGCATTTTATATTGCCAAGGTGGTCGCAATAAAAGCGACAATGTAAAAATTTCTTTCTATGCTTTTGCTATTAAGCTTTATATGCTTCTAGTACGAGCGCAAAGCAAACGCCCTGTCCATACTGCCAAGGTACGCAGTAGGGACAGGGCGTTATCATATGCTCATTAATGCACCAGCCACATATAAAACGGAATAGCGATAATTGCCAGCAGCGTGCTTACTGCTGTCAGCATGGCAGCATATTTATAATCACCGCCATAGCCCTTAGCTACAATCGCCGTGTTCGTCATAGCAGGCATAGCCGCCATAATCACAAACACCTTCTCCATCATCGGGTCCAGATTAAAGAACGGTACAATCAAAAAAACTATCCATGGGCAGATTAAATAGCGTCCCAGCATAGCCACTACAAGCTCCTTGCCCAAGGCTATCTCCTTCCAATTGGTTTTGCTCATCGCAATACCGATAAACAGCATCGCCAGCGGCGTCGTCATGCTGCCAAGATAACGGAAGGATTTAAAAAGCGGCTCTGGCAGCTGCAGCTCCAGCAGCACCATCACCACGCCCAGCATAAAGCCCATGAGCGGCGGCGACATGATGCTTTTGAGCGTCTTTAAGCTGAAAAGCGGCGTTTCTGCGCCACTGCCGATGGCTAAATCATGCAGACCGATGGTCCAAAAGAGCGTTGTATTTACCATGTAATAAATCATGATATAGGGTGCACCTGCATCCCCAAACAGGGCGATGCCCAAGGGCAGGCCAATAAAAATTGTGTTGGAAAAGCTGACGCAGATAGAAAAAATCCCTTGGTGCTCATGCGGTACACCTGTAATACGTCCTAACAGCCTGCTGATGAAATAACCTGCCAGCATCGACAGTAGCGGCACAATCAGACCATGTGAGAGCGTTATCAGCTGGTCGTGCTTAAACTGGCTCAAAATATTGGTCATCATATAGGTTGGCAGACACACATAATTTACCAAGCGCGAAATTAGCGATATGCTGTCTTCGCTAAACCAACGCCTGCGTTCCAAGCAAAAACCGACGGCAATCATAATCATCACCGTCACCACGCCGTTTAGGGCGTGCAAAACTATTTCCATTTCTCATCCCTCATTTGTTGCGAAAAAAAGCCCACCGGAGCAGCTACTGCCCCGGCAAGCCTTGCGAGCTTAGTTCTTACTCTTTTTAAGCTCATCTAATTTATTCTTCATCCAATCAATCATAGCCACCTTGCCAAATTCATGCCAGGTTGCACACTCAGTATTTTTGGCAATGTATTCATTCCATTTATCCTGATTAACGTTTTCTACCTCCATCAGGTTCATAATGCCAAAGCCACTGCGCCAAAGAATATCATCCATCGAGGTAAATTTACTATTTTCCTGCAGGAACTTGGGGTTAAACAGCTCCTGAAAGGTCACCTTGTTTAAGATTTTCGCCAGCTCTTCGTCCTCGGTAAAAACTCCCAGGTAGTATTTAAAGGTTTTGTCTAATTTATTCTTCTCCATGCTAATCCTCCAATGCTTACTTATATGGGTATTTTAACACAAAAGCCTTGAAAATGGCACTAATATTTTCATTTTACAGCTTGCAGTTATTTTTGCCCTGCTAAATCTTGCTGTATACATTGCCAACTGTTGAATTCCTACTAATTTCATAGTAAAATATAGACATTAGAAAGGTTGTGACAGTAAATGAAGATTTCTACCAAAGGACGCTATGCCCTGCGCTTGATGCTGGATTTAGCTATCAACCATACAGGCAGCTATATTCCCCTCAAAGCGGTTGCCCAACGGCAGGAAATTTCAGATAAATATTTAGAGCAAATCATCCACCAATTAAGTAAGGCAGGCTTTGTGCAAAGTGCCCGTGGCGCCCAGGGAGGCTACCGCCTGGCACGCACACCGGATAAATACACCGTCGGTGAAATTTTCCGCACGGTGGAAGGCAGCTTGGCACCTGTTGCCTGCCTGGATTGCAGCACACCTTGTGACAAGATTGATTCCTGCATCACCATTGGCCTATACAAACGTATCCAGGATGCTGTTGACGGCGTAGTGGATAACACCACGCTTGAAGACATGATTAACGACTACCGTGCTAAGCACCAGGTAGACTACAATATTTAAGGAAGTGTAATTGATAATGAAAATTGCTAAACACCTTACAGACCTGATTGGCAACACTCCGCTTTTGGAGCTTGCCAACTACGGCGCAGCACTCAAGCTGCATTGCAGTATTCTTGCCAAGCTGGAATACTTTAACCCGGCCGGCAGTGCCAAGGACCGCATCGCCTTTGCCATGATCGAGGATGCTGAACAGCGCGGTCTTTTGCAGCCTGGCTGCACCATCATCGAGCCCACCAGCGGCAACACCGGCATCGGCCTGGCATCAGTCGCTGCAGCCAAGGGCTACAAGGTGATCCTCACCATGCCCGATACCATGAGCATTGAACGCCGCAACCTGCTGCGCGCCTATGGTGCACAGCTTGTACTCACGCCTGGCGCGCAGGGCATGAAAGGTGCTATCGAAAAGGCCAAGGAGCTTGCCGGTGAAATTTCCGGCGCTTTTATCCCCAGCCAATTTGACAATCCTGCTAACCCTGCTGTTCATTACCGCACTACAGGTCCGGAAATCTGGCGTGATACTGACGGTAATATAGACGCTTATGTTGCCGGCGTTGGTACAGGCGGCACGCTTTCAGGCGCAGGCAAATATTTAAAGGAGCACAATCCGCAAATTAAAATTTTTGCTGTAGAACCTGACACCTCTCCCATTTTAAACGGTGGCAAGCCTGGCCCGCATAAAATTCAGGGTATCGGTGCTAACTTTGTACCTGCTAACTACAACGCCTCTATCGTAGACGAGGTTATGGATATCAGCGCCGAGGACGCTTATGCCACCTGCCGCCTGCTTGCCAAGCACGAAGGCCTGCTAGTTGGTATTTCGGCCGGCGCTGCTGCCTTTGCTGCCACTAAGCTGGCACAACGCCCGGAATTTGCCGGCAAAACAATTGTCGCACTGCTGCCTGATACAGGCGAGCGTTATCTGACGACGCCTGGTTTTATTGAATAATTTTTTATAAACTATTTTGGAGGGATAATCGATGAACAGACAAGAAGCATGGGAACTGCTTACAGAATATAACAAGGATCATTTTCATCTGCGCCACGGCCTGACGGTCGAAGGCATTATGCGCTATTTTGCCAGAGAATTGGGTTATGGTGAGCAAGAGGAGTATTGGGGTATAGTCGGATTATTGCATGATTTGGATTTTGAGCTTTATCCCGAGCAACACTGCATAAAATCCCAGGAGCTGATGCGCCAGCACGGTGTAGACGAAAGCATTATCCGTTCTACTGCCAGCCATGGCTGGGGACTTACTCCTGTAACCTTCGAGCCTGAGCACCAGATGGAAAAGGTTCTTTTTGCTGTCGATGAGCTTTCCGGTCTCATTGGCGCCGCCGCCCTCATGCGTCCTTCCAAAAGCGTACAGGACATGGAGCTGAAATCGCTCAAGAAAAAATTTAAGGATAAGCACTTTGCTGCAGGCTGCAGCCGTGACGTTATCAAGCAAGGTGCGGAAATGCTTGGTTGGCCGTTAGACGAGCTGATGGAAAAAACCATCGCCGCTATGCGTGTTGACGAAGCAGCTATCAACGAAGCCTGCGACAAGCTATGAAACGCGCAGTGCTAATTTGCAGCACACTTTTGGCCTGCAGCAGCATTTGCCTTGCTGCCAGCCCTGACGAGCTATGGCAAAAATACCAGGAGCACCCGGTTGCAGTTTCTACCACACCTGTAAAGCCTGCAGCCGAAGTCAAGGCTGCTCCGCATATCACAGTCGAAACTGCTGACGGAGACGTTGTTGTCCCAAGGCAACAGGCTGCTGCAAGCAAATCGGAGGCACAAGCAGACACAGCTACCGCTACAGATCACCCGACAGCTGCTAAAGTAACAACAGAGCCTGTAGCACAAAAAGCTGCTACGGATACTGCAGCGAATGCAGCAGCTGATTCTGCAACAAACGAAGCTGCTAAAGAGCCTACAACAGAGGCAGCAGCTGTTAGCAAGGCAGAAGCAGCAACCCCAAACGAACAAACGACAACAAGCAAGGAAGCAGCTACTGCAGCACCTGTAGTCAGCAACAAGCCGATAGCCCCTGCTGCTAAACCCAAGCCTAAGCCAAGCTTAGTAGGCAAGCCGCCACTACCTAAGCAGTACCTGCGCACACCGCAGACAGGTGATTTTGTTACCGTAACTAGCGCACTAGGAGGCTACAGCCTTGCTGTACCAAGCAGCTTTGGCAGCGACCCGTTAGCGCAACTACCAGGTACCGAGGGTAGCATGCTTGTGCGTACGGCCAGTGACGTCCTGATGCTTGCCGCAACCGTACTTGACGCAGGCGACAGCACCAGCTACAAAGCAACAGAGCCGCTACCTGCCTACGCTGATGCCAGGCTGTATTGTAGTTGGCAGCATCCTGGCGAATTAAATTGGGATTGCCGCCTTGCCCGTCACGACGATTACCATGGCGACAAGCTGCTTTTACAGGCACAAGCACAGCAGGCAGGCAAAACCTATCAGCTTTTGTTTGTTATGCCCAAGGCAAAGCAGGATATCTATCTAGCGCAAGCATTGTATTCCCTGCATAGCTTCAAGCTTTTATAAGCGAATATATTGCAAAGGAAAATCCTCCGACAGCTCGCCAGCTGCGGAGGATTTTCCTTCTTTCTCGCTCTCGGTAATTATAAGTGCGGGGACATTAGCAAGTTTGGGACATTGGCTAAGTTGCAAGGGGTGTTAATTATTTTAAGAAGAAATAAGTAGAGGGAAACACCATTTGCAGATAAAAGACTAAATAATCACGAGAGGCTCTATGCAAATTGACTATTAAGAAAGGCTGAATTAACTTAATTTTTTTAGATATTCCTGCCCTTTTTCATGTTCGGACATAAACTGGAACAGGTACAGGCCGCACAGGAATAAGAAGATGTTCGGCAGGAAAGGCACATACTCCATAGACACAAAATCTGCACCAGGCAGACCCAACCATACGTTCCAGTCGCCGTACAGGAAAGACGGCAGATGTCCAATTATCTTACCCTGCCAGATGATTACGCCATCTGTAAGATGCCTTGTCAGATCATAGGCTATGGCACACAAAAGCCAACCGCAGGAACCGGGAGACTTTCGTAACCACCAATGAATCGGCTGCACCAGCAAATAGGCAACGCCCAGGAAGGTAAAGATGCCAAAATAGATTGTGTGCTGCGGCACAAAGACGTATGTATAAAGCGAAACCACCGTACCTGCTGCCAAAAGTCCTAAGCCCCATTTGAGGTAGTCACTACCCTGGCTGAAGGTCATACCACAAAGCACAATAATGCTCCACAGTGTCAGCTGCTGCCACGCACCGTAGCTCCACGAGCTGTCATTTCCCTGCACAACATTAATATTATACATGAGGTAAAACAGTGCCAGGCTAACAAAAGCTGCAAGCTTAAGGACATTTAACTTGCGGTATTGTTTCTTCTGCGCCCTTGCTTCGGGCTCTTCATACATTTTTGCTAATAACTTCTCCATGATATTTACCTCGCTTTCATGCTGTGAGGTAAAGCGCCGCGCAAACCTTAAGGGGAATATTTGTTATTCCCTATAGTTATAATATAAACTATTCTGACAGCAATTGCAAGAGGGTAAATTATAACGTTTGGGAATAGTGCAAGTAAGTTTATATAAATTATGCTTTATTGGAATATAATTAATGCTCACACGGAATTAAATTTATGTAAACTTCCCATTAAAAGCAGAAAAACACGCAAAATCTGTAACAATAATTACAAATTTTGCGTGTTTTTTTATTACGTTTTATTTTACTATTCCTTCAGCAAATGTATTAGCCAATGCTGCAAAATCCTGCAGGCTCAATGTTTCGGCACGACGCTTGCCGTCTATCCCGGCAAACTGCAGCCATTTTGCGCACTGTTCGCTGGTAATCCCCATATTTTTGAGCGAATTACTAATCATTTTACGACGCAGCGAAAAAGCTGCCTTTACCACACGGAAAAACAGTTCTTCGTCACATACCTCTACCGGAGGCTTCTCGCGACGCTTGCACACAATAACTGCCGAATCTACAGCAGGTGCAGGAATAAATGAGGATGGTGGCACGATAAAGGCTATTTCCGGCTCAGTATAATACTGTATTGCTACAGAAAGCGCGCCGTATTCCCTGCCACCAGGCTTAGCTGCCATACGCTCGGCAACCTCTTTTTGTACCATAGCCACCAAACGCTCCATGGGCAGACGTTTTTCCAGCAGAGCAAAAATAATCGGCGTAGTAATGTAATAGGGCAGGTTAGCGCACACCTTAAACGCGGGTGCTGCCACTGTCTGCATAATATCAACCTGCAAAATATCGCCATTAACTACGCGCACGTTGTCGTAGCCATCCAGCGTAGTTGCTAATACAGGCAGCAGACGCTTATCTAGCTCCACCGCCACCACACTAGCACCGCTTTCGGCCAATCCCTGCGTCAGCGTACCAATACCAGGGCCAACCTCCAGCACTGTATCTGCCTCCGAAAGCTCGGCAGCCTCCACAATGCGACGCACTACATCCTCATCAATCAAAAAATTCTGCCCCAGCTTTTTATCAGCACGCAGCTTAAAGCGGTGCAGAATGTGATTTGTCACCTGGGGAGAAGCAATTACCGGTTTATCCACTCTTCACTCTCCAATTTATCTATTGCAACTAAAAATTCCTCACGGCTCACACCATAATGATTCAGCCTTTCTAAAAAGCGTTTGGCATTACCATAGCCTATGCCAAGCAGCTCGCCTAACGCATCACGGCGTGCAGACGCACTGGGACTGCCATTCAAATCATAATGAAATAAATCCATAGCCGTAAATTCCTGCTGCGGACGATATTCATGATGACGCACCTTAGCCAACGCCGCCAAAATTGCCTCTGGCTGTGCCTGCTCCACACCAACGTCATTATTGGCAGTTGCCTGCCGCTTAGGAATAAAGGCCTGCCCCGCATTAGGAAAGCGTTCTGTCAGGTAACGGCGAATACGTTCACCCGCGCCGTCAGGATCGGTCAAAATAATGATACCGCGTTTTTTATAAGCAGCCTCAATCTGCCGCAGAGTGTACGGCGCCAGCGTAAAACCACCTGTTTCAATAGTATCGGCCTCCAATGCCTTAGCAACCGCCACCGTATCCATTTTACCTTCTACTACAAGCACTTCCTTAAGCATTGCAAATATTCCACCTTAATCAGCTAAAATATAAATTTCGATATCACGTCTACCCCATTGGATAGCACGATGATAATCGTTAAAGAACAAATCTACACGGTGACCAATCATATCGCCACCAGTATCACCTGCCATAGCAATACCATAGCCAGGAATATACATCTTGGTATAAAAGGGAATCATACGCGGGTCAACTGCCACAATTCCCTCATAAGGAACAAGACCTATCGCCGTCCTGTTGCCTGTGGCAACATACGCAGAGGCATGAGCGTAAATCTTTTTCGTATAACGCTTATATCCCTCAGGCGTATAGACACTCATCGCCATACCCTTACGGATAATCTTTGTTTCCGGCTCCACAAGCACATGACGCGTCAGCTCTTGCACGCTATGGCTACCATCTGTATGCTTTACACGCTTAGATACGACCATAGCTGTACCGGCCTTGCCTTCACTGCTCACGCTTTCCGTGCCGAAGTTCATATTATAATCCTCTTCGTACTTCACGGGAATATCAAGACTAGCTTCGCTAAAATGCAAGGTTTCATTATCACCCAAAACATAAACCTGCATTCCCTGTTCCAAGGTAGCACCTGTCTCCGGGTATACATGTCCCTTTCTAAAAGGAATACCTAAATCCTTAAGCGCCTCACCCACAGTCGGCTTATAGCTTTTATATTCCAAGGTATCATTACCACGCACAACACTAAAAGGCTTGCCACGCAATACCTCGATAACACTGCCGTCACGGACACGCTTACTACTGCTGCCCTGCAGCTGCCAGCCGTCGCCCTTTTCTAATAAAATGCCGGCTTCCTGCAGAATTTTGTCCGGCTTTTGTGTATTCGTGCGCAGCTCCTTCGTCTGCCCGTCACAAAGAACCGTAACCTGTTGCGGAATATCAAAACCTGTCAGGAAAGGCACCATCAGCATAAGGATAACGGCAGATAATAAACATTGTAAATGTAATCTGCATATATTCTTAACCATAGAATCCTCCTTAATACGGTTATTATTTTAACATAAAACAACAGGAAGCGTCAAATTTGTGACACTAAGCACATATTCACCTATCTAAAAAACCAAATTATTAGCATATAGGTTAGCTAGGCATAAAAAATATTTTTAGTTAAGCTATTTCTTCACCTATAATATTTTTGCACCTGTTCAGTATAACTACCGTCGGCGTTATACATAACTAGCGGCGGCAAAACATCCAGACCATAGCTGCCGCCCTTTTGCATTTCCATCAAAAAAATCCATGCAGGTTTATCGATGCGCGAATGCACCCATTGCAGCCGCTTAGGCTGCAGGCCATACTTAAATGCCAGCTGCATGCTTTCAGCAAAGCGCTCAGGCAGCTGCACCAAAGCAAAGCGTCCACGGTAGCGTACTGCATAGGCGGCAGCACGGAAAAAATCCTCCAGCGTAGCAGTCAGCTCATGGCAGGCGGCAGTGCCAACCTGGCGCACGTTGCCACTGTTGCGATAGGGAGGGTTGGCAGCCACCAAGTCCATGCTTTCCGGCTGCAACAGCTTTTTATAATCGCGGATATCGCCATCTACAACATTGAGCTTATCCTGCAGGCCGTTATCGGCTACACTGCGGCGCAAAAGCTGCGTAATACGCTCATTGCAGTCAATAGCGGTTATTTGCGCTGCTCCCCTGCTTTCGAGCAGCATGCTTATAGCACCCGTGCCACAGCCAAGCTCCAGCACCCTGGCCTGACGCACCACATGCGGAAAATTTCCCAAGAACACCGCATCGGTAGTAAAGCAAAATTCACCTGCGTCCTGCCAAATTTTGTAGCGGCAGCCTGGCAGATAATCACAGCGCAGACCGCTCATGCCCTCAGACATTATCAGCCTGGGAGGCATCCACCAGCTCGTCCCACGCCACCTGAATGGTATTATCCGGTGCCAGCTGCACAGCAGCAGTATGCTCCTTGCGGTTAATGCCTACAACCTTGCCCTCGCCCATAGTTGTCACAACCACACTGCCCATCTTGGGAATTTCAATACGCTCGCGTCTGCCACAGCCACCGCAGCCGTTTTTACAATACATATGATTTTCGTACTTCAAGCAGCACATCAGACGGCCGCAGATACCCGAAATCTTGGTAGGATTAAGCGACAGGCTCTGATCCTTAGCCATACGGATAGAAACAGGCTCAAAATCCCCCAAAAAGGTAGCACAGCATAAGGGTCGCCCACAGCTGCCGATACCGCCAAGCATCTTGGCCTCATCACGCACGCCTATCTGGCGCAGCTCGATGCGGGTGCGGAACACCGATGCCAGATCCTTTACCAGCTCGCGGAAATCAATGCGTCCATCGGCTGTAAAGTAAAAAATAATCTTGTTAACATCAAAGGTAAATTCCACGTCAATCAGACGCATGGGCAGATCGTGTTTTTTTATCTTACGCAGGCAGATATTAAAGGCTTCTTTTTCGCGGATTTTATTTTCTGCCAGCTTCATATCATCATCTGCTGTAGCCTTGCGGATTACAGGCTTAAGCGGCGAAACAATCTGCTTGTCATCCACCTCGCGCGGTCCGATAACCACCTCGCCGTATTCTACACCGCGGGCTGTTTCTACAATGGCACAGTCACCCTTAGCTGCTCCTGTTTGCGCAGGGTCGAAATAATATATCTTACACGCCTTTTTAAAGCGGATCCCTACTACTGTCGGCATTAATCATCACTCCTTATATATTTGATCTATTTTAAGCGCCATAGCTTCCAGCGCCGCCTTGGCCCCGGCATCATGCGCTATATCATCATATGTAGACTGCAATAGTGCAAGAGCACGCTTTAGCGCAGCCAGCTGCCAGGCGCCAGCCTGAGCCTTTAGCTCATCCAGCAAATCTATATTATATATTCTATCATAAAGCTGCAATTTACACAGCAGTAAATCATACAGCAAAAGCTGCCACAGCTGCACCAGCAGCAGCGCGTCCAGCTTTTGGTAACCCTTAGCCTGCCAGCTGCGACCGGCAATATAGTTAAGCGGTGCCGCCAGCGGCAGTGCTTCTAAAAAGGCCCAGGCCTGCGCGCGCATTGCCAAAGCATTATAATCCTTGGCGTTCGTCTTGTGTACATCACCGTTACCTGCATATAAGCGCAGTGCCTGCCCGATAGAGCCTTCGGCAATACGTGCCAGCACAGGCACTTCAGCTTGTGGCACACCCTTTTGCACCAGCACCTGCTCCACCAGCGGCAGTTCTATTGCCTGAAAGCGCAGCTGCACTACCCGCGAAAGAATCGTTGGTAAGATTTTATCAGGCTTACTGGTAAGCAGAATAATTACCCATCCCTCTGGCGGCTCCTCCAGCAGCTTCAAAAAGGAGTTAGCAACCGCTGCAGTACCATTGCACATAGTGTCAGCGTCTTCGATCACACACACCCTTGTACGCGACATTACAGGTGTCAGGGCTGCCTGCTCAATCAAAGCTCTTATTTGGTCTATATATATATCCTTATAACGTATTTTTCCTTCTTTTTCAGAAACCTCGCGCTTTACCAGGAAAAAATCAGGGTGCCCCAAGTTGCCAGCTGCCAAATTCATCAAGCTGCAGGCCTCACAGCCATCGTTTCCCGTATGCGTAGCGCACAAAAGCGTTTTGGCGAATTCCAATGCCAGCTGACGCTTGCCCAGCCCGTCAGGGCCGCTAAACAGCAAAGCGTGCGGCCGCTCCTGCGCCTTTAGGTAGCGCTGCAGGTACTGCTTTTGCGCTGCATGGCCAACTACATTATCCCACATGTTATTTTCCCTCATCAAGCACGCTACCAATAGCTGCCAGTACCGCCTTGCTAACCTCGTTCACACTGCCGTCGGCATCAATCAGCCTTATCCTTTGCGGCTCATATTCTGCCAGCTGCAAGAAGCCTGTACGCAGGCGTTTTTGAAACTCCAAACCCTGCTGCTCATAGCGGTCACTCACACCCCTCTGCGCACGACGTGCAAGCAGCTTTTCGGGACTAGCGTCAAACACCAGCGTCAAATCGGGCACCAGGCCGCCGGTTGCAAAAGCATTCAGCTGACGCAGCATATCAAGCTCTGCCAAGGTCTTACCCTGCGCCAATCCTTGGTACACCAGCGTGCTATCACTAAAGCGGTCGCAAATAACTATCTTACCTGCTGCCAGCGACGGACGTAGCAGCTTGTTAACATGCTCACTACGCGCTGCCAGATACAGCAGCGTCTGCGTATCTGTTGTTAGCGGCAAGGATGCATCCAGCACTAGCTGCCGCACGCTTTCGGCCAGCTGCGTGCCACCAGGCTCACGACTTTCGACAACATCATAACCCCGGTCACGCAAGGCCTGCGCCACCAAGTGCTGCTGTGTGGTCTTACCTGTACCATCTATTCCTTCAAATGTTATAAAAATGCCCTTCATCATGCGCACCTCAATCCTTTAGCACCCGCAGCGTTGCCAGCGTACTGTCTGCAGGGCCGCTAACCGGCAGTCCCAAAGCCTTTTGTGCCAGGCAATAGGCCACAAGCTCTTCTGTCACCAGTTCCCCCGGCAGCAGTACAGGTATACCCGGTGGATAAAAGCTTACCTGCTCGCCGCAGATTTTGCCCACAGCCTGCGCCAGAGGCAATGCCTGCTTTTGGCGGTAGAACACCTCCCTAAGCGGCAATACAGCCTGCGCTACAGGCACAGGACCGGCAGCCAAAAGCTGCACAGGCTTACGCTTAGCAGCCTCCAAGGTACATAACACTGCTTCTATCCGTGCCAGTGCCTCATCATAATCGGTCGTATTATCTGCATAGGTAACCAAAAACAGCACGTTGCAGGCATCTACAAGCTCTACAGCAATGCGTGCCCTGCGCAGCGCAGCTCCCACCTCAACGCCTGTGTAGCCCCAGGCAGCAAAATTTACCGTCACCTTGGTGCTATCCAGCTGCAGGCCGCCGCAATCTGCCTGTTCCAGCACGCGTAGTCCTACATGCGCTGCACACAGACGGCGCAGCTTAGCAGCAGCCTGCACAGCATTTTCTGCCATCCCTCGACCATAAGTCTGCACCTGCGCACGTGCCGCATCCAGCGACGCCATAAGCAAATAGTTCGGACTGGTCGTCGTCAGCATGCTCATAACATCTGCAGCGCGCTGCAAATCCAGGTTCTTTCCCTGCACATGCAGCATGCTGCACTGCGTCATTGCTCCCAAAATTTTATGCGTGCTCTGGGCGCAGGCATCTGCACCGCACTGCAGCGCCGACGGCGGCAGCAGCTCGCTAAAGCCCAAATGCGGGCCATGCGCCTCATCTACCAAAAGCACTGCCCCATGCGCATGACAGACAGCCGCTATTGCGCGAACATCCGCCGCTATGCCGTAATAATTGGGACTGGTGAGCAGCACTGCCTTAATATCAGCATCCCGCGACAGCGCCTGCTCCACCGCCTGCGGCGTAACCTGCATCTGCAGACCAAAATCCGCATTAAATTCCGGCTGCAAATACTGCGCCACAATACCACCCAAAACCAAGCCGCCGGCCACGCTGCGATGCGCATTACGCGGCAAAAGCAGCTTTTCACCAGGGTTTAAAGCCGTAAGCAGCATAGCATGAATAGCCTGACTGGTACCGTTCACCGCCCAAAAACAGGCATCACTGCCATAGGCCTTGGCCGCCAGTCGCTGCGCTTCTTTAATATAGGTTTCCGGCTCATGAATATCATCCAGCTCACTCATCAGTGACACATCCATGGCAACGGCCGCGCCCAGCTCCTGCCGCAATAGGCGTTGCATACCGCGTCCTCCCTTATGCCCAGGAGTGTGCATTGGATATATATCTTCATTTTTATATTCCAGCATTGCCCTTACCAAAGGCATGGCAACACCCTGCTCTGCTTGCTTCATCGTTTTGGCCTCCGTCAAAGCGTCCTAATTTAGTCTATCATTATATTTTAACATATTTAGCTCTGTAGATATAGCTATAACACAAAATAAGTTGACAGTGCTACTAGTAAGCTATAAACTAATATTGTGAAACAATTGAGGCGTAAAGAAAGGATGATTTTAATGAAATTTACAGCTCTGCGCACCGCGCTCGCACTTGGTCTTTTGTGCTTTGCCATTAGTGGCACTGCTGCCGCCAGCGGCACTCCCACCATCAATTTAGAATTACAGCACAACGACCGTCCCTTTATCCAGCTCATCAGCAATGTTACCTACGCCCAGGTCCCTGACCGCGGCTATATGAATAAAGATCTTACTATGCACATCGTTATGCCCAAGGACGGACAAAAGCATCCTGCCATCGTTTACGTTAACGGCGGCGGCTTCATTAACGCCAACAAGGACGGATATGTACAGCAGTGGCTGGATATGGCCGAGCATGGCTACGTGGTTGCCAGCATCACTTACCGCGTCGCTCCCACCACCACCTTCCCCGGCCCCTTAGAGGATGTAAAGGCAGCAGTGCGCTATTTGCGTGCCAATGCCGATAAATTTAACATAGACGCCAAGCACATCGGCGTATTTGGCGGCAGTGCGGGCGGTTACCTGGCTGCCATGGCCGGAACCACTAACGGCGTTAAGGGCTTTGACAAGGGTGCCAACCTCGACCAAAGCAGTGACGTACAAGCCGTTGTTGATGTTTATGGCGTATCTGACATGACCTCTATCGGTGCAGATTACAGTGAAGAAGTACAGGCCAAGCACCGTAGTGCCGGTGCTACCGAAGCCCTGTGGGTAAACGGCTCGCCCGTATTTGGCGGCAAGGACGGCGGTATCAGCACCAACCCCGAGGGAGCTAAGGCAGCCAACCCGCTCACCTATATCAGCAGCAAAACCGCTCCCTTCCTTTTGATGCACGGCGATGCCGACGTACTTGTTTCTCCCAGCCAGACAGAGCTCTTGCGCGAAGCATTGGCACAGCACAATATCGAAGCAACCCGCTATCTGGTAAAGGGTGCTGCCCACGGTGGTCCTTTCTGGGTACAGCCCGAAATCATGGATATCATCATCGCCTTTTATGATAAACACTTGAAAAAATAAACCTACGTAAACAAAACCCGGTCCTGTCCTTGAACGACATGGCCGGGTTTTATAGTAGGTAGCTATATCCTTATTTTATTTTCCAGAAAAGGCGCTTGGTGTTCGCCGTAGCGATAGCCGCCAGCTCCTCAAATTCCATACCCAAAACCTGCGCCGCATTACGTGCTGTGTATTCCGTATAGGCAGGGTTATTACGCTTGCCACGGAAGGGCACAGGCGTCAGATAAGGACTGTCCGTTTCAAAAAGCAGCAGCTCTTTAGGTACGTATTGCAACACCTCACGCACCTTCTGCGCATTTTTATAGGTAGACGTGCCGCCAAAGCCAAAATAATAGCCGCGCTTAGCTAATTCCCTGGCCATTTCCAGCGAACCGCTAAAGCAGTGGAATACAGCCTGCACACCTGTTATCTCCTTTTGGAACAGCTCCAGCATATCACCGTGCGCATCACGGTCATGGATGATGATGGGCAGATTAAACTGCTTCGCCAGATCCACCTGCTCTAAGAAAATGCGTTTTTGCACCTCCCTAGGCTCGTTTTCCTTCCAGTAATAATCCAGACCGATTTCGCCAATCGCTACAACCTTAGGATGCTGCGCCCATTTAGCCAGCTCGTCCAAATAATTAGGAGCGATACCCTTAAGATTTTCGGGATGATAGCCAACAGCTGCATAAATAAAGGAATATTTTTCGGCCAGCTGTACAGCGAAGGCACTACTGACACCGTCACAGCCTGGGTTGACAATACCATCCAGGTCCTGCTCCAGCTGTGCAATCAGCTGCTCCCTGTCGCCATTAAATGCTTCATCATCCAAATGTGCATGTGAATCCCACAAACCAGTTCTACTCATAAGCTTACCTCAAATACATAAACACGTTCAAATATAGCTGCAAGAAAAACAGCAGGCTGAAAAGCACAAAGCGGAAAATAGCCGCCTTGCGTGAATAATATTCGCAGCCAGGCAAGTAAAACTGCCTGGGATCCTGCGGATTATAAACTATTTTGCGCGGCAGCTTCAGCGTAAAGCCACGCTCGATAATATCGCCATCCTTATCCTTCTCACCCTTCGACTCGTTCAAGGCCTCGCTGTACTCCTTGCCGTCCACAGTATAGCTAAACACCGGGCACAACTGTCTGCCGCGGCTCCAGCTCTGCTTATAGTCGGTGATCACCGCGCGCACCTCGGACGTACACAGCGTTTGCAGCTTAGGAAAGTAGCGCTTGCGCACTGCGCACACCACACACCAGATATACAGCAGCATCGCCAGCTTAATCATCCAGGCCATAGCCTTAAACATATATAGGTCATAGCCGGGATAATTTTTGCCCAGCCAGCCATGAGGCAAAAGGTAAGGCATCAGGCTGCTGAGCAAAACCAGCAGCATACTGATGCCAATCAAGATATAAGGACGCCAATATAGTCTGGAAAACAGCTTTTCTGACATAATGACTCCTTTGTATATTCTACTTATTTAACGCGGCTGCCGCTTGCCAGGTCCTGCGGGTCAACCAGTGCCAGCTTGCCCTCGCCATCCGATGCACATAGCAGCATACCACAGGATTCGATGCCCATAAGCTTAGCAGGTGCCAGGTTGGCAACAACCACAACGTTCTTACCCACCATCTGCTCAGGCTCGTAGTATTGAGAAATACCGCTCACGATAGTGCGCACCTCATCACCGATTTCTACCTGCAGCTTAAGCAGCTTTTTAGATTTCTTCACCTTTTCAGCTTGCAGAACCTTGCCTACACGCAGGTCAACCTTACCGAAATCGTCAATACTGATTTCCGGCTTAATGGGTTCCATAGCAGGCTTTGCTGCCTCTACAGGCGCAGGTGCTGCTGCCTTGTGCTCATAACGCTTACCGCCGATGATAGTGGCACCATCCTCTGTAACCTCGATACGCGGATACAAAGGCTCACCCTTGCAAACCTTGGTGCCATTTGCCAGGCCACCCCAAACAGCATCTGCCAAAAGGAACTGCTCCGGCACTGCCAAACCCAGCTGAGTATAAATCTTGGGGCTGGTTGCAGGAATATACGGGCTGATAAGAATTGCCACAATACGTAAAACCTCTGCCAGATTATACATAACGGTCTTCAGACGGTCAGCCTTAGCTGCATCCTTTGCCAGAATCCACGGTGCAGTCTCATCGATATATTTATTAGCACGGCTGATAAGCGCCCACACGCCCTTGATAGCAGTGTTGATTTCCATAGCGTCCATAGCCTTAACATAGGCTGCAGTGGTTTCGGCAACCAAGGCCTTCAGCTCGTCATCAATAGGCTCACTTGCGCCGGCATCCTCTACAACGCCACCATGGTATTTTTCAATCATGCTCACAGTCCTGTGCAACAGGTTACCCAAATCATTGGCCAAATCGGCATTAATACGGTTAATCAGTGCGTCGCGGGAGAAGTTGCCATCACTGCCCAGGTTGATTTCGCGCAGCAGGAAGTAACGTATAGCATCCGCACCGAATTCGTCAATCAGGCCCAGCGGGTCGATAACATTACCCTTGGATTTGGACATCTTATCGCCATCAACAACCAACCAGCCGTGACCATAAACCAGCTGCGGCATCTCCAAGCCCATAGCATGCAACATAATCGGCCAGATAATAGTGTGAAAGCGCACAATCTCCTTGCCTACCAAGTGCAGGCTTGCAGGCCAATATTTATGGAAGAAGGCATCATCGGTGCCATATTTAATGCCGGTCAGATAGTTCAACAGCGCATCAAACCAAACATAAACAACGTGCTTCTTATCGAAGGGCACAGGAATACCCCAGTCAAAGGTGGTACGGGTAATGCACAAATCCTCCAGACCCTGCTTAACGAAATTAATCATCTCGTTACGACGGCTTGCAGGCTGGATAAAATCAGGATGCTCCTCGATAAATTGCAGCCACCAGTCCTGGTACTTGCTCATCTTAAAGAAGTAGCTCTCCTCCTCCATCTCCTCCACAGGACGATGACAGTCAGGGCAGCAGCCGTTCTCATCCAGCTGGCGCTCCAGCCAATAGGATTCGCAGGGAACGCAATACAGACCCTTGTAATTCTTTTTATAAATATCGCCCTGCTCATAAATGTTTTGCAAAGCGTCCTGTACAACCTTGTGGTGACGTTCCTGACTGGTGCGGATAAAATCGTTATTTGAAATATTCAAGCGTTGCCACAAAAGCTTAAAATTAGCAATAATAGCATCAACATACTGAATAGGGGTTACGCCCTTTTCCTTAGCCTTGCGCTGAATTTTCAACCCATGCTCATCACTGCCGGTCAGCAGGAATACGTCCTCTCCCTTCAAGCGGTGAAAGCGCGCCAGGCTGTCAGCGATAGTGGTGCAGTAGGCATGGCCAATATGCAGATTATCGCTGGGATAATAAATTGGTGTTGTAATATAATAACTCGGTTTAGTCATTGTCAGACCCATCTCCTTCAGAAATTAGTTGGTTATATAGCTCCCGTTTGGGGATTTTACGTTTTTTTGCCACCTGCGCCAAGGCATTCTTTTTATCCATGCCCTGTGCCATCAGATTGCGCACCTCGTCCAGCGGCTCCAGCTCAGGCTCTGCATCAGAGCTTGCGCCATCACCTGCGCCAAGCACCAGGCAGAACTCTCCGCGCGGCGGGTTTTGCTCCAGCCACGCCAGGCAACCGCTCACACTGCCACGGTAAAACTCCTCGTGTAGCTTAGTCAGTTCGCGGGCCGCCGCTAAAGGCCTGTCGCCCCAGGCCTCCAAAATATCGCGCAGCACCTCTACAATGCGGTGCGGTGCTTCGTATAAAATCATCGTTGCAGGAATATGCTGCCACAGCTCCAGCTGCTCACGCCTGTTACGTCTGCTCTTAGGCAAAAAGCCGCCAAAGAAAAACGGATAGGTGGGCATACCGCTGGCGATAAGCGCACATAATGCCGCATTCGCGCCAGGCACCGGCACCACGCGCACGCCCTGTGCAATAGCAGCCTGCGCCAAGGCCTCGCCCGGATCGGCAATACCGGGAAAGCCGGCGTCGCTGACTAAGGCAATACTTTTGCCTGCCACAAGCTGCCCAAGCAGATATTCTCCCTGCTTTTCCTTGCTGTGCTCATCGTAACGCACCAGGCGCCCCTTGATACCAAAGTGATTCAAAAGCTGCAATGTGTGGCGTGTATCTTCAGCCGCAATCAAATCGGCCTCCTGCAGCATGCGTAGGGCACGTGGCGTCATGTCCTCTAAATTACCTATGGGCGTAGCGCACAAATAAAGCGTACCATATTCCATATTACCTTGCTCCATTGTCACAGCCTCGCCTCCGCCAGATCTAAATAATCGGGTGGATGCAATACACACTCACCCATAATATATTAATTTTATCACACTGCACGTGATAAATAAAGAAAAACGCGCAACGAAAGTTGCGCGCTAACTCATTAATTATACTAGGTCATCTAGCATCCACAAAAATTTCATTACCATGGGGCACATTAGGATTCATTGCATCTGCAAGCTGATCCTTAGTTACACCAAGATCAGTATTCTCCCTTACCTCAACCTGAAAATCAGTACCTGCAGGGTAGTTAATGTTGCTACCCTTCATAAAGATACCACCAATCAAACTAACTGCTGCTGCCACTGCTACCGCACCACCATCAGTCTTTCCCTTGCCTTCCAAGCCTTTTTTCAGGGGCACGGTAACATTATTGATGGTCTTAATCTCTTGCGCAGCAATACGCAACACCCCTTTTCTGCCAAACCCGCCAGGCTTTTGGGACTCATAAACATATCCCTTGCCAATTGTACCTTTAGGAATAACAATCACACCATTAATAATTAAATGCTCCGCCATTCTAAAATCTACCTGTTGGTTCTTCTTGTGAGTTTTAGGATTAGCAGCTTCAACAAGCTCTACGTTAAGCACCGTACCTTTAGGAATATATATATGTCCCGGCAATACGTTATCAATGACAATCTTCTGATTAGATTTCTCTTCTTCCTTTTTCTGCAACGCCAATCGTTCTTTAAAGGTTAATTTGCTAGTATCGGTTTCTTGCGATGTTTGCGCCTCATCATCTGCAAATGGGTCATAATTTTCATCCACCTGTACAAACCTTGGTTGAGATGCGGCCATTGCAATAGAAACACTAACCCCATTCATAAAAACAGCTGCGCTAAGCATAGCAGCTGCAAATTTAGACACCTTTCTCATCAACAACACACTCCTTCGATAATATATAAAAGTTTTCATATCATAAGCATATCACCCATCATAGCCAATAATTGTCTATTCAGCATCTTCATGTTGCTCCATATATTCTTCCCGGATCTCCGACAAAGATTTTCCACTTCTTTTGTCAATAGCGTACACGTAAGTCTGTACAGTACTCCATCCATAGACTTTTATTAACCACTGATTAATAGAACACGTCGTCCCTTCCGCTAACTTCACATTTCCATCAGCCAGCAACTCTGCCTCTTTATTAGTATTTTTTGCTACTAATATATCACCAGCGTTTACAACGCCCCACCTTAACAT
>CAVBQX010000013.1:0-50921 GCA_963597755.1 Segatella copri
TATGTAGGTTGCTGATACGCTTTACGTAGCTGTTAATCATGCTGTTAGAGGCTTCCAGCTGGTCTAGTAGTGTTTCCTCTTTAATCGTCATTTTCTTCACCCTCGTATTCGTAATCGTTGTATTTTAACCTTTCTTCTCCATACACTTTTATGTATTCTTGAAACGTTTCATTGTTCGGCAGGACGCCATGATTATGTGCGACACGTTCCAATGTACGACCAGCAACTAACGCTTCCTGTAATTGAAAGACAGCTTCATCGAACGAGTCAAGTATGAGCTTGTCGCACTCTTCCTTGCTGGCGGCTTCACCCTCAACCCTGCCTTGCAGTGCTTCTTTAATATCCTCTTTTATCATCATCATGTACTTACCTATTGTAGAACAGTTATATTTTGCCATTATTTATTCGCTCCTTTCAAACAAATCCACTACATCCACGCCCAGAGCTTCAGCTATTTTGTAGAGCGTAGACAGCTTCACATCGCCGCCAGCTTCAACAGCAGTTAAAGCTGAGCGTGTAATGCCTGTTAGCTTGCTTAGCATATATTTGCTTACATGCTTTTCTGTTCGCGCTTTTTTAACATTTAGCATTTGACTTTTTGTCCTCTCTTCTTTATAATACTATGTATAGTGCAGAGGTCAGTAACTTGCACTATACATAGTATGCAATTTTGTTTATATAAAAAAGGAGGTGAATGTAATGCCGAACAAGAAGCAAACGTCTACAGCAGTTGCTAGTAAGGCTTCTCATATTTTGAAAAGCAATAAGTTTAGCAAGACTTCCAAGTCTGTTGCTGGTAGTGCGCTATCCCAAACTAGGAAGAAATAACATTCTTCCTGCCCTGCGTTCCCACACAACGTAGGGCTTTTTCTTTGCCCGGCACTACACCACCCCTCTTTTATCGGCTAATCCCAATAGTCATCATTATCAAACGCCACGTTGACTTCTGTACTCAAAACTTCAACCCCTGCGCCTGTGACTATCAAGGTAGTCATAGGCGTATATTTTTTTCTGATATACTCCACCAACGGTTTTGCAACTTCGTAAAGCTCTTTTTGCTCATCTGTCATTATCTATTCGCTCCCTTCAATCTCTCTGCCCAGCGTAACCATTTGGGGCTGTTCTCCGCAGCGTCCGCAAAATCAGCGCACTCTAGCTCACAGTTATAAGCTCTAGCGCACATAAGCACATCAATAATTTCTTCCTGCATATTCTGCAACGCTTGCTCTTTGGTAATCGTTGTTGGGTTATTACATAACTCGCTGGCACGGATAAGCTTCAACGCCGCCTGTGACAGCTCAGCCGCTTCTTCTGCAAGCTGTTCAAGCTTAGTGCGGTCGTCAAGCTGGTTTATCACGTACACTTGAGCGTCTTCTACAGTCATTGGCTTTTCTGCCTGCTTTTTCGCTTCTTCTACCCCCTTGCAGATAAGGTCGATATGTTCGCCAACTTCGACACTATCAATAGAACATCGGTTCCTGCCTTCTCCAAAGCTAAACGGACATTCCGGGCAATCATCTGCCTTTTCGCACGTATCCTTTATCAGTTTGAGTGCTTCTCTAAACTCCATCTTACTTCCCCCATCTCCTTTTCAAATCGTCGTATAATGCCAGCCACGTTGCTATTATGGCTGGCACTACAAGCAAGCACGCCCCTGTCCCCAGTATAACGTAATCAAACTCTGTCATTTTACACCTCGGTTTGTTTAATCTTCCTGCCGCAACATGGGCAATATTTTACTGGCTTAATATTGCCGCCGCTTATGACTGCGCCGCATACATCGCATGTAGGCATAAGGACGTTGCACACATTGCGATAAATCACGCCACACTTGCCCCCGCGCTCCAGCTCATGTTTGAGTGCCTTGAGCATAAGTTTCTGACGGCGCAACATCTTCTTAACATACTCAATGTCTGTGCTACCATCAGGCAGATATGACTTGTCAATCTTCACCCACTTTTTGCGCTCCGCAATCGCTTCACGCAATTCTCTTTCTCCTTGTGGCAGGTTATCCCACCACTTTTTGCGTTCTGGTGTCATTTGTTACTCTCCTTATCCACGATGATACGAGGCTACGCTGCCATCATCAGCGACAACAACCAGCTTGATAGGGAATCCGTCGTTAACCGTTTTAAATGGTTTGTATACTGCGTCCTGTATATGCAGCTTCGTTTTGTGCTTCGCCTCACAAGCTATGCAATCTTTTGCGTCTTTGTAATCTGTTCTACAGAATTCACACATATAAAGTTTTCTTTCAATCATCCTCAAACACCCTCCTTACATCAGCCAACGCCAGAGCTGCAACACGATAGCACAGCCGATAGCGAACGGCACACCGATAATCAAAACAAATATCAACAATCCCAACATAAACCTCAAAGCAGTTTCAATCGTCATGTTTTGCCTCCTTAGTACATTCGGCGTGATACAGCTCTACAGCAACGTTCAGCGGCAGTATGGTTATCGGGAACATAAAGCGCAGCGTCTCCACCGCCACCATCCAGCGTCCCCTCTGTTGAAAAATTTCCCCGGTGTACTGTCCTTTGATTTTCAAAGTGTCGTCGCTGTAAATCATGTTGCCTTTGGCGTCCCGTTGCCCTGTCGCAACTCTCTCTTTATTCACTATTTCCCACCTCTATTTCCCGTTTTATTAAAATTTATTAAAATCATCATCCGAGGCTATCCTCTGTACCCTTTTCCGTCATCTCTCGCCAGCAGAACTCTGCCACAGGCAGCACAGCGGAGATAGAACAAAGTGCCTCTGCTATCCTTTGTCGTCACCGAGTGCAGCAGCTTCTTTAGCGGAGCATTGCACTTCGGGCAGTACGGATTGTTGTCTGTGTCAAAACGGATATTTTCTAAAACCAACATCGTCTCACTCCTTTGTATTTTTTATTTGCCCCTCTCGCAGCCGCTAATAGGGGTAGAACGAATTTTAAGCACGCGGTAGGTAACTTTATACTCGTAAATCTTAAAAAACGTTTCTAGGGGCATTAGCGGCTCTCAGAGAAGCTTTGCTAATTTCGGGTTCGCTTTCAAGGGGTCGAAGTCCACTCGAATCATCTTGTTGGGTTCAAACCCTACGGCTGTCGTCACCGAGAAGCACACCTCTTTGTCGGGGTTCAAGTACACCTTGTAGCCAATGTCCTCGTCACCCACAGCTACGGAGTAGTTGCTGTCGTTAAGTACAACCTCCAGCAGCTTGTAGTTCTTTTTCAAGTCCTCGCCGTACAACCCTAAGTGTTGGCCGTACCGCACAATCTCGTCGTGCTTCGGGCGGTACTTGCCAATCTCCCTGCCCTGCCGCAGCTTCCACAGCGTCCATGCCCACAGCTTTGCACACTTGCGCACGTTTGCCGGGGAAGACTGCGTTATGGGCTTTGCCGCCTCAGCCGCCCTCTCCCTGCGAAAGTTCGCCAACGCCTCGTCTACGTCGTAGAAGCGAGGCCAGTATTGCAGGCGGCACAGGTTGTTGCGCAGATACAAGGCAGCCGCCTTGTCTACGTCCCTGTACTGCTCTAGGAACGATTTAACCATCGCCTCCTGCCCCTCTACGCTACTTGCCGACACAGGCGGCTTAAGCCCTGCCGATTTCCAATACCCGAAAAGGTCGATTACGTCTTGTCTTTCCACACTCACACCTCCTAGAACAACAGCTCTTTTTTCTCAGGTCTGTTGTTGCCTGAGTGGATGTTCTTGCAGCAGCCCTCCACGTAGGCAATATTGCGTTTGCCCTGCTTCAAGGCTGCCTGCATACCCTCCATCACCGTCAGCTCACCATAATCGGCAACCAACGTCTGTATGTATTGCGAAATGTATTCCGTCATCAACCCCATGTTTTTCTCCCAAAAGGTAAATGGATTGTTGACGACAACAACTTCGTCTTTGACTTGGGGGACTATAGGGGGTTCTTGTTCTATGCTATCTTGACCTAGACTAACCTGTCCTAAACTATCCTGTCTTATCCTATGCTGTCCAATGGTTGACAGTTGGTTGTCAACTGGACGTCCAGCGGACGTCTTTTTTACGTCAGCTCGTTGCTTCGGCGGCAGTAAATCCACGCTAGGCAACACTTGCAATAAGAGTTCTTTGTATATGCTATCTGTTTTCCTGTCTGCGCGTATCTTGTTGTTTTCGCGCCAATCCATGATGTAAGCCACTAAATCATCATTGAGCAAGGTTATAAAGCCTTTGGCAACTAAAATTCTTAAGTCGTCCTGTGTTGCGCCAACTTGACGCATTACCATAAAGCCTTCTACGACGCCGTCGTCGTCTGCATTTAATCCCAAGTGGAAGTATAGGGCTTGGGTACTCAGCGGCATCGTAAGAAAACGTGCGCTATTTATAATGCGTTTAGAAAACATTCTCCTGTCAGCCATGCGCCCTCCTAGTTCAAAATTCCGCTGCCTTCATGCGCAACGATGTCGTTGTAATGCAGGCCGTTTTTCTTGGCGAAATCTATAAGCTCTGTACTAAGTTTTTCATCTGCACAAGCACATAACGCAACGCCGAGCAGCTCTGCAAAACTATCAAATTCTTTCCTCGTAATATCTCCGGCACTCTCCATCATTTTGGCAGCGACATAGCCTACAGTGGCAATGTCGCCCCATGAGATTGTGGGGATTTTTTCGGCTTTAACAAGTTCCATTGTTATCCTCTCTTAATGTCGGACGACGCACTAGCAACGCCGCCCGTATATGTTGAACGCCCTGTGTGCCCTAAGCTACGCAGGAGCGTACAGCCTCTTATTTGCCCTCTACGGCACTTTCAATCTCGGCTGCGGTAAAACCCTCGTCGGTGACGATTTCGCCTGTCTCAATGTCAACAGTGCGGCTCTCGTCGATGGTTTCAATGGTCGTCAGCTCTTCATCATCAAGTTTGCCTTGGGCAGCATTAGTCGCCATTGCCACTACATCGGGAGTAGCTGTACGGTAATCAATCGACATAAGGCCCCAATGAGTAATGAGGTCGCGCAATACTGTTTTGCGGCTCATCGCTTCGGGGTCGGTCTTCCATACAGGGTTTTGGTATTTGCCTTTGCGATGGCGTTCCTCGTGACGTTGGATTTTAGCCATCGGCCAATATACGAATTTCTCCATACCTGTCACTGTGCGGAAGAAACCACAATAACCAACGATTTTGGCTTTTTCTCTTTCAGCCTCATCTTCGATAAACTCGATTTCAATATCTTCCGTCAAGGGATTCCAAGACTTTAGTTCACCCTCTCTGATGTCGCACACATTAAGCTTTGTGTATACCCCTGTGCGCATTGCTAATTGGTAAAGACCCTTGTAGCCCATTATATATTGGCACTCGTAACGTTGGTTTTTGGTATTATAGAACGCTACAGGATAGGCGTATCCCAGTTCACTTCCTAGTGGCAAGTCGTATGTCGCCGCTTTTAGACCTGTCTGCAAAATTGTCATGGGTGCTTGTGTGGCAGCTTGGCGCATTTCCGGAGTGGAGTTTGCAATGGTGATTAGAGAGCTGCACAATTGAGCTGCCCTTTTTCCGAGCAATTCGTCAATACGTTTTCTAATGCCTGAACTATCAAGCAAGCTATTCATGACTGCCGCAACAGAAGCATTAGCCGTCTGATTAATTTGCATTTGTTTTGACTCCTGTTGTTGGGTTTTGGTTACGATACCTTTTGTGTTTACCATTGTTTTTAGTCCTCCACTTCTTCTGCCTTGGCTCTACGCTTTTTAGCTTGTTTAGTAAGATTTACAGACAACGCTCTGTATTGCGTTACTGTGCGATATTTCTTGCTGAGGTCGGGATAATCTTCAGCGAACGCCTTGCTGTCCCAAGCAGCACGCTCACGCAGGCTGTAGGAAATCTTGTAATCGCCACATTCGCCGTACTCGTAATTGCCGAGTTGCAAACGCAGCTTGTTTTTCTTTTCTTCGATAATCTTTTTGAGCTGGGTTATCTGTGCTTCCAATTCTTTAATCTGGTCGCACTCTTTCTCCCACTCGCCGCCCATGGGCAGGGGGTCTTTTTCGCCACTTGCCGGATACATCTTTTCGATAGCCTCACGGCAGCTTTCGGTATAGTCAACTTCGGGAATCTTTTTGGGGACTACGAAGTTTTCCCAAAAGTCTCTCTCGGCTTCAATTAAAGCCTTGATTTCCTCGTCGTCTCGGTCCATCTCACGGATGACAGCTCTCTGTCCACCGCACAGGCAGACAAAATAGCATTTGTCGTAGCCGCCACAGGCCATGTAATGCAAAGCTTGGACGATGTAGCTAGGCGGCACTCTGTCGTCTGCCCACTCGTCATAGTTGTATGCTGACGTGGTTTTGATTTCCACAATAGCATTTTCACCTACAACTGTTCTGTCCACATCCGCAATCATGAAAGGGTACTCGTCACTGCGTACCATACCGCAGCGACGGAGTTTCTTGCCTGTCTTATCCTCGAACCACTGTGCCAGCGGTTCTTCGAGGCGTGTGCCCCATTCCATGCGTTCCTTGGCAGCGTCAGATACTTCAATCTCGTCCATCTGCCCTGTTTTATCCTGCCACAACGCGAATTTGCTGCGGTAGGTGTTAACTCCTACGATAACGCCAGCGTCGCTGCCACCGATACCTGTCTTACGCAGTTCCAACCATTTTGCTCTGTCCTCGGCCATCTCAGCAGCCGTCATAATCATTGTTACACTCATTGCTCTACCTCCGTCGCGTCCACTACTTCTGCGCCATCAGATAGCTCATCGCTGTACTCATGCGCCAAGTCGGCGGCATAATCAACCTTGCGCCATGCTTCGGCAACAGCTTCGTCGAGGTCGTTACCTTGTCCTTTCATATACTTCTCTGTCAAGGCGATAACCAAAGCATGAGTCAGCAAGCTATAAGCCATCAGCACTTCTTCCTCGCTTAGTTTGGTGTTGACATACCCTACAACATCGTCATCGGGATTGTAGCCAATTCCCAGTATCCTTTTGTTTTTCTCTTCCATTTCGTAGCCTCCTTATTTTCTTTTCTTTCTGCGCTCAAACACGCCCATAAGCTTACACGCTGCCGTAGCGTCGTGCTTAGTCAAAATGGATATTGCCAAAGCATACCAATTTGCCCTCAAAATATAATGTTTTTGAGCCGTAGGCTCTTTGTGAAGCAAGGCAGTTTCGGCACTCTTAAACATCGGTGAGTGCGCCTTGATTATGTTGCACATCATTTTTCTTTCACCCTCACTACCACAACGTCGCCTACTTGCAGATACTTGCGCCCACCACCGACTTGAAAGCCGTTATTGTTACGTAAGTCATACATGAACTCTGCAAACGGTTTGCTGCCGTCGTAGTATTTTTCTCCTATGCCCCACAGCGTCTCGCCGCTTTGTACAACGTGGTTGATTTCCTTGTAGGCTACTTGTTCCTTGTCCAAATAGTCGGTGTCAAACCCACTCACAAGCAGTGCTAGGGCTATTGCCGCAAGAATCTTAAACAACGTACTCATATACTCACTCCTTTTTTATTTATATGCAGCAGCTTTTAACGCTGCCCTAAAGCCGTTTTTGAGTTTTGGCACCTGCATCATCGGCGGCGGTGCGAACAGCTCCATCAACTGCTTGTCGACAACCTCGGCAACCAGCAGCCATTTGCCGCAATCCTTGGCCGCCGAAATTTTTCCTTCCGTTATCAGCCTGCGCAGCCGTTTGTCGCTTATGCCCCGGCTTTGCGCAAATTGACGAATACCCATTAACAACACTGCACTCACTCCTTTTGTCTAGTCCTCGACATCTGACATCAACAATTCGTCGATTGTGCAGCCAAGAAATTTGGCTAGAATCGGCAGTTTGTCGGCGCGGGGAAGAAATATTCCAGCTTCCCATTTAGTTACTGTACTTCTATCGACATCGCAAGCTTTGGCGACATCTTCTTGTGTCAAGCCTTTTGCTTTGCGATGTTTTTCTAATTGTGTCACATTATCACCTCCGCTTGCTTTTGTGTGATGTGGCGTCACCTTATGTGCTTTATTATAGTGTTTATAAATCACTTTGTCAAGCACTTTTTTCTGTTGACGTGTGACACTATGTCACATTATAATAGAGGTAACAGGAGAGGTGATTCAATGTTAGGTGATACGTTAAAAAAATACCGCAAAGCTTGTGGCCTAACCCAAGCGGATGTCGCTTCTGTATTAAATATAGGCAGGAGCGCATACACTAAATATGAAACCAATGTGTATGTCCCGAACGCCGAACAATTAAAAACGTTATCGGAGCTTTTTGGAGTAACCGCAAATCAATTATTGGAAATCGAACCATCAACATGCACCGTAGCAAGTCCGAACGGCAATCACAATACTGTAACCACAGGCGATATTCACACAAACCAAACTGCACCGCTCAGAAGCGAGCACGAAAAACTTTTGAGCGTTTATGATAGTTTAGATGAAACTTCTAA
This sequence comes from Segatella copri, assembly GCA_963597755.1. GTDB lineage: Bacteria > Bacillota > Negativicutes > Acidaminococcales > Acidaminococcaceae > Phascolarctobacterium_A. The sequence continues at coordinate 8,408 of CAVBQX010000013.1, forward strand.
AACACAGCTTATGTCTGTTGCTTATATGCTTATGTCTGCCAACCTAAAAGCCAGAGGTATCGACGTACAGCAGATGGTAGAGCAGCAGCTCCATAAACTTCAAGATGAAGGAGGTGGGGAAAAATGACGGCTGATATGTCAGACGAATGGGAAGGCAAGGCACGTGAATTATTTTGCAGTCTTTCCCACGATTCACAAAAGGTCGCTGTAGGAGTGCTTCAGCTTATGTTAATGGAAGAGAAGCACCCTTTTTGATATGGCTCTGTCATCGTGACGAGCCGTATCAAATTGAGGAAGATTTATGAAAACAAAAAAAGCCCACCCTCGAACACATAATAGTTCAAAGGTGAGCTGCTGTTATTTTACCCTGCATGGTTTGGAGAGATTCCAATGGAAGATAAATTTGAAGAATATGTCGTCGGCGATGTTGAACGTTCTAAAGGTAGTAGGATTTTAGTAACAGTCATGCGTGCGGAGCAGCGTGATGTTTTTGTTACTATTGCCAACCAGTATAAAAGAAAAGACAATGAATGGTTCGACAAGCGCAAAGTCTACATCCCTATTTCGTCTCGTGAGCAAGTAGAAACTTTGCTCAATCTTGCTAAAGAAACATATGACAGCCTAGAAACATATGGCTGGGGACTAGACGAAGAAGAAGAATATTGAAGCCTATAAAGCAAAAGCCCTCCGTCGCAGCGGAGGGCTTTGCTTTGAAATTTCAATAGATAGAAAGAAGGTGTTATGAAAAAACAAAACGTTTCAACACCTTTATTATAACTCATTCAGTTGGTAAGTGCAAATGGGTCTTTTCGTCTGAAAGGAGATTTCTGAAATGGCAAGACCTAACACGGGGACAATATACTACGAAAAAGAGCGTAAAAAATACAAGGTGCTCGTCACCGACCCCAGCGGAGCAAGGCACACCAAGCGTTTTGATACGGAGCAGGAGGCAATAACGTATCGGCTTACTATGCTGTCAAAGTTTATGGCTGGCGATTTCATCAACAGAACTGATATAACACTTGGGGAATGGGTGTTGCAGTACCTTAATATCTTCGTCAAACCAAAAGTGAGAGCCAAGACATTCAATGACTACCTAGCCATTGCCGCCCATCTCGACGATTACATTGCCGATAAGCAGATACAAAAACTTACACCCATGGATGTGCAATGGTACCTATCAGAGCTTAAAGCGTCAGCCCATATTAAGCAACGTCTGAAAAAACTGCTTGCGAGGGCATCGAAAAAAGCATGTCTGATTAGCTTGATTGCAAAGGATTTTATGGTAGGCGTGGAAACACCAGCACCTAAGTCGAAGCCTGTCGAAATCTTTACAGTAGAAGAGCTACATAAGATTCTAGGCGCAATAGCCGAGGCTGACGACGAAAGAGTGCGCAGGCACTATCTGTTTGTGTCGCTGGCAATAGCGTCTGGCTGTCGCATGGGGGAAATGCTGGCACTAACTCCCGAAGATATTGAAGATGATGCCATAAACATCAGCAAAGGACTTGTGGAAGTGAACAGTACGCCTACCATCCAGCCACCCAAAACGCCAGCAGGATTCAGACGTGTGACGCTGCCAAAGTCCATCATGGATATGCTGCACCAAGCGGCAATGTGTGTAAAGCCCAAAGACTTCATATTTAAGAACACCAACGGCAAGCCGTGCCGCACGACAAACATAGACAAATCATGGAAGGTCATTCTGAAAGCCGCTGACGTGCCGTACAGAAAATTCCATTGTCTGCGTCATACACACGCCACCATGATGCTTGCTGCTGGTGTACCTATATTGGAGGTAGCCAAACGTTTGGGGCACAGCAGGGCGAGCCATACATTAAATTTGTACGGCCACGCAGTACCCGGTTACGATAAAAAAATGCCCAAAGTTGTCGAGTCTGTATTTAGATTAGATAACAACCTTTGCCCATCCTTACCTACAACCTACTGATGAATTGCACCCATTTGCACCCATTTACCCCATATTTTTACCCTCTCGGAAAAATAGAAAAGCTCTGGAACCCAGTCCCAGAGCGGATTTCAATGGAGCTACTGACGGGATTTGAACCTGCGACCTACTGATTACGAATCAGTTGCTCTACCAGCTGAGCTACAGTAGCAAATAAGCTATATTAAATTTCTTCTTCAAGCCTCAATGCGGCTTCCTCTGCAGCCTTAGCTGCTGCCATCTCTGCCTTAGTGCGGCGCTTTCTGACCTTCTTGGCACTATTAATGCCGGCTTTTTTTATAACCTTCGCTAATTCAGAAATAATATGCAGTTCGTCTACAGAACAATCCTTGACCAGCTCTGCCAGCTCATTGCAGTAAATCTGCTCGCTGCGATGAATATTATCACACAACAGCTCGTCTACCGATACATCCAGAACATTCGCCAGATGAATAATAGTTGGCAGGCCAAGCTTGGTATTGCCGGTTTCTATATTACTGATATGCGGAGTTGACAGACCAGTTAGCTTAGCTATATTTCCCTGAGTCAATCCCTTGCGCGCGCGCGCAGCCTTTATCCTCAGGCCTATAGCCTTGTAATCAATGTCTAACTTCACAAACACTCTCTCCTTCTATCTTACATCCTAATCGTAATAACGTTACAATTATAGCTGATTTTATGATAAAAGGCAAGTGCTATTTTGCTTTTATTAAAATTTATTTTTAATTATCGGTACAGTCAGGCTTCCCTGCGGCATCAACAAAACTTTATAATCCTTGCCTACTATCTTTTCTGCCATAGCAACAGCCTCATCTACGCTGTCTGCTGCTTCAAAAAGCAGCTTTTTAGCAATTGCTTTATCCAGAGCCGAAACTAAGATGAATGTAGCCTTCTTCATCAGGCGCGTAATAGCAAAGGCCTTATGCGCACCAATAACAAAGTTTTTCTCCAGCTGCGCTTTAATAGCATCGGGAGACGGATGCTCCTCTAATGCCTTTTCCAGTGCAGCACTGCCTGTTCCCTCTTCGCATTCGCCAAGAATAATAACTACGCCGCCGTCCTTAACCGCGCACCAGGCATTATCCATGGTCTTTTGCAGCTGGTAAATATTAATATCCTTAGGATAACCGCCACAGCTGGCAATGACAATATCTGCAGGTTCCTCCACCGGAACACCGTAAACCTGCTCTACAAATTTGCAGGCTTCTAAATGCGCCAGGTTCCAGTCACCCGCAAAAACCTTGAGGAACTGTTTTTGGGCATCCAAGATGGTATGAAATAAAAACATCTTATGCCTTTTGGCAAAAAGTCCCACACCCTCCATCTGGTCATCATATACAGGATTACCCTGCAGCTTTCCCAGCTGCGAAGCGGGACTCATCATCAGGCTATGATTTTTGCGTACAGTTTCCATTGCCGCCACACCAGGCAGCACAGCCTTACGTCCGCCGCCAAAGCCGCTAAAGAAATGATAGACAACGGTTCCCGTTAAGACAACCAGGTCTGCATCACAAACATGCTTATTAATCCAAACAGGAGTGCCAAAGGATGTTTCGCCAAAATACTCAAAATCATCCTGCACATGGCAGTCACTGTTATACATCTGCAATCTGCCGGCAATGTCCGCGCCCACCTGCTCCGTCATTTCTTCCACGCTCATAGTGCGATGGGTTCCCAATGCAAAGACTATATGCATATCCTCATCCTTCACGCCCAGCTTGTTCAATTCATCCACCAAAATGGGCATAAAGACGTGCGTATTAGCTACACGCGTAGAATCGTTACAGATAAAGGCAATCTTCATCCCCGGACGCACCAGCTCGCTCAAAGGCTCACTACCAATAGGGTTATGTAGCGCCTCCAGCACTGCAGCCTTTACGTCATCCAGCGGACTTGCTACCTTAGTCTTCAGCTCACCTGCCACACGCTCTGCCGGTAAAGAGAATTCCTTATATCCATGTCCGTACTTATACTTAAAATTTACATTTGGCATAGCCACACCTCCGTTAATATTCTTAGGTCTATTTTATCATAAGAAGTGTGAAATATTCTTTACTTTTTAGGGAGCGAAAGTAACAAAACGGTAAAAATTATACACGCCATGCCGACATAATCAGGCAACGTCAGCTTAGTATCCAATAAAAGCACAACCGATATAATAGATGCCAAAGGCTCGGCGCAGGATATAAGGCTGGCCTTAGTAGGTCCTACTATTTTTAAGCCTGCAAGATAAAGTGCATAGCTGGCAATAGTGGCGCCAAGCAGCAGATAGGCAAAGGCCATATAAGCATGCGTATCCCAACTGCCTGCAGGTGTAAAGGGATTGCGCCAAACGATAACAGCCAGGCCGGAAATAAGCTGGCCCCAGCCAATGAGATTAGCTGCTGTATAGGTTTTGAGCATTTCTACAGGCTTTATACTGTAATAAGCATAAGACATTGCTGAAATCACACCAATCGTAAGTGCTATAGGTGAAATTGCCAGGCTGTCCAGGCTGCCATGGGTCGCTATCAAAAACACACCTGTAACCGCGCCCACAATGCCGATAAGCTCACGCCCATCAGGGCAGCGACGGCTTTTATAGGCCATCCATAGCATTACATACATAGGTGCCATATACTGCAGCACCGTAGCAGTCGCAGCATTACACAAGCTAATAGTGTAGTAAAATCCTAGCTGCGCTCCCAAAATACCTAAAAAAGAAAATTCTATGGTATCTATAGGATGCTCTTTTAAAATGGCAAAAACATTTTGCTTTTGCACAAACGCTGCATAAAGCAAAAACAACAAACCGGCAAGAATCTGCCGCACCATACACAGCCATACCATGTCGGCCTGATGATATTGATTTAAATACTGTCCGGCTACGCCGCCCATTCCCCAACAGGTAGCAGCGCCGACAATCAAAAATATACCCTTCAGCAAACTTCTCGCCTCTTCTCCAGCTATCACGCTAATTATTTTGCATGAGCATATGATGTATTACACACTATAACACTTTGTGCCTATCTTTGCAAGCACTCCCTAGCATATAAAAACAGACTGCCTGCTCCTTAGCGAAGCAAACAGTCTGTTTACAAATTTTTATACTTTTACAGCGTAGCAATAAAGTACGCAATGCTGCTGACAAGCACTGTCAGCGTAATCATCATCGGGTCAGCAATCGATGTGCGGTAGTTTTCGGGATTATAATGCGTGCGTTTGCGGAATGGCTTCGCATCCAAAAAGTCCATGGGGTTTGCTGTAAGATCCATAAACTTTTCGTAAAGCACGCCCCAAGCGTAGCCCAAGGCATTGCACAAGGCGCAAAACAGCGCACTCACATGGCTGATGATGAAAAAGAACGGCTTGCGGTAGAACCAGTCGGTATCCAGGCTAAGTGCTGTATGCGGCTCCATACGCGGCAGAAACATCATAAACGGCACCATGGTCACTACCAAAATTTCTACGTAGCTAAGCATATGCGCCGCCGTAAAGGGCTCATAGCCAGCTGCGCCAAACGGCAGATAGCGATAAAGCAAATCAGGATATACGCCATAGATAAAGCATAGTGCTGCGCCGATACCCATGCCTGCATACATATTAACCGGTAGGGCCGTTTTGATTTCTACATTCTTGTCTGCCTTACGCAGGAATATGAAGTAACCCATCTTAAGCGTGATGGATAAAAACGTACCGATGCTGGCCAGCTCCAGCAGCGTATATACCCAGTCGTAACCAGCGACCGAAGCAGCAGCGATGGTTATAGTTTTGCTGATAAAACCATTAAAGAAGGGTACACCCGAAATGGAGAAGGCAGCAACAAAGAAGCAAACAGCTACAAAGGGCATTTTCTTTGCCATACCTGCAAGCTGGTTTATTTTGCGAATGCCAGTTGCGTAAATAATAGCACCTGCACACATAAAGAGCAGTGATTTGTAAAGAATGTGCGAAAAGGCATGTGCTGCAGCGCCATTGAGTGCCATAGCAGTGCCAACGCCCACACCGGCTACCATAAAGCCAACCTGACTGATAATGTGGTAGCCCAGAAGGCGGCGCATGTCGTTTTCCATAATTGCATAGGCTGCACCATAAAGCGCCATAAAGCAACCAAAGCCCATCAGGAAATCTGTACCGGCAAAAATACGGATAAGCGCATACACAGCGACCTTAGTAGTAAAGGAGCTCAAGAACACGCTGCCTGTGATAGTACCCTCGGGGTATGCGTCCACCAGCCAGGCGTTGAGCGGTGGAATAGCGGCATTCACAGCTACACCGATAAGGATGGCCCAAAAGGCCACGTCATGCGGAGTCTGTGCCAGGTTTGCCACCAGCGGACTTCCCTGCCCAACCTTTAAGAAGATGCCTAAAAGCAACAGATTGCCACCAAGCATATGCACCAAAAGGTAGCGGAAGCCGGCGCGGCGCGATGCCGGCGTGTGGTTGCACCAGATGAGGAACAAACTGGTTACAGCCAGTGCCTCCCAGAAGAAAATCAACGTCAGCCAATCCTTAGACAGCGTCACACCAAGCGCACAACCTGCATAGGCCATGGAGCAAAGTGCCTCCATACGGCTTTCATTGTGACAGGAATAAATCCCACCAATGCAGGCCATCATGGCGAAAATCATACAGAAAATATAGCTGAGCTTGTCAACATACATATACCCAAGTTGATAACCGGTACCGAAGAACTCCACGGTCAGGTCAGTACCAACAGGCATAGACAGTGCCGCAAACAGTGCAAGCAACGGCCCGACAGCCAGCACTATCCTGCGCAGGATTTTGGGCACAATCATAGCCACAACGCCAACAGCAATCAGTACCAGTCCGGGATGCAACAGATTACTCATCGCTGTCACCTCCTCTGCCATCATAATAGCTTTCGTCGCGCTGCAGCAACGGCGTCATAATAAGCTTGGCCAGGATAATCAGCACCCAGCAGCCAACAAAGCCAAAGAAGATGTCATAGCCAAAGGGCAGAGGCCACCACTTCGGGCTATGCAGATGCACTCCGCACAGCTCGCCGATTGCAGATAGTACTAAAACCGCAGCGGCTACGAGATAAACCGTTTTTTTACTCATTACAGCCACCCCCCGTTCCAGCCTGCGCAAATAGCGTTGGAGGCCATCGTTGCCAGTTCAAAGAAGTGCGGATAAATATCTGGCACAACACCAAGGACAACGGCAATTATTGTTGTAATACAAATAGGAATAAGCATCGCGTAGCTCATATCACCATAAGAGCGGAATCTTTCCTGCGGATCCTTGCGGAAGAACGCCATCTGTACTACAGGCAGCAAATATCCTGCAGCAAGCAGCGCGCTCGCAACCCATACCAGAATGTACAGCGGCTTGCCGGCCTGCAAAGCACCCAAAGCCAGGTTCCACTTGCTGACGAAACCTACCAGGAAAGGCGTACCGGCAATGCCAAGCGAGGCAATAGTAAAGCAGCCCATAGTCACAGGCAGCTTTTTGCCGATGCCGTACAGCTCACTGATATTATTTCTGTGCGTACGGGCGATGATAAGACCTGCACACATAAAGAGTGTGATCTTCATAACTGCGTGAGCTACAAGATGCAAATACGCGCCCTTAATGCTGAGCGGAGAAAGCAATGCAGCACCCAGTACGATGTACGACAGCTGGCCGATAGTGGAAAAAGCCAATCTACGCTTCAGATGATCCTGACGCAGAGCGATGAGCGACGATACGATGATGCTGGTGGCAGCAGCCCAGGCCAGCACATCCACAACGCCGATTTCAGCTAACAGCTTAGGACCGAAGACAAAGCCGATGATACGCAGCACGGCAAAAACACCGGTCTTAACAACAGCTACGGCATGCAGCAGGGCCGATACAGGCGTAGGCGCAATCATAGCGGCAGGCAGCCAACCATGCAAAGGCATTACGGCGGCCTTAACCGAACCAGCCAGAATCATCAGCACGAAGATGGCCTGCAGCACCCATTTAGGAGCCATATCCGTAGTCAAAAAACCGCCAGGCGTGAAGTCCATGGTACCGCTGATGCAATAAACAGCGATAACGCCTGCCAAAAAGAGCTGACCGCTGATCAATGTGTAAATCAAATATTTGCGGCTGGCCATCAAAGCCTCCTGGTTGCGCTTGTGCAATACCAAAGGATAGCTTGCCAAAGTCAGCAGCTCGTAAAAGATAAAGAAGGTCAAAAGGTTTTCGGCCATAGCTATGCCCATAACAGCGCTCATGCACACTGCAAAGGCAGCAAAGTAACCAGTTTGCTCACTTTCGTTGTTACAGCGCATATAGCCGATAGAATAAAAGTTCATGGGAACCCACAGCATTGAAGCCAGCACGGCAAAGATCATGCCGGCAGGATCAGTACGCAGCGTCAGTCCCACAGTATCAGTAATCTGGCACAAGGTCCATTGATACTGGTTACCCGCTAAAACAGCAGGCAACATCGAAAGGATAATGCCAAATTTGAGCACAGAAGCAATAACGCTCCAGGTTTCACGCAGGTTGGGCCATCTTCTGCTGAAGGCAATTAAAACTGCCGCCAAAAAGGATACGCCTACTGCCAGAAATGGTCTGCAATCTATAATAGTCATCTCAGAAACACCTCCGGCAAGCCTAACTTAATGACATCTGTTACAATATCAACGCTGTAGAAGCCAAGTACCAAAATGCTGATGCCAAGGATGAAGATTGGCAATGCCATCGCAAGCGGCAGCCCAAGCTTGCCCTTGTGCGGATGCACCTCAGTGAGTGATGCTTCGCGCTGAACAAACATCTGCTCAATAATGCGGAAGAAGTAAATGGCGTTTAAGAGGCTGCTGATGACCAGCACTGCAATATAAAAATATTGCGCACCGGTATAAGCACCCAGCATCAGATACCACTTACTAAAGAAGCCGCAGGTCGGAGGCAGGCCAATCATGGACAGCGATGCCAAAAGCACGGTGATAGTACTGATGGTCATCTTCTTATTCATACCGCCAAGACGGTACAGGTTGACCTCGCCAAAGCGGTACTCTATACCGCCGATAACCAGGAAAAGACTGCTCTTCATAAAGGCGTGGTTGATGATATGCAGCACTGCGCCGATAAAGCCGTACATATTGCCCATTGCCAGACCGATAGCAATATAACCGATCTGAGCTACGGACGAATAGGCCAGCATACGGCGGAAGTCGTACTGCGCCATCGCCATAATAGAACCAATAAGAATACCGGCAACGCCCATGATACCCAATACATTGAGTGCGCTATGGACAACAGGATTATCAACCCTGAAGATATAATACAAAAAGCGGATCATTGCATAGGCCGGAATCTTACTCATCAAGCCTGCGATAAAAGCAGCAGCACCAGGGTGAGCAAAGGTGTAGGCATCAGGCTGCCAGCCGTGCAGCGGGAAGAGAGCCATCTTGATGCCGAAGCCGATGATCAGGCAGGCTACAGCAATTGCGAAAAGCGGTGAGTTCAGATGCGGCACAACACGCGCAGCAAGATCGGCCATATTCAAGGTACCGGTCATTGCATATAAATAACCAACGCCCAGCAAATAAAGCGAAGCAGCAATCGTGCCTATAAGCAGGTAACGGAAGGCCGCCAGCATGGACTTGCGTCCGCCCAAGGCAATAAGACCATAACCGGAAAGTGAAAGGATTTCCAGATATACATACAGGTTAAACACGTCGCCCGTGATTACCATACCGCTCATACCTACGGTCAACAGGCCAAACAGTGTATAGTAACCGCCAACGTGCAGCCAGTCCTCATCCTTGACAAAGGGTCTGCTATAAAGCGAAATCAGGGCAGAAAGGAAGGTAACAACCACGGCCAGAATACTGTTTAACGGATCCAGGGCAAATTCAATGCCGATTGGCGGCTCCCAGCCACCCATCCAATAATGCCAGGTTTTACCACCTGTTGCCAACACATGCTGCAGCACGATACAGGCATTGGCAAAGGCACCAACGATAGATGCCATTACCACCCACGAGCCCAGGTTTCTGCTGATGCGCGAAAGCAGCATGCACAAAAGCGAGGCTGTCAAAGGCAGAAGAACAATTAAGACAGGAGCATGCTGTGTCATTTACTAGCCCTCCTCAATACCTCTACTTCTTCAACCGAGCCATAAATTTCTTTTATGCGCATCAAGAGCGCGATCGCAACACCTGTAGTACCAAGGCTTACAACGATTGCCGTCAGCATCAGGCCATGTGGCAAGGGGTTGATATAGGCATTGGGGTCAGTAGTAAGTCCGTTCTGGATAGGGATCATTGCCCCATCCTTTTGCGCAAAGCACAGATAGAAGTAAATAACTGCAACCTGCATGACGTTCATAGCCATCAGCTTCTTCATATAGTTTTTGCTGAGAACCATGCCGTAAACGCCCAGGAAGAATAAAATCATAACCAGGGAATAGATGCCTTTAGTCTTGAGAAATTCATTCAGCACTTCCATCATCTTCACCCCTTTTCACAATTGCATCAAGCAAGTTAATTATCGTCATCATTACACAGATGGCAACACCGATTTCGATGAGGAAGATGCCTGTAGCATGCATCTCATGCTTAGGCGTCATCTGTATCGGCATATAATCGTAGTTGAGGAAAAAGTCCGCACCGCCAAAAAGCGTCAGCCAACCGGTAAAGGCATATAGAAATGTGCCGACGCCTGCTAGTACAACGGACGTTTTTCCCAAAATGTTAAACTTAGTATCAAAGCCTAAAATCAGGCGCGCCAGCAGCACGCCGACAGAAAGCAGCGCACCTGCCTGGAAGCCGCCACCCGGTGAAAATTCACCCAGACACAGGATGTACACACCATAGGTAATGGTGAACGGCACCAACATGCGGAAGGCCACGTTCAGGATAAGACCGCCAAATGGTTCCTTCATTTGATAATCTCTCCTTCCTCAGGGTCCTCGGGTTCTTCTTCAGGACGACGGCCGACAGGATTGCTGGTAAGCACCAGCACCGTAGTCAAACCGGCCAAAAACATAACCGAGGTTTCCCACATGGTATCAAAGCCTCTATAGTCAATGATGACGCCTGTAACAATATTAGGCGAGCCTGTATCCTCCTCACTGCGGGAGATATAGGTCGGGGTAACATGCTGGTTAGGCGCAGTGTTTGCGTCACCAATTTCGGGCAGATAGGTTACAACGGAGCAGAACATGCCTGTCATAACCGCCAAAATAACAGCAACTAATCCACGCATTATTTACACCACCTATCAATTTTTTTGAGTGAAGCTACAAAGAATACGGTAGAAATCGTACCGATAACCGCTTCAGTAAAGGCAACGTCGGGCGATCCCATCATCAAATACAGCAGCACGGCGCAAAAGCTGAAGCCGCTATAGATAATGGCTGCGCTCAAAATATCCTTACAAAAGATAACTGCGCAGGTAATGAGAATCAGGAAGATGAGTAAAACAGCTTCAATAATGTATATTTGCATTTTATTTATCCTCCTTGTCACGCACATGTCCTACAGGCTCATCACCGCTATGTCCGGGCTTTTCCAGGCCGACAAGCTTTTTAGCGCCCTTAGTCTTAAGCGTCCATACCGGATGACCCGATTTATAGGCCGCCTTGCTCAAAATGTGTGAGCCGATAGGATTGGCCATAAATACAATCAAAAACACAAAAGCCATCTTCAGCGTAGTCAGCGTCGCTCCCTCGTAGATCATCAACCCAATGAAGGACAGTGAGCAGCCCAGCGTTTCACTATTACCGGAGGCATGGATTCTGCTGTAAAAATCAGGCAGACGCAGCATACCGATAGCCGACCCGATGAAGAAGACTAATCCTCCAAGCATGAAAAGCGCCGCCAACGCCTCTCTGAAGGAGGTAATACCAATATCAAACATCATATCTTTTTACCTCCCAGGAATTTAGCCACTACTATCGAGCCGATGAACCCCAAAATAGCGTACGAAATCGCTATATCGACGTACATATCCGGTCGTCCGTCTATATAGCCAAACAACACCAAAAGTAAAATCGTGTCAGCACCAATGACACCAAGGCCATTCATCCTGTCAAAAATAGTCGGTCCGTAAAAAAGACGCTGCAGCATGGCACCAATCACCAGAAGAATGGAAATCATCAGGATAAAAAAGATAACGTTCATAATCATTCCTCACTCTCCACAACTGCGAAATCAAATTTCTCGCCATACAAATCAGCTACTTTTTTCTGCATACCGCCATCAAGCACACCATCTGCCGCTCCAACGGTGAGTGCATGGATTTCGTACAAGCCGTCATCCGTTACGTTCATCGTCACAGTACCCGGAGTAAGCGTGATGGAGTTTGCTAAAACTACGGAAGCCATTGGGTTATCGGCCCTAAAACGGAAGCGTACGACCTTAGGGTCGATATCCAGCTCCTGTGACGTCGTTGCCAGCAACACATCAATATTAGCCAGCACCAGCTGCCACATCAGCCAGAAAAAGTACGATACCGCCTTTGGCAGCGACACCCCGAAGACATAATACCGCTTACTGCCATCCTTGTTAGGAATTAGCAACAGCGGATAGGTAATCCAGGTAGTCACCACAGCCGTAAGAATGCCATAAATGACAAACTTGGTTTCTGTACGACCGGACAGGGCCATCCAAAAAGCAAACAGCACCACGGCAAGAACCACCATGTGGACTATGGGTGAGCCTACTATTCTCTTATCGTTCAATACACTCTGCTTCTCCACAGCTACCACCTTTCTTTATATTATTTTGTGAATATAATAACATTTACGTAACTAATTATGCTGCAACGCGGCCCAACCAGTTGCGAAAATATACGTACCGCCCTCACGGTGCCATGAACGCGGTACTGTGTAACCCGTAAGCTTACGGATAACGCACAAAAACAATAAGCAATAAGAGCCTACTTACGCTCTTATTGCTTATAGATTAGACATTAACGCAAAAAATCCTGCTTTTTTCTTCCTATAGAATAAAAGTTATGCAATTATTTTTTGTGTAAATCAATTAACTCAAATGTACAATTTTCTACAGGCATCATACGTGCCGCAAGCTTACGTACACGGTCGATGTCAGCCGTACAGCAAATTTTAACCGTTCCCCTGCCCTCAGTCCGCAAAAGGCCGTCGTGCTTAAGCGCCAAAATAGCATCACCGCTCGTTGCTGCCGCAGGGTCTACAATCTTAACTTCCTCCCCCATAGCCTCTGCCAGCTGGCTCTTAATAAAAGGATAATGCGTACAGGCCAAAATAACAGCATCTACTCCAGCAGCAATAAGCGGTGCTGTATATTGCTCAATGGCATGGGTAAGTGCGGGACTATCAAACAATCCACCTTCAATAATTGGGACAAAATCGGGACATGCTACAGGAAAAACCTTTGCCTCGCTATCAGCCTCTAGTATAGCTTTTTTATGCAGGCCGCTATTAACAGTAAACTGCGTGCCCATGACACCAATTTTTTTCTTTTTGCTGACGCTTAGCAAAAGCTGCGCTCCCTTAGACATACCGACAACGCTAAATGGATGTGCGCCCTTTAAACTGTCTACGCCAAGCATTGTAAGCGTGTTGCACGCTACAATTACCTGTTTAACCCCCTGCGCTGCCAGCCAATCAATAATTTCGCCTACAAAGCCGCGAATTTCGGCTTCAGTGCGTGTGCCATAAGGCGTGCGGGCCGTGTCACCCACATAAATAAAATCCTCATGCGGCAGCATCTGATGCAGACATTGCAAAACAGAAAGACCACCGACGCCGGAATCAAGTACACCAATAGGTACAAACTTATCCATAAAAATTCCCCTCATTTCCTTTTCTTCTAATTATAACACTAACAGAGCAAAGGAAAAAAGGGGAAAATTAAAAGTTTATGCTGTAATTAGCCTGCTGTCAGACCGCCGTCTACTGTCACAATGCTGCCGGTCATAAAGCTATTGGCAGGGGAAGCAATGCTACAGATAACGTGTGCCACCTCTCCGGCAGCAGCAACGCGCTGCAACGGATACGATGTTGCCATATCTGCCAGCGTATATCCACCGTCCGCATCCACCAGCTGCTTAGCCAAAAGCGGCGTATCCACGTCTGCCGGACACACGCAGTTCACGCGCACAGCTGGTGCCAAATCCAATGCTAATGCCCTTGTCAGCGCAACAACCGCACCCTTGCTGGCACAATAAAGCGGGCAACCGTAATTACCGTTTATCCCCGCATCTGAGGCCACATTGACTACGCAGCTGCCACTGTGCAGATACGGCAGCACCGCCTGCGTCAAAAGCATGGTTCCCTGCACGTTCACCCCCATCATGGAAGCAAAATCCTCCTCAGTCAGTTGCTCTAAGCGCTGCTCCTTATACACACCAGCGCTATTAACCAAAATATCTATCTGACAGTCCTGCCCTTTTTCACAGGCAGAAATTTTAGCTATGGCTTCAGCACACTGCTTCTGTCTGGAAACATCACACGAAATATATACCGCATCAGCTCCTGTTTCCTGCTTTAAATAGGTCACTGCCTGCGCTCCACGCAGGCGCGAGCGCCCCAAAATATATACCTGCGCACCATCTAGTAAAAGCCTCCTGGCAACCTCCAGCCCAATTCCCGATGTACCACCGCTGATTACAGCGCACAGTCCCTCACAGCCGTATTGCAATTTACTCATTTTTCTCCTCCTTTATCTCTGGCGGCAACAGGACCGTTATCGTCGTTCCCACTCCCTCAGTGCTGGTGAGCTCCAGCTTCATACCGTGACGCTCTGCGATCTGCTTAGCTATAGCCAATCCAAGACCGCTGCCGCTCTTATTATGCTCATTACGCGCCTTATAAAATCTGTCAAAAGCATGGGGAACATCTTCATCCTTCATCCCGCAGCCATGGTCAGCAACGCTCAGGCGGTTACCCTCAAGGCGTACCTCAATAACCGCACCTTCCGGTGAAAATTTGACGCTGTTATGCAAAAATACCAAAAGCATCTGGCGCAGACGGCCGTAATCACCATTTAGCATATATACATCCTTATCCGTACTGCCCTGAATCTGCAAATTCTTATCCTGTCCCAGCTGCCTGCTGCTGCGTACAGCGTCATTCATCACGTCCACCATATTCAGCGGCGCCTTTTCTATCGGGAAATCCACATTCTGCAGACGAGATAAATCTAAAAGATCATTAATCAACCTTTGCAAAAACAGGCTTTCCTTGTACATCTGCTCATGAAAATCCTCTACGTCGGCTTTTTCCGTCACTACGCCATCGCGCAGCGCCTCCAGGCTGCCACGGATAACCGTCACCGGCGTGCGCAGCTCATGCGAAATATTGGCGATAAATTCGCGGCGCAATTTTTCCAGCTTCTGGCTTTCAGCATCCGCCAGCTCCAAGCGCTCGGCCAGCACATCCAGCGTACGCGCCAGCTCGCCGATTTCATCATTTTGCTTGATGTTGCCGCGCGCGCTGTAGTCCCTGTCCGCCAGGCGCTCAGCTATACGCTTCATCAGTCCCAATGGCTTAGTAAAACGCCAGCTCAATACAACTGATAGCATCATACCCAAAACCAGTGCCACAACCAAACTGATAAGCAAAATTCTCAAGCCTGCCCACACAGCCTCATGCAAGCCTGCAACCGGAGAATGTAACAGCAGCACTGCCTTAATGTTTCCCTGCGAATCACGTACAGGCTGCCCCACCGTCAGCATAATGCCATCCAGCATAGGGTTATACTCTTCTATAATGAAGCGCTTACCGCTAAAGCCCTCCTCTACCTTTTCCTTGATGTGTGGCGGCATCCTGTCATAGGCTTCCTTAGGCGTTTTAGGCGGCTCACCCTTAGGCGGTGGCGGCGGCTGACGCCAAAAATTCAGCATACTGCGCTCGTGATGCATTTTCCCTTCGTGCCGCTGCCTTTGCATGCGTTCACGATTAATGCTCAGCTGGCGGTTACTGTCTACTACCCACACAATTTCTTGGGAAATGTTATCTATATAACTAATAAACTTGCTGCCGGCAATGCCGTCGCCATGACGGGTTTCAAGACGGGCCATATTATCGCTAATGACATCAGCAATCTTTTGAGCACGCTGACGCATTTCCCGTTCCTTAATTTCTATTGTCTGCTGCTTAAAAAATTGGTAAAATACGCCGCCGATAATCAGCGCAAACACCAAAAGCACCGCTGAGAAATATAATGTCAGCTTGAGTGCGATTTTATTTTTCATCTATTTTCCCTCAAAGCGATAGCCTACGCCCCAGATAGTTTTTATTTCCCACTGCGGATGCTCGTACTTATCCAGCTTGGCACGCAGACGCTTAATATGCGAATCCACCGTGCGGCTGTCACCAAAATAATCATAGCCCCAGATGCTGTCCAACAAATTATCCCTGCTAAACACCTTAGTGGAATTTTTGGCCAGCGTCCACAACAGCTCAATTTCCTTTTTAGTCAGCTGCACATCCTGCCCGTCAATCTGTACTGCATATTTATCAAGATTGATAAACAGATTCGCATAGGTAAGTGATTGCCCACCGGCAGAGCTGCTATCACCAATACGGCGTAATACTGCGCGCACACGTGCCATCACCTCAGGCGCGCTAAACGGCTTGATGACGTAATCGTCTGCACCGATATCCAAGCCCATAATTTTATCATAATCTTCACCGCGAGCCGTAATCATAATAATTGGCACCATTGATTCCCTGCGCAGGCGGCGGCAGACCTCAAATCCATCCATCTCAGGCATCATTACGTCCAACAGGACCATCACGATTTCGCTTTCATGCTCTAAAAACTTATCTAATGCTTCCTTACCATCAAGTGCGATGACAGGTTCAAGCCCCTCTTTTTTAGCATAACCGGAAAGGATCGTTGTAATTTGCTTATTATCGTCGGCAATCAAAATTTTTTTCATCTGGCGTCCTCCTTTTAGTATCCTTTGCTTCATTATATTATATTTTAGCCTGCAAGTGTGTTGAAAATATGGCGCAAAAAAACTTATTTTCAGCATATTTTGTCTTAAAAAACATAAAAATGCCATAATACCACTGTACAATACAATCAAAGCCAAGGACAAGCACCAAGCTTAACGGCTTTACTAAAATAATTATCCAACTAAAATATACAAGGAGATGACCATTATGTTAAACATGAAAAAGACCCTCGTAATCGGTACCGTTCTCACTGCCTTCTGCGCCAGCGCCTTTGCGGCTAGCACTGATAACCAACCAGAAAAACCCAGCATGAGCGAGAGAGTGAATGCTATCCTGCATGAAAACGACGGCGAACGCCCATGCCCGCCTCCCGGTAACTGCCCGCCTCCCGGCGAACGCAGACATCACGATAAACGCGGTCCGCAGTTAACTCCTGCGCAGCGTGCTGAACGCGAAAAGATGCGTGCAGAATGGGAGAAAATGACCCCCGAGCAACGCCAAAAGGCTTTCGAAAAGCATCACCAGGAGCGGGAAAAGGAGCGTAAGGAGCGCCATGAAAAGCGCGCCAAAGAAACAATGGCTAAGCTCACCTCCAGCCAAAAGGCCGAGGTAGAACAATTCATTAAAGACGACATGGCTCAGCGCAAGGATATGCACGAGCGTCTGCAAAAGATGACCCCCGAACAGCGAGATGCAGTAAAAGCTAACAAACCCCTGCCGCCGAAGCCGCCTAAGAAATTTGACAAGCACCACAAGGGCTTCCATCACGACGGTCCGCGCGACTGGAAGGACGGCGATCGTCCCTGCCCGCCGCCACCGCCGCCGGCAGGTCCTCACCACGGCGGACCGCACCACAATGGTGACTTCCCTCCTCCGCCACCGGCTGACGAAAAATAATTGACCGATTAAGTTGAATTTAATCTCTTTCCCTATAATACAACACAACAAAGCTTTTTACCTTCAACACTCTTTATACTCACTAAAACACCAAGATAACACAAAACACCTCAATACTCTTCTTTCTTCCTACATCAATTAAAGGCAAAGCCCGTTGCATAATTCAAAATACGCAACGGGCTTTTGCTATAGCTGTAAAAGAAAAAAATCTGCAGTATATATACTGCACGTTCCCTATGACGCAGTTTTTTATGATGTAATAAATTTTATTATATTTTCAGCAGACATACTTAACATTAGTATTGAAAAAATCCAAAAAACGCAAAAGGCGCCCGTTTGCCGCCGGACGCCTTTTACGTTTTTTGATGAGTATGAGTATATCATGAAGCGAAGTCAAATTCTTGACTAAACTTTAGGTATATGATAATCTATTTGCGTTAAAAATTCCATCTACAAAAAGCAAAATCCGTGCATTAATGAACACTCTCGCATATTTGTACATTTTAGGAGGGATGTACCCATATGGACAGACGCCAGCAAAAGACACGTCAGGCCATCATCGACGCTTTCGTCAGCCTGCTCAACAAATCCAGCTACGAAAAAGTAAGTGTCAAAGATATTATAGAAGAAGCCAATGTAGGTCGCAGCACCTTTTACAGTCATTTTGAAACCAAGGACGAGCTTGCCCGCCAGATATGCTACAGCCTTTTTGAGCATATTTTCAGCCACGTAATTCCATCCTGTTCTACGCACGACTTTTCTGTAATGCCACAAAATGCCGAAACACGCATCGCACACATACTGTATCACCTACGTGATAAGCGTGAATACTATCTTGGCATTATCAGCTACGATGACGGCACTATGTTTCTTCGCTTCTTCCGCGATTATATGCTGCAAAAGATAAGCATAAAAATGACCGGTCCCTACCAGGAATTTATCCAGCGCGTGCCAGAAGACTTTTTAGTTAACAGCCTCACGAGCAGCTTTGTCGGCATGATCCGCTGGTGGCTTAAAAATAATATGCAGCCAGGTCCGGAGGTTGTTGCCAACTATTACATGGCACTTATAAACCCTGCCATTGCCGAATTTGAAACAAACGAAAACTGAAAGTTAAAAAGGACAGCACAGCTTCAAAAGCTATACTGTCCTTTATTTATTGATGCCATAGACCATAATAGTGAATAATGTAATTCGTCAGAGCATCCTCATATTCACTGTCCGGTACAGGCTTATCCATCTGGTCGACAAAGTGACGTGCATCAGACCAATAAAAGGCCTTGCCACCAAAGTAACCCAAAGCGTAGGGAATGTCCGTAGCAGCTAGCAAATTGCGTCCCATAAATTTATCGGGAACATCAATCCCCAGCAGGTATAAAAGCGTCGGCGCCAAATCAATCTGCGATGCATATTCGTTGGTGTGCAATGCATCCAGCGGTGCCACGTTTTTGCCGACGAAAATCAGCGGTATGGGTGCTATGCTCTGCTTATCGTCCGCCTTTGTCACCAACTTGGTATATTCACCACCACTGTGCGGATTGTGGTCGCTGGTAATAATAAACAGCGTGCGCTCATCCATCAGTCCGCGCTTTTGCGCTTCGTCAAAAAAATGCTGCAGCGTTTTATCTACCCAATACACACCGCGCACCGTAATATAAGGATTGCCACGCACTGCCTCCGGCATCTCGTTCCAGGTGAAGCCTGTATACGGATAAGGCTGGTGCATATCCAATGTTTTAGTAACCATCAGCAGACGGTCACCCTTTTGCTTGGCCTCCTGCAAAAGCTTCAAAGTTTCTTCATACATTACGTCGTTATGATAGCCCCAGCCGCTAGCTCCGGTGTAACCCTGCTTTTCCAGATACTCCTTGGCGTAGTATTCACTCATGCCAAACTGCTCGGGATATTCCCGCAGCTCGTTAGCATAGTACTGACTGGAGGCATTCATAAAAATGCCACGCATATCGTGCTCCTGCACGCAACGGAATAACGATGGTGTATCCTTGCCCGAAAGATCCTTATCCATAATTAAATGTGAACGGAAGGTAGCATTCAAGCCTTGTGTCGTAGGTACGGCCGAAGAATAGTACCTGTTCATATGCGGGTATTTGATAATCAGGCTATTTAAAAACGGTGTCGCCTCTTCAGGAATATCCTTATTATAAAAATTAATATAATCACGGTGCATTGATTCCAATATCAGCAGCACCACCCTGTCATATTGGGGACGGATCTTGGCAACAGCAGGCTTAGGATCATCAATTCCCAGCTCCATCAGACGTGCCTTGTCCTTAGCCGTCAGCTCGCGCTGCTCCACGTGCCTTTTACCGGCAAGCTTATCGGTATCAAAGAGCGCCTTACCTACAAAGTTAGCATTAACAGGCACCGACAGCATATTGCGGTAGCTCATACGTGTTTTTTCGTTTTCCACCTCTACGTACATGCCGATAAGGTTTTCAACACCATACATGCCTGCATAAGCTAAAAGTCTGTCGGTAAGGTTCAGCCCCAGCGTAAACATAGCCACGCACAAAAGCGACCAGGCAAAGTTAGGCTTGCGCTTTTGCGGCGTCGGCACGTAAAATAACAGCAGAATGACAACGATACAGGCAGCAATGCCTGCAATCATGGTGTTATCCATTGTTGCCAAAATGCCCTTGGCCGCATAGATGTTGAGATTTTGAAAGAGCACGCTTTCTACGTGCATAGACGTCTGCCAAAAATAAAAGCCATCAAAGACTATCGATAGCGCAGAAAACACATAAACTGCAAAGTAAACTGCCTTCATAGCCAGGTTAGGCCACTTGTGATAGCACATCGCTGCCAGCAGCACCAAAAAAATGTTATTGTTAATGCCTGCCAGCACCGACAGCGTCGTCTGCAGGCCGGTGTCCAGGCTCAGCTGCTTAATCATAAAGCAGGCCTCGGCCAGGTACAGCACACCAATAACGATTACAGGCACATAACGCTTAATCCTGTCTGGTACACGCTTACGTCGGTAATACAAAAGGCAGATAATCCCTGCCAAAATGCACTCCCGCAGCACATGGTCAAAAATTTGAAAACAAAATTCGTTCATTGGGAAGGGATCTATCCCGCCAAAGCTTTTATAAGCAATAAACCCTTCCACAGCGCAAGCAGCCACAATAAACAGCAGCCAGCCATACAACTTTCCCACTTTCCTCACCTTGCAAAATTTCCTATGCTAAGCCAAAAACTTAATCGGCTCACTCTCCATCTCAATCATAAGCGGTGCCGTCGTCACGGCATCACCATCCAGCTCTGCTGCAAAATCTTCCTCATTGCAGCGTATTTCCAGCTTATGTGCCGTGCGGATAATAATGTCGTTATCCAACGTCAATGCCTCCATGGCAATGCAGGCAGCATAACGTATAAAATCACCGCGCTTATCACCAGTAAATAGCGCCACGTGCAAAAGGGGTGATGACAGCGACGCACCATTAAATAAATTATACCGTCCGGCGTAATAACGGCTCTTACCTACGATAACCGACGTAGCCTCGTGCCACTTTTCTTCATCGTCAAAGCGCACCTCAAAGCGGTAACGCCAGTTATTAAACAAAAGCTCCTTACGCATCATTTCAGTTCCCTGCCACACGTAAGCCAGCTTATTCAGCAGCTTCTTTTCTTTTTCGGTGACACTGTCAACCACAAGCGAATCGAAGCCAATTCCTGCTACAGTCAAAAAAACATTGCCGTTGGCACGTCCCAGATACACAGGCACCGTAATACCCTTAGACACACGCTTAAACCATTTGTGCGGGTCTGCCTTCAAAAGCAGCTCCTTGGCTACCAGATTCACTGTACCTGCCGGGAAAACGCTGATATAAGGAACATATTTGCGGTTGGCCAGCTGCTCGATCATGGCACGGATAGTGCCGTCACCACCGGCAATAATCACCCAGTCCACCTTCTCAGCCACAATCTGCTCGGCAATTTGGGGAATCTGATCAAAAAACTTAATGTCACGCATCTCTGCGTTTTTGCTGCCAACCAGCTCCTTTACCAGCTTAAAGGTTTCATTAACCTTGGCCATCATGCTCGCAAAGAGCTGCTTACCGGAATTGCGGTTGTACAAAAGCACTACCTTTTTAAATTTAGCTACATCAACATATTCTACTGGCATTTTCAACTCCTAAAAATCCACTTTTTGCGTGAGAGATAGTTCCAGACTACAACAATACAGCTTGTCAGCACCTTACTAGGCATGGGCAGCCATCCCAGCAGGCTGACGAATACATACATCAACAGCAAATTAAAGCCAAGGCCCATAATGCTCACCAAGAACACAAGCCCCAGCTCTGTGCCGCGTTTATAGCGGCTGCCGCTGTCAAAGACCAAAATATTGCCCAAAAAGTAATGATATAAGGTAGAAAGACCGAAGGCCAACGCCGTCGCCAGCATAGTGATAGCAGTGAGTCCCAGGCCGAGACCGCTTAAGACATAGGTTATAAAAATATAAAAAAGAACCCATTCCACCAATGCCGCCGTGCCACCGACAAACAGATACAGCAGAAGCTTTATCAGCTCGCTATCTGTATAATCAACACCAAATAATACTTTTTTGCGCATCACTAACTCCAGTCATAGTATAATAGCTTATTATACCATCTTTGCTGTAAGTTTTCAAAGCCTTGTGCTGCCGCCATAAGCTTATGTAATCATCTTAGCTGATAAAAAAAGGAAAAATAAACAGTGTAAAAAACTATACAAAGTACTTCCTTTAACGCGCTTTTTTGAATATAATATATATGAAGCTGTAAGCATGCTGTTATCAAAATCAGGGTATCTAAGGAGGAGACCAAATGAGCTTAAAAATAATTACTAAGCGTTGCAAGGGCTGTGGCATCTGCGCAGCCTTCTGCCCGAAAAAAGTTCTGGCAGTCAGCGAAGTTGGCAAGGTCGAAGCCGTTGCTGAAGAAAATTGCATTAACTGCGGTCAATGCGAGATGCGTTGCCCGGATTACGCTATCTTTGTCGATAAATAAAAAGGAGTGAAGAAACCCATGTCAAGAATCCTGCTGTTACAAGGTAACCAAGCGGTTGTTGAGGGTGCGATTGCTGCCGGCGTAAAATTCTACGGCGGTTATCCTATCACCCCTTCTACCGAAATTGCTGAACAATTAGCTCTGCGTCTGCCCCAGGTTGGTGGCAAATTTATGCAGACTGAAGATGAAATCGCCGGTCTCGGCACTGTTATCGGTGCATCTATGGCTGGTAAAAAGGCTATGACCGCCACCAGCGGCCCTGGCTTTTCGTTGAAACAGGAAATGCTGGGTCTGGCCTGCAGCGCCGAAATCCCCTGCGTTATCGTTAACGTGCAACGTGTGGGTCCTGCTACCGGCCAACCCACCTCCCCCGCACAGGGCGAGGTTATGCAATCCCGCTGGGGCACCCATGGTGACCATTGGCTGATTACTATTTCCCCTTCCAGCGTTCCTGAATGCTTTGATTTGACGCTGCGTGCTGTTGCCCTCAGCGAAAAATATCGCTGCCCCGTCATCCTTTTGATGGACGAG
The DNA here is from genome assembly GCA_963597755.1 of Segatella copri. GTDB lineage: Bacteria > Bacillota > Negativicutes > Acidaminococcales > Acidaminococcaceae > Phascolarctobacterium_A. The sequence continues at coordinate 31,665 of CAVBQX010000013.1, forward strand.
GTTATCGGCCATATGCGCGAAAAAATCGAACTGCCGGATAACTACGATGAAATTCCGCAGGCAGAGCGCAAGCGCCCCACCTGCGCACCCGAAGACTACCTGGCCTATGGCTGCGAGGAAGGCTCCAAGGTTCCTGCTATGGCTGACTTCGGCAGCGGCTACCGCTGGCACGTATCCGGCCTGGTACACGACGAAACCGGCTTCCCAAAAGGCACCGGCGAAGCAACCCGCACTTCTCAGGATCGTCTGCGCACTAAATTAGAAGATAACCTTGACGACATCGTACAAGTAGAAAATTATCGTATGGAAGATGCAGAATTTGCAGTTGTTGCCTTTGGCGGCGCTGCCCGTACTGCCTACGAAGCCATTGACATGGCACGTGCAGAAGGCCTCAAGGTTGGCTTTGTACGTCCCATCACCATCTGGCCGTTTGCCGAAAAGCAAATGTTAGAGCTGGCAGGCAAGGTTAAAGGCATCCTCGTACACGAGCTCAACTGCGGCCAATATGTGCTCGAGGTTGAACGCGCAGTTGCAGGTAAGGTGCCTGTAAGCCTGTATGCTAAATACGATAACGAATCTGCTACTCCGGCCGAACTGTTAGCTGAAATCAAAAAGGCTATGGCCTAACGGATGAGAGGAGAAATAACGATGAGTGAAATGGAAAATTTAATCAATAAATATTTCCGCCCGGGCCGTCTGCCTCACATCTGGTGTCCCGGCTGCGGCAATGGCGTTATCACCGGCGCTATTGTAAAAGCTATCGATAAGCACGGTTTTTCCAAGGACGACGTTGCCGTTATCAGTGGTATCGGCTGCTCCAGCCGTAGCTCCGGCTATTTGGATTTCAACACCGCCAACACCCTGCATGGCCGCGCTCTGCCTATCGCAACCGGCGTAAAAATGGCTAACCCCGCCCTCAACGTAATCGTTTGCAGCGGCGATGGTGACTGCACCGCTATCGGCGGCAACCATTTGATCCATGCTGCCCGCCGCAACATCGACCTGACATTGGTTGTATACAACAACAGCATTTATGGCATGACCGGCGGTCAATATTCGCCTATGACCCCGCTTCATTCCAAGGCTACCACAGCTCCGTACTACACCGTAGAGCCCAGCTTTAACCTGCTGGAGCTGGCCAAGGCTGCAGGTGCTACCTTTGTAGCCCGCGCTACCACCTATCACGTACCCGTGCTGGTAGACGCTATTGCTAAGGGTATTGCCCACAAGGGCTTTTCTATCATTGAAGCTGTAAGCGCCTGCCCCATCTCCTTCGGCCGTCAAAACAAAATGGGCGGACCTGCACAGATGATGGCCTGGCAGCGTGACCACGGCGTAATGAAGGCTGTTTGGGACCGCATGGACGAGGCAAAAAAGGCTGAAGCTATTGCTGCAGGCAAATTCCCCATCGGCGTACTGTATGAAAACAACGACGTTATGGAATACACCAAAGCCTACGACGAAATCATTAAACGTGCACAGGAGGGTAAATAATCATGAGACATAGCTTTCGTTTCTCCGGTACCGGCGGTCAGGGACTGATCACCGCTGGTATTATCTTAGCCGAAGCTGCCCTCTTAGATGACAAGCTGGCTGTACAATCCCAATCCTATGGTCCTGAAGCCCGCGGCGGCTCCTCCAAGGCCGAGGCCATCATCAGCGATGAGCCGATTTACTTCAGCCGCGTTATCTGCCCCGACACTCTGCTGGCAATGAGCCAGGAGGCTGCCAACAAATTTATCGCTGACTGCGATGAGCACACCACCGTCATCACCGATACGCTGTTTGTTACTGATGTACCAGGCAAATACGGCAAGCGTTATGACCTGCCCATCACCCACACTGCCAACACCGTTTGCGGCAAGACCCTGTTCGCTAACATTGTTGCTTTGGGTGCTGTAGTCGCACTCACAAAATGTGTTTCCAAAGAAGCTATTTTGAAGGCTGTATTGAACCGCGTTCCCAAAGGAACCGAAGAAGCCAATACCAAAGCATTGGAAGCAGGCATGGCACTGATTGAAAAATAATAATTAGCTGCACTAAAGGCTGCTGACCTGTGGCGTAATGCCAAGGCCGGCAGCCTTTTTAGTGTTAAATGCTTCTTGTATACCGAAAGCTTTTGTTGAATTTACGTAAAAGTTTCCGGTATAGCGAAAACTATCATGGATTTTATCAAAAGTTTCTTTTATACCAAAAACTTTTGCAGTATCAGTCGTTCATGCGTACGTAATCAGTAACAACATAGCCATAGTCACCCTTGGCATTAATAGCATAATACCAATTGCGGCCATCACTATTAACAGATCTTACAGGCTGCAGCTGCTCATCCATCTGCAAAACATCTACAACCTCACAGCTTGTATTAGGCTCGCTGCGGAAATTGACATCACTACCTGTCACTAACAGCATAGCGCCTGGCAGGAAATATTCCTGCATATTAGCAAAGCGCTGATATAAAGCCTGCCTTTGTGCATTGCAAGAGCGCAAAATCTCTGCGCTGTCGCTATCCTTGTACTGCGCATAGCCTGCAAGCGCTGGTCCCATGTCCCTGTTAATGGCAGCAAGCTCGTTATAGGCAGCAACAAAAGCATTGATAAACTTTTTATTTTCGTAAACATAATCCAAGCTCTCATCGTAGTAAACATGACCATCTGCCTTAAAATAAACGTTACTGCCGCTGTGCCCCTTATCTATATTGCTCAGCTTCAAAGCGCCAAAGCCTACGGCCCTGGCAACATCGTCACCTAGCATAATCCCCTTAGCAGCAAAATACGGCTTAACATTCTCAGCTGCACACTTATCTGCCATATCAAACGATGCTGCTACCTGTGTCTGCAAAGCCAAAAAGCTCACATCCGCACCCGCTGCAGCATCAACCGTTCTGGTTGCGCTGGCACTAGTGTCATACACCTTCGCCTCAATACTTCCTGCATTAAGGCAAATCATCAGTCCTGCCAAAAGACCTATAGCTATTTTCTTACCACGCATAATCTGCGCCTCCTTTTATAGAAAACTAACAAAGCGACCCTATGCCTATAGTATAATGCAAAAAGCGGCACCTGTCCCTACTCCGGCAGCAAAAAAAGTATAGGAATCGGGAAAAAGGGTTCAATTATCCTTGTAGTGAGCAGTGTTACCACAACCTTGCAAAAAATGTCATGCAATCGCCACAAACTTATGCTAAAATATACGAGTATCATAGGCTTTTAGGAATATGGAAAACGAGGAAATGTAGAATGAAAATTTATAAAGTGATATGTATATTATCAGCCTGTCTGGTGCTTCTTGCTACAGGCGGCTGCTCACCCCGAGGCTCTAATTCTTTGGGCAGCGCCACGCTGAGCGTCCCCACCTACGCCGTTAAGGCTCCGGCTGCCGGCAAGCTGATGGGCCTCATCAGCGAAAAGGGCGAACGCATTAGCAAAGGACAGCCGCTTTTCGCCGTTGGCGCAGATGCTGTTGATGACAAGGCCAAGGACATAACCACACAACTGGCAAAGGCCGAGGCAGACCTAAAGCGCATGGAGATAGGTACAGCTACTCCTGTTCCCGCCACCGACCTTTCAGCAGCACAAGCAAGTGTTGCAGCAGCGCAGCAAAAGGCCGCCAAAATGAACGGCCTGCTGGCACAGGGCGCTGTATCACGCAACCAGGCACAGGCCGCCCAAAACGAGCTTGCCGCAGCCACTGCAGCTTTGCAGGCCGCAAGCAGCGCTGCCGTCCAAACAAAGTCTGCTTCACCTGAACAGATCGCTGCACAAAAAAAGCTGGTTGAACAGCTGAAGCAGCAAAAGGCTGCGATAGTTGCCCAGCAGCAGCAAAACGAGGGCATCAGCCCCTGCACAGGCATCATCACAGAGCTGACAGCCAAAAATAACGACAGCGTGCAAAAGGATCAGGTCGTTTTGCACATCAAGGCCACCACCAGCTGCAGTCTCACGCTCAACGTCAGTGCTACCAAAGCCAAAGAGCTGCAAAATGGCCAAAGCGTCAACATCAAGGCCGAAGCAGTACCCGCTCCCTTTACCGGAAAGATTAGCGCTATTGATGGCAGCAAGGTAACCATCACCAGCGACAACAAGCCGGAGGATCTGTCAGATGGTACTAAGGTAGAGGTTTCGCTGGCAGGCTGACACTGCAATCTGTAAATAAAATATGCCATTACAAGGAGAATTTTATGCTTAATCAATTTTCGCGCACCGAGCTGCTTTTTGGCAGCGAAGCTATTAACCGTTTAAAAAATGCCCACGTCGCTGTTTTCGGCATCGGCGGCGTCGGCGGCTTTACCGTAGAAGCCTTGGCCCGCAGTGGTGTAGGCAGCTTCGATTTGATCGATAACGACACTGTAGCTCTCACCAATTTAAACCGCCAGATCATCGCTACGCACGACACTATCGGCCAGCCTAAGGTAGAGGTTATGGCCAGACGCATTGCCAGCATCAATCCTGACGCCAAGGTAAACTGCCGTCAATGCTTCTTTTTACCTGAAACACAGAGTGAATTCGACTTCAGCAAATATGATTACGTAGTCGACGCTGTAGACACCGTAGCTGCCAAAATTGCCATCGTGCTGGCTGCCAAGGCTGCGGGCGTACCCGTTATCAGCAGCATGGGCGCAGGCAATAAGGTAAATCCTGCCATGTTCAAGGTAGCCGATATCTACAAAACCAAAATTGACCCCCTGGCCCGCGTCCTGCGCCAAGCCATGAAGCAGCACCGCATCAAAAAGCTTAAGGTAGTATATTCCGAAGAGCTGCCGCTCACACCTGTGGATGAAGTTAAGGACGAATGTCATGCCGAAGCCCCCAAGCGCCGCGCTCTGCCAGGAAGCACGGCCTTTTGTCCTTCAGTCGCCGGTCTCATTATCGCCTCCGAGGTGATTAAGGACCTGACGAATTGGGACAACGGCACACGCAAGGGCATTGCTAAATGATCATCGTCAGCGCTTGTCTTTTGGGACAGCTTGTGCGCTACAAGGGCGATGGCTGCGCCCAGCAGCTTTTGCTGCAGCCACAGGTGCGTGCGCACCTCGTGCCCTGCTGCCCCGAATGCGACGGCGGCCTGCCAACGCCCCGTCCCCCTGCCGAAATCCATGGCGCAGGCGGCGGAGCCGCCGTACTCGCAGGCAAAGCACAGGTTGTAAACAACCTTGGCAATGACGTAACCGGCGAATATTGCAAGGGAGCGCAGTACTGCCTGCAATTGGCACGCAAATGCAACGCTCAGGCCGCTATTTTAAAGCAGCGCAGCCCCTCCTGCGGCAGCAGGCAGATTTATGATGGTAGCTTTAGCGGCCGCAAAATCGACGGCTTAGGCGTGACGGCAGCACTGCTGACGCAGGCAGGCATAACCGTTTATAGCGAAGAAGATGTAACACAGGATCTGCTCATCAAGCTGATAAATGAAAAGTAAGGCTGGGACAAAACTAACTTCACGAATTAAAGAATCTCTATAATTTAAGTATTTTCTAAAATTCTTGTACGCAAAAACCAGTGAAAATTTATCTGATGATAAACATCCACTGGTTTTTCTGTTTAAGGCTGGGTTTTGTCCCAGCCTCTTTTTCTTTGCCCTGCTTATTCCTCTATGACAACCTTCATGCCTACCTTGGCAAATTTTTTGAGCTGCTCGACATCTGCATTGTTCAGACGGATGCAGCCCTCCGATGCTCTGGTGCCGATAGAGGCGGGGTCGTGCGTGCCATGGATACCAATACCGCCCCAGGCGCCCTTACTCAGGTTCGTGGTATCCAAGCTAATAAACCAGGGACCATAAGCTCCCTTGATCTCACCCTTGCCATCCTTAAAATCGTGCGTCCAATAAGAAGCGTCCAAAATCTCATCAACTACAAATGTGCCATCCGGGGTCTTCATATCCCCCTCCTTCTGCTTTTGACCTTCGCCCTTACCTAAGGCGCAGCCATAGGTAGCAACTGTTTCCCCCGCAGCATTCACAGCATACAGCTTAAATTCACCCTTACGTATTAGTATAAAGTCTGCGTCCATATTATACTGTGCTGCTAAATTAGCAGGTTTAGGTGCGCTTTGTGCTGCCTGCTCCTGCGGCTTTTCAACAGCAGGTTTGGCAGATGTATTTGCGGTAGTAGGCGTTTCAGCAGCTGCTGGTTTGGCTTCATTGCCGCCCAGGAAATAGCCAACTGCACCGGAGGCGCAAAAGAGACAAAGTAAAATGAGAATATATTTTTTCATAGAATTAACCCGTCCTTATGTGAATAAACAGTATCCGGATGAACTATTTGACTATGAGTTAGATAAAATCTATACATTATGATTTTCAAAAAGTGTGCAGCTTCGTATTCCAATTAAATTTATTTTGTGTTCAGTTTTGTTATATTGCGCTCAAAATCGCTTCTTCTATAGTTGTTATATACCAGACAATGTGTCGCACTATCACTTCCAGGAAAAAAGAAACCGCCCCCAAAAGCAGTCCGGAAGCGGTTTCTTTTCTTGGTGATCCCGGCCACGCGCATCCGCAGGATGAAATCGAACTGGTGACTTTTCCTCTCTTGGTTGCATGGCCTGGGAACCTATTAGTCTTGGTGATCCCGGCCAGAATCGAACTGGCGACCTACCGCTTAGGAGGCGGTTGCTCTATCCTACTGAGCTACGGAACCATATAACGCAGCTAAGGCACAGGCTCAAGCCCCCCACGTCCAAGCTGCAGATATTATTATACCGCAAAATGTATTTACTGGCAATGCTTTTTACACAAAAGCAAAGGGCAGACCTCGCACAGGCCTGCCCGCAAAGTGCTTATGCATGCTGCTCTGCCAATACCTCGGCCGCAATATCGTCTGCCATAGCAGGAGGCATGCTCCACTCCACGCGCACGCCGGTTTTGCCCCACAGGCGGGTGAGCGCCACCTTGAATTCATCCAGACTGGCCAAAGGCTGCAACGTGACAGTTGCAAAATCACGGATGGTATCTCCCTGCGGTACGTCCAATGTCAGCGGTGATGCCAGGTATTGCTCCACAGCAGCCTTAGCTTCGGGCACAGGCAGGGTTACAACAGCAGCTTTATCTGCTTCGGTATATTCCACATAGCCATAATGGCAATTATAGTTTAAGGTTACAATGCAATCGCTCATCTTAATCCCCCTCTACTTTCGCTATTAATTATAGCAACTAATAGGCTCAATAGCAACAAGGGGTTTCAAGCGAACGTTTAAATTAACGTAAAGAAAGTAAAGAAAACCCTTATACCTTAAACCTCATAATCCTTGATAAAGTTATAATATACCCTTATTGCTTCATAAAATTGCGCCAATGGCATATGCTCATTCGGCTGGTGCGCCTGCCTGCTGTCGGCAGGGCCAAAAATAACTACAGGCAGACCCGGCTTTACCAACACCGAGGCATCTGTAAAGAAGTTAACGTGCGTGCGCTTGATAGCATAGCCTGCGGCCTTATCCAAATCATCCAGCAGATGGTGTCCTTCGGGGCAGGCAACAGGGTTCAGCACAGGTCCCAGGCAGCTGTATTTATAATCAAAGGTGACGTCGCCGGCAGCAGCCTCGCGCAGTGCCTTAAGCAAAAAGGCTTCTACATCCTCCCACGTCTGTCCGGGAATGGTGCGGAAATCAATCGTGCATTCTGCATGATCAGGTACGACATTCGTCGCCGCACCGCCCTGCACCGTATTAATGCTAAACGTCGGCATCCCCAGCTCGCTGTCCGGTGCGCAGGGGAACTCCTGTCTACGCAGGATCTCGATGAATTTGGTCATTTGCAGCACAGCGTTCACGCCCAAATCAGGCATAGACCCATGTGCCGTTTTGCCAAAGAACTCTACCTTTACCCAAACAGCGCCCTTATGCGCTACAATCAGCTCCATGTTACTTGGCTCACCCACAAGCAGCGTCCCCACGCCCTTCATGCCATCCTTGGCCATAAAGGCGTTAGCACCAAGCGACAGGGTTTCCTCGCCTGCGGTAGCGATAAACTTCACATCCTGCTTAGGCACCACGCCGTTGCGCTTCAGCAGGATAAGCGCGTAAAGCATAGCTGCGTCGGGTCCCTTCATGTCAGCAGCACCACGGCCGTAAACAACATCATCCACAATATCAAAGGCAAAGGGATCGTGCTCCCACTGCACCTGTCCCACAGGCACGGTGTCTAAATGTCCTGTAAGTGCCAGGCAGGGCTTATTGCTATCAGCACCGGGATAGGTGATCACCATGTTAGCGCGTCCCGGGGCAAATTCATCCACCTCCACCGCCAGGCCTTCCTCCTCCAGCAACGGACGCAGCTTGTTGATCAGTGCCAGCTCGTTTCCTGGAGGGTTCACTGTGTTTGTCGTAATCAACAATTTCGCCAGCTCAAGTGCTTCCTGTTTATCAAAATTTACCTCTTGCATTGCAAATCAGGTCCTTTCTTAGTTATGTGCCAAAAGATAGGTGTTTTTCAGCTCTTCCTTAGAGCCGGGTTCGCTGGCACTGCAGGAGGCGATAATCTGCCCCTTTTGCAGCAGATAAGCATTATCTGCCATTGCCAATGCCTTAAAGCCGTTTTGCTCGATCAAAAGCACCGTAGTTCCATCCTGGTTAATTTTTTTAATCGTAGCAAAGATATCATTAACAACCAAGGGTGCCAATCCCAGCGAAGGCTCATCCATCAGGATAATTTCGGGATTGCTCATCAGCGCCCTGCTGATCGCCAGCATCTGCTGCTCGCCACCGCTCATCGTGCCGGCGTTTTGCCAACGGCGCTCTGCCAGACGCGGGAACATGGTATAGGCACGCTCCAGGTTGCGTGCAACAGACTTTTTATCCGGGTTGCAGCAGGCACCCACCAGCAAATTATCCTCAACCGTCATCTTAGGGAATACGCGGCGGCCCTCAGGCACAACGCCAATGCCCATATGCACAATTTTTTCGGTCGAAAGGCCGTTAATCTTTTGGTCGTTAAAAATTACACTTCCCTGCTTAGGCACAACAAAGCCCAAAATCGTGTTAATCGTCGTTGTCTTGCCGGCACCGTTGCTGCCCAAAAGACAGGTTATCTGTCCCTTGGGGACATGAATATTAACATTCTTCAGGACAGGCACATTGCCATAAAAGGTGGATACATCCTCTAAAAATAACATTATTGCTCATCCTCCTGTCCCAAATATGCTTTAATTACCTTTTCATTGCCTGCGACCTCGTCAAAGCTGCCAAAGGCAATGTTCTCGCCGTAATTGAGCACCATAACCTTATCCACAAGGCCCTTAATGAAGCCCATGTCATGCTCTACAACGATAATCGTCAGCTGCGGCATAGCCTTTTTTACCTTCAGCAGGTCATACATCAGCTTTTCGGTTTCCATGCTGTCCATACCTGCGGAAGGCTCGTCCAGTAAAATAACCTTGGGGTTAGAGGCCAGCGCGCGACAGATTTCCAGGCGGCGGCGGTCCGCATAGGGCAGATCCTTGGCCAGCTTGTCAGCCTGGCTCGTCAGCAGGGTGCCAAAAATCTCCATCAGCTTCATGGCACGTGCTACGGCATCAGCAGCAATCTGTCTGCCTGCCTTGCCGGGAACCAACGCCGTCCAGGGAGAGGTTTCACGCACCTCCTTAAAGCCAACCATAATATTTTCCACAACGCTCATGTTCCAAAAAAGGCGGCCGTTTTGGAAGGTACGTGAAATACCCCTGCCAAACACAGCATCCGAGCGCAGGCCGCCAATCTGCTTGCCATCCAGGGCAATGCTGCCGCTGGTCGGCTTATAAATACCGCTCAAAAGGTTGAACAGCGTAGTCTTGCCGCTGCCATTAGGGCCGATAACGCCAAGCGTCTTTCCTTCGTCCAGCTTAAAGCTGACATTATTGACAGCAGTAACGCCGCCGAACTTTATAGTCAAATTTTTTACTTCCAACAAGCTGTTCATTGTGCGTCCTCCTTTTGCAAAGCCTTAAAGATGCGTTTTTTAAACGGCAGCACGCCCTCGCGCATAAACAGCAGGCAAAAGACGATGATAAAGCCGTAAAACATAATGCGGTAATCCTCAAAGGCTCTAAACTTTTCGGGGAAAACGGTCAGGAACAGTGCGCCCACAATAGCGCCGGGGATAGAGTCCAGGCCGCCTAAGATAATCATACTGATGATGATGATAGACAGACCATAGCCAAAGTTTTCGGGAGCGATGAAGTTAATCATGCCGGCATAAACGCCACCTGCCAGACCGCCAAAGAAGGCGCCGATACCAAAGGCATACAGCTTATAATCAGTCAGGTTGATGCCATAGCACTGCGCAGCCAGCTCATCCTCACGCATAGCGGTCAAAAGCAGGCCGAAGAAGGAATTGCTGAACTTATACACAATGACAGTGGATATCACCAAAAGCAGCAGCGACAGATAATAGAAATTAGCTAGATAGCTCATCGAGGTGAAACCTAAATCCAGGCTGCTGCCCAAATCCAGACCGAAGATTTTCGGGGACGGAATGTCAATCAGGCCATTGGTGCCGCCGGTGATGCTTTCGGCATTGAGGATGATTTCCTGCACCACAAGGCCAAAGGCGATGGTGACAAGGCCCAGGTAGTGGCCCTTAACGCGCAGGGCAGGCAGACCCAAAATGACGCCGAAGATGCACGCCAGCACGCCGCCCAAGGGGAAGGCCAGCCAAAAGCTGATGCCGTGCTTGAGGCACATAATGCCTACAGTATAGGCGCCAATAGCCTCAAAGGCAGCATAGCCCAGGCAGATAAGGCCGGCACGGCCGGTCATAAAGTTAAGTCCCAGCGCCATAACGGCGTTAAGCATAGCAAAGTTGATAATCTGCAGCCAATAGGGGTCGCCGCCGATAACAAACGGGAAGGTGAGTGACAGCACAACCGCTACCAGTCCCACCTTGGCAATATTTTCCTTCATGTGCTCGCCCAAGTCCTTAAGCTTATCAGCATATTTTTTACGGATAGCAAAAACAGCGGCAATAACGGCAACAATATAGGCCGTCACGACAAGCGGATCCTCCAGCATAACGAAGGCAATAAATAAAATATACAAAACCAGCTCTGTTAAAATAATACTTTTCATCTGCTCTTCCTCCTAAACCTTTTCGTAGGTCTTTTCGCCAAAAAGTCCTGTAGGACGGAAAACCAGGCACAAAATTACAATCATAAAGCTAATCAGATCCTGATAGGTAGAGCCACCAGGCAGCAGGCTGACAACCGATATTTCCAAAAAGCCCAGAAGCAGACCGCCGACAATGGCGCCGTAGATATTACCAAGACCGCCGACAACTGCTGCGGCAAAGCCCTTGATGCCAGCGGCAAAGCCCATGTTAAACTTAATAACGGCGTAGCTCATGCCGTTCATGAGACCGGCAACGGCACCAAGCATAGAGCCGAGCACCAATGTAATAATAAACACCTTCTTAACGTTTACACCCATCATCATGGCTGCCTCTCTATCCTGGGCAGTGGCACGGATATAACGGCCAAAGGTGGTTTTTTCAATAAGATGATACATACCGCTGATTAAGATGGCGGATGTTACAATGCACAAAAGTGTTTCCGGCTTTACCAGCGCACCGCCCAAATGCAGGCTTTCCATCTGCAAAAGATCGGGGAACGGCTGCGGATTGCGTCCGTTAGGCACAAACAGCATAACTGCCTCACGCACGATGATGGAAGCGCCAACTGTAATCAAAAGCGTCATAATTGCCGGAGCATTACGCATAGGACGCACAATAAGCTTTTCCAGTGCAGCGCCAAAAACAGCGCCCACAATCAGCACCACCACCAGCACTGCCAGCAAAAACAGCAGGCTGCCCTGGGTAATGCCGCAGCTGGTCAGCACACCGCCTGCAATCATAGCTGCAAACGCGCCCAGCATAAAAACCTCGCCATGGGCAAAGTTGATAACCTCTATTACACCAAAAAATAAGGTGAAGCCAACAGCAATCAAGGCATACATAACGCCCAGTCCCAAGGCGTTAAAGAATTGCTGAATTATTAAATCTAACATAGCCTTACTCTCCCTTAATTCCGCCAAAGCTAAAGCGCTCTGACTAGTTTTGCTAATTAATACTGGCGGAGCAGCGTCCTTGAACGAACCTGTCCGCCAGTAAATATACCCAAATTATTTAGCAGCGATTTTTTTGTCTTTAACGGTCAGGCTGGCCTTTTCAAAGGGAACCCATTTGCCGTTATCAGAAATGTAGGTGGTAATCAAAGTATTTTGGGTCTGGCCCTGTTCATCAAAGGTCGTAGTGCCCAAAACGCCGTCAAATTTAATCTTGCGGATAGCGTCAATCAGCTTAGCGCGGTCAGTAGCCTTGCTTTCGCCAACTGCCTGCATAATAATGCCTACGCTGTCATAAGCGAATTGACCGATGTTTTCGGCAGGCTCCGCAAATTTTGCAGCAGCATAATCATCCAGGAACTTTTTGCCACCGGGCAGATCCTCTAACGGTTTGCCGATATTGAAGGCGATCATGCCATTAGCATCGCTGCCGGCAATTTTGTTAAAGGTTTCGGAGATAATGCCGGAATCGCTCAGGAAGAGGCAATCCATATTCAAGGAAGCCATCTGGCGTTTCAAAAGACCGGCCTCGGTAGCAACGCCGCCAAAGTAAATGCAGTCGGGGTTAGAGGCTTTAATTTTAGTAAGCAGAGCCGAGAAATCCTGCTGGCCGACGGTGATGCCGTCTACAGAAATAACCTTAGCGCCATTGGCTTCAGCAGCCTTGCCAAATTGGTCGGCGTTAGTTTTGCCATAATCAGTGCGGTCGTTAATCAAAGCAATGGTTTTTATGCCCCACTCCTTGGCAGCCAGCTCGCCGGCGTATTTGTTTTGGATATCAGCAGCGGTGATAACGCGGTTAATTTCCTTGAAGCCTTTAGTAGTAATATCCGGATGGATAGCACCGGTAACAACCATCGGCATACCTGCCTTATGGAACACCGGAGCAGTAGCCAGGCCGCAGCCGCTATTGAAGTGGCCTGCAACAGCAACAACGCCCTTGTCAGCAATCAGCTTGTTGGCTGCAGCAACTGCAGTAGACGGATCGCCGGCATCATCTGCTGTTACCAGCTCAAATTTGTAAGGATACTTGCCGGATTTGTTTACCTGGTCTACAGCCAGCTGTGCAGAGTTTTTCATGCCAATACCGATAGCGGAGTTACCACCGGTCAAGGGTGCCAAAAAGCCGATCTTGACAACCTCCTGTTTCTTTTCACCACCACAGCCGGTAAACAAAGCCAAACACATCGATGCTGCTGCCACGCAGCTCAAAACCTTTTTCAAATTCATTTCTTATTCCCCCTCATGGAATCTAAATAGATAAATAAAAAACTCCGAAGCAAATAATAATGCTCCGGAGATGGATAACAATAAAGGTATAGCGCTAAGCTGAATGTTTCAGAGGCTCTGTCCTTTTGCCTGAGAGATAAGGGCTTCGTTGCCCGTGCACCTTCGGCGCCCATTTAAGGGACTCTCCAGAGATGTGTCCATGCGCGGTTTTTGCTATAACAGCACCTGAGAGTTTCGCTCCTTCGGTAAGCCTAAAAGGCTTTCTCCCTCGCACTTCATCCACGAATATGATCTTCAAAATCAATTTACTCTAATATATACCTTTTCTTTACATTTTGCAAGTGGATTTCTAATGTATACACGAATACTGTAATTTTCGCAATTTTATTTATCTTATTAATTCACTGTTTTATGCACTGTCAAACGACAGTAAATTACACCTATCTTCTGCTAAAGACAGGCTGCAGACGTTTTTCCATGGGCAGCTTATCACCTGCCACCGCCAGCTGTGCCATTTCGTACAGCGTGCTTTGCGCGCTCACAGGCTCCAGCTTGTTGCGCACGCGGCGGTACGTGCCATTAGACTGCATCATGTGCGCACCCACATTGTCACGCAGATAAAGGTCTAACAACGCCTTAACGCGGCGGATGTGCTCCTCTGTTTCCACCGGGAAGAACAGCTCTACGCGGTCATTCAAATTACGCGGCATCCAGTCCGCACTCGATAAATACAGCTGCTCACTGCCGCCATTGGCAAACCAGAAGATGCGGCTGTGCTCCAGCTGACGGCCCACAATACTGCGCACCGTGATATTATCGCTAATGCCCTCTATACCAATGCGCAGGCCGCAGATGCCGCGCACAATAAGGTCAATGTGTACGCCTGCCGCCGATGCCTCGTACAGCTTTTGGATCACCGGCTGGTCAATCAACGAATTCATCTTTGCGATAATATGACCGCCGCGGCCCGCACGCACCATGGCGATTTCGTTATCAATAAGTGCGTAAATCTTCTCCCGCAGGCCTAAGGGTGCCATCACCAGCTTATTCCACACGGGTGGCTCGCTGTAGCCACTGAGCAGATTGAAGAAGGCCGAAGCGTCACTGCCAAATTCGTCATTGGCCGTCATCAAGCCCAAGTCGGTATAAAGCTTGGCCGTGCTGTCATTATAGTTGCCTGTGCCAAGATGCAGATAACGCTTAATACCGTTATCCTCCTTGCGCACGATCAGGATGATCTTGGCGTGCGTCTTAAGACCCACCAGGCCGTAAATTACATGGCAGCCGGCCTTTTCCAGGCGCCGTGCCCACAGGATGTTGTTTTCCTCGTCAAAGCGTGCCTTAAGCTCCACCAGCACCGTCACCTGCTTGCCATTTTCGGCTGCACGCGCCAGGGCTGCAACGATGGGACTATTGCCGCTTACACGGTACAGCGTCTGCTTAATCGCCAGCACCTGCGGGTCATCCGCCGCAGCACTCACCAGCTTGACAACGGGGTCAAAGCTTTCGTAGGGGTGGTGCAAAAGAATGTCACCTGCGCGGATAGCGGCAAACAAATCGCTGTCATCAGGCAGCTCCAGCGGACGCTGCGGCACAAAGGGCTCGTACAGCCACGGCCACATCCCGGTCATACCGATAAACTTAAAGAAGCAGGTCGGGTCCAGCGGGCCGTTAATCTCGTAAACCTCCATGTCCGTAACATCCAGGTTTTCTTCCAAAAATCTTTTTATCCGGCTGTTGTTGGTTTTGAACAGCTCCAGGCGCACCGCCGCACCACGCTTGCGCTTGCGCAGCGATTTTTCTACCTCCTTCAGCAGGTCGACGCTGTCCTCCTCGTCCAGCTCCAGGTCGCTGTCACGCGTTACGCGGAAGGGAACCACGTCCAGAATATGGCAGCCCTTAAACAAATCATTGCAATGGCTGGCAATAATATCCTCTAAAAATACAAAGGTGCGCTTATCCTCCGGCACAACCTCGGTAATGCGGTTCAGCACGCTTGGCACCTGAATAAGACCCATGCTGTGCTCGCCGTCCGCCTTCACCAGCTCTACTGCCAGGTTCAGCGTTTTATTGGCCAAAAAGGGGAACGGCCGCGATGCATCCACCGCCATAGGCGTCAGCACCGGATACACCACCTCGCGGTAATATTCCTCCAGCCAGTCCTTGGCTACATCGCTCAAATCCTTGACACGCCTAAAGTGCAGCTTTACAGCATCCATCTCAGCCAAAAGAGCAATGAGTGACTTAGTCTGGGTGCGCACCTGCTCATGCGCTGCCTCGCTGATAGACACCAGCTGCTCGCGTACAGACATTCCCGAGGCATCACGCTTTTCAATGCCATTATCAAAATTACTCCACAGTCCTGCCACACGCACCATAAAAAACTCATCCAGGTTAGATGCCGAAATCGCTACGAACTTCAAGCGCTCCAAAAGCGGCGTATCCTTTACCATGGCCTCCTTCAGCACGCGCAGGTTAAATTTCAGCCAGCTCAGCTCGCGGTTATAAAAGTATTCCGGCTTCGTCAAATCCAATTTTTTCATCACTTATTCACCCGTTCCAAACTTGGTTCTATACCAAAAACCTCTTCAAAAAAGCTCGATTTATCTGCAAAGGTCCACATCTCCAGTGCCAAATCCTCCTTGCTGGCGGCCAATAGGCGCAGGCTGTTGCCTTTGAGCACGACGCTGCAGCTGTGAATTTTTTGTCCATAGCTGCGGTCAAGCGCATCTGCCAGACGCACAATAGCTGCCAGCTTGGCAACAGCAGGTACCAGCTCCCTTGGCACCTGCGGCGCCCTGGTGTTGGTCTTGTCAAAAAGCCTGTTAGCATGATAATACGACGCCAGCGCCACAATCTGCTTATCTGTTTCGCTCAGGCCGATGATATCCGTGGACATAATCAGCTGATAGGTATAAATCGAATGACTGCGCATACAGATATACTTGCCGATATCATGCAAAATGCAGGCAGCACGCAAAAGCAGTCGTTCGCGCTCGCCCATGCCGTAGCTAGCGGCAATCTTGTCAAAAATAATCAGCGACAGGCGCTCCACCTGCTGCGCATGCTTTTTATCGTAAAGATAACGGCTGCCAATCGTATGGAAAAGGCTGATAAGCTCCTGCTCCCACTCCTTGCGCATCACAGCGTTAGTCTTTTTGCCGATGTGCAAAAGCTGCATACCGTCAATAAAGCGGTCCGCCGTAATGATAATCTCCTGCGCAGGAATTAAATGCAGCAGCTGCTCGTACAAAAGTACCGTTGGCAGCACCAGCTCCGCCACGCTTTCGGGTATCTTATAGGCCTGGATAAGCTGCGGCAGGTTCATCTGGCGCATCTTATCAAAAAAGGCATGGAAATCGGCAGCCTTGATGCGATGCACCATCTGCTCCTCGTTCAGTCCCAGCATCCGCAAAAGCAGCTCGGTTTCTGTGCCCGAAAGCACAAGATACTGCACCCTATTATCTCCCAGCTCACGTCTTACCGGGCTGATGGTGCTGCTCAAAAATTCTGTCAGTGCCTTGTTAAAATGCATGCTTTCACGGCGGTTGCGTTCAAAGCTTTCCTTGATGCGGATAATGCCGATGTGGAAATTTTCCTGGTAGCAGATTTTATCGTCCCGCACCAGCGTCACGCCCAGCCCGCCGGAGGAAATATCCATCAGCAGCATGCCCTCGCGCTCAGTAGAAATCTTTTCGGCCTTCAGCGTATGGCGGATAGCGACGAATTTAGTATAAATTTCCTTGGGCATATCCACGACGTCAACAATCAGGCCTGTCTTGTTATAAATCTGATCCAGCAAAAAGATCTGGTTGCTGGCCTCACGCACGGCAGTTGTTGCCTGCATAACATATTCCTCTACGCCGTATTCCTCCATCAGACGCTTAAAGCCTGTCAGGATTTCGCAGATTTCGGAAACCAGCTCGAAGGGAATAATTTTATTTTTAAAGGTTGCCTCACCCAGGCGGATGCGTCGGTTGCAGAGCTCGATAATCTTATACTTATCGGTATTGCGATACTCCGTAATCTGCATGCTTATCATCTCAGAGCCAAGATGGATGGCAGCAAAGGTTGTATAGTTTTTACGCTTCATTAAAGCAAGCCTCCAAAACATAGTATTACGTATAATATTCTGTTCAAGAGAAAAAATTCCTGCGAAGCGCAGGTAATTATACATTAATTTAACAATTTAACAACAAATTTACGCAGCCTCGCAGGATTTTTTGCACTTATGAGTAATATATAAGTATTATGAGGTTCAAGAAGCTTAGAATTCAAATAGTATATATCCGTAAGCAGAACGGATTGAGGTATTTTTGAGGAGAAAAGAAAATGCAACGAATAGCAATCATCGACATAGGCTCCAACTCCGCCCGCCTGGTCATCAGCCATATCTACAAGAACGGTGCCTACAACATGGTATATAACCAAAAGGAGGCGCTGCGGCTGAGCCAGAAGGTGGACGAGAAAAACATGCTCACAGCCGAAGCCTTTAGCAGCACCATAGAAACCATGAAAAGCTTTGCCTATATGTGTAAAATCTACCAGGCCGACAAAACTATCGCCGTCGCCACGGCCGCCATCCGCAATTCGGCCAACGGCAGCGACCTTGTCGCCCGCGTCGCCGCTGAAACCGGCATTCAGCTGCACATCATTTCCGGCAACACCGAAGCCTACATCAGCTACCTTGGCGTAATCAACACCCTAAACGTCAAGGACGGCATCATCTTTGACCTGGGCGGCGGCAGCACCGAGCTGATTTTGTTCAAGAACCGCAAAATTTTAGAAAGCGTTTCCCTACCTGTTGGAGCTGTCAACACCACAGCCATGTTTAACACACGCAACGTTATGCCGCCTAATGTTTTTAGCGACGTCAGCTTTTTTATTCTGAGCCGCTTAGAGCAATATCCCTGGGTAAAGCAAAGCGGCCTGCCGCTCATCGGCGTTGGCGGCACCGCACGTACCGTAGCCAAAATCATCCAGCGCGCTAAAAAGTACCCCGCAACCAAAATCCACAATTACTCCTATACTGCGCAAACCTACCGCAGCTTTTTCAACAGGCTGCGCAGCACCAATTTAGAGCAGCGTAAAAAGATATCCGGCCTTAGCAGTGAGCGTAGCGATATCATCCTGGCAGGTGCCAGCATCATCAGCTGCCTGCTAGAGGCAACAGGAGCCAAAAAGCTGGTCACCTCCGGCTGCGGCCTGCGTGAGGGTCTGTTCTTTGACTATTATTCCAAGGCCAACAATGTACCGCTCATCGCCAAGGATATTTTGGCGCAAAGCCGCGAAAACATGCTTAACCTCTACGAAAAGACAGATACAGGGCACGCACGCCACATCACGCACCTGGCGCTGTCGATGTTTGACGGCTGGAGTGAGCTGCACGGCCTGCGCAAGAACTACCGCCGCCTGCTGGAAACTGCTGCACTGCTGCATGATATCGGCATCACCATCAACTTTTACAGCCACGCGCGCCACAGCGCCTATATGATCCAAAACGCCAAGCTTTTCGGCCTAACGCACAAGGAGCAGATTATCACCGCCGCTATCGCAGGCTGGCACAACGGCGTTTCCAAAAACTACTTCAAGGACCGTTTCTATAAGGAAATGCTCAACGAAGCCAACTGGAAGGTCATCAACAAGCTGGCGCTGCTTTTGGCGCTGGCCGAAAGCCTGGATTATACCGAAACGACGCAGATTCACGTCATCGAGCCGGGAGTCAACAAAAAGGCTGCCACGCTCAGGCTGTATGCGCAGGGCATCCCCAGCATCGAAATGCACCAGATCAAGGAGCACCTGCCGTGGTTTAAAAAGACCTTTGGCGTGGAGCTGAAGGTGCAGCTGGCAACGGCAAAGTAAGAAAAGAGAATAGCAAAAAGAGGCTTGGACAAAACCCAGCCTTAAACAGAAAAACCAGTGGAGGTTTACCGTCAGGTAAATTTTCACTGGTTTTTTAGTACAAGAATTTTAGAAAATACTTAAATTATAGCGATTCTTT
>CAVBQX010000014.1:0-42277 GCA_963597755.1 Segatella copri
CGTGGTGTGACGGGCGGTGTGTACAAGGCCCGGGAACGTATTCACCGCAGTATGCTGACCTGCGATTACTAGCGATTCCGACTTCACGCAGGCGGGTTGCAGCCTGCGATCCGAACTGAGATCGGGTTTCTGGGGTTTGCTCTGCCTCGCGGCTTCGCTTCCCTCTGTTGCCGACCATTGTAGTACGTGTGTAGCCCAAGACATAAGGGGCATGATGACTTGACGTCATCCCCGCCTTCCTCCAAGTTGTCCTTGGCAGTCTCCTATGAGTCCCCACCTTTACGTGCTGGTAACATAGGATAGGGGTTGCGCTCGTTGCGGGACTTAACCCAACATCTCACGACACGAGCTGACGACAGCCATGCACCACCTGTTTTCATGCTTCCGAAGAAGAAATCCTATCTCTAGGATCGTCATTCAATGTCAAGCCTTGGTAAGGTTCTTCGCGTTGCGTCGAATTAAACCACATACTCCACCGCTTGTGCGGGCCCCCGTCAATTCCTTTGAGTTTCATCCTTGCGGACGTACTCCCCAGGCGGGGTACTTATTGCGTTAACTCCGGCACAGAAGGGGTCGATACCTCCTACACCTAGTACCCATCGTTTACGGCCAGGACTACCGGGGTATCTAATCCCGTTCGCTACCCTGGCTTTCGCATCTCAGCGTCAGACACAGTCCAGAAAGGCGCCTTCGCCACTGGTGTTCCTCCCAATATCTACGCATTTCACCGCTACACTGGGAATTCCCCTTTCCTCTCCTGCACTCAAGTCTTCCAGTATCCAGAGCCATACGGGGTTGAGCCCCGCATTTTCACTCCGGACTTAAAAAACCGCCTACATGCTCTTTACGCCCAATAATTCCGGACAACGCTCGCCACCTACGTATTACCGCGGCTGCTGGCACGTAGTTAGCCGTGGCTTATTCGTCTACTACCGTCATTACAGGCCATTATTCACAGCCCGCACATTCGTCATAGACAAAAGAGCTTTACGGGACGAATCCCTTCATCACTCACGCGGCATTGCTCCGTCAGGCTTTCGCCCATTGCGGAAGATTCCCCACTGCTGCCTCCCGTAGGAGTCTGGGCCGTGTCTCAGTCCCAATGTGGCCGTTCATCCTCTCAGACCGGCTACTGATCATCGCCTTGGTAGGCCGTTACCCCACCAACTAGCTAATCAGACGCAGGCCCATCCTCTAGCGATAGCTTATAAATAGAGGCCATCTTTCACAGATCCCCCATGCGGTAAATCTGTCACATTCGGTATTAGCACCCCTTTCGGGATGTTGTCCCCATCTAGAGGGCAGGTTGCCTACGCGTTACTCACCCGTTCGCCACTAAGATTACCGAAGTAATCTCCGTTCGACTTGCATGTGTTAGGCATGCCGCCAGCGTTCGTCCTGAGCCAGGATCAAACTCTCCAATAAAGTTTATTGAAGAACCGATTTGGCTCTTAGTTATTAAAAGAAGTTATTTGACTTGGTCTCGCGCCTTACGGCGCTCGACCCGCACATTCGCTTTTTTCTAGGTTATATGTTCAGTTTTCAAGGTTCATCGTTACGTTTGTTTGTAACTTTGTGTTTCGTGTTTGTCGCTGTATCCCGGCGACTTGTATATAATACCACGCTGCCTAAGTAATGTCAACACTTTTTTTGATACTTTTTTAACATTTTTTCTTGAAACACTAGGGACTGTGTGCAAATAAAGTATCTTGTATACAAGCTTTGCGGTGTTCAAAAAACTTCAGAAATTCTTAAAAAAACTTCCAAAATCCTGCCTTTTTTGCTCCACAAATAGCTTTTTTGCTCCAAAATTCCTATAATCTTTTTTCAAAATGTCCTGTAACCGACACATTTTCATACTCAATAATAAAGATATCGGGATCACATTCCTCCAATAACGGGCGTAGCTTCATTGCTTCTACTTTGGAAACAACCGTCAACAGCACATTCTTATTCTCACCGCTATAGGCACCAAAGCCCTTTATACGTGTAACACCGCGATGTACAGCTGCAAAAACAACCTCTTCTACCAAATCAATCTTGGTAATTACTATCATTGTCACAGTGATACTTGGCAGGTACACCTTATCCAGAACTACTGCCGTCACTATAGCAAAAAAAATTGAATAGACAGCCGCTGCTATATCGTATAAAAAAATGCACGTACCAAAAACAAATATATTAATTATATTAAAGACCTTACCCACGCTCATATTATTGTACTTATGCATTAAAAGCAGACCTAAAATCCCCTCACCGCCGCCACTTCCCTTACTCATAAGCGTCATACCACAGCCTACACCACACAAAATACCGCCTGTAAGGCAGGCTGTAATCGTATCCGGCATATAGCTGTGCGTTGCCACAGGCACAACGCTCAAAAGCAGACTGTAACTTGTGATACAGGCAGCCGACTTCACTAAAAAATCATTGCCAAATACCCGCATCGCCAAAACCATTAGCGGTATATTTAAAAGAAAATAGATGCTGCCAATATAGCTTTCATTGATAAATGCAAAGCCAAGGATATGTTTAAAAAAATATCCTAACAATTGCGCTATCCCCAAAAAGCCACCATTATACAAGCCGCAGGGCAGGATAAACATATTAAAGCCTATAGCGTAAATAAACGATCCACCAAGCATAAAGCCAAGGCTTTTAGGACTTAAAAACTCTTTAATATACGTTACAGCCTTCATCAATACAGCCTCCTCTGATCAATATCGTAGCAGGGGACAATCTTCCTACTTTAATAATACATTATATCAAGCCAGGTGTGAGTAAAAAAACTAAATAAAGCTTTTTTCTCTCTTAGCTTCATGATAACTGCTACACATATTACAAATTCCCTCTAAAAATTTTTGACTGGCTGGTCAATTTTGCCATAATTCCGCCATAATCAACCTTTATAATAGAGGCATAAAAGGAAAGCACAAGACGTAAGGTCTAATCTAGAAAGAAGGTGCCAATTATGATGACTACATTAACAAGATATATGAAAAAGATTACTGCTATAGCACTGGCTACTATCGCATTCTCCATGCCTTTGACAAGCGTTGCCTCTGCTCACGAACGGCATGACAATCCGCCGCCACCTCGTCACGAGGATCGCTACAACAAACACCACCACTATCACCACAAGCACAAAAGCAGTAGCTATGTAAGCAAGTCTAGTAGCAACCGTAAGGCCGCTACCAGCTTTCTTGTAGGCGCAGCGATTGGTGCAATCGTAGCCAAAAACACCTGATACCCCTAACTCATCTTTACTCATACACTTCAAAAAGAGCTGTAGATTTACTGTTAGTAGTCTACAGCTCTTTTTGTTGCTACAATAATACTCATATCTCTCGATTAAAAATCAACTGACGACCCCAAAACTTGACAAAGAACCAAAAATCCCGAACGTTACAATCGCGTCCGGGATTAATTTAGTGCCTTATTAGTTTTTTACATAATCAGATATCGCGGCTGGCAATAATATCTACGCCCAAACCCAAAATATCCTTAACAACTACTTCGCCGGTCTTTACCGGAGCCTGTACCTTAATACCACGCAGATAGCGGGCGCAGTCCATTACACGCTCCTTAGGCAGCACAGCTGCAGATACAACCGGCAGTAAAGGCAGTACGCCGCCTTCTACAGCTACAGTAGTAGTCAGCATACGCTTGGGAGCGGTAACCTCGTCATTAGCATACTTGGCTCCACGCGGGCAAGTGTTGCCTGTCACATTGGTCACAGCACCATTTTCAATAGTTACAGTAAGCTCGCAGCCCATAGGGCACATAATGCAGTTCATAACACGTGTTTCAACAGCCATTTTATACCCTCCTTACAGCACCAGACCTACAGTGATTTCATCACCGATCTGGGCAAACTTGTTAGCCGGAATTTCTACTGCGATCATTTCACTGGGCTTAGCCACAGGCAGAGGGCGGCTGAGCAGCACGTTATCGCCACTCTTGATTTCCAATTTAATTTTACGATGCGGTGCAGCCACACGCATAAACAGCTTAACCTTTTCGTCTGCAGGAATTTCTTTAGGCATGGTCAGGTTTTGCGGTACACAGGTACGCACACCGTCAATAGCCTTAACAACTACGATGCGGTTGTCAGTAGAAAGCTTCTCCTGAGCCTTCAAAGCGGCGTACTTGCCGGCAATTTCTGCTTCCTCGGATACAAAG
Organism: Segatella copri; assembly: GCA_963597755.1. GTDB lineage: Bacteria > Bacillota > Negativicutes > Acidaminococcales > Acidaminococcaceae > Phascolarctobacterium_A. The sequence continues at coordinate 4,183 of CAVBQX010000014.1, forward strand.
TCAACCAAATCATGCACATGTACAACATTACCTGCGGCAAAGAAGCCGTCCAGGCTGGTTTCACGGTGCTGGTCAACAACAGGACCGTTAGTCAAAGGATTCATGGCCAGGTTCAGGCCGCGGGAAAGCTCATTTTCCGGAATCAGGCCAACAGACAACAGTACAGTATCGCACTCAATATCAAATTCAGTACCGGGAATCGGTGTCATACGCTCATCAACCTTGGCAACAGTAATGCCTGTAACACGCTCTTCACCATGAATAGCAACGATAGTATGAGAGAGGTACAAAGGAATATTATAATCATTCAGGCATTGTACGATATTACGGGTAAGACCGTTGGAGAAAGGGCAGATTTCCAGGCATGCCTGTACCTTGCAGCCCTCCAGGCTCATACGGCGGGCCATAATCAGACCGATATCGCCACTACCTAAGATAACGATTTTATGACCAGGCAGGTAGCCTTCCATATTAACCATGCGCTGAGCTGCACCTGCAGTAAATACACCTGCAGGACGCTCGCCAGGAATACGGATGGCACCGCGGGTACGCTCACGGCAGCCCATGGTAAGGATAACGGTTTTACCATGCAGCTCTAAAAGGCCCTTTTCGGGATTTACTGCAATAACGGTTTTATTATCCTGTACATCCAGCACCATGGTATCAACCAAGGTTTCAATTTCAGGTTTGTCAGCAACCAGCTCAATGCATTTATGTGCATAACCTGGGCCGGTCAGCTCTTCTTTAAAATGATGCAGACCAAAGCCATTATGGATGCACTGCTGCAAAATACCACCCAGCTCGCGGTCACGCTCAATAACAATAATCTTTTTAGCACCATTCTGCCATGCGCTATAGGCAGCAGAAAGGCCGGCAGGGCCACCGCCAACAATAATTACATCATATAATTGGTTCATTATTATTCCTCCCCGCCATCTACCGGATATTTTTCGTAGAACATATTAGAATCAGTGCGCTCCTTGAGTACCTCGGGCACAGAAATCTTCAGCTCGCGCGCCAAAATTTGGGTAACACGCGGACCGCAGAAGCCACCCTGGCAACGGCCCATGCCTGCACGGGTGCGGCGTTTTACGCCATCAACAGTACGTGCGCCGACAGGGGAGTTGATTGCTTCCACAATCTCACCCTCGGTAACAGTTTCGCAGCGGCAGATAACACGGCCGTAAAGATTATCCTCTGCAATCTTAGCAGCCTTTTCCGCACTAGTCATATGGTTAAAAGCCTTATGCTTAGGCAGTATAGCCTTAAAGTCAGCCTTTTTAGCAGCACCGCTTACACGGGCGATTTCATTGGCAATCAGCTCGCCAACAGCCGGTGCGGCCGTAAGGCCGGGAGACTGCATTCCGGCAGCATTATACAAGCCTTCTGCCTTTTCCGAAGGACCAAGCACAAAATCACCGGTGCTGGAAACAGCGCGCAGACCGGCAAATTCAGTAATAGCTGCACCCATAGGCAGATTCGGGATAAGCTTTTTAGCGGAAGCAATGATTTCGTTCATGCCTGGAGTTGTAACAGCCTTATCTTCTTTAGACTCCTGCTCATTAGCGTTAGGTCCGATAAAGGTGTTGCCATGGGTAGTAGTGCAAACCAAAATACCTTTAGATTTTTTTGTCGGGGTGGGGAACACTACACCATAAACCAGGCTGCTACAGGCAGTTTTGTCAAACAGGATATATTCACCCTTGCGCGGGGTGATAGTAAAGCTGTCATCACCTGCTAATTTAGCAATTTCGTCAGCATATACGCCGGCGGCATTAACTACATATTTAGCAGCAATAGTCCCCTTAGAGGTTTCTACACCGGTAATTTTGCCATCTTCCTTAACAAAGCCAAGCACCTTGCAGTCGCGGATAACCTCTGCACCATTTTGTACAGCGCATTGAGCAAAGGCAATAGCAGCACCAAACGGCCAGCATACGCCTGCGCTTGGAGCCCACAAGGCACCCTTGACAGTACCCAGGTTTGGCTCCTGCTCCAAAACCTCTTCCTTGGACAGGATTTGCAAACCTTCTACACCATTGGCGCGGCCACGAACCAAAAGCTCGTTTAACGTCTGCATTTCCTCGTCAGTGGTCGCAGCAACCAAAGAACCGGTCCATTTTATATCCAAGTCCAGCTCATCTTGCAGCTCGTGATACAAAGCATTGCCACGAACATTAGTAATAGCCTTCATGCTGCCCGTAGGAGCATCAAAGCCTGCATGGAGAATCGCACTGTTAGCCTTAGTAGTACCAATAGCGATGTCCGGCTCTTTTTCCAGCAGAACGCATTTCAGGTCATACTTGGAAAGCTCACGCAAAATAGCGCAGCCCACGATGCCGCCACCAATAACGACTACATCAGCAGATTTTACAAATTCCATTCCGTCACTTCCTTGCTGAATTTTCTCATAGAAATACATCTAAATTTTATCACAAAATTGACAAAAATAGAAGATATAAGCAAAAATAAAAAACGGCCAGCACAGGACAAATAGTGTCCCTATGCTGGCACTGCCAAACGCTACCTCATGTTTTTCTATTTTTTCTTTCGCTTCCTATGGTAGTTATTTTTCTTTTTATTAGTCGTCGTAAACCTTGCCGAACTCCCCAAGGAATTAAGCGAAGCCCTTTGACGCGCCTCATTCACCTGTGCTATCTGCTGCTTGATCTGGCAATCATGGCACAATAACCCCACTGTAGTAGTTGGCAAACGCTTGCCGCACATACGGCAGCGCAAAATAAATGCCGTCTTGTCACCACAAAGAAAGCTGTTAATCTTCACGCATAACTGCTGTCTTTCATCTTCTAAATCATCCTTACGGTCAAAGCGCTGCGACAGATGATGACGTATTTCATAAGCTCTGTATTTTACCTCGCAATCATTAAGACTGTCCTCGCCAAAATTAGGCACAGGCAGATAGCTATCATGTGCTATAGCAGCGCAGCAGCTACGCCAGTAATCAACCAGTTGCATATCATGCACGTCAAACGGGCAGGTGATAAGCTTAAAAAGTGTTTTATTATCAAAATGGTTAAGCTGCCAATCTAATTTATTAAGCAAGCTTAAGGCTTCCTTCATCCTATTACGGCGAAAATATGGCTGCAAAAACAGCGACTCCCATTCTTCCAGATATATTTTTATATTCACATTCTCCGTAAGTAGCTCGGAAGGAAAGGGGACTGTAATATATTCTAATGGTGGGACAACTGTACTCAGGCAGCTTTGGATGTATTCAGGCTTTGACATAGACAAGACTGCACCCTTGTCATAGATACCAAACCTGCCGGCGCGGCCGGCAATCTGCTGTACCTCGGCTGCCGAAAGCAGACGTTGCCTGAATTGGTCACGCTTCATGACATCGCAAAAAATAATACGTCTGATAGGCAATGTAACACCCATACCAATGGCATCAGTAGCAACAATGACACTGCTTTCTCCGCTATTAAAACGGCGCACCTCCTCGCGCCGCGCCGCTGGTGGCAGTGCACCATATAGTACGCTCGTACGGATGCCGTTTTCTTCCAGCTCCGCCGCTATAGCCAGAACCTTTTTACGCGAAAAGGTTATCAGGGCATCACCATCCTTGGCATCCGCCAGCTTGCTAAACAAGCCTTCAAATATAAGAGGGGTGAGACGCTGGCAGTGCTCCACAGTATATTCGCTGCCCATATCCTCTATTAATGAAGTAATCAGCTTTAATGCTTCGGGGGCCAGACATACGTGAATTTCATCTGCATTCAAATGAAATAAGGCCCGTGTCCAATTAGCACCGCGCTCCTCGTTGGCAATCATCTGACATTCATCAATAACGGCCACATCATAATGCTGGCTATAATCACACATTTCAATAGTTGCCGCCATAACCCTGGAGCAGGGAATATCTTCTTCCTCCTGTCCTGTAAGCAAAGAGCAGGGAACACCATCCATATTCAGCCGGTCAAAAATTTCTAATGCCAGCAGGCGCAAAGGACCTAGATAAACGCCGTTTTGAGCTTTTTTTAAGCATTGTATAGCCTGGTATGTTTTGCCGCTGTTAGTAGGGCCGACATGCAAAATAAATTTACGCTCCTTCGGCACTTCAAATGCCAATGTCTTAACAGAGCTTTGCGCTAGCAATTTTTTGCGTGCTTTTTTTCTCTCCTTCTTAACATAGGGTGCTTCTGCATCCAAACGCTGCAAGCTGGCGGCGCGCAGCCCCGGAATTTGCATTACATCCTCTACCGTAGACAGCTTCCAGGCATCAAAAGACTTGCTACCGTCCGCACCACAGTTTATCAGCTCCGGCTGCGGAAAGTAACGCTCCACCATGCTAGTAGTTATATGAAACCTTCTTCTAAGCTCATTGCGGGTAATGTATTCACGATAGTCTATTGTAGACAATCTACTTCGTATCATTGGCTTTTCCTTACAAAAAAGCGTAGAGGTATCTTAGGCTCCAGCCAACTGATAAACCTATCAGCCACAGGCGTCAGCAAAATCCAGCTAAGCACCAAAAGCACAAAGGATACAGAGCCTACATATACATCCGTAAACCAGTGCGCTCCGCCCATAATGCGCGGCAGGGAAAAAATCACAAACACCGCCAACGCCTTGGCAAAAGCATCCTTACCGATATATTTCCACATATACACAGAAAATATCAACAGCATCATGCCATGGTCACCGGGAAAACTGCTGGCAGACTTATCCTTCGCTGCCAGGCCACTCAGTTGGCTGAGCCAATTGACATTATGGTAAAGCTGATCAAAATAAATGCTGGCACTGGCGCGATCAATAGGCAACAGTTTGTCAAACTGCTTGATCACCACAGCGCTCACCAGCATGGCAATGCCGATACAAAACAGCCAACGCTTGCCTTCTACATTACTCTTGCGGTAATAACTGTAATAAATTCCTAACATAGCAATGAAGGCAATCACATCAAAGGCGCGCAAATTGACCACTGCTGTAAAATACATAAAGGATTTGCTTTCTACCAGCAACTGGTTGAAAAAATAAAATATGCTCTTATCCAATGCAAGCCACGGACCATGATAGCTAGCTACAGGTGAGCTCGCCAACCAGCTACCCAGCAGTAGTGCACCTGCTATATTACACAAAATTATCCATACTAAATTTTTTTTCTTCATATATTGTATTAGTCCTCCTTATATAGCTGCAGAACTCTTTGCCGCAAAAAGTTCAATTAACAAAATCTCAAGAATATGATAACATATTCTTAAGCAATATATAAGTAGTTTTTCTGTGGATTTACCTAAAGGAGTGAGTAAAATGCGTAAGCTACTTTTATTAATAACCTGCTTCTGCCTGTGCTGCATGAGTTCCATAACGTTAGCTGCAGATAAAAGTAAAAGCACGAATGCTTTAGAAAGCCTGCAGCCATTAGAAACAATTACCGTTGATGTCATGAACGACAGACTCAAAGATGGTAACAATGATGATCTGCTTTACGTTAAAATTAAAGATGACCAGGTAGATGTATATAAAGGCATGGCTGCAGACCGTTCTCTGCGCAAGCAGCTGGTTCTGACAACGCCTAATACTGAAATGTTACGTTTATACACCAATAATAAGGCTACCTTCGAGCAGATGAACAAAATGCTTAGCGACTACGAGCGTTCTAACACCAATTTCAACGGCTATAAGATTATCACAGACAAGGATAACCCTAAAAAGTTAGATAACGGAGGCAATATTTACCGCCTGTGGTTTATGAAGATAGAACGCGAAAAGCAAAGCCGTCGCGGAGGCTGGGGCTTTCCTATAGGTATTGGTATCGGCATTGGCGGCGGCCACCATCATCACCATGGTCCTTGGGTAGGGGTGGGATGGTAAAACTACCTATACCAATAATAAGCTGCTTTTATAATTGGGGCAGGGGATCATTACATATATTATAGAAGAAAACAACGCGCGTACACGAAAGTTATACTAACTACCATGTACGCGCGTTATTTTTTTATTTATGAGTTTTTCGGTTACTGCTTGTCAACACTATTGCTTTTGCTGTCTCTGACTGCTAGCTGTAAACATTTTTATTACGTCAGTTGTGCAGCTGGCAATCACTTATCAAGCCTTAGAATGCCGGCTCAATTGTTCCCTTATATTTTTCAGCAATAAATTTCTTAACAGCTTCAGATTGATAAGCCTTCACAAATTCCTTGTATTCTGCCTTATCCTTATCCTTGGCGCGGGAAGCGATAATCATTACTGCCAGCGGTTCATCCTTAGGCTCCAGATAAATATTTTGCTTCTTCACATCCAAGCCGCCGCTCATTACATAGTTCATAGTAATAGCAGCAGCATCAACATCAGCCAGACTACGTGGCAGCTGTGCAGCCTCCAGCTCCTGGAATTTTAAGTGCTTGGGATTTTCCACTACATCCTTGGGAGTAGCCTTCATGCCAACGCCATCCTTGAGCTTTAACAGCCCTGCACGCTGCAAAAGCAGCAGGCCACGGCCACCGTTAGTCGGATCATTTGGGATAGCAATAGTTGCACCATCAGGAATATCCTTTACATCATGCACCTTATCACTATAAATGCCCATACGCATCAAAATAGCGTTGCCAATGGGAACAAGGTCGGTTTTATTGGTCTTATTAAAGTTATCCAGGAAAGGCTTATGCTGGTAGCTGACCAAATCCAGCTCGCCATCTGCCAGTGCCTTATCCGGCGTTACGTAATCCGAAAATTCTACGACCTGCACCTTGAGACCACTCTTGGCAGCTTCCTTGGCTGCAGCCTCTACAACCTCAGCGTGTGGGCCGGCAGTAGCACCCACCTTCAATGTGACATCCGCCTTTTTGTCACTGCCGCCGCAACCGGCAGCAGCCAAAGCGACAACAGCTAATGCAACAACTAATAATTTTTTCAACATGATTCAACACTCCTTTTCTTTCTTTTGGCAAATAAAAAAGCCTTCGTCAATAATCTCGCTACGTTTTCATTACGCGGCAAGGGACGAAAGCAAACACTTCGTGGTACCACCCAGCTTCACTGCTACCTCACGGTCAGCAGCCTCCTCAAGTACGCAGGCACAACAGCCATAAATACTTCAGCACTATAACGGGCGCGCCCGGACGGCCTAAACCAGAAGGATTCAGCCAATCAGCTCCAAGACCATCTTCAGCAAAGCATCCTGCACTTCCTTGCACCAAACGGAAGCTCTCTGGGGCAATCCCCTTTGCTTACTCTTCTTTTCATCGCTTGCATGTGAACTTGTGAGTAAAAATATACAACCATGCAAGCGACTTGTCAATAAAAAAAATTTAAAAGCCTAGTATTTTGGTGTAATTGTAACGCATGTTACATAATCAGTCATTTTATATTACGGTATTTTACTAGGATATAAAACTTCCGAAAAAATTTTATTTTACATTTCTACATTAGAGCGCATTGAAAACGTAAAAAAACGTAAAATTAGGCTGTTGACAAAGAAAAATTTTACGATACAATAACACCCAACACAGCTCACACGCAAACGGAGGCTGTGAGCAGAAACGAAAATTTTACAGGTGCCAATGAAGCACCACGAAAGGGAGAAGATTAATCATGGAATTTAGCACAAAATGTATTCACGCCATCGGCGAAAGCGATGCCACCGGCACCATCACCCCTGCAATTTATATTTCCTCTACTTTTGCGCATCCTAGACTGGGGGATACCACAGGCTTTAACTACACCCGCGAATCCAACCCCACTCGTGCCCGTCTGGAAACCTTGGTAGCAGCACTCGAAGAAGGCGTAGATGCGTTGGCCTTTTCTTCTGGCATGGCGGCAGTAGATGCGGTGATGAACCTTTTCGCCCCCGGCGACCACATTATTACGGGTAACGACCTTTATGGCGGCTCCTTCCGCCTTTTCCGCAATCTTAATGCCAAAAACGGTGTGGAATTCAGCACTGTGCATACTTCTAAGCTGGATGAAATTAAAGCCGCTATCCGTCCCAACACCAAAGCTATCTTTTTAGAAACGCCTACCAATCCCACAATGGAAATCAGCGACCTGCGTGCTATCAGCCAAATTGCCAAGGAAAATAACTTCCTCGTTATCGTTGATAATACCTTCCTTACACCATACTTCCAAAAACCGCTGACCTTGGGCGCAGATATCGTAATTCACAGCGGCACCAAATACCTAGGCGGCCACAACGACGTATTGGCGGGCTTTACCATTGCCAAGGATCCTAAAATTGCCGATGAGCTGCGCCTGATTTATAAAACAACCGGTGCCTGCCTAGGTGCGCTTGACGCATGGCTGGTTATCCGCGGCATCAAAACCCTGCCGCTGCGTATGGAGCAGCACCAAAAGAACGCCCTTGCCCTGGCAAAATGGCTGCAAACACAGCCGCACGTACAATATGTGCTTTATCCGGGATTAGAAGAGCATCCTGGTTATGCTATCAACAAGGCTCAAACCACAGGCTTTGGCGGTATGATTTCCTTTGCTGTCGATAATGCCGACACAGCGCGCCAGATTTTGGAGGGCGTAAAGCTGATTAAATTTGCCGAAAGTCTTGGCGGTACCGAAAGCCTGATTACTTATCCTATCCGTCAGACTCATACCGACCTCACACCAGAGGAATGTGCAGAAAAGGGGATTACTGACTGTCTGCTGCGTCTGTCCACAGGTATAGAAGCAACCGAGGATTTGATTGCTGACCTAGCTCAGGCCTTTGCTGCTGTCAAATAATTTTTGTAAAGAAAATAGGTGTATAGACTATGGCAAAATATAATTTTGACGAAGTAATAGACAGACGCAACACTGCCTGCTTAAAATATGATTTTGCAGTGCAGCGCGGCAGACCGGCAGATGTTTTACCCTTTTGGGTAGCAGATATGGATTTTCCTATTTCCCGAGAAATACAGGAAGCACTTACAAAACGCTGTGAGCACGGCATTTTTGGTTATAGCGAAAGTGATGCCAATTATGCTGCCGCTGTCTGCGATTGGTATACCAAATACTTTAATTGGCAGCCTCAGGGCGAATGGCTTACTAAAACCCCCGGTGTAGTCTTTGCCCTGGCCATGGCTGTAAAAGCCTTTACTAAGGCAGGGGAGGCAGTGCTGATTCAGCAGCCTGTTTATTATCCCTTTACCGAGGTCATCGAGGATAACGACCGCAAGCTGGTAAATTCACCTTTAAAATTAATAGACGGCTGTTACGAAATAGATTTTGCCGATTTGGAAGCTAAAATTATAGACAACAATGTTAAGCTAATGCTTTTATGCTCACCGCATAATCCTGTAGGCCGTGTCTGGACTGAAGCAGAACTGCGCCAATTGGGAGATATCTGCCTTGCACATGGAGTTATCATTGTCAGTGACGAAATCCATTCTGATTTTGTCTGGGAGGGTAAGCATACTGTTTTTGCTGCCCTTGGAGAAAAATATGCTGCTAACTGCGTCATCTGCACAGCTCCCAGCAAAACCTTTAATATAGCAGGTCTGCAAATTTCTAATATTTTTATTCCTAATGCTGATTTACGCCTTGCCTTCCGCAAGCAGGTAGCAGCAGCAGGCTACAGCCAGGTGAATACTTTAGGACTAGTCGCCTGCGAGGCAGCCTACCGCCACGGCAGAGACTGGCTGGAGCAGGTAAAGGAATATATCCAAGGTAACATCGATTTTGCTGCTGACTACCTTGCACAAAACCTGCCGCAGATAAAGCTTATCCGTCCTCAGGGGACATATTTAGTGTGGCTTGATTGCAGCGCACTCGGACTCACTGCCCGGGAGCGTGAGCAGTGGCTGTGGCACAAGGCTCATCTGTGGCTGGATGGTGGCGGCATCTTCGGCAGCGAAGGCCAAGCCTATGAACGCATAAATGTGGCCTGCCCACGTAATACACTCCTGCAGGGGCTGGAGCAGCTGAAAGCGGCTGTTGGACAATTATAATAAAATTAAATAAAACGCAAAAGGATAACGTTAGAGAGGGGAAGATTGTAAATTTCCCCTTGCTAAACCTATCTGATTTGTATATAATTTTTACAGGCGCAGATTCAAGGTCTCTGCGCCTGATGTTATATTTAAGTAAGGGATGATTATTATGCAAGAGGAAGTTAAGGAACCAGTTTCCATGTTTGTTTTATTTGCTAAGCAGTTTTCTATTATTGCCAAAAATTTGGAAAAGGAATTTGGTGAAAAGGGTCTTAAGGTCTTAGAGGACAGCGTCAAGGAGTTCGGCTACGAGCGTGGCAAGGATATAGCTGCCCGTGCCAAGGCTAATGGTCTACCCAACACACTCGAAAATTACCTGGATAACTATGATATGGGTCGTAGCGATGATTTTGGTTACGACACAGTCTATGCTGAGGATGGCATTCATCAGGACTTTCAGGAATGTGTTTTTGCTAAAACCTGGATGGATGCAGGCGAGGAAAAATACGGCCGCATTTATTGCGAAAATATCGATCCTGCCATTGCTACAGGCTATAACGAGGACATGGAATGCGTCCATGATAAAATTATGTATGCTGACGGGCACTGCACCTTCTGCTTCCGCATGAAGAAAAAATAAGCTTTAACCAAGAGGATGTGCCAGCATCCTCTTTTTGCTACGAAAGGAAATATATGGAACGTAAAGAAATAGCAAAAAAAATAGTTGCTGATCTCAAGGAGCTGGCAACGCTTACATCCGATGCCAATGGTGCCCAGCGCGTTGCCTGGACTCCGGTATGGCAAAAGGCAGTAGAATGGTTTAAGCAAAAGATGCTTGCCGCTGGTGCCGAGGTATGGCTGGATGCTGCTGGCAATGTCTGGGCTAAATTTGCCGGTGAAAGTAATGACGCTATTGTTATCGGCAGCCATATAGACAGCGTACCCGATGGCGGTTGGCTGGATGGTGCCTTGGGAGTTGTTGCAGGTATGGGCATCGGCGCCTATGGCCTTGCAGGCAAAAAGCCTAAAAACACTCTTTATGTTGTCGGCTGGGTGGACGAGGAGGGCGTCACCTTTGGTAAAAGCTGCCTCGGCAGCGGTATTTGCGCCGGCAGCGTTACTCTTAACGATTTGTTGCCACTAAAAAATAAAAACAACGAGGATTTTGTATCTGTCTGGAAAGGAAATGGCCTGGAGGCCGCAAAATTACCGGAAGCACATGTTGCCTTTACCAGCTTGCCAATTAAGGCCTATTTAGAGCTGCATATCGAACAGGCTCCGCTTTTAGCAATGGCTAAAAAATCTGTAGCCTGCGTTTATGGCGTTTGTGGCTGCCACCGTCAATATATTACATTCTGCGGACAGCAGGGACACTGCGGCTCGCCGGTTGCCTTGCGCAATGATGCCTTTATTGCCGCTGCGCAATCTACACTAGATTTTAGGGAAATAGCTCTCAAGTATGATTCCTATTGTACCGTGGGCAATATCGAGGTTTACCCCAATGTACCTACAATTTCCCCAGGCTATTGTCGCATCTCGCTGGATCAGCGCTGCATTGATCCGCAAAACTTTGCTGCTATGATTAGCGAAGCACAGGCAGCCTGCCAAAAGCATGCTGCTGAAAACAAGCTTGAGATTACCTTTGAAGAGCTTTGGCACAAGGAGCCAATCCTGTTTGACGCACAGCTAGTAGCAGATTGTAAGGCTGCAGTTGCCGCAGAAGTAGGTGAGGAGCACAGTATGTATTCCGGTCCCCTGCATGATGCGGTAGAGATGAACAAGGTAGTGCCTACCATCATGATGTTTGCACAGTCTGATCCCGGCATATCTCATTGTAAGGAAGAGGATACGCCGTTGCCTGCGCTAGAAGAAGCAATTTGTGCCTTCACACGTCTGGCAGAGCAGAAATTAGGTGGCAAATTTTTAGATTAACTAAATAACATCAAAAAGCGTAGCAACAGCTTATTATAGCCATTGCTACGCTTTTTTGTTTAAATAAAAAATTTATTTACCTAATAAACATCGTAAACCACGTATCCTGAAAATCTTCCAGGTGAAACACAGACTCCGCAGCGACTGGTCACAAAACATTGCTACCCAGGCACCAACGATTCCCATATCAAAATAGTAAATAAAGACAGCCGTCATCAGAGGCCGCAAAATAGTAATTAGAACAAAGGAATATGCCGCTACGGACGCAGTCTGCCCGCTGCCGCGCAATATGCCTGCGGTAATAATAGCGTGCGCCTGTGGTATGCCAACAGCTGCCACCCAAAACATCACCGTACCACTCAAGGCGAGGGCATCCGATTCATGCGAATATAGGCTGAAGATAGGCACTTGGCCAAAGTAAATTATGGCGAAGAATATTAGAGCCAGGCCGAATCCCCACCTAAAGCCAAGGCTGCGATACTGCTTCCATCCGCTGTAATCAGCAGCACCACGGGCCTGACCTGCAAGCACCATATTAGCTTTGCCAAAACCAAAGATAAAGTCATAGGACAAATCACAGATATTATAGCATATACTGTGCACAGCGTAGGGGAGGGTACCAAGACGCGCTGTCATCCACCCATAGGCCAGCATGCCGATGCGTTCTGCCCCCAATTCACTGAAAACACCACCGAAAACAGGCAGAAACTCGCGCCAAAACTTTTTATCCGGCAACTGCCACAGACCACTATCAAAGAAACGCTCATGCCACATAATCCACAGCGTTATACCCAATGTGCATAACGAGCCAATAACTGTGCTGACAGCTGCACCACGTACGCCCCAACCAGAAAAGCTGCCAAAGCCTGTAATCAAAAAATAATTGCAGACAATATTGAGCAAATTGCCGATAATATTGCTCTTCATAATGGAGCTGGTTTGTCCAATACCTAGCAGGATTCCCTGGAAAATTAACGAAAGGGAATTTATAAGCACAGCGCCCACAGCAATATTGCCATAAGCCAACGCCAATGCCAGATAATCACTTTGAGCACCCATCAACACAACCAACTTCTCAAAGAAACAAAAGAACAGCAAATGCAAGATAATTAGTAACACGCTGCTTATTGTAAAGCTTTGACGTAAAAGCACCTTAATACCTGCATTTTCTCCTGCACCAAACTTGTTGGCTGCCAAAATCGTTATAGCCGAAGCCAACGAACGTGCTACTGTTAAAAGCACCAGGCGCAGCGGTAAAAATATACTCACTGCTGCGATCGCCCTGGCTCCTAATACACCCACCATTATTAAATCAGCCGCTGCTAAAATCGTCATAAAAATGCCCTCCAACGCAGCGGGGAGGGCAATTTTTAAATACTTACTGTTCACTTTCCTCTTCGTGATGGATGGCTGCCAGGGACACAACCCTGTCATCCTCGTTCAATGTCATCAGCTTCACACCCTGAGTGTTACGGCTATACTGTGAAATTTCATCTACATCAGTGCGGATGATGAGACCTGCAGCAGTAATCATCATAATTTCCTGTGCCGGGTTAATAACCTTCATACCAATTACCAGACCTGTCTTTTCGGTGATCTTGATATTGATAATACCCTTGCCGCCACGGGTCTGCTTGCGGTATTCGCTGATTGCAGTACGCTTGCCCATGCCGAATTCGGTTGCAGTAAGTACCTCATAGTTTTCATCAGGCACGCTGTCCATTGCAACAACCTCATCGCCATAATTAAGAGCGATACCACGCACACCATGTGCCAGGCGTCCCATAGTACGCACATCCTGCTCGTCAAAGCGAATTGCGATACCATTTCTGGTTGCCAGGATAATTTCACTGTCACCATCGGTCAGCTCTACGCCAATCAAATCCTCGTTATCGTCAAGATTGATGGCTAACAGGCCATTTTTACGTACATTTTCCAAATCCTTAAGATTGATCTTTTTAACTGTGCCTTTATTGGTAGCCATAAACATAAACTCTTCGGCCTTAAATTCCTTCACAGGAATAACAGCAGTAATCTTTTCACCCTGCATCAATGGCAGCAGGTTAATAATTGCTGTACCCTTAGCTGTACGGCTTGCTTCAGGAATTTCGTAACCCTTCTGGCGGTAAACACGACCGCGGTTAGTGAAGAAGAGAATATTGTGATGCGTAGTAGACAGGAAAAGATGCTCTGCAGAATCATCAACTTTTTTGCCACTGCCGCCGGTTTTACCTACGCCGCCGCGCTTTTGGTTACGGAAATTATCCAGCGTCTGGCGCTTAATATAACCCTGGTGACTGATAGTAACAACGATGTCCTCCTCAGCAATCAAGTCTTCCATCTCCATATCAGAGCTTTCCATAGTGATCTGCGTGCGACGTTCATCGCCAAACCGCTTCTTCATCTCCTGCAGATCTTCCTTGATAATATTCATAACCTTGTGTTCATCGGCCAAGACGCTTTCCAGCCAGTCAATGGTTTCCAGAAGATCGACATATTCCTCATCAATCTTCTTGCGTTCCAAACCAGTCAGACGCTGCAGACGCATATCCAAAATAGCCTGTGCCTGGCGCTGGCTCAGCTTAAAGTTATCCATCAAAGACGTGCGGGCAATATCAGCCGTAGCACTGCTACGGATTGTGCTGATAACAGCATCAATATTATCCAGCGCAATCTTTAAACCCTCCAAGATATGTGCGCGATCCTTGGCCTTGCCCAGCTCGTAGCGGGTACGTCTTGTAATAACGTCCTTTTGGTGCTCCAGATAATATTCCAATACCTGCTTAAGATTCAAAATGCGCGGTTGACCATTAACAAGTGCCAGCATAATAATACCGAAGGAGCTTTGCATAGCAGTATGCTTGTACAATTGGTTCAGCACCACGTCGGGAACAGCATCACTTTTCAGCTCGACAACAATCTTCATGCCGTCCTTAAGACTGGAAAAATCATCAACCTTAGTAATGCCTTCAATTACGCCATCCTTGGCCAAATTAGCAATATCTTTGATAAGATTAGCTTTATTTACCTGGTAGGGAATTTCAGTAACCACTATTTGGTGCTTACCCTTATTAATGGGCACAATTTCGGCCTTAGCACGGATTTTAACCACACCTCGACCGGTATTATAAGCACTAGTTATACCATCTCTGCCCAAGATGCAGGCACCGGTGGGGAAATCTGGTCCCTTAATGGCCGTCATCAGCTGCGGAATTTCTACATCGGGGTTATCAATAAGCATAACAAGGCCGTTGACAACCTCGCACAAATTATGCGGCGGAATATTAGTCGCCATACCTACCGCAATACCTGCACTACCATTAATTAAAAGCGCAGGTACCTTAGACGGCAGTACGCTGGGCTCCTTTAAGGATTCATCATAGTTAGGTACAAAATCAACTGTATCCTTTTCTATATCCTCCAGCATAGCCTCGGCGATTTTAGCCATACGTACCTCGGTATAACGCATAGCAGCAGGACTGTCGCCATCAATACTACCAAAGTTACCATGACCATCTACCATCAGATAACGGGTAGAAAAATCTTGCGCCAGGCGCACGATAGCATCATAAACACTGCTGTCGCCATGAGGATGATATTTACCTAAAACATCACCGACAATGCGGGCGGATTTTTTATAAGGCTTCGTCGGAGTCATGCCTGCTTCCTGCATTGCGTACAAAATGCGGCGATGCACAGGCTTCAAGCCATCACGAACGTCTGGAAGGGCACGTTGGATAATAACGCTCATAGCATAATCGATATAGGATTTTTGCATTTCCTCTTCGATATATACCGGTAAAACCTTACCACTAGTATTCTCTAAATCCACTTTATCACCTTTCCTTACAAAATTTTATTTGAACAATATATCATAAACCTGTTTACCAATCATCAGAGTAGTAACAATTAAGAACAACGGGCGTACATAAGAGGCACCCTTTTTTATCGCGATGCGTGTACCAAAAATAGCACCGATAATCATAGCGATAGCCATGATTATACCATAGGCCCACATAATTGTGCCGCTAATAGCAAAAGACATGAGGGCACCAAAGCCGCTGGCACAGTTGAGCGCCTTGGCATTGCCTGCGGCAGTGACAAAATCAAAGCCCAGATACAAAAAGCCAAAGATTAAAAAGGAACCCGTACCAGGACCAAAAAAGCCATCGTAAAAACCAATTGTCAACGCCATAATAATAGAGCCAATAACGGCCTTTGTACCAAGCTCGGTAGCTACAGGTGTATCGCCCCAATCCTTGCGTCGGTAGGTGTACACTGCCACTGCTACCAAAAGCACTACTATAATATTTTTCATCAACTTTTCCGGCAGCAGGTAAACCACATACGCACCCAAAGCCGAGCCTATAAAGGACAAGGGCATGAGCATAAGTGCCAGTCTGCTGATTTTACCGGCACGCCAAAATGACAGCATACTGGTAAAGCTGCCAATAGAAGCTGCCAGCTTATTAGTTCCCAGAGCAAAGGGAACAGGCAATCCTACACTCAAAAGTGACGGTGTTGAAATTAAACCGCCGCCACCAACTGTAGAATCAATAAATGATGCCACAAAGCCTGCGACAAACAAAAATACTGCCGTCGCAGGATCCAAATTTACTAAAAAATTTTCCACTATATTCCCCTCATTTTCTCTTTGGCAAATCTTATTTTTTCTCTTTAATTGTTTTCCTGCCAGTATATATAAAGGCCAACAGCACCGCTGCTACATATGCAACAAATCTCTTTCTCAGATTGCTCATTGCTAATAGCGTAGGGATAAAGCTGCTCTAATTTAGCATTAGTCAACGGCCAACGCACACCTTTAAAATCTACCTGCGCTTCAGCTGTAAGCGGCAATAATGAGACAGCCACCGGCTTTTTCCCTAACTCAAGCTTCGCTGCCTCACCAGCAGTCAACAATAGCATCAATTCATTTGTATCTGCCAGCAGTACCTGACAACGACGCTGTTTTTTAGCGCCCAAAAGCGTAAAAACATTGCTATACAAGTGATCAAAACGTCCACCCCAAATGCCGGTGGCAATAATATCACCAGCAGGTAGATTTTGTAGCAATAACTGTAAATCGGTGTCATCCTTAGCTGGATTGAAGCTGTGCACCTTTGAGCCTAATGCTGCAGCCTTGGCATAGACTGTCTGCGTTGAGCTGTCACAGTCACCAAAAAGCTCCAGTGGCACCAATCCTGCTGCAAGACATGCATCTACGCCACGGTCAGCGCAGTAAAGAGCTTTACCTGCTGCCACCTGCTGCAGCCAGGAAAGTCGCGGTGCTCGCCCCCCAGCCACAAGTAGTATATCCCCAACAGGTAATAGCGCAGTGCCATGTTTCACGTGAAACATCACCCGCAGCTTTAGCTGTGGCAGCACAAATAGCTTGCTTTCCATTATTTTTTTGTTACAGCCACAGGCTTAATTACAATTTCGCCGTTTTCCTTGAGTACCTTCCAGGTGCAATCACCGTTTTTATTTTTCAGCCATTCCATGCTGATTTCCAAAAGAAAACGATTTAAACGCTCCTGTGCTTCTTCCGGCAGCAGTAATTCCTTTTTAGCCGGTGCTTTGGCACCCTTAATCCTACTTTGTTTTACTTTCTCATCTGCATATATACCATTTTCAAAGGTTAACTCTTCGTTAAAGCCTTTCAGCATGTCTGCATCGGATAATCCTTTACGAATCTTTGCCATGATAGCACCTCTTACAAATCCAGGTTACGAACCTTCTTAGCATTATTTTCAATGAACTGACGACGTGGCTCAACCTTATCGCCCATCAAAATTGAAAAAATACGGTCAGCTTCAGCCGCATCCTCCAAATGCACCTGTAAAATAGTGCGGGCAGCAGGATCCATAGTAGTCTCCCACAGCTGTCCGGGATTCATCTCGCCCAGGCCTTTGTAGCGCTGAACATAAGGATTGTTCTCGCGGCCAACCTCGTCTAAAATCTGCTGCAGTTCATCATCACTATAAGCGTAATAATGCTGCTTCTGATTTTTACGGATTAAATACAGCGGCGGCTGAGCAATAAAAACATGTCCTTCCTTGATCAACGGCTGCATATAGCGATAGAAGAAGGTCAAAAGCAGTGTGCGGATATGTGCACCATCAACATCGGCATCGGTCATAATAATAATTTTGCCATAACGCGCTTTTTCCAGATTAAAATCATCGCCAATACCGCAGCCAAAAGCTGTAATCATATTGCGGATTTCCTCACTGCTCAATACCTTATCCAGACGTGCTTTTTCTACATTCAAAATTTTACCGCGCAAGGGAAGAATTGCCTGGAAATCGCTATTGCGTCCCTGTTTGGCACTGCCACCTGCAGAATCGCCCTCGACCAGATAAATTTCAGTATCATCAACATTACGGCTCTTGCAATCAGCCAGCTTACCAGGCAAGCCGCCCAAATCCATAGCGTTCTTGCGGCGCGTCAGCTCGCGTGCCTTGCGTGCGGCCAGACGGGCGCGGGCAGCGATAATGGCCTTTTCCACCAATTTTTTTGCAACCTGCGGGTTTTCCTCCATAAACTCGGCCAGCGTATCACCAACCAGGTTGTCCACAATAGGCATAACCTCGCTGTTACCCAGCTTAATCTTCGTCTGACTTTCGAACTGCGGATTTTGTACCTTCAGACTTAATACTGCTGTCAGACCCTCGCGCACATCCTCACCGCTCAACGCGTCCTCATTATCCTTGAGGATATTGTTCTTACGCGCATAAGCATTAATAGTACGGGTCAGCGCCTTACGGAAGCCGCTTAAATGCGTGCCACCTTCCTCGGTGTTAATATTATTGACATAAGTAAAAATGTTCTCGCTATAGGTATCGCAATATTGCATTGCAACCTCTACGATAACAGTATTCTTTTCACCCTCCAGATAAATAGGCTTAGAATTAATTTTATCCTTGTCCTTATCCAGAAATTCCACATACTCAATAATACCGCCGGCAAAATGAAAACTTTCACTTCTGTCTTCTACACGTTCATCTGTTAAAGAAATTGTGATGCCCTTGTTCAAAAAGGCCAGCTCACGGATACGTAACCGCAGGGTATCGTAGCTATATTCGGTTTCTGTAAAAATGCTGGCATCGGGCTTGAAGTGTACAGTAGTACCGGTTTCGTCGCAATCGCCTTTCTCGTAAAGCTTCTTCGACGTTTTTCCTTGCTTAAATTCAATGCCATAGCATTTACCGCCGCGGCGTACTTCAACCTCCATGTGTTCGCTCAATGCGTTAACGCAGGTAACGCCGACGCCATGCAGACCGCCGGAAACCTTGTAGCCGCCGTCGCCAAACTTACCGCCTGCATGCAATACAGTCATAATAACCTCAACAGCAGGCTTTTTTTCTTTTTTCATCATATCCACAGGAATACCACGACCATTATCAATAACCGTGATACTGTTATCCTTATGGATAATTACCTTGATATTACTGCAGTAACCAGCCAGTGCTTCGTCAATACTATTATCCACAACCTCATACACCAAATGATGCAAGCCACGGGCCGAAGTACTGCCGATATACATAGCAGGTCTTTTGCGCACTGCCTCAAGGCCTTCTAGAACGTGGATTTGCTCCGCATTATAGCTACCCTTGACGGCTGTTGCTTCTTCAATATCAATCTCTTGGGTCATATTTACCTCCGTCTTAAAGTTTCTAAATTGGTATAGACAGCGCCATCCAAAAAGCCGGATTCAGCGCGTTTTTTTAATGTTATAGAAGAAATCGAGGACAGGTACATCGTGTCGTTAGTAAGTACGCAGCTATAATAACCCTCACCACCGGATGCATCAACAATCTGGTAATGCGAACCATACTTTTGGACATATTCGTTATATACCTGTGACTGCGGGTGATTCAAATTAAAAATAGCGATGATTTCACTATTTTTTACCATGTAGTCTACTCCCAAATGCAGATACACTCTGATCCCTCCTCAAATATTCTATGGCATTGTCGTACATAGCAGGCGTAATTTCTTCTGGTGGCTTTTCCCATAAAAACAGCACAGCCAGCAGGCTTTCCTTTTTGTTGGCAAAGCCGCAACGCACTCTTTCAAAATAGTAATTTTTAAGACTGTCTTTTACAGCCGTAAATAATATTTTATCACACTTATAGTAAGCTAGACAATTTTCATAGCTTAGCCAAGGCTGTATGCGCAACAGCTCAGCCAGCTTCTGGCGCAACTCCTCACGCTGACTACGCTCACAAATGCTGCACATTGCCAATCCCTTTTGCATTCTGCTACCGCATACCGGACATTTGATATATTCCACAAGCGGTATATTTTCTGTTTCAGCTGCTTCCTGCTGCTTTTGCTTCTTAGTATGATAGCTGCCGGTGCGAAAGTACGCTTTTTTTATTACCAAACGTCCCAAAAGATACGCGTTAATTTTTTGTAAAAATAGCTGCTGCATCATGTACAGCTCATTCGCCAGCATACTGTTGGCTGTACGGATATACAAATCACTACCATCAATTTTCTCGATAGAACAGCTACGCGCCAAGTTTTCGCCAACAATTTCCGTCCATCTGCTATCTAAAAAATGCTGCAAATAGGCCAGCTTAACCTCTTTGGGAATATAAACTCTTTTATAGCTATAGCGTGGATCAAATAGCCTTTTGATAACCTCATCGGCAGGCTCTAATTTATCTGCGTACATAATATCAGTCCTCGCTTATCGAGCCCCCTGAAACCTTAAAATAGGCATTGCCCTTTAACTCCGGTATCAGGGCACGGTCATTAACAGTAATAAAGGTCTGCACCCTGCCATCAATAAACAGTAGCAATTGGGCACGGCGGCTGTCATCTAGCTCACTCATTACATCATCAAGCAAAAGCACCGGAAATTCACCAATCTCGCGGTGTACATATTCCAGCTGCGACAGCTTGAGAGCCAAAGCACCGCTTCGCTGCTGCCCCTGACTGCCAAAGGAACGTAGGGACAACCCGTCTAAAAGCAGCTGTAAATCATCACGGTGAGGACCGATACCCGTGCTGCCACGCAAAATATCTATATGCTGCCTTTCCTGCAAATGCGAACGGAAAAATTTTTCATCTGCAAAATCAGTGTTTTCAGGATACAGCAACATACCATTATTAGCCTTCAGCTCATAGCGTACAGTCATCAATTCCTTGCCCTTGGTAATTGACGAGTAAATTTCACTGGCAATAGCTTCCAGCTTAGATAAGGCCAGCAGTCGCTTACGCACGAGCGCAGCTGCCAGATGAATAAATTCTTCATTCCAGGGAGCAAGGATAGCCGTAGTGCCGCCGCCATCACGCAATTCCTTGAGCAGTCTGTTACGTTGCAGCAATACACGGTTATACTTCACCAGCAAATCGTAATAAACAGGATCAGTCTGCGCTATCTGCATATCAAAAAAGCGGCGACGTAGTGCCGGCTCACCTTTTACCAGCTGCAAATCCTCGGGCGAAAACATTACTGCGTTTAAGGCACCATAATGTTCTTTAGGACGTACCTTGGCACCATCCAAGAAAATTTCTTTTTTCCAGCGGCCGTTTAATTGATATTTTTTTATTTTTACCTCATGCACACCGCTAAAGCTGGTATAGGTTGCTCCTACAGCCATGGCTGCTTCTCCCAGCTTCAAAAGCTCATCCTCTGCTGATGTACGGTGTGACATGCCAAAGGCACTATAAAAAAGAGCCTCTAAAAGATTGGTCTTACCTTGGGCATTCTGCCCGTAAAATATATTAATCATCGCCGGAAGCTGCAGCTGACAGCTGCCGTAATTACGAAAATTAACAGCATAAAGACTTTGGAGTTTCATCAGTCTTCCTTAGCAACAGTCAGCTCAATCTGATTATCGATATTGACAATGTCACCTGGATAAACTTTTTTGCGCTTTTCTGTTACCAGCTGACCATTGAGGCGGACAACGCCATCTTCTACCATCAAAAATGCTTGACCGCCGGTGTCAGCAACACCGGCAAATTTCAGTAGCTTATCCATGGTAATAAACTCAGTAGTAATTTCAACAATTTCTTTTTGCATTTTTACTACTCCCATTAAAATACAACACGTACAGGGGTAACAATATAAGTATAATCAGCTTCCTGTTCACAGGTTATGCATACAGGACTCAAAGAGGTATTCATTGATAAAACAGCTTCTTCTGCTTCCAGGTTTTTAAGAATATCTAAAATATAGCTTGCGTTAAAGGCAACATTTAATTTTTCACCCTCTGAAGCACAGCTGATAACTTCACGGCCTGCGCCGACCTCAGGACTACTGCTGGTTATAGTTAACTCATTTTTATCAACACAAATTTTGATGATGCTGTAATCACCATCGGTAGAAAAGAGAGCTACACGCTCTACTGCGCCTGCAAGCTCCTTAACGTTGATTTTACTTGTAATAGCAAACTTTGGAGGAATAACGCGTTTGTAATCAGGGAATTTGCCTTCAATAAGGCGGGATACAATAACAACGTTATCAATAGTGACCATAATTTGATTATCTAAAAGGGAAATAATTACTTGCTGCGGCATTTCTCCAGTTAGATTACGGGAAATTTCCGTAAGTACCTTAGACGGAATAATGACGCTAAGGTTTTCTGTATTTGCGTAGGGTAAGGACTTGATAGCTAGACGGTGAGTATTAGTAGCAACAAAGGTAATCTTTCCATCCTGTACATCTACTAAAATACCAGTAAATAGTGGTCTGGATTCTTCCGTTGAGCAGGCAAAGATAGTTTTTTTGATTAATTTTTTCACGATACTATCTTCAAGAATAATGCTTTTATTGGCATCAAATGTGGGAAATTTAGGATAATCCTCTTCATTCATCAAAAGCATTTGAAATTCAGATTTACCGGAGCTTACTTTTACAGTATTCATTTCCTTGTTTTGGCTTAATGTAAGCATTTCGTCAGGTAGCTTGCAGATAAGTTCAGCTAAATATTTGGCTGAAACAACTATTTCCCCTGGTTCAGTGATGTCTGCATCAATAGTACAGGAAATAGCCATATTTAAGTTCATAGCTTGTATTTCCAGCTTATTGTTGTTGGTCAATATATGGATACCGGAAAAAATAGGTGTATTGGGTTTTGAGCTGATAGCTCTTTGTACGGTTTGAATAGCTTTATTTAACTGAGTTGTGTTGCAGGAAACTAACATTTGTACACAGTCCTCCTTGTTTTTTTAAGACTATAATAATTTATAAAAAGTAGTCGACGTAGTAGTAGTAGCTGTTGGTTATGTGGAAAAGTGCTGTAAGCATAGCTGTGAAGCCTTATTTCCCGTGTAGATAAGCATGTTGATAAGTGGGAAATATTATACACATAATCTACAGGCCTAAAATTTATCAACTTTGCCCGAAAAGTTATACACAGTTTTTTTGTAAGTTATCAACAGTTTTTGTGGATAACTTTATAGCTGTTTATTGGCGTAAAATATCTATTATTTCCTGTAGCTCTGTTTGCAGGGCAAGGTTGTTGCTTTTTTGGTTACTGATTTTTTCATAGGCATGAATTACAGTAGTATGATCACGACCGCCAAAAAGCTCGCCAATGCGGGGATAGGATAAATCTGCGAGCTCACGACATAAATACATAGCTACCTGGCGTGGGAAGGCTATATTTTGTGTGCGTTTTTTGTTGAAAAGCTCGTCTGCTTTGATATTATAGTGTTCTGCTACTACTTTGATTATGCCTTCAAAGGTGATGGTCTTAGTCTTGATGTCATTTCCCATATCAGTGAGTACCTTTTGGGCAGTTTCTACGGTGATTGGCATATCCATGAGGGAGGTGTAGGCTACTATTTTGTTGTAGGCTCCTTCAATTTCACGTATATTAGTGGCAATGTTGGTGGCCAATAACGTGATGACATCATTGGGTAAAACGATATTGTCTGAAGCAGCCTTAGTGCGCAGGATTGCCATACGTGTTTCCAAGTCAGGTGGCTGAATATCAGCAGTAAGGCCCTGATCAAAGCGGGAGCGCAGGCGGTCCTCCAGGGTTTCAATTTCACGCGGGGGACGGTCACTGGAAATGATAATCTGCTTATTGGCGTCTTTTAAGGCGTTAAAGGTGTGGAAAAATTCCACCTGTGTTTGCTCTTTACCTTTCAAAAACTGGATATCATCTATGATAAGACAGTCTATGTTGCGGTATTTTTGTCGGAAGGCTTCGGTGTTTTTATTTTGGATAGAATTAATGATTTCGTTAGTAAATTTTTCGCTGGAGGTGTAAAGTACCTTCATACTTGGGTTGTTCTGCTTGATGCGGTTGCCGATGGCATGCATAAGATGGGTTTTGCCCAGACCAACGCCGCCATATAAAAAGAGGGGGTTGTAGGCATGGGCTGGGTTGTTGGCTACAGCTTGGGCGGCTGCGTGGGCAAAGCGGTTGGAATTACCGATGACGAAGGTTTCGAAAACGTATTTGGGATTGAGGTTGCTTTCGCTGTTTTTCTGAGTTGCTGTATTTTCGTTAAACAGCTGCTGTTGTTCACGTTTGGCAGGCAGCGGTGTTGCTACAGCTTCGGCTACAGTACCTGCGCCTGTGGTATCCATAGTGTCGATAATGAGCTTGATGTTTTTGCCCATGATACCGGCAAGCACGCCTTCTATGACTTGGGCGTAATTTTCTTCCAGCATGGATTTAAAAAAATCGTTTTTGACAGCAACCTTATAGTATTCATCTGTGACCTCTAACGGCATGATGGGCTTAATCCAGACGTCAAAGATTTTTTCATTAAAGGAATCCTTTAATTTGTCCTTGCATCTAACCCATATTTCCGCTAAATCGTAGGAACTCATATAGATACATCCTTTCTCATTGTGGGTTTATAAAAATAAAAACGACAGCTTGCATTGCCTGTTTAAGGGGTTTGTAAGCGCCGGTTAATTTAAGTGAAAAGCTAAATATACACATATATTTTAGCAGACTGTGGATAACTTCGCAAATTTCGTGGGAAAAAATCTCCTGTACCAGAAAAATAGTGGTTTGTACTTGACGAAGTATTTATTTTCTCATATAATATGTTAGTAATACCTTGCTTGGTGCTTGAGTGTCCTGCTTTTAGGCTTGTCGGCAGTGTGAGGTAGAGCAAATAGCAGCTATCAATATTCACATATATAGAAATTGATACAATCTTGCGGTGGATAAGGAGGGAATACTGAATGAAGCGTACTTTTCAACCTAACAATCTCAGAAGAAAAAGAACTCATGGTTTCAGAGAAAGAATGAAAACATTGGGCGGTCGTCAAGTTCTCAAAAGAAGACGTGCTAGAGGCAGAAAGAAATTGTCTGCATAACATTATAAAATAGGCCGCGCAAGTGGCCTATTTTTTCCATGCGGGCAGGTGTGCATTTAATGCAGAAGAAAAAGTTTACTTTAAAAAAATCAAATCGACTCAAATCAAAGAAAAGTTTCCAAATTGTCTATGTCAAGGGACGTACAGTTGTGGACCCGATGTCGGTATTCTATATTCTGCCCGATCAGGGAACAGATATAAGGATAGGATTGGCAGTCGGGAAAAAGCTTGGCTGCGCTGTGGTGCGCAACCATGTTAAGCGCATGATGCGTGAGGTTTTCCGCAGACATAGGGAAGAAATGAAAAAGGGTTATCATATAGTATGGGTAGCCCGCAAAAAGCTTACAAAAGCTGATTACAAGACCTTTGAACGTGTTTTTTTAAGACTGGCAAAAAGGGCAGCATTGCTGCAAGAATAAGGATAGAAGGTTATGAGCAGGATACTGATTTTGTGTATAAGATTCTATCAGATTTTTATATCACCGTTGTTTCCGCCAACCTGCAGGTTTTATCCTACATGTTCAGCGTATGCTATTGAAGCAATTCAAAAAAAGGGACCGCTTAAGGGACTGTGGCTTGCGCTTAAGCGTATTGCCAAATGTCACCCTTTTAATCCCGGCGGTTATGACCCTGTAAAATGAGCGTACCTTAAAAGCTATAATGCTTTATTGTTTAAGGAGTGATATCTTGGATTTTCTTGCTAATATTGTGCAACAGGTACTGACTGTTCTCTATAATTTCACTGCGAGCGTTGGTATACCTAATCTTGGTCTGGCTATTGTAATTATGACCATCATTATTAAGCTTGTTATGTTCCCACTGACGAAAAAGCAGATTCAGTCTACTAAGGCTATGATGTCGATCCAACCGAAGATGAAGGCTCTTCAGGAAAAATACAAGGATGATAAACAGCGCCTTAATATGGAGTTAGCTAATTTATATAAGACTGAGGGCGTTAATCCTCTGGCAGGCTGTCTGCCGCTTTTAATCCAGATGCCGATTATGATTGGTATTTTCTATGGCATTCGTGATTATGATTATGCTGCACATCCTGAGATCGTTACCAGCTTTTTGTGGCTGAAGGATATTTCCCTGTCTGATCCTACCTATATTCTGCCTGTGTTGTCTGCG
Source organism: Segatella copri (assembly GCA_963597755.1). Taxonomy (GTDB): domain Bacteria; phylum Bacillota; class Negativicutes; order Acidaminococcales; family Acidaminococcaceae; genus Phascolarctobacterium_A. The sequence goes on from CAVBQX010000014.1 coordinate 30,433, forward strand.
TTGACTACCTTTATCCAAACGAAACAGACTATGCCTGATACCGGTAATGCCCAGAACAAGATTATGATGTATTTTATGCCTTTATTTATTGGTTACATCAGCCTGACCTTCCCGGCTGGTCTGGTGCTGTATTGGGTTGTAATGAATATTATGCAGATTGCGCAGCAGGCTCTTATGAACAAGGCTGCTGCTGAATAATGGGAGTGGTAAAGATGGCTTTTGTAGAAAAGACCGGTAAAAGCGTGGAAGAGGCTGTAGCTGCGGCTTTAGAGGAGCTGCATATCAGTGCTGACCAGGCTGCTATCGAGGTATTAGAAGAAGCAAAAAAAGGCTTTTTAGGCTTTGGTCGTAAGGATGCCCGTGTGCGCGTGAGTGTTAAAGAGGATGGTAGCGCTCAGGAACAAGTTCCGGCAGAAAAGACCGTTGCCGAAGCCGCAGCTGAAGCGGTTGCTGCTGTGAAAACTGCCGCTGGTGTTGCTGTAGAAGCCGCAGCCAAGAAGGCTGATGAGGTTAAGAGTAATGCTGCAAGTGCTGCCGAAGACTTCAGCAAGAAGGCTACGGCTGCTAAGGATGATGCCGTGGATGAGGCAATTGCAGCACTTAATTCCTTAAAGAGTGAACGTCGTGAACGTCCGGCACGTGAGCCTCGCAAATACAATGTCAGCGATGAGGCTGTAAATGCAGCTAAGGAATTTTTGCAGAAGATCTTCAACGCAATGAAGATTGAAGTTGTTATGGAAAAATTCATCAATAAGCATGACGGCAGTGTTACCTTCCGCCTGCATGGCGATGATATGGGTATTTTGATTGGCAAGCACGGCCAGACTCTGGACAGCCTGCAATATCTGACCAATTTAGTTGCTAACAAAAATAGCAATGAACGAGTACGTGTGGTAATTGACGTAGAGGATTATCGTGACCGCCGTATTGAAACCTTAAACCGCCTTGCAAGCCGCTTGGCAGATAAGGTTAAACGTACCGGTGAGCGTGTAGCCCTGGAGCCGATGAACCCGCATGAGCGTAAAATTATCCATATGGCACTTCAGGGTGACCGCCGCGTTACTACTTTGAGTGAGGGCGATGAGCCTTATCGTCATGTGGTTATTGAACTGAAAAAATAAAATACGTCACAAGGCTGTCGCGCTAAGTTATTTTCATAGGCTTATTTTGCGGCAGCCTTTTTTGCATTATTTTACTTGATTACGGATAAATAAGGAGGAGGGTCAGATGGCGGAGGATACAATTAGTGCAGTAGCAACAGCCTTGGGCGAAGGCTCCATTGGCATTGTGCGTATCAGCGGGCCGCAGGCGCTTGCTGTGGGTGAGAAATTGTTTTGCGCAGCCGCAGGCAAGGCCTTGGGTAGCTATCCTGTAAATACGCTTGTCTATGGCCATGTTTATGATACAGATGGCAGCTTGGTGGACGAGGTTTTGGTGGTTTATATGCGTGCCCCCCGCTCCTATACGGCTGAGGATGTTGTCGAAATCCAGTGTCACGGCGGAATGCAGCCACTGCAAAAAATATTGCAGCTAACCTTTGGTGCGGGTGCACGTCCGGCGGAGGCAGGCGAGTTTACTAAGCGTGCTTTTTTGAACGGCCGCATAGACCTGACACAGGCAGAGGCAGTTATGGACATCATCCGCTCGCGCAGTGAGGCGAGCCTGAAGCTGGCAGTGCGTCAGCAACAGGGGCAGCTGGCTAAGGAGCTGCGTAGTCTGCGTCAGCGTCTGGTAGATATAGTTGTTAACCTGGAGGCAGTTATAGATTATCCCGAAGAGGATATTGAGGATGTGACCTACGCCAGAGTGCAGGAGAGCATAGACAGTGCTGTTAGCAGGATAGAAAGCCTTTTGGCGCATGCGCATACAGGTAAGATTTTGCGCGAGGGTCTGCGTACAGCTATAGTTGGTCGTCCTAACGTGGGTAAGTCCAGTCTGCTCAACGCTTTGCTTAAGGAGGAGCGTGCGATAGTATCGCAGTATGCAGGTACGACGCGTGATGTTATTGAGGAGCAGCTGCTATTAGACGGGGTTCCCTTGGTATTGGCAGATACGGCGGGTATTCGCGCGACAGAGGATTTTGTAGAAAAAATCGGCGTGGAAAAGAGCCGTCAGCTGTTGGCAGAGGCAGAGCTGGTTATCTGCGTAGTGGATGGCAGCGAGGGGCTGACAGCCGAGGACGAGGCAATTTTGCAGGCGGCAGATGGCAAGCCATGTGTGGTGATTGTTAATAAGTGCGACCTGCCGTTGGCTGTGGATTTTACGCAGCTAGAGGCACGCTTTGGCACAGGACGTGTGCTGCAGCTTTCGGCCAAGACGCTGACAGGTGTGGAGGACTTTACCGCCTGGCTGAAGAATTACGTATATGGCAGTAAGGGAACGCTTGAGGATGGTGCCTATATTCAAAACGCCCGTCAGGAGCGCCTGCTGCGTCAGTCACTGGCTTCCCTGCAGGATGCAGGGGAAGCAGCACAGGAGCTGCTTCCATATGACTGCATAGAAATTGACGTGCGCACGGCGATTGATCTGTTAGGCGAAATTACCGGCGATACGGTGCAGGATGAAATTATTAATGAAATTTTTTCACGCTTCTGCATAGGAAAGTAGTTAAACATAGATTATGAGGTCTAAACATGAGTTACGTTACAGATACATTTGATGTTATTGTTGTGGGTGCCGGTCACGCCGGGGTAGAGGCGGCGCTGGCGGCCGCACGCCTGGGCGGCAAAACGCTTTTGGCTACGCTGTCGCTGGATAATGTGGCGTTGATGCCCTGCAATCCCTCTATCGGCGGACCGGCGAAGGGCCATCTTGTACGTGAGCTGGATGCTTTGGGCGGACAGATGGGCATTAGTGCCGATTTGGCCTGCATTCAGATGCGCCTGTTGAATACAGGCAAGGGTTATGCTGTGCATGCGCTGCGTGGGCAGGAGGATAAGCCTTATTATCACACCTTGATGAAAAAAATTGTTGAAGAGCAGGAAAACCTGGAGCTGAAGCAGCTGATGATAGACAAGCTGCTGGTGGAAAACGGCGAGGTTGTTGGTGTAGAGGCTGAAACAGGCGAGGTCTTTGAAGCTAAATGCGTTATTTTGGCAACAGGTACGTATCTTCGCGGCCGCATCGTTTATGGGCAGGTTAATTATGAGTGTGGTCCTAACGGACTGCGTAGTGCCCAAAAGCTTTCGGCATCGCTGCTGGAAAATGGTGTGGAGCTGATGCGCTTTAAGACGGGTACACCCGCGCGCATTGATGCACGCAGTCTGGATTACAGCCGCATGGAGCCGCAGTATGGCGATGAAGAGGTACGCAATTTTTCCTTTATCAGTGATATAAAAACGCGTGAGCAGGTTCCCTGCTACCTGACCTATACCAACGAGGCGACGCATAAGATCATCCGTGATAATCTGCATCTTTCAGGTATGTTTAACGGCATGATTGAGGGCGTGGGCCCGCGTTATTGTCCGTCTATTGAATCAAAGATTGTACGCTTTGCCAACAAGGACCGTCACCAGCTGTTTATTGAACCCGAGGGTCGCAGCACTAATGAAATGTATGTGCAGGGAATGAGCTCGTCACTGCCGGCGCATATCCAGCTGCAGTTTATGCAGACGATCCCCGGCTTGGAGCATTGTAAGATGATGCGTGCAGGCTATGCTATAGATTATGACTGCCTGGATCCGTTGCAGCTACGGTCATCCTTAGAGCACAAGGCTATCAGCGGTCTGTTCAGCGCGGGGCAGGCCAATGGTACCAGTGGCTACGAGGAAGCGGCGGCGCAGGGACTCATGGCAGGTATCAACGCTATGATGAAGGTGCAGGGGCGCGAGCCTTTGGTGCTACGCCGTGATGAGGCATATATAGGCGTGTTGATTGATGATCTTGTTACTAAGGGAACTAACGAGCCTTATCGTATGATGACGTCGCGTGCAGAATACCGCCTGCTGCTGCGTCAGGATAATGCAGATTTGCGTCTGACAGAAAAGGGCAGGCAAATCGGCTTGGTAAGCGATGAGCGTTACAATATTTTTACTCAAAAGCGCACTTCTTTGGAGCGTGCTGTGAGCGAGCTGGGCAAGCAGAACATTGCTCCTAGTGACGCCAATAACGCTAAGCTGGTGGCTATGGGAACCACCCCCCTAAAGAGCGGCAGCAGCCTTTTGGATTTGCTGCGCCGCAAGGAGGTTACCTACGCCAAGCTGCAGGAGGCCTTTGAGCTGCCGCAGCTGGCACCGCAGGTGGCAGAGCAGGCCGAAATTTTCGCTAAGTACGAAGGCTACATCACTAAGCAGCGCCAGGAGGTAGAGCGCTTTATGAAGCTGGAAAACAAGCGTCTGCCTGATGATATTGACTATCGCACTATTAAGGAGCTGTCGAGCGAGGCAGCAGAAAAGCTGGATAAGGTGCGTCCTGCCAATATCGGGCAGGCATCGCGTATCAGCGGTGTGTCACCTGCTGATATCAGCGTGCTGATGATCGCACTGGAGCTGAAGCGACGGAAGGAGCAGCAAGCATGACCTTTGCAGAGATTTTGACCGAAAAGGGCGCACAGGCAGGACTTGTCTTTACGCCGCAGCAGTTGGAGCAGTTTACGCGCTATTATGAGCTGCTGGTGGAAACCAACAAGGTAATGAACCTGACGGCTATCACTGAGCCTGAGGATGTTGCCGTAAAGCATATGATAGACAGCCTGCTGGCCTATGATGCGGATATGACCGGTAAAACCTTAGCCGATGTAGGCACGGGTGCAGGCTTTCCCGGTGTGCCGCTCAAGATATATTGTCCGTCGCTTAAGGTGACGTTGATAGATTCCCTGGGCAAGCGCCTACGTTTTTTGCAGCAGGTGATTGATGAGCTGGGGCTCAAGGGCATACGCTGCGAGCATTTGCGGGCAGAGGACGCAGGCCGCAATAAAAAGCACCGCGAGCAGTATGACCTTGTGACGGCGCGGGCGGTGGCACGTTTGAGCGTATTGGCAGAATATTGTCTGCCGCTTGCTAAAAAGGGAGGTAGCTTTATCGCTCTCAAGGGTAGTAAATTTGCTGAGGAAATAGCTGAGGGTGAAAACGCAGTAAAAATCCTGGGAGGAAAAATTATTAGCTCTGAGCCTGTAAAATTACCCGGATTGGACGACGGACGTGCTATAATAAGGATAGCTAAAATAAAAAGCACTCCTGCGCTGTACCCGCGCAAGGCAGGTACGCCAGAAAAGCAGCCCTTGGGTTCTAGATAGGGGGATGAAGATGTTAGTAGACGATGGATTTTCGGTATTGGATACTGATAGCGGTGTGTTAGGCGAGCGTAAGCCTGTCAACGAAGTAAAGGTAGTGAAGGTGCCGATTACGCAGATTTTTGCTAATCCCTACCAGCCGCGCAAAACCTTTGACGAGGCGGCTTTGACCGAGCTTTCCGAATCGATTGCGCAATACGGTGTGCTGCAGCCGCTTTTAGTTTCGCCGGCAGAGGACGGAAGCTATATGTTAATTGCAGGTGAGCGTCGTCTGCGTGCTTCGCGTATGGCCAAGCTGACGGAGGTGCCTGTAATCATTAGCGAATATACAAGCCAGCAAATTGCCGAAATTGCGTTGATAGAAAATTTGCAGCGCGAGGATTTGCATTATCTGGAGGAGGCCGAAGGCTACGAGCAGCTGATGGAGCAGTTTCATCTGACGCAGGAGGCTATGGCGGCACGCGTGGGTAAAAAGCAGTCGACCATTGCCAACAAACTGCGACTTTTGCGTCTGTCGCCTACAGTACGTAAGGTGCTGGTGGATGCAGCTCTTAGCGAGCGTCATGCCAGAGCTCTTTTAAAGCTGCCGGATGACACCCGCCGTTTGGAGGCGCTGGAGGTTATTATTGCCAAAAAGTACAGCGTGCGTCAGACAGAGGAATATATCGCTAAGCTGCTGGATGCTAAGCAGCCGGAAAAGCAAAGGCGTATGGTTATCGTCAACGATGTGCGCATTTATCTGAACAGTATTAAGCAGGTAGTGGGTGCTATCAAGGATGTTGGCATTCCCGTCAGCATGGAGCAGACTTTGGATGGCGACGAGGTTGTCGTCAGCCTGCGCATTAAGAACCAGAAAAAACCTAAAATTGGTAATGCTAAGCCGTTGTTTTAGTGTGCTATATAGTGTTAAAAAAAGAGCCCCGTCGGTAATTGTGCCGACGGGGTTTTTGCGTAGAGACGCGTTTCACGTGAAACGCTTTGCAAGCTTGTTTATGGTAAGACACTGTGATTTTTACGGTAAATTTTTGCCTTCCTACTCTGTTTTGACATTTGGTGTGGGGATTTTGGCAGCGTTGTGATGTATAGTATGGGTGAAGGTTGACGAAGGGCGGTGAGCAGTATGAGAATACAGCGAAAGTTGCGCTGCATATGGCTTCTCTTTTTGGGCATTTTGCTGCTTCAGCTGCTCAGCGGAATCTATTCCTACGTCTATGGAGGAGAACGCAAAATGCCGCAAATGGATTCTAAAGCAATAGCATGGACTAGCGTTCATTACAGTCAAAACAGTATGTGCTTTAGTGATTGCTATCATTACAATATTTTTTGGGATGATGAGAGCAAATCTATGCTGTATGAATGTGATTTTGTGGCTCCGCAGGAGCTTAACGGTGAAAGCTGGCGCTGTAAGCTAGAATATGTGCCTCTGTCGCTGGAAGAGTTGCAGAATCTGAATGACTTTGTTAAGAGCCTGCTACTAGAGAAACCACAGCCGCAAAAGACTGATCCTGACATAATTATTTTAGATGAAACTACCAAAAGCTTTGAAGTTGTATATGGTAGCTTTCGTGATAAAAACAGGGTAGTGATGACAGCTAAGTTGGATGAAAGACAGGAGCAGCTGCTGCAAGGTGTTTTGCTCGAACTATATCAAAAGTCTAAGGACAGACCCGCAGTTGCTTATTGACATACAGCAAAGCATATTTTTCCTGGTTTACCAAGCGGGGCAGGCACTGGGGCAGACAGAACGCAACAAGGATAGTTTTGACTGCAGGCAGCGCCGATCTCCGCTAAGTAACAATAAATTACTATGCGAGGAGGAATCTATCATGAAAAAATCTTTAGTATTAGCAATGGCGATGGCTTTGGGTGTTACCGCATCTGCATACGCTGCCAATCCCTTCAGTGACGTGCCTGCAGGTCATTGGGCTTATGACAGCATCAATAAGCTGGCTGCCGCCGGCGTAATTGAAGGCTATGGCGACACCACCTTTGGTGGCGATAAGCTGATGACCCGTTACGAGATGGCGCAGATTGTAGCAAAGGCTATGGCCAAGGGCGCAAACGTTGACAGGCTGGCTGCAGAATTTGCCGAGGAGCTGGATAACCTGGGTGTGCGTGTGGCAAACCTGGAAAAGAAGGCCGATAATGTTAAGATTACCGGCGAAGTACGCTTCCGTTATGTAGACCAGGATGGAGCAATGCTGAAACACGAGGATCGTGGCTATAAGGTACGTTTGGGCAATGCTTCCAATCATGTAGCTGATATCCGTTCCCGCATTTGGGTTAATGGTGCAATCAATGATGACTGGACTTATACCGGCATGCTGCAGAACGTACAGAATTTGAGCGATAACACCGGTAACGAAAAAACAGACTTCCAGCGTGCTTATGTACAGGGCAAGCTGGGTGGCGTGAACGTAACCGCCGGTCGTTATAACCTGTATCTGGCCGATGGCAATATTTATGATACTCGTGCAGATGGCGTAGAGCTGTCCTATGGCAGCAAGCTGAAGCTGAAGGGATATGTGGGCAAGGCTACTGATGATATTACTGTAATACCTTATGAATCTACTGAAGACAATATGACTATTAATGGCGATATTACCAATGGCGGAAAATATTGGGGTCTTGCAGTAGAGGGCGAACTGGCTAAAGGCTTAAAGGCAGATATTGGTTATGTTAAATTTAAGGATATGGGAACAGGCTTTATAGAAAGTGCTTCTGGTGGTGAAGCAGCATTTGGCAAGACAGATATTGATAATGGCATCTGGCACGCAGGCCTCAGCTATGATATCGGTCATTTTAACCTATCTGCAATGTACCTGAAGGGAGACCTGTCTGCTGATAAGCTTAATGAACTCTCCGATGGAGACGTAAAGTATGCCATTGATAAATATCTGGATGATGATGGCTTTGTTATCGGTCTGTCCTATAAGGGAGCAAAAGCTGACGACGCAGGTAGCTGGGGTGCATGGGCGAAGTATTACGACCAAGGCGCACAAACTTATGTAGCACATACTACTGATGCCAACACTTTTGGTATGACCGGTTTCAAGGGCTATGGTGTGGGTGCAAACTATGCGATTGCTAAAAACATTGTAGCTAATGTAGCTTATTACAGAACCGAATCTAAGCTTATTGACGCTATTGGGCCAGACGCTAAAGAAGCTGTTGACCGCACTAAGGATCATCGCTTCTGGACTGACGTAACCTTCACTTTCTAAAATCTCCTATAATACAAAACACCAAGCTTGCTGCCTCGTCCTGAGGTAGCGCAGGGAACCGCCGTAAGGCGGTTCTTTTGCGTGTAAATGACGTCTTTATTGCCTTTGTAAAAATAAATTCACCAATATATATATTGCTAAATTTATAGATATATTATACAATGTAGCTAACGAGGAGGTGGTGTACCATGTCGTTAATTGCTTTGAAAAATGAAAATGTGGTGTCCGTCAGCCGTTTCAACAAGGGCGAAGCTGGCAAAATATTTACTGAGGTTAAAAATGTGGGGCAGAAGTTTGTTTTTAAAAACAATATGCTGGAATGTGTGTTGCTTTCACCGGCTCAGTATGATGAATTTATGGAGAAGATGGTGCAGATGGAGCTATATATTGAAGCATTGGAGCGCCTGCAAAACGATAGTGGTAAGAGCTATTCGCAGGAAGATGTTATGCAGGAATTTGGCGTTAGCAGACAGCAGCTGGAAGGCTGCGAGGTTGAACTGGAATGAACGCTTCAGTAGGGAAGTACGCGATTGAATATCTGGCCAAGGCTAAAGAAGATTTGGCTAAGCTAGACGGCTCTACAAGAATCAGAGTGTTGGCCGGAATAGAAAAAGCAGCCGAAAATCCTCTGCCTAAAGCTGAAGGTGGATATGGTAAGCCTTTGGGAAACAAGCAGGGACGCAATTTGACAGGTCTGCTAGAGGTAAAGTTCAGGGGAATGGGCATCAGGGCTGTGTATAAGCTTGTCCGCATAGGGAGAATTATGAAGATAATAGTGATTTCGGTGCGCGAGGATGAGCTTGTGTTTAAAGAAGCCTTAAAACGTATGAGCAAGAGCTAAGGTTTGCAGCATTGCTTTTATTATATGAGCTGATAAGCTTGCTGCCTTGTCCTGAGGTAGCGCAGGGAACCGCCGTAAGGCGGTTCTTTTGCGTGTAGAGGGAAATTTTTCCTACACCTACCCGAAAAAATCAGGTAGTGTGGGGTACTTTACATTAGTTTATGCTTTAATGTACTTGTAAAACGTTAAGGAGGTGAAAGCTATGCTGGCTTTGAGGCTGGTAGTGGCGGTTGTGCTGCTATTAGGAGCAGTACTGTGGGGCAGCAGGATGCCTGTGTCTGGAGCTGTGGCATACGCAAAGGCAGGGCAGCAAGACTGTGGTGAGTGGCGGATGGAATACGCCAAGGTGCTGCAGGGCGTGTATCGCTATGTGAACACAGGCGATAGTAGAGAGTTGCCAAAGCATGGTACTAACGGTATTTACGAGATGGTGGAGCATAGCGATGCAGCAACCTGTCTGCGACGGCTAGGCTATACTCTGCGTGACCTCAACGGTGATGGTGAGCCGGAGCTGTTAATTGGGAATATTATTGATGATGGTGCGGCAGGTGATGGGCTTTACGCTATTTACACTATGGCTGACGGCAGTCTGAAGTGTGTAGCCGAGGGCTGGCAGCGTAACAGTGTGATGCTTTTGCCTGGCAATATAATTTTTGAGCGTGGTAGCACCAGCTACCAAAACCTTATTGTAGCGCGTAGTCATCTGCAGGCTGGTGGCAGCCTTGCCTGCATCGATTTATACTTTAGCTGGCCTGTCTACAATAACCCGTATAAGGATATTGGCGTATATACCAATAAAATAGGCCGCTGTGAGGTTGAAAATTCGCATGAGCTGGACATGACCAGGGACGAGCTGGTGCAGTTGGGGGCGGATTTGGCTGTCAAGTCGCAAAAAATAAACCTGCGGCCGTTGGCAGCTTATCCGGATGCAGGCTTTGCCGGGATGGATTGTAATTAAGGATAAGGCTTTGACGCTGTCATAGCGATAATTAAAACAAAATGTTGTTATGCAAGGAGGTATTGGACGATGAAGAAATTTACGAAGCTTTGGGGTGTGCTGTTGTTATCTGCCTGCGTTGGTATTGGTGCCATGGCAGCGCCGCTGTCAGCTGAGGCAGCGGCTCGCGAAAAGGTAATTCTTGATGCAGATATGGTGGATTTGTTTGATGACGGTATTGCTATGATGATGCTGGCTGAATCGCCCAAGATTGATCTTAAGGGCGTGACTATCGTGATTGGTAATACTTGGGTAGAAACAGGTACTGCTTCCGCCATCCGTCAGCTGGAGGGCATCAAACGCACAGATATTCCTGTGTATATGGGTGTAAACAAGACTACACGCAAAGACCGTTTTGCCAATATGAAGGAAGAAAAGCGCCGTTTCGGCCGTGGCTTTGACAGTCATCTTGGGGCAGCAGGCTATGCACAGCCAGCTTCCTGGCAGGAAGAATACCGCAAGCATTATATGGATGAGCCCATGATGCAGCCTGCCAAGCAGCATGCTGCTGACTTTATTATCGATACGATCAAAAAGCACCCGGGTGAGGTGACGGTGGTGGCCATTGGCAGCGCTGCTAATTTAGCGGCTGCTCTGGACAAGGCGCCGGAAATCGCCCCGCTGGCCAAGCGCGTTGTATATATGGCAGGTGCCTTTTTCTGTGAGGGCAACGTAATGCCGACGGCAGAATTTAATGTGTGGCTGGATCCCGAAACTGCTAAAAAGGTTTATCGTGCACCTTGGAAGGAGCAAATCTTTTTGCCGTTGGATGTGTGCAGTAAGGAAATGATGGACCATAATGATTTTGCGGATTTAGAAAGCCGTATTAAGAGCGACCGCTTTAAGGCTATGTGGGAAAGCCATTATGCTACGCCTATGTTCCGTAAGGACCCCAATTTTAAAAATTATATCTGGGATGTTCTAGCTGCCGCTGTAGCTATTGATCCTACTGTGATTACTGAATCCGAGGTACTGCCGATTGATGTTGACGATACCTATGGCTTTGGTTACGGTCAGACGATGGCCTTCCACGGTTATGGACCGGAGGGAGCGCAAAACGCCCGCATTGTTTACAGCGTGGACCGTGCTAAAATCTGGAAGATGGTAGAGGACGTATTCAACAAGCTGTAAAGCGTTATTTTAGTCTCCCCACCCCAATTTAGTAGTTGGGGTGGGGATTTTTGTGCCTTTGGCGGTTATAATGGGCTTGTAAGCTGGTATAGCTAACCTTTCATGAACATATATTGGAGGTGGGATAATGAAAAAAATATTTGGTATGCTATTATTGTGTCTGCTGCTTGCGGCAGGTGCTGCTACCGCTATGGCAGCAGGCTATGGCACAGCGTCATACGTGCGTCATGGAGCGGATGGTGGTATTGACGCAGTTTTGCGGCTGTATGAAACGCAGGATGGTACTTTTGCCCAGGTTACTGTTTATGATGCGCAGGACAATGAGCAGCCATTACTTGCAGCAGTTGGTCGTTTGAACAACGGTACGCTGCTTTTGGATGATTATGAGCAGAAGCATAACGGCAAGGTAACAAAATATACCA
>CAVBQX010000014.1:42504-48134 GCA_963597755.1 Segatella copri
CAGCTGCATATACAGGCCACAGCCTTACAGCTGCGTCCTGATGCTTATAGCTATAGCTTTGGCAATAGTGCTGATGAAGCTGTTGACAGTCCCATGCATGAGGTTTTGGGAATGCATAGAGATAATTATAATGCGGTTTATGTATATAAGAATGGTAAATTGCAGATGAAATATTATGTTAATCCTGTGCTCTGGGACGCTTATCGTGTAACACCGACGGGTGAGGTGCTGCTGATGGTGAGTAATGAGGCACAGGGCTGATTTGAAGTTAACGGAATGAAGGCTTATGTTGAGGGGGTGCGATTGTGAAACGAGTATTTAGCTTGCTTGTGCTGTGCCTGCTGCTGCTATCTGCAGCCGTAGGCTTGGCAATGCCACGCTATGGCGGTGCGGCCTACCTGCGTCATGACAGCAATGGCAGAGAAAATGCCGCGCTACGCTTGTACAAAACGCCTAAAGGTGTTTTTGCCCAGGTACGCATTCATGATCCTGCGGATTATAAGGTGCCGCTTTTGCAGGCTGTGGGCGTACTAGAAGACGATACATTGCTTTTGTATGATTTCAAGGAAAAGAAAAACAGTGAAGTTACGCAATATACAACCTATGGTGGACAGACATATATTAATGGTGAATTTTCGGGACTCAAATATCCACAGGTGTTGGAATGCGAGCTGCGTCTCAAGGAGTATGAGGAGGCTGTGCTTATGCCAACTGCTAGTGCACGCAAGGATGGCGACAGCACTGTTGGCAACCCTGATATTTGCGGTAGCTACGTGTTTGTCGGTATACAACTGGAGGGACTTAGTGGGCAGCTGGCGCTGCATTTCTTGCGGGAGCTGGGCCCCAAAGATACCGGCATAGCGTTACTGCCAATGTATACGTATCAATTCGGACGCCTTGGTGATGAGCCGGAGGGCAGCCCTATGCGCAGGTTTATGGGTATGGATGAGGATCCGTATGCTGATGAAGGTGCTTATGCTGCTGTTTATGTGTATAAGTATGACACACTATTGATGAGCTATTACGTACATCCGATGCTGCTCGCTGCCTATCGTGTAACACCTGCTGGTGAGGTGCAGGTAGTTGCAGGCGATGAGGCGGAGGAATGATGTACAGGAGGTGTGAGAAGATGCATGGTAAGTTTGTTGCCTGGCTTGCAGCCTGCCTGGTATGCATGTTTGCAGGCGTAGTACAGGCAGTTGCAGCGGAATATTATGTGATGGATAATCCCAAAACAGGAATGCGGGGACATGCCTGGGTATATAATACGAGCGCTGGCAGCCTGTTAAACATACATGTGCACACCTATCAAAAGAATGGGGATGAATATGCCGGCTCAACAGACGTCGAAGGTATTATTAAAATTTCTGGAATGGAGAATGGCAGGCTTACCCGCCAACTGCAGACGATAGGAGTTTTGTGCTTGGAAAACGGCATGGGGTATCCCAAGCAGAAAAGATATCTGTTACCGCTTTATGACAAGGATGGGAATTATCCTCGTGCCGCTGCCAAAGCTACTGTAGCAGAAACGTCTGGGCAGTTGGATAGGAGTTGGATGATAGGAGATATAGTGGATATAAAAGAGCAAGATGCAATCAAGCCGGCGGTGACAGGGCTGTACCGTCTGGAAAGTAGGGAAGCTTCCTGTGAAATGCCAAGTGGAATTGCTACCTTGTTTTTACATAACACCCTTTTGGGGTACGAGAATGTGATTGACAGTACAAGCGACGCCTGCCATTATGGGGATTGGAGCTACAGGTGGGAACAGGAAAAGTTTACTAGGTATCAAGGGATAGACAACAGATATCAGTATTATGCTATTAGTAAGATGAATCACCCTGACAGCATTAAGCAAGTGATTTATGGGTATTATCTTGTGGAAAAGCATGGCAGGGTAATTTATGAAGCCTGTGATGACGGCAGCCTGAAGCTGTTATATAACGAAGCATGATTTCTAGGTGCCAGCTTTTGACTAAAAGACTTCACTTCCTACACTAAATTACTAGTGTGGGTGGTGCGCAGGCGGTAGCTTTGCCTTATAATATAGCTATAATTAGAATAAAAATTGATTTTTTGTATGAGGGAGGGATTATAGATGAAAAAAGTAATTGCAGCACCGCTGCTTTTGGCAATGTCTTTAGTGCTGTTTGGCTGCGGTGACAATGGTGCAAAAACTACCGCTGCAGCCAAAGCGCCGCCGTCTGCAGCTCCTGCGGCAGCCAAGGCACCGGCGTATGAGGTTGCCTACAGTAAGATTTTGTATGGTGCCTATGAATACGTCACCACAGGCGCTGAAAGCAAAATGGTAAGTGATGGCATGGGTGGCGTAGTAGAGGTGTACAATATGCACGGAGCGCAGGAGGCTAAAAATCTTCTTGGCTATTCCTTATTGGATGTGACAGGTGATAATGTCCCCGAGCTCCTTGTTGGCTTTATTAATAGTAAAATGGGCAGTGGGTATTATGGTAACGAAATTTATGCTGTGTATAGCATGGTGGATGGCCAGCCGCAACGCCTTTTAGAGGGCTGGGGGCGCACCAGCATTAACCTGCTTCCTGAAGAGAAATTCTTTTACCGTAGCTCTGGTGGTGCGGCAGATTACGTATATGCTAAGCTGCGCTTCGCTAGTGATGGCGCAAGCAGTTTTGACTATTACTGCTTTACGCAGGGTAATGGTGATGGGGCGGTACGTATTTACCGCAACTGCACAGGCAGCAATGACCCTAAGACTTCGCAGGAGCTGAAGCAGACACTGGACGAGTTCTTTGAAAGCGAAGCCTTTGCTGACGATAGTGCCCATGTACAGGCAGTGGAATTCATTCCTTTGGGCTTGTATAAAAAGCAGGGCTTTAAGGGCTTGGCGCAGGGCAGCCTGGCCTGCTATTTCGCCAGGGATAAGCGCGAGCTGGCTGCTATGGCGAATAAAGTTACCTTGGCGGGCGCTAAGCGTGATGAGGAAATTATCTTCTTACCCAAAAAGAATGTAGATTGCTTTAAGGTATTGAGTTTGTCATTAAAGAATGCGGGCGATGATGGGACTATCAGCTACAATACTAATGAGGTCTTTGCCCGTGATCTGCTGCTGGCTAACGAAGCATTAAATGTTGGTTATCCGCGGGAGCTGGGGTCGATTCCTAACTTTGGCTTTGCCTTTAAGGATGATATGGGACGCCTGCGCAGCTTCAGCACATCGTCCAGTGGCTATGATGGCAGCTTAGTAATTAATGAGTTTTAAGCAGGAGGTGCGATGATGAAACGGACAGCTATTTTAGCGTGCTGCGCGATGCTGTTGGCGGTGCAGATGCCCGCAGCGCAGGCTATTGACTGGGGTTATAGGCTGGGCGTAGACAGAATTGTAAATAATGCTATTGATGATACAGTTAATAGGACGGTGAATAAAGTGGAAAAACAAGAAAAAACGAGACGTGTAATTTTCCAAGAGCTGCCGCAGTCGGCAGCAGAGGTGGGGCCTGAAACTGATGCACAGCAGGTAGCAGCTTATACGGTGGCAGCGTTGGCACGCTATGAGACTAATCCTGATGAGTCCATTGCCATGCTCAATAAGCTGCTGGGACCGCGCCCAGTGGGTGAAAAGGATAAGCAGTTCATCAGGGACCGCTTCCGCGGCAGAGAATATTTAATGCGTTCTTACTTTATGGATGCTACTCCTGCCAACGATTATCAGCCAGCTGTTCCCTACACTGTAGAGGTAAAGACTAATGCCTACACCTACCAGGAGGATGGTTATGCCCGCTTTTTGATCAGCTGCGGTGGTGCCGACAGCCCGCGCCCGATGACTGTGCGCCAAAAGGCATCTACCGGCGAATGGTTTTTGTGGGATTATAAGGGCCTTTTGAGCGGTATCCGTGAACCGGCCTCCTCTGATCCGTGGGCATAAAAACTAAGCGTTGGAGATGAATTTGATGAAAAACATTTTAAAAAAAGCCTCACTGCTGGCGGCAGCTGCAGCGTTAACTGCGTTTGTGCCGCTGGCAGCGTGGGCAGCGCAGCATGACATTGTAATTTTGCATACTAACGACATTCACTGTGGTGTGCGTGACAACCTGGGCTTTGCCGGCCTGGCGCAGATTAAGCATGATACTCTGGCAAGAACGCCAAACGTGGCACTGGTAGATGCAGGTGACGCTATTCAGGGCGCACCTCTTGGCAAGCTGTCGCGTGGCTTGGCTGTTGTCAATATCATGAATGCTGTGGGATATGATTTCTGCATCCCCGGCAACCACGAATTTGATTATGGGATGGCACGCTTTTTAGAGCTGGTGCCTCTGCAGCAGGCAGGCTATTACAGCGCCAATTTTATGGATGCGCAAAATAATAAGCAGCTGCTGCCTGGTTACAAAATTTTGCAATTTGAAGATGTCAAGGTAGGCTTTGTGGGTGCCACTACGCCCGAAACGCTGACGACATCTACCCCCACCTTCTTCCAAAATGCGCAGGGTGAATATATTTATAGTTTTTGCGAGGACAAGAGCGGTAAAAAGCTGTACAAGCAGCTGCAAAAGAATATCAACCAAGCGCGCAAGGACGGAGCTGATTATGTCTTTATCGTTGGCCATTTGGGCATGGATGGCACTACTCCTATTTGGAACAGCGAAAATATTGCTAAAAATACCAAGGGCGTGGATGCGATTATCGATGGTCATTCCCACGAAAGCTATGAACGCATTATAACCAACAAGGCTGGCAAGGCTGTACTGCTGGCGCAGACAGGCACTAAGCTTAAGAGCGTGGGTGAGCTGGTGATTACGCCGGACGGCAAAATTAAAAACCAGCTTATTACGAAGTCTAATGGCAAGGATGCAGGCATAGAGAAGGTTATTTCCCAGGAAATGGCTACATATGAGCCGCTTTTGCAGCAGCCTATAGGTGAAACACTAGTGCAGCTGCGCAGCAACGACCCGCAGACGGGTGAACGCATTGTGCGCCAGCGTGAATGCAGTCTGGCTGATTTTGTTGCTGATGCCTATAAGGCAGTTTTGGGCAGCGACATTGTGTTGGTCAATGGTGGCAGCGTGCGCAATGAAATTAAACAGGGAGTTATCACCTATAACGATATTCTGGAGGCCTTTCCCTTTGGTAATATGTGCGTAGTGTTAGAAGTTAGCGGTCAGCAGATTCTGGACGCGCTGGAAATGGGTGCTATCAGTTATCCTGAAGAGGGTGGTGGCTTTATGCAGGTAGCAGGCCTAAGCTATACGCTTGATAGCAGCATACCCAGCAGTGTACAGCTTGATGAAAAGGGTGGATTTGTCGGAGTTGGCGGTGCGCGCCGCGTAAGTAATGTGCTTGTTGGCGGCAAACCGTTGGATCTCAACAAAAAATACACAGTTGGCGGCACGTCCTACATGCTCAAGGCCGGCGGCGACGGTATGAATATGTTTAAGGGAGCACGTCT
The DNA here is from genome assembly GCA_963597755.1 of Segatella copri. Classification (GTDB taxonomy): domain Bacteria; phylum Bacillota; class Negativicutes; order Acidaminococcales; family Acidaminococcaceae; genus Phascolarctobacterium_A. Next base: position 47,921 of record CAVBQX010000014.1, read on the forward strand.
GGTGCAGGATGAGCTGGTGAGCGATTCGGATGCCATTTTGGAATATGTGCAGAACCATTTGAATGGTAAGGTAGGCAATGAGTACGCCAATCCTTATGGTGACGGTAGAATAACGATCAAGTAACAGCTTACTTTTGCAGCTATAGTTGATGCTTGTCTAATAAGCAAAAAATCGGTAAGTACCTGAAGTGAGTACTTACCGATTTTACTTATT
>CAVBQX010000015.1:0-47699 GCA_963597755.1 Segatella copri
TCCATGTACTTCATATATTCGTTAAAGCTCTCAACTGCTTTTGACGGTGCCTCTTTAGTAAGCTCATATTCCCATCCACCATCCGTATCACTACCTACCCATTTTTCTTTGTACCACTTTGGATTAGTCATAAAATAAGGTCGCGGCATTGTCATATTAATCACCTCTCATTAAAATGTTAACCATTACACTTAATCTCTGTAAATACTACCTTGACTACTTACCTCTGTTTTATATCTACAGAGATTAAAAATAAGCCGTTTTTAATTTTAATAAAATCAATACATCATGTACAGGCAATACGCCGTGCTATTAACACATCCCTGCCATACTGTCTTAGGAAATTTGCCTGCTTCGAAATCTTTTAAGTGTAGTTTGTAATCATTGCTGATACTGTTTTCTTCCGTCTTCATGTATTCCACAACTTCAGCTTTGTTTTTTACCTGACTGCCTAGCATCTTAGTTAGCTTTTCTGCTACGCTGTTAAAATATTCCTCATAGCTCACGTTAAACACCTCACATACTCTTATCCCTTATATTCATTGCTTCATCATAGCCATTTAATCACCTGCTTTTGATTATATCACTTTACTCCTGCAAAAGAAAATAGCTGCCGCACCCGCAGGCACAACAGCTATTGCTATAAGCTTATTTTTCTTTTTTAGCGAACACTACTTCCTTAGGACCGTCATTAACAGCATCCTCCGGTACGATGACGTCATCAAAGCTGATGCCGCGGGTGTGTAACGTATGACTCCATTCATGGTCATGACGGTGCCACCAGCCAAGAGCGGTGATAGGAATCCAGCTGTAGATAAACAGCGGATACAAAAGCAGGTACAGCCAGGATTTAAACGAAGCACGGATTTTCCACAGTACGGCAACAGGGAAAATATACTGACCCACGCCTACCAACGTCCACACCTCCAAAGGAATTACCATATAGAGGATGTTGGTGTAAAAGGGAATATAGTTGTAAATATAGCTGCAGATGACGAAGAATGTGGAAATCATCAAAAAGTACGGCTGGATTAAATTAACCGAACAGTCGAGCATGACGATGTTGCGCGTCTTGATGGCCTTTTTGATCATCTTCCACAAATAGCGGTCAGCAACATCAAAATGCCCTTGCGACCAACGCTTGCGCTGGTTCCAGGTCTGCTTAAAGGTGAGCGGCTTTTCGTCGTAGATGATTGCATCATGTGCCCAGGTGGTGGGAATCCCCTCCATCATCGCCTGGATGGTGAACTCCATATCCTCCGTCAGGCAGGTGGCACGCCAGCCATAACGCTTAAGCACCTCAGTATCAAAGCACATGCCCGTGCCGCCTAGGCAACAGGACAAGCCCATGTTGTATTTTGCCAGACTCCACACGTGGTTGACAATCCAGAAGGAAATTGCAAACACACCGCTTACCCAGGTATCTGTCGGGTTTTTAGCATCTATATAACCTTGGATGATGCGCTCACCGTTACACAGGCGGCTGTTCATCTCACGCAAAAAGTCCAAGTGCACCAGATTATCAGCATCAAAGACGCACACGGCATCGTACTGCTTATCCAGCTTAAACAGCCTCTCGAACATCCACGCCAGGGCAAAGCCCTTACCCTTGCCGTCCTCGCTAAAGCGTTCGCACACAATAGCGCCGGCCTCGCGGGCAACCTTGGCAGTGTTGTCGTCGCAGTTGTCGGCAACAACATAAATATCATATAGCGCATTATTATAATGCAGCTTTTGCAAGTTTTCTACCAACTGCGCGATAACTGCCTCCTCGTTATGGGCGCAGGCTATAAGCGCAAAGGTTTTTGTTTCGTTATATATTTTAACCTCTTTTTTCTTGCCGAACAGGCCGAACCAAGAAACAAAGAAATAATACATCGTAAAGAATATAATCAATAACTGCAAAGGTATCATGATTATATCAAAATACGTATTCATCAACTAACTCCTCTTCTCCTCTTTTTCCCTTATTTGCAGTGCTTATTTGTTCTTACCGGTCAACGCGCGGTAAATATGATTGATGATACCGGCAACGGTATAAGTGAACATAGCAACAAACGGCCAAGCACCCGGGCGCTCGTACAGCATGAAGGCGCCGATAAGCACGGCAATGATCACAGGCAGGCGGTACATAGGATTACCCTTACCCTTGAAATCTGGGAATTTTACCTCGCTATACATAATGCAGGCGATCACCAAGGTGATTACGGCCAGCACTGCAGGCGAAAACTGATAGCCGCTCAAAACATAGGTGGCCAAAAAGCAGGCACCAGCCGGAATAGGCATGCCTTGAAAATAGCCATGGACAACACCGGTGTTGCAGTTGAAGCGCGCCAGGCGCAGGCAGCCGCCCACGGCAAACAGCGCTGCAATTACCTGGCCCACAAGGCCCAGCTCCTGCAGTCCGTACATATAAATCATAATGGCAGGCGCCACCCCGAACGAGCTCATGTCGCACAGAGAATCCATCTCCTTGCCAAAATCACCGCCGCCAACGCCCAAGGCGCGGGCAGCACGGCCATCCATAGAATCAAAAATTACAGCGATAACGATAAAAATAGGAGCATAGAAAAAATCTCCCTGAATTGTTTTAAAAATTGACAGCACACCAAAAATCAGGCTCATGGAGCTGATGCTGTTAGGAATCAAGCGACGCCAGTTCATTGCTTTTTGACCCTCCCTACTACAGTAATACCGCCAATAACCTTATCACCCTTTTTGACGGTGATCTCTACATTTCTAGGCACAACCAGCTCGGTGCTGGAGCCAAATTTAATCATGCCATAGGTTTCACCCTGCTTGAGCTGGTGACCGACAGTCACCCAGGACACTATGCGGCGGGCCAAAAGACCAGCTATCTGGATAACCAGAAAGCGCATACGGCCGTTATCAATGCCGATGGCATGGCGTTCATTTTCTAAAGAAGCGTTCTTTTCGTAGGCAGGCACAAACTGACCACAGGTGTAACGCTGATATTTGATTTCGCCGTCAAGCGGAGCACGGTTGGTGTGCACGTTGAATACCGAAAGGAAAATCGTCAGCTTGATGGCTGGCTCATTGAGATACTCGTCATCAAAAATCTCGTCAACGCCCATTACAGTGCCATCAGCAGGCGAATATAAAATATCAGGGTCGTAAGGCATGCTGCGGTGAAAATCGCGGAAAAAGTACGCGAAATACAACGCCAGCACAAAGGGAATAACGGCCCAATAGACACCAAAAAAGTAAAACACTATAGCAGTCAGTGCCAGGCAGACACCAACATAAATATAACCGTCTTTAACAATAAACATATAAAGCCTCGCTTTCCTGCGGATATTCCTTCGTACTACGCTATTGTGCTGCCACCTGTTGACTGTACAGTCTATTTTAGCGGCACACAAAAAGTGATGGAAGGCCATTCCATCACTTAATTATAATACAGCAGGATATATTTGTCTATTTCTAAGTGTTAATTTCTTAGCATATTTTAAGAAAAAGGCAAGTAAGCTTAGTGTTAAAGTTATTTTTTAGACGCAATAACCTTAAGCACAAACTTGGGCAGAGCCAGCATACGCATGAAGCGGCTGGGCTGCTTGTACAAGCGGAAGGCCCATTCCAGCGATGCATCCTGCATCCATTTCGGGGCACGCTCCATCTTGCCTGCCAACACATCAAAGCTACCGCCGATGCCCATCAGAATTTTGGCATTAAGTTCAGTGCGGTGCTGCAGCAGCCACTTTTCCTGCTTAGGTGCGCCAAGCGCCACAAACAGCATATCCGCCCCGCTGGCATTGATATCCGCAATGATGCCCGGGACCTCGTCATCCTTAAAGTAGCCGTTGTGACAGCCCACAACCTGCACGCCGGGGTACAGTTCCTCTGCCTTGGCCTTGGCTGCTTCGGCAATGCCGGGACTACCGCCGAAAAAATACGCCTTATAGCCCTTTTGTGCCGATAATGCCAGCAGCCTGCAATATAGGTCAAAGCCTGCTACGCGCTCAGGCACGCTGTAGCCCAGGTGGCGGCCCGCCCATACGGCACCTGCGCCATCGGGCAGCACCAAATCAGCATCATTGCAGATGATCTTTTTATAGTCAGCGTTTTCCTGACACATCATGATAATTTCGGCATTGGCGGTAACGACAAAGGCCTGCTCTTTAGCGATCATCCTCGCTTCCAATGTGTCCACTGCCTGCTGCATCGTCATGGGGTGTACGGGAACGCCCAAAATCTTTATCGGTTCTATCATCATAAAATCCTTTCCTGATAAAAAAGTTGTGCCGGATTTTTTCATCCAGCACAACCCTTAGCATACCTACGTGCTTGAAAAACAACTTCAGTATAACACTATCATATTAATTTGTAAAGCAAGGCCGCTCTTATTGGATATAAGCCTTCAGGACATCACTCTGCTTATCCAGACACAGGTATTTGTAAACCGGGCGGCCGACGCTGCCACGGTGCAGGTCCAGCTTCAACAGGTGCAAGGTTTTCAAAAATTCCAGATACTTGCGGATGGATACGCGCGAAATCCCTACCATTCCTGCAACCTCTTCGGTGGTAAACATACCGTCAATGGTCTGGATGCAGGACCAAACCGTTGCCAGCGTGTTCTTATCCAGTCCCTTGGGCAGGCTTACAAGCACCTGGTCCTCCTGACGCATAATTGTCTGGTCCAGGGCAGATTGCTCGATAGTTTCCTGTTCCTCAACGATATGATAACGCTTGAGGTAATTGTTAAGCGCAAGGTTAAAGCGTTCAAACTCAAACGGTTTGATAATATAGTCAACTGCACCCAGGCGCAGGGCCTGTTTGATTTTATCCTTGTCATTGGCGGCAGACACGATGATAACATCCACATCATACCCGTTTTCACGGATCTTGGCTAAAAGCTGCAAACCGTCCATCGTAGGCATAAACACATCAAGAATAAGCAGGTCATACTTATTTTGACGCAGCAGCTTAAGCGCCGCATCACCGCTACCGGCGACATCACACAGCTGAAAGCCTTTAATCTGGCTAAGATAATGCTCATGCAGCTGAGCAACCATCGGATCATCTTCAACAACTAATACGTTAATCATCTTAGTCCCCCTCCTTCTTGGTCGGCAATCTTACGGTAAAGGTAGAGCCTTCACCCAGTGCCGATTCAACAGTAATTGTACCATTGAGACTGTTGATGCTCTGCTGCACAAGATACAGACCGAAGCCATGACCGCTTTCGCCCTTGCTGCTGAAGCCGCGTTGGAAAATCTGCTTGCGTGTCTCCTCGCTCATACCCGGACCGGAATCCTCGACTACAATTACGATCTCGCGGTCAAAATCCAGGATGGAAAGGTTGACGATGCGCTCGCCTTCAAAATTCTTTAGCGCGTCAAAGGCGTTTTCAATAATGTTGCCGGCAATCAGTACAATATCATGCACAGAAGGCACATCCAGCTCACCGTGCAGCTCGCTTTCGTCCGTCAGGGAGAAATCGATATCGAGCTCACGGCTACGGCTGATTTTACCAAGGATAAAGCCTGACAGGGTAATATCCTTCAGACGGGTAACTACATAAGATACCTCAGATTGTCTGTTATAGGCAATCTCCTGCGTAAAATTCTTCAGCTCATCGTAGGCCTTCATATCTATCAAGCCCATAATAACGTGCATTTTGTTCATAAACTCATGCGTCTGGGCTCTCAAGGCAGTGGCATAATTTTTGAAGCCAGTCAGCTGATTGGCCATCTCCTCCACTACAGATTTTTTGCGGAAGGTGAGTACCGCACCAATTATAGCTTTGTCCTCTAACAGAGGAACTGCCGTAATAATAAACACGGTACTGCCAATTTTAGCACTGACATCAACCAGGGTTTTACCTTCTTTTATAATATCATCCAACGGAATGCGTTTCAAGACATCCCGTGCAGATTTCCCAAAGAGTTCATTAACGTCGGTAATACCGGCCTGCTTCAAAAGCAGATGTGCCTCCGAATTGACCAGCGTAATACGTCCGTTGGCATTAATGTTAATAATGCCCTCGCGTACAGAATCAAGGATGATGTTACGCTCCTGCAACAGACGCGCAATCTCTTCCGGCTCAAAGCCAAAGAGTACGGATTTAATACGCTTTGCCAAATAGATAGCACCGAAAATGCCTACGATCAAGCCCAAAAGCGTCATTGCCAGCAAAAATAGTACAGCGTCGATAGTGGAATTATTAACTATTTCATCCGAATAACCGGTTACGACATAACCAATGGTTTCATTTTTGTCATTTTTGACAAAGCCAAGAGCCTTATTAGGAATAGCGTAATTTTCTTTATAGGTCAGCTTGTTTCGACCTGCGTACTTGTCAACCAGCACACGCGCACTCTGCTCGAACTCTGGCAGGTTGCCGGGGTTGTACAACACGCGCAGGTTATGGTTGCGGTCATAAATAGCTACTCCGGCCTCGTCAGAATGGTCGACGTCATTAACATAATCAGCCATAAAACGGTCAACAGCATCGTTTGCCTGCACATTCTGTGAAATAAGGCTATCCTTAATTTCGGCCGAATTGCACAAAATGTTGTTGATGCTGACAGCGTTGATGCTGACGCGGTCATAAATGACGCGAGCAACCTTCTGCGTCGTAAAAAGCGACGCAGGTAGCAGTGCGATGCATACGACCAGCGATATCAAAAGCACGATCTGCTGCGATAGAGTAAAGGTTTTTCCTATTTTGTATTTGCAATTTCCATTAGATTTTTTCGACATCAGCAGGTACCGTCAGGAACTGTATACCAGGATTACGTTCCAGAATCCAATTCAGGGACCATTCGTTACTTACAAGAATAACCGGTCTATCCTTTTTGTCATATACAAGCATACCATTATCCAGACCCTTAATATTGTCAATCAGCTTTTTGTCCTCAGCATACACCCAGCGTGCAACAGAATACGGCAGCTGGTTCATCAACAGCTGCGCGCTATATTCGTTAAGCAAGCGGTATTCCAGAACCTCCAGCTGCAGAACACCGACTACGCCAACAATGTAGCTTTCAAGGCCCACGCCCTCCTGGCGGAATACCTGGATAGCGCCCTCCTGCGACAGTTGGATGATGCCCTTTTCAAACTGCTTACGCTTAAGGGAATCTTTGGGCTGTACACGGGCGAAAATTTCCGGCGGGAAGACAGGGAAATCTTCAAACTGCAGCTTGAGGCTGCTGTCGCTCAAGGAATCGCCGATGCCGAAGATGCCCGGGTCAAAGACACCGATAATATCACCGGGATAGGCCTTTTCCACTATGGTGCGCTCCTGCGCCAAAAACTGCTGTGGCTGAGCCAGCTTTACCAGCTTGCCTGATTGCTTGTGGTAAACGCTCATGCCCTTGTCGAACACACCGGAGCAGATGCGCATAAAGGATATTCTGTCACGGTGGGCAGGATTCATATTAGCCTGGATTTTGAATACAAAAGCAGAGAATTTTTCATTCTCCGGCTCTATTATTGTACCATCCTGCAGTGCTCTTGGCTGTGGCTTGGGAGACAATTCCAGGAATTTCTCCAAAAAGCTTTGCACACCGAAGTTGGTCATAGCACTGCCAAAGAACATGGGGGTTAATTCGCCTGCATCCACCTTGGCCATGTCAAATTCATCGCCTGCCATGTCCAAAAGCTCGATATCGTTGCACAGATTTTCGTACAGCTCCTCGCCCAGCATCTCCTTAATCTTGGGATCATCCAGGGAGCCTGTGGTGGATTTCAGCTTGTTGGAGCCGTGGCTGGTGTCGTCCTCAAACAGCTCGATAGTGTTTTCCAGGCGGTTATATACACCCTTATAGTGACCGTCAATACCGATAGGCCAGTTTATAGGGAAAGCACGGATACCCAAAACCTTTTCCAGCTCGTCCATCAAATCAAAGGGATTGCGGCCGTAACGGTCCAGCTTATTAACAAAGGTGAAAATAGGCAGATGGCGGCGGTGGCACACCCAAAAGAGCTTTTTTGTCTGCGGTTCCACACCCTTGGCAGCGTCAATCAGCATTACGGCACTGTCGGCAGCCATCAGCGTACGGTAGGTATCCTCCGAAAAATCCTGGTGACCGGGGGTATCAAGGATGTTGACACGGTAGCCGTCATAATCAAATTGTAAAACAGAGGAGGTAACCGAAATACCACGCTGTTTTTCTATTTCCATCCAGTCAGAAACTGCGTGCTTATTGCTTTTTCTGGCCTTAACGGACCCTGCCAGATGGATAGCTCCGCCATAAAGCAGCAGCTTTTCTGTTAAGGTTGTTTTACCTGCATCAGGGTGCGAAATAATCGCAAATGTGCGGCGTTTTTCAATTTTCTCTAGTAATTCACTCATTCGTTACGGCTCCCCTTATTCTTTAATTTTTGTGTAATCCTGGCAATTTCCTCTTCGTCCGCAGCCAGCTCGTCAGCCTGCGGATAGTCTGCGTTCTGCGCTTCGTACAGCTTATACGCTTCCATAATCTGCGCCTTGATATAATCAGGCACAGGGATTTCTGTCTGCAGCTCGCCCCGCATCGTAATACGGAAGGCAACATTTTCGTAGCGTTCACCGTCATAGGTTTCGCAGGTAAAGGCTGTGCGCATAAATTCATCTTGGAAGGTGCAGTCCTTCAAGCAGTGTGCCTTACGCTCCTTGTCCCAGACGGCATATATTTTGTACAACGCCTTTTGCGCTTCTACAGGCACATCCTCACCCAAAATAACTGTTTCCGTCTCATCTATGGGCGTGCAGTCCATGGCGTCGTAGCAGGTGCCATCCGCCAGCTCCAGGTCAACGGTCAGCACGTAATCAGCCTCATTAAAGCTGGCGCTTTTAATCTGCCATTTCTGCTGCCATTTTTCTATGCAGGCGGGACAGATAAACTGCGTGTCACGGATACTGCCGCTCATATAATTATCACGATAATACAGCTTTTGCCCGGGAACAAAATGTTCACCACATTCACTGCAGATAAAATCCAAAGTACGAATCATTAGTAATCCTCCATTTATGGTAAAAGCCTATAGCTTGCATATACAATGGCTGCTGTTTGTCACTCTAAGAGCTGCAAAGCTACCAAGCTGACAAAGGCAAAGCTATGCTATTTTTGCTTACTGCGTTATCAAGCTTACATGACGCCTCTAAAGTAGTGACCGCGCGTCGTCCCGGGCAGGTTTTCGGGAGCTTCCATGGCACCACCTAGCACCCTGCGGTACAGTGCTACCAGCTCGCCCAAGCGTGCTGCGTCGTAGTTGCGGCCATCAATGCGCAGGCTGGCTACGCCGCTTTGCGCCATATGCTGTACGTTGGCCACCATCGAAAGCTCATGCGCGTTGAGCACGTGCATACGGCAGAACTGGTCGGTAGCGATAGGAAAGCGTGCATCTTTGCGGTCACCCAAAAAGAGCGGCTCGGCGCAGTTAAATTTGCACGCGCCCTTATCCAGCGCACCCAAAAAGCTGCCGCCAACGCAGTATTCCGATACCATCATCTCCAGACGCCCCTGCACCATACATTCCAGCGGCACGGGACTGACGGAAGTCAGGTGCTCCACCTGCGCCATGGTCAGCTCGGCGCTGAGCACGGCACCTGCCGCTCCCTGCTCCGCCCAAAACTGCAGCGTCTGGCTGTTGAACAAATTAAGCGACATATCTGCAACAAGCCTCAGGGCGCTGTGACGCTTAGCTATAGGCCACAGACTGTTGTTATTAATATAGACAAAATCAGGCTGCAGGGCTTCCCACTGCTCAAATTGTTTATCAAAAAAGGCCAGCTGCGCCTCCTTGACAATGCGCGGTGTGGCAAAGGCCAGCTGACGACCTGCACGCTGCACCAGCTGCGCCACCTTAGCGTAGGTGTCCGCCGCCGGCTGCTGGTGGTTAAAGCATTCACCGCCAAAGATGATGCGTTCTGCCCCGGCCTGCAGGGCGGCGTTAACCTTGTCTACGCTGTCACAATGTACGGTAAGCACAGCCTCATGCTGCAGCTTGTGCAGCTGCGGCACCAGCTGCTCATCGTATTTGTAGACAGCAGTACGCGCAGGGGCAAATGCCTCCAGACGAGCCGCGTCCAAAGCCTCGCAGGCCATACGGCGTGCCTCGTTCATTTCGCTCATGGGTACCATCACGTTTTCATCATGCTCAAAGCGCAGACTGTTCAAAAAATATTCCGTCGTTCCCAGCCTGTCTAGCTGCTTACGCACGCCGGCCTCATCCAAAGCGCGCTTACGTGCTGCTTCTACAATGAACTGAGTCTCGCCATAGCCGCTGTTACCGGCATCGTCTGTAAGCAGCACCGTCATAGGCTGGCCGATTTTGGCAGTCACTACCGCGTCCACGGGAATACGCTTTTTGTCCTCGGAGCCGAAAAACTGCTGCGCATAGCTCATCAAGCGGCTGTCCAATGTGCGGAAAACGCGGTCGTTCAAGCGTACGCCATTAGGCACGTCAATCGTCACCTGTTGGCCTACGCCCGCACTCTGCACACTGCTGCCTGCGCATTGCATATCCGTAACCGTGGTGCCTACGCGTCCGCCCACGCTTACCCAAAATTCCAGACCGTCGCCCAGGTGCAGCTCCTTATCCAGTTTAACGACAGCCTTATTACGCTGCTTGTCTAGCTTTGCTACACGACCGATGAGCACGCCGCGGTTATTGGGACGGCGGTCGCTCATCATCGTGCGCCCGGGACGATGCTCCATATAGGCAGTGGTAAAATCACGGTTAAAAATCTGCTCGATATTAGCTAAATCCTGCTGGGGCACGTGGTAGTCGCCAGATAGATAACTATCAATAGCACGACGGTAGGCATCCACCACCACTGCCACATATTCCGGACGCTTCATGCGTCCCTCTATTTTGTAAGATACCACGCCTGCTTCAATCAGCTGTGGCAAAATTGCCAGTGTATTCATATCCTTTGGGCTCAGCAGATACTGGCCTGCGTCCTTGCCTGCAAGCATATCCTCATCCTTAGCATTCAAAAGCTTGTACGGCAGGCGGCAGGGCTGGGCACAACGCCCGCGGTTGCCGCTGCGGCCGCCAATCAGGCTGCTCATCAGGCACTGACCGCTATAGCACACACACAAGGCACCATGAATAAAGGTTTCTATCTCGCTGCCGCTTTTGCAGGCCGCTGCAATCTCCTTCAAGCTCAGCTCGCGCGCCAAAACGCTACGCTCCATACCTGCAGCAGCAGCAAAATCTACACCGCTGCTGTTAGTGATGGTCATCTGCGTGCTGGCATGCAGCGGCAGCTGCGGCACAATTTTGCGTGCCAGGCGGATAACACCCAAATCCTGCACGATGAGACCGTCTACACCCACGTTGTTCAAAAACAAAAGGTACTGCGCCAGCTGCTCCAGCTCGCTGTCATCCACCAGCGTATTAACCGTTATATATAGGCGCACATGATGCATATGTGCAAAATATACTGCCCTTGCCATCTGCTCCTCATCAAAATTGCTGGCATAGGCACGGGCCCCAAAGGCCTTGCCACCCATGTACACAGCATCTGCGCCTGCATTTACCGCAGCCTCCAGTGCTTCCCAGCTGCCTGCGGGAGCAAGCAATTCAATTTTTCTTTTCCCCATCCAAATCTACCTTTCACGTACCGCGGTTAAAAGCCGTTCATAGCGCTCCCTTAGCTCCTGCAGCTCCAGCGCTGTCTGTGCGCTCTGACCCTGCTGTTTTTGCAGTGCCTCGTCCAACAGCAGGCAGCGTTCCCTAACCGTCTGGAGATTAGCAGCAAGCTCTGCGTCCTGTCTACGCCTCTCCTCCAGCTCCTGGGCAAGAGCCTGATTTTGTTCCTGCTGCACCTTCAGGGCGAGGGCAAGCTTCTCACTATGTCTGCGCTCAGCCTGTAAATCGGCAGCCAAATCCAGTGCCGTCCAGATAGCCAGCTTTTCTGTATGCATTATATTCTTGGCAGCAGATAAGCTTTGCATCCTGCTATCCACATCCTGCGCCACCTGCAGCACATCTGCCTCGGCTGCTGATGTCCGCAGTACATATGTATTGTTGTATATTTTTACTGAAATTGCTGCCTTCTCCATAACTAAACCCCTTTATTGATTTATATTATTCGGCAATAACAGTAAAGCTAAAGCTGTTCAAGCTTATTTTCTCCCAGGAACGCTTGTAATCCATGCGCACATTATAGGTGCCGGGCTTGGTAACTGCCAAAACCAAAATTTCTACACCAGGCACTCCTACCCTGTTTTCGTCACTGCGAGGAATGGTAAACGAACTGCCCACCTTGCTCACAGCAGGCGAGCTGCAGCTCATGGTCCAGCCATAGCCTGTTGACGGGTTGGAATCCAGCTTGATAGCAATCAGACCGCTTTGCGGCAGGTGCAAGGTTTTGCCTGCGGCGTTTTCCGTCAGCCTTGCCAGCTGCAAAAGACGGCCGGCGTCACCGATGCGCAAGGAAGAAAGCAAATCACCATAGGGCACAAATTTGCTATAGGCTGCGTTTTTACCGCTACGGATATAAAATCCTGCTTCGCCAAAAAGTACGTTGTCATAATCGCCAAGTGCGGCCTTTACGTTGTCATTATCTACAAAAAAATCGGTAACAGTAAATTCCTTACCGCTTGTCAAATCCAGGTTTAATCCCTTATAAGCAGTGCGGTCACCGTTATCAGCCTCTAAGAGCAGGCTCACCAGGCTGGGACGGTTCAGCATCACCTTATAGGTAAGCGTTCCCTGCCCGCCAACCTCCTTGACGAGCTTGGCAGCAGTCTCGCGCACTATGGCGTTGGCCTGCTTTTCCAGCTCCACCTCATTGCTGCCGTCGATATACGGCAGGGTGGCCGTTGCCTTGCCCACCGCTGTCTGTTGCGACAGCACTGTTGTCTGCTGGTCAGCCAAAGCCGGCAGGCACAGCGATAAGCACAATAATGTTGTCAATAAAATTTTCATAGACTGCTACCTCCTTGCAGAAGTCCTTTATCAGCGCCGGTGTGCGGGCGCCTTGGTAAAAATTAAGCAGGAAGACAGCCCTCCTGCTTAATCATCTGTTAATTACAAGCTTTTAATATATTCTACTGCCTTGCGCAGACGTGCCAAGGTCTTTTCCTTACCCAAAAGCACCATAACGTCAAACATGCCAGGGCTAACGGTACGGCCTGTAAGTGCCAGGCGTGTCGGGTGAATTACCTTGCCAAGCGCCAGACCATTATCGGCAGCAATCTTATTATAGGCAGCCTCAGTGCTTGCCAGGTCATATACGTCATCTGCCTCGATTGCAGCAATGCATTGCTCCAAAATAGTGATATTTTCGGGTTTAAAGTGCTTGCTTACGCCCTTTTCATCGTAGCCGTCCAGCTCCTTGAAGAAATAGGTAGAGGCATCGGCAACCTCCTGCAGGGTTTTAACGCGGACGCGCACAACGTCCACCAGCTTTGCAAAATACGCTTCGTTGGCAGCATCAGCAAACCAATCCTCCGTTACCAGACCGTCATTGATGAAAAACGGCTTAGCCTCGGGCAGCACACGCTCCAGCGGCAGCTCCGAAAGATACTGGCCATTCATCCAGGTAAGCTTTTTGGTGTCATAAATGGCAGCCTTTTTGCTCATCTGCTCCAGCTCAAACAGCTTTACGGTTTCCTCCAGGGTAAAGATTTCGCGCTCGTCACCAGGACCCCAGCCCAGCAGTGTCAGATAGTTGATGATTGCTTCAGGCAGATAGCCCTGGCTGCGGAATTCCTCTACAGAGGTTGCACCATGGCGCTTGCTCAGCTTAGAGCGATCCATAGCCAGAATCATCGGCATATGACCAAACTTAGGCGGCTCCCAGCCCAGTGCTTCGTAAACCAAAAGCTGCTTAGGCGTGTTGGAAAGATGCTCCTCGGCACGCAGCACGTGGGTCATACCCATCAGGTGGTCATCCACAACAACGGCAAAGTTATATGTAGGGATGCCGTTGGACTTAACAATAACGAAATCGTCAAACTGATCCATATTAAAGGTTACGTCGCCGTGAATCAGATCATGTACGGTGATGCTGCCCTCGGCAGGAATCTTAAGACGGACGCTGTAGTGCTCGCCGGCTGCGATGCGGGCCTTAACCTCTTCAGGAGAAAGATCGCGGCAGGTGCGGGCGTAGCGGAACGGCTGCTTGGCAGCGCGCTGCTTTTCACGCTGTGCCGCCAGATCCTCGGTAGAGCAGAAGCAGTAATAGGCCTTGCCCTCCTCCAGCAGCTTATCAGCATATTTTTTGTAAATATCCAGACGCTCGGACTGGTAGTAAGGACCAAAGTCACCACCGGCCTCCGGACCCTCGTCCCAATTAATTCCCAACCACTTCAGGCTGGTCAGAATCTGGCTGACAGAATCCTCCTTCAAGCGCTCGATATCGGTATCTTCGATACGCAAAATCAGCTTGCCGCCCATCTTACGGGCAAACAACCAGTTAAACAGCGCCGTGCGCGCACCACCAATATGTAAATACCCAGTAGGACTGGGAGCAAATCTTACGCGAACTTCGGACATTTTATCGTCTCCTTACATCATTTTTAAAACTAAAGATTGCTAATCAGATTAATTATACAGCGTGAAGCCAAAAAGTGCAAATCTAATCGGCTGTATGCCTTCGCATTTTGCAAATTTTTCGTTTGTCTTGCCTTTATTTTCGTATTATAATATAGTAAATTAAAACAAATAAGAGGAGGATGCTTATGTGCCAAACCCCAGATTGGTCTGCCGGAGACCGCTATCTGCGTGAAAACGCTCCCGAGCTGGCTCCATTAGTAGAGCGTTATTCACCCTGCCCCCTGAAGGCTAAGCCTAAGGAGGTATATTTTACATATTTACTGACAGGTATTATTGCCCAACAGCTGCCGCCTGATGTCAGCCAGCAGCTGATGCAAAAGCTTGAGGCGCTGACAGGCAAGCCAATCACGCCGCAGGCTGTGCTGACAACATCAACAGATGACCTGCTTGCCATCGGCCTGGTGCAGCAAAAGGTAGATTATCTACGCAGCTTTGCTGAAGCCATTATCAATGGACAGGTTACCATGGACAGGTTTGATGAGATGACGGATACACAAATTTCCAAGCAGCTCATGCAGATCCGTGGCCTGGGTCAGTGGACGATCGAAATGTTTTTGCTGCTGGCACTTTGCCGTCCTGACGTAGTTCCCAGTGCTGATTTTATCTTTAAGAAGCAATTGCAGAAGATGCTTGGCCTCAAGGCTGTTCCCAAACGCGCTCAGGTCAACGCCATTACCGAGCCCTGGCGTCCGTGGCGCTCACTCGCAGTATGGTATATCTGGCAACGTGCCAACGATCCAAAGCAAAAATAAAATAAAGGCTGTCATTATCGGCTAACCCCCTTTCCCTTTATAGGAGTTGCTAATAATAACAGCCTTTTTGTATGCTCAAATCTACTCCTTAAGCGACGCAATAGCCTTGGCAGTATCGGCAGCGCCATATACATAGGAGCCTGCCACCAGCACGTTGGCACCTGCTGCGCGCACCAGCTTGGCAGTTTTATCATTAATGCCGCCATCAACCTGAATATCAACCTCCAGACCGCGGCTGGCAAGCATTTCGTGCAGGCGTGCCACCTTAGGCACCATGCTTTCGATAAAGCTTTGGCCACCAAAGCCGGGGTTAACTGTCATCAGCAGCACCATATCCACATACGGCAGGATTTCCTCCACCGTGCTCAGGCTGGTAGCCGGGTTCAGCGCTACGCCTGCCTTCATGCCCTCGGCCTTGATCTGCTGGATGCAGCGGTGCAGATGCTTGGTGGTCTCCACATGTACCACAATTTGGTCTGCACCTGCAGCCTTAAAGTCGGCAATATATTTTTCCGGGTTTTCGACCATGAGATGGCAGTCAAAAAACAGCTTTGTCACCTTGCGGATTTTTTTCACTACAGGAGCGCCAAAGGTCAGGTTAGGAACAAATTGGCCATCCATGACATCAATATGCACCCAGTCTGCACCTGCGGCCTCGATTTTTTTGATTTCATCTGCCAGGTAGGCAAAATCAGCGGACAAAATAGACGGAGCAACCTTAATCATCATTTTCTTCCCTCTTTCTCTTGCAAAAGCTTTACCTCTTCAAGCATAGCCAAATACGATTCATAGCGGCTGACAGCGATTTCCCCAGCCTGCACTGCCTCCTTTACGCCACACACAGGCTCGTGCGTGTGGGTGCAGGGACAAAAGCGGCAGCCCTGCTCATAAGCGGCAAATTCACGGAAGGCAGCAAGCACCATTTCGGCATCCAATCCCTCCAACAGCAAATTGCCAAAGCCTGGCGTATCAGCGATATAACCCTCGTCAAAGGGCAGCAGTTGCGCATAGCGGGTTGTGTGCCTGCCGCGGCCGATTTTTTCGCTCACCGCGCCCGTGCGCAAGGCAACTGTGCTGTCGATAGCGTTGATCGTCGACGATTTGCCTACGCCCGAAGGCCCGCCAAAGGCGCAAATTTTACCACGCAGCCGCTCACGCAATGCCTCCAAGCCCGTGCCCTGCTGCGCCGACAGAGTATAAACCTCGTAGCCTATAGGAACATATACTGCCTTGATTTTCTCTATCAGACCCTCAGGAGCGTTGTCCTCCTTGTTCAGCACCAGAATGGCAGGAATTTTTGCCAGCTGCGCCAGCGCCAGCAGCTTATCTGCCAACAGAAAGCTGAAATCAGGCGAAGCACAGGCAAAGGTCGCCACAAACAGATCCAGGTTAGCCAGCGTCGGCCGCGGCAAAAAGTTCTTGCGCGCCGTCACCGTCGTGATCATGCCCTCGTGCTTTTCAGCACTAGCCACCTCAAAGCTGGCAATATCGCCTGTGACCAGCGAAAAGCGGTTCTTTTTCATCTTACCCTTCACCTTGCAGGTGTATTCCTCGTTTTCGCCTTCAACCTTTAGATAATAATAACCAT
The DNA here is from genome assembly GCA_963597755.1 of Segatella copri. Classification (GTDB taxonomy): domain Bacteria; phylum Bacillota; class Negativicutes; order Acidaminococcales; family Acidaminococcaceae; genus Phascolarctobacterium_A. The sequence goes on from CAVBQX010000015.1 coordinate 16,858, forward strand.
TGTAATTTTTCAGGACTCTGCCCTGCAGCTGTGTCATAGCTTACAGCGCCTTTTCGCTAATCAGCTTATTGTCACAGAACATCTGCACCTTGGCACTGCCCTCGTATTCTACCTTTTGGCGCAGGCGGACGCTACCGTTTTGCGTACCGCTATACAGCGTCTTCTTACCGCTGTCATCTGTCAGTACAATCTGTACGTTGCTAGGCTTGCCACTGGGGACCACAAAGTCAACATAGGCGCTCTTCTTTTCGCCGCCGGCAGCAACCGTAACGGTAACGGCTGCACCCTCGTTCAAGTTAGTCCCTACGCCTGGGTTGCAGGCCAAAACGGCGTTCTTTTTGGCGCTGCCATCCTGAATCTGTTTGATTTCACCAAGCTTCAGGCCTGCCTTTTCCAGCATAGCCTTAGCCTCAGTTACAGTCTTGCCGATGATGTTAGGCACAGGCTTATCGCCCTCGTTGACCACCAGGTCGACGCTGCTGCCTTTAGGAGCCTTGTCCGTTCCCTTAGGCGACTGGCTGAGCACGGAACCGATGTTCTTGCCCTCCTCGTGTCTGCGCTCTATCTTGCCCACCTTGAAGCCTGCATCTAAAAGCTGCTGCTCTGCCTTCGTCAGCGACATGCCGCTGACATCCGGAACAGCCTTAAGCTCTGCACCCTTGCTGATGGTGAGCACGATGAGGCTGCCCTGCTTGCGCTTTTCGCCCGCCTTAGGAGATTGCTCCATAACAGTGCCTGGCTTGAATTTATCAGGATCGCCGTACTTTTCCTCCAGCTCCACCTTAAAATCCTTTTCCTCCAGCAGCTTCTGTGCCTCTACCACTGTCATATTAGTGACGCTAGGCACAGACACCTCCTCCAGATTGCGGTTAAAAATAAAGTGTGCTACCAGTGAAATTGCCACAACAACTGCTGTAATCAGCAGTAGCAGCTTAGTATAATTAAGTTTTTTCCTCGTTGCCATTTCTTCCTCTGCACCAGTCTTCCCTGCAGGCTCTGCCAGCGTCGGCTCCTGCGTAATCTTAGCTACGGATTTTTCTTCCTGCGGCAGGCTGCTGCGCACAGGCTTCATAATCACTGTAGCACCCTCATCCTGCTTATCGATGCAGGCAGCAGCCTGTGCCTTAACTGCTCCCAGCTCCTGCGTATAATCCTCGCTACTGAAGGGAAACAGCTTCATCTTCAGGCTTAAAAGATCGCGGCGCAGCTGGCCGGCACTAGCATAGCGGTCCTCACTGCGCTTAGCCAGGGCCTTGTTGATTATCTCCTGCAGACCGTCAGGAACATTTTCCATGTAGTCAACCAGCTGCGGCACAGGCTTTTCCACATGCATCATGGCTACAGCAACAGCTGTTGTCCCCACGTATGGCACCTGCCCCGTCAGCATTTCAAACAGCACAATGCCCAGCGAATACACATCGCTGGAGGCTGTAATCTTGTTGCCGCAGGCCTGCTCCGGCGAAATATAATGTACGGACCCCATCACCGACTTAGAATAAACCATCGTCTGGTTAGTCACCATTTTGGCAATACCAAAATCGGCAATCTTGGGGTTCATGTTCTTGTCGATTAAAATATTCTGCGGCTTGATATCGCAGTGGATAATGTTGTGGCTGTGTGCGTGCTGCAAGGCATCTGCCAGGCGCACACCGATCTCCAGGGCCGCGCTGACGCTCAGCCTGTGCTCCTGCATATATTCCTTCAGCGTTACGCCATCAACGTATTCCATAACTATGTATTGGTTGTTGCCCTCAGACACAACATCGTAAATATTAATAATATAGGGATGCACTAGGCGCGCTGCCGATTTTGCCTCCCTGCGGAACTGCTCTAGCAGCTCCTTATCCTCTAAAAACTGGTCCCGCAGCATCTTTACTGCCACGTTACGGTCTAAAAGCTGGTCATGGGCCAAAAAGACTTCGGCCATGCCACCATAGCCAATGGGCCTGATAAGCTCATAGCGCCCGTTTAAAATGGTCTTGCCATTTTTATCCATTACAGCCTTCCTCCCCTTGCATTGTCAAATCAAGTAATACCAAGGATACGTTGTCACGTCCGCCGTTATCCAGGCTCCGCTCCAAAAGCGCGTCCGCAGCCTGCTCTACATCGGCGTAAGCTAAAATAGCGCTGATCTCATCCTCGCGCAGCATATCCGAAAGTCCGTCGCTGCACAAGAGAAGCCTGTCGCCCTCCTGCAGGCTGAAGGTAAAGAAATCAGCCTGCACCTGTTCATACACGCCCAGGGCCCGCAGCAGGATATGGCGCTGCGGATGCACAAAAGCTTCCTCTGCGGTAATCTTGCCCTGCGCATGCAGGTCCTCCACCAGCGTATGGTCACGCGTCAGCTGGCGCAGCTTATGCTCACGGTACAAATACAGGCGGCTGTCGCCCACATGACAGCAGCAGGCAGTGCCATCCCCGGGCAGATACAGCGCCGTCATCGTCGTGCCCATGCCTGTATAGGCTTCATTGCTCACAGCCATTTTATAAACGTGGGTATTAGCCTTGTCAAAGGCCTCCAGCATCGTTGCACGAATGCTTTGCTCACCCTGCTCATGGCGCAGGCTGTGTGTGGCAGCCTCAAACGCCTTGATGGTGCTGCGGCTGGCAATCTCTCCTGCTGCATAGCCGCCCATACCGTCTGCCACCGCAAACAGATACGGCTCGCGCACTAGCAGCGCATCCTCATTATTCTCCCTGACTAAACCCACATGGGTTCTGCTGATTACGCGCATTATTTTTGCTCCTGTTCTCTGGCAAATTTAGCCCGCAGCTGGCCGCAGGCCGCATCAATATCCTTGCCCATCTCCTTGCGCACAGTGGCGTTAATCCTATTTTTCTGCAAAACCTTTAAAAAGCGCTCCACCGCATTTTTGGAAGGACGCTCAAAGCCCTGCTCCGGCACAGGATTTGCCGGTATCAGATTCACAGCAGCCTGCTTATAGCGCAGATAGTTGCTCAAAAGCTCTGCGTCCTGCACGCTGTCGTTTTTGCCCTTCAGCAAAATATATTCGTAGGTTATCTGTCTGCCGCTGGCCTTGCTGTATTCCTCGGCTGCCGCCAGCACGTCTACAAAGGGATAGCCCTTATTAACAGGCATCAGCGCGCTGCGCAGCTCATTTTTTACCGCGTGCAGCGATACTGCCAGGTTGATAGGCTTGCCCTGCTCCGCCAAGCGCTTGATGCCCGGGATGATACCACAGGTGGAAAGCGTCATGTTGCGGTAGCTCATGTTGCAGGTGTCCTCACGATGCAAAAATTCCAATGCAGCCAACACATTGTCAAAATTAAGCATTGGCTCGCCACTGCCCATGACTACCACTCTGCTGACCATGGCATTTTGCGCACGCAGGCGCTCGTTAAACAGGTAAACCTGCGCTACAATTTCTGCTGCCGAAAGGTTACGCACAGCACCCTTAAGGCCGCTGGCGCAAAAGGCACAATGCATATCACAGCCAACTTGGCTGGAAACACAAACACTGTAGCCATAATCATGGTGCATAAGCACCGTTTCTACCGAATTACCATCAGGCAGACCCAAAAGCAGCTTGCTGGTCATGCCGTCGGCAGAATTTTGCTCACGCAGGATTTGGAGCTGGCGTGGCAGCACGCAAAAGCTTTTTTCTAAAAGCGCAATATCTGCCTTGCCCAGGTTGTGCATAGCGGCAAAGTCAAAAACTGACTTTTGGTACAGCCATTGAAAAACCTGCTTGGCGCGGAATTTTTTCAGGCCTGCGCTGACAAACAGTTCCCCTAATTCTTCTATTGTTAAAGCAAAAATATCTTGCATTTTTCAACCTCATGGTTTTGTATAAGCTTACTTTTTTTGCAGCTTGCAGATATAAAAACCGTCAATCCCGTCGTTTTGCGGCAAAAGCTGCAGCTCGTCCACCAGCTCATCGGTCTTAGGATGAGCATAGAGCACTCGCTGCCAATCGGGATTATTAGCCAAAAACTCTTCTACCAGATAATGGTTTTCGCTCTGCTCGATCGTACAGGTGCTATAAACCAGGCTGCCGCCGCTTTTTACATATTGCGCTGCATTTTGCAAAATAGCCAACTGCAGCGGTGGGAACAGCTTCAAATCCTTGCGCTGCTTACGCCAGCGTGCCTCCGCACGGCGGCGCAGCACTCCCAGCCCCGAGCAGGGAGCATCCACAAGCACCCTGTCAAAAGCGCCCAGCCAGTCGCTTCTTAGCTGCGTAGCGTCGTTCTGTTCCACCTTGATGCTGCGCAGGCCAAGACGCCTGGCATTTTCGGCAATCAGCTGCAGCTTATGCTCGTGGATATCGCAGGCGATAATTTCACCCTTATCCTGCATCAGCTGCGCTATGTGCGTAGCCTTGCCGCCAGGCGCGCTACACAAATCCAGCACGCGCATCCCCTGTGCAGGTGCCAAAACAGGCGCCACCAGCATCGAGCTTTCATCCTGGATATAAAAATGTCCCGGCAAAGCCTGCAGCAGCGCGTGCAACGCAGGCAAATGCTCTGCCACAATACCGTCCGCGCTCCAAGCGGAGGCACGTACCTCGGCACCTGTTTCTTGTAATGCCGCCAGCAGCTTATCCCGCGTCGTCACAAGCGTATTCGTGCGCAGGCACACAGGTGCAGCCGTATTATCAAAGGCCAGCAGGCGCTCTGTTCCTTGTCTGCCCCACGGTCCCAGCCAACGCTTTACCAGCCAGCGTGGGTGATAATATTTAAGCGACAGGTAGCCTGCATCATCCTGCACCTCGTCAGGCAATACAAAGGCACCTGCCTCCTGCTTGCGCAAAAGACCACGCAGCACGCCGTTGACAAACTTAGCAGTGCCCTCGTGGCTCACTGCCCGCGCCAGCTTCACTGCCTCGTTTACTGCTGCGGACGCAGGGATGCGCGGCATATACAGCAGCTGGTAGGCGCTGATGCGCAGCACAGCCAGGATATCCCCTGCCACCTTGGCCAAGGGACGCGTCACGCACTGCTCCAAATACCAGTCCAGCGTACCACAGGCCTTCACCGTGCCATATACCAGCTCGGTCGCCAGGCGTCTGTCCAGATCACTCAGGCTGCTGCCACGCAAATACTGGTTGAGAGCGATATTAGTATACGCGCCGTCCTCCAGCACCATACGTACCAAAAGCGCCGCCGCACCACGTGCAGTGTTAGGATAATTTGCTTTCTGTTCCATCCTTTTCCTCATCATCTTCCATAAACGCCAAAATTGCCGCCTCCAGCTTATCCACATCTACGCGCGTATTAAAGCAGGGGCCAAAGGGACGCTCGTTAAGCACGCCCAAAACCGGCAGTGGGAACACGTCCTGAATACCGCTGGTCAAATCGCGCTCGCAGGCAACTGCGACAATCGCCTTGGGACGTGCCTGCTTTACCATCTGGCGTGCCAGCGTACCGCCTGTGGCCACTGCAAACGAGCAGCCATACTTGTGGGCCAGTCCCAGCATAGCGCCCACGCTGCAGCGACCGCACTGCTTACAGTTTTCCACGTTGCGCGTTATCTTATGCACGCAGGTATCCAGCTGAATACAATGCGGCGTCAAAATCATAATCCTGTTAGCAGGCACCTTCACCTTATGCTGCAGCACTAGGTTATTGCTCACCTCGATAAAGGACTGCTCTATCCTGTCACGTGGGATGTTGAACAAACGTCCCAGCACTACGGCAAAGGGAAAGAGTATGTTGATTGCCTTCCAGGCCCAAAAGTACAAAATCTTGAGCACCGGTATACCCAAAAGCGCCATCACAATGCCCAAAACGCCGCTCAAAAGTGCCAGCACGATAGCCACGCCCAAAGCGCCGAAGGCAATAGGCAGCATCCAGCTGATCTGGTACAAGCCGGGGAAGGTCACCTTCCACACCACATAAACCATCAACGCACCCAAAATGGCGCTGATGGAGGTCAAGGCCATAAATATACGCTTTTTTGGTTTAAATACTACTTCTTCGTTCATTAGCTACTCCTTTAGCTTAAGCGAGAATGTCGCCCTCCTGCACGCCGCGGCCGTTTAAGAACACCTGCGCCGGCATCCGCTTTTTGGATTCAGGCTGCACCTCGGTGATTTCCAGCACGTCCTCACCGCAGGCTACAAAAAAGCTGTGCTTAGTAGTTTCTACAACAGTGCCTGCTGCGGCAGTAGTGGTCTTATCCGTCAGCCTGCTGCCCCAAATTTTGAGGCTCTTACCATTGGGCAGCTTGGTAAAGGTGCTAGGCGCAGGGTTGAAGCCGCGGATGAGGTTGTGTACCTCCTGCGCACTCCTAGTCCAGTCAATATGCTCCATGCTGCGGTCAAGCAGCGTTGCATAGGTTGCTTCGTCGTTGTTTTGCGGCTCTGCCTTGGCCGTACCTGCTGCAATATCATCAATAACCTTCAGCAGCAGGGCCGCACCCTGAGTGCGCAGCGCGTCGTGCAGTTCGCCCATAGTGGTGTTTTCTGCGATAGGCACAACCACCTTGTCCAGCATAGCACCGGTATCCATACCGATATCCATCTGCATAATCGTCACACCAGATTCCTTTTCGCCCTTGATGATGGCGTATTGGATGGGCGCAGCACCACGATACTTGGGTAGTAATGAAGCATGCACGTTGATGCAACCATATTGCGGCAGCTGTAAAATCTCCCTGCTCAAAAACTGACCGAAGGCTGCTACAACGATCAGCTGTGGTGCCAGCTCACGCAGCACCTGCACAAATTCCTCTGTCTTCACCTTTTGCGGCTGATAAACCTCAAGCCCCTGCGACAGGGCGTATTCTTTAACCGGGGTCATCAGCAGCTTGTTGCCGCGTCCCTTGGGACGGTCAGGCTGCGTCACTACGCCCACGATTTCATGCTTACCGCTTTCGCACAGCGCCTGCAGGCTGCCAACTGCAAAATCCGGCGTTCCCATAAATACTATACGCATAACTAAAATCCTCTTCTTTCTGTCAGATATAATAGTACAAAGTGCTAACACCAGTTTCGCTTTGCACTAACTCACAATCTATCTGCTTATCTCACTACGTCCTGCGGACGTTCCTTTTGCTTGGGCGAAATTGTTTTAGCCTTATCGATAAACAGCACACCGTCCAAATGATCCAGCTCGTGCTGGATGCACACTGCCATCAAATCATGTGCCATAACCAGCATGCGCTGGCCTGTTTTATCCGTATATTCACATTCCACGTAATTGGCACGCTCTACCTCGCCCTCGTAATCGGGTACGGAAAGGCAGCCCTCACTGCCCAGAACGCAGCCATCTTTTTTCACAATGACAGGGTTGATCAGCTCAAACAAGCCCTCACCCACATCAATTACCACAAGGCGCTTAGATACGCCCACCTGCGGTGCTGCCAGACCCACGCCATCTGCGGCGTACATCGTCTCTGCCATGTCGCGCAGCAAACGCTGTAATTTCTTATCTATACGTTCTACCGGTTTTGCCACCTCACGCAAAACAGGGTCACCGGCAACCATAATTTTTAATTTAGCCATATATATAAAGCCTCCTTACTATCTTAACACTTAATTATAGCATAACTTGCGCTATTTTATCAAATGTACATTATTGAGTGCGGCAGAAGGCACCTGCTTGAAAAAACTCTTTCTTGCATACTGCTTTTATGCTATAATTTTTTATTAAGTACTGAAAAACAGGATATATTGATGTCCTGCGTTTATGATAATTTAGGGAGGAATTATTCATGCTCAACCAGGTTTCTTTATTCACTGAAAATAACGAGGGCGGTTTGTTCAAAATCACCACCGTTCTGGCCAAGGCCGATATTAATATTTACACCATGCTGGCAAACGATAGCGCGGAGTTCGGCATTGTGCGCCTCATTGTCGACAAGGCCGAAACTGCTATCGAGGTGCTGCGCGCTGCTGGCTACCAATGCCGCCAGGACAAGGTTATCGCCGTAGAAATGGACGACACCCCGGGTTATTTGGACGGTATTTTATCTGCTATCCATGGCGCCAACATTGACATCAGCTATCTGTACATTTCCTTTAACCGTGACAATGTTAAACCTGTAGTAGTTTTCAAAACCAACGAGCCCGAAACCGCCACCTTCCTTATCGGCCGTGGCTACAAGCTTCTGGAAAGCTTCTAAGCACTATATAGCTAAAGACCGCTACGGCGGTCTTTTTTTGTACACCAAAAAAGGACTGCTGCACAAAGCAACAGTCCCGTTTTTCTTACAGCTCCTCTGCCAAATCCAGCAGCAGGCGCTCCGTCTTATCCCAGCCCAGGCAGGGATCGGTGATGGACTTGCCATATACGCCGTCATGCACGCCCTGTGCGCCGTCCTCGATATAGCTTTCAATCATCAGGCCCTTGACGATTTTTTTGATATCGCCGTTAAGCTTGCGCGAATGTACGATATCCTTGGCGATACGTATCTGCTCCAGATACTTTTTCGCAGAATTGGCGTGGTTGGTATCCACGATAATAGCAGGATTGTGCAAATCACGCTCTGCGTACATATCAATCACCATGCGCAGGATTTCGTAATGGTAATTGGGGAAGCTGTGGCCTGCAGGGTCAACATAACCGCGCAAAATAGAATGTGCCAGCTCGTTGCCCTTCGTGCGCACCTCCCAGCCACGGAAGAGAAACTCCTGCTCGTGCTGCGCCGCCGCCACGCTGTTGAGCATAACCGACAAATCACCACTCGTGGGGTTCTTCATGCCGACGGGAATGCCCACGCCGCTCGCAATCATGCGGTGTAGCTGATCCTCGCTGGAGCGTGCACCCACAGCGGCATAGCTCAAAAGGTCGGACAGATAGCGGAACACCTCGGGATAGAGGATTTCCTCCGCACCTGTAAGGCCTGTTTCCTCCACCACGCGCACGTTCATCTTGCGGATAGCGATAATGCCGCCCAGCATATCCTCCTTGCCCTCGGGCGAGGGCTGGTGCAGCATGCCCTTATACCCTACGCCGATAGTGCGCGGCTTGTTGGTATATAAGCGCGGAACGATAAAAATTTTGTCCTTGATCTTTTCCTGCACCTTGGCCAGACGGTGTACGTAATCAAGCACTGCATCCTCGTTATCGCTGGAGCAAGGGCCGATAACCAGCAAAAAGCGGTCGTCATTGCCCGTAAAAATATTTTTAATAGCCTCGTCGCGCTGCAGCTTGAGCAGCTTAGACTCCTTGCTAATCGGATAATCCTCCATTAAGGCCTGCGGTGATGGCAGCACCTTGATAAATTCCATCTGCATTCCCATAAACACATACTCCCATTAAATTATTTGCTCCCTCCGGCAAGCTTTTGCTACACTTTGCCAGCATTCACATCACTAAACAATCTATATTGTAACATGGAATAAGTTTTTATACAATCACTTTCCCATCAAACAACGTTAACAGGGTCAACATTAAAGTACAGGTTTTTCGCCTCCTTGAACTCGCTGTTCCACAATGCCTCTTTGGCCTCCCGCAAGTCGGCGGCCTTCAAAAGCACGTTAAAGCGATATAGATCATAAGCCTTGGCCACTAGCGACGGAAACGGTCCGCTGATGTGTAAATCGCTCAGTTTACCCTGCAGCTTAAGCGACTGCAGATAATATACAACCCTTTGTGCCAGTGCCAAGCCTGCGTCCTCATCCTTGTCCACCACCTGCAGCTTCAACATCTGGGCAAAGGGTGGATAAAAATATTCACGCCGCTCGTGCAGCTCTTTTTTAGCAAAGGCATCATAATCCTGCGTCATCGCCAGCTTGAGAATGGTGTTATCCGGGTCATAGGTCTGAAAGATAACATGTCCCGGCCTATCGCCGCGGCCTGCACGTCCTGCTGCCTGCGTCAGCAGCGAAAACGCCCTCTCCGACGCCCTGAAATCCGGCAGATGCAGGGCGCTGTCCGCCGCCAGCACGCCCACAAGCGTCACGTTGGGGATATCATGTCCCTTGGCTACCATCTGGGTGCCTATCAGCACATTGGCATCTCCTCTGCGAAAGCGCTGCAGAATATCCGCATGGGCAAACTTGGCAACGGTGGAATCCTGGTCCATGCGCAGCACGCGCACCTCTGGCAGTGCTTGTAGCTGTTCCTCGGCCTTTTGTGTACCGCTGCCAAAATATTTGATGCGGCGGCTGTGGCAGTTGGGACATTCTGTGGGTATGGGCATGGTGTTACCGCAATAATGGCAGCGCAAATCCTCATTTTTCCTGTGATAGACCATTGCCACCGCACAATGCGGACAGGTGATCGTCTGGCCGCAGTCCCTGCATATCACGAAGGTGGAATAACCCCTGCGGTTGAGCAGGACAATAGCCTGCTCCCCTGCCGCCGCAGTCAGCACCAGCTCCTGCTGCAGCCTGCGCGACAGCACGCTGAAGTTGCGCTCCTGTAGCTCACTGCGCATATCCACAATTTCTACCTTAGGCAGGGCGCTGCCACCCGGACGTGCTGTAAGACGCAAATGCACGTATTCTCCCTGCAGCGATTTGTAATAGGTGCACAAATCCGGCGTAGCGCTGCCAAGCACCAAGGGCGCACCTGTCTGCCTGCAGCGGTTGGCAGCCACATCGCGCGCGTTGTACTGCGGACGATGGTCCTCCTCCTTGTAGCTGCCCTCGTGCTCCTCATCCACAATCACCAGGCCCAAATCCTCAAAGGGTGCAAAGACCGCGCTGCGCACGCCAATCAGCACTCTGGCGCTGCCTGTGCGCATGCGGTACCACACGTCACCGCGCTCGTTTTGCGAAAGCTTGCTGTGTGCAACAGCGATGTCACTGCCAAACCATGCCTGAAAGCGCTTGACGAGCTGCGCTGTAAGCGCAATTTCGGGCACCAGCATCAGCACCTGCCTGCCGCTGGCGACAACGTGGGCCGCCGCACGCAGATATACCTCCGTCTTGCCGCTGCCTGTGATGCCCTGCAGTAAAAATCCCTGCGCCCTGTGTGCATCCGTCGCCTGGTTGATCTGCTGCACCGCCAATCGCTGCTCCATTGTCAGCTGCAGGCTGGCGCCCTCCTGCTGCATTTGACTGTAGCTGTTACGCAGCACACGCTTTTGTACTGCCACCGCCAGGCCGTTTTGAGCCAAGGTACGCGCTACGGCCGCACTCACGCCTTTTTCCGCCAGCTCGCTTACGCTTAGCGGCACAGCTGCCTGCAGTAAAACGCCCAGCGCCGCATGCTGTGCCTTGGCACGCCTGGCCAAGGTACCTGCTGCCTGCACCTGCCTGCCAGCAGCGCTAATACTGTAAGCAAGAACAGTTTTATCCTGCAAGCGCTCCTTATAAACATAATACAGAAGCCTGCCCTGCTCGTCGCGCACCGCCCGTCGCTTGATGCTGCTTTTGCCAGGTACGAAAAGACGCATTGCCTCGGCCAGCGAGCACATATAATATTGTGCCATCCAGCGCGCGGTGCCCAGCATCTCCTCATCAAACCAAGGCACGTCGCCAATAGCGGCCTCTATGCTTTTGAGCTTGGCTGCCATCGCCTCAGCCTGCGGCAGTAGCACCCGCTCCACCACAAAGCCCTCCACCTTTTGCCCGCTGAAGGGCACAACAACGCGCCAGCCGCTGTCAATAAAATCCAGCTCCGTCGGCACAGCATAGGTAAACTGCCTAAATAGGTTTTTTACCGGTAAATTTATTGCAACATTAACAGCAAACATAAGCTCCTCCTGCGAAAATTCTTGTACTTAATTATATCATATCCCCGACACAAGATAAATTGCAGATTAGCGGTAAAAGCAAAGGAGCTATTGCCCCGCCGCCACCTATAACATGCCGCAGGACAATAGCTCCGTAATACTTAACTTTATAAAATTATTACCAAGGCTTAAATGTCATCCTCACTTTGCTGGATAGAGCCTTTAACCTTGTTAGTGCGCTGCCAGAAATAAGAAGCAGCTACCAATACAACACCGATAGCATCAGTATAAACGCCAGGAATAATCATGCAGACACCGCCAACCAAGAACAGAATACGCTGCGGAATATTCAGCACGTTGTTGCAGAAGCCAATCATAGCCATAGAAGCACCCCACATACCCACGATAGCTGTAAATGCACTGTAGCAGATAGTGAACGGTGTAGCGTTAATCATCAAAAGCTCAGGAGCCAGTACAAAGATGTATGGCACGATAAAGGCCGCAATCGCCAGCTTAGCGGCGATAACGCCGGTACGCATAGGATTAGCACCGGCAATACCTGCACCGGCGTAGGCAGCCAAAGCAACAGGCGGTGTTACGTCAGCAACAATACCGAAGTAGAAAGCAAACATGTGCGCTGCCAGTACAGGCACGTTCATCTGTACCAGAGCAGGAGCCGCAATGGTAGATGTAATAACGTAGTTAGCAGTTGTCGGTACGCCCATGCCCAGAATTAACGAAGTAATCATAGTGAAGAACATTGCGGGCAACAAATTACCGCCAGCCAGGTCTAAAAGCGCGGTGGCGATCTTCAGGCCAACGCCGGTCTTGGTAACAACGCCGATAATGATACCGGCGGTAGCGCAGGCGATAAGTACGCCCAAAACACCCTTAGAGCCGTCAATCAGACCCTGTACAATCTGACCAAAGCCAATGCGGGTAGATTTACGGAGGCAGGAGCAGACAATGGTCAGCACAATGGCTGCCAATGCGGCGCGCATCGGGGTATAGCCGCTAACAAGTAAATACACGATAACAACCAGAGGAATTGCCAAATGACCCTTTTCCAGGAACAACTCCTTAAACTTGGGCAGCTGGTCACGCGGAGTACCCTTCAGGCCAAACTTTTTAGCTTCGTAGTGAACGCCCAGCCATACGCCGATGTAGTACAACATAGCAGGAATAACGGCAGCTTTAACAACCTCAAAGTAAGGCACGCCTACAAATTCAGCCATCAAAAAGGCTGCAGCACCCATAACAGGAGGCATCAACTGGCCGCCTGTAGAAGCAGCAGCTTCAACAGCGCCTGCAAACGCAGGACGGTAACCCAGTTTTTTCATCATCGGAATGGTAAAGGCACCAGTGCCGGCAACGTTGCCAACGGAGCTGCCGGATACTGTACCCATAAGGCCGGAGGAAAGAACGGCAACCTTTGCAGGACCGCCTGCTGCCCAGCCTGCGATGGCGTTGGCAATGTCGATGAAGAATTTACCCAGGCCTGTAGTTTCCAAATAAGCGCCAAAAAGAATAAACAGGTAGATGAAGGTAGAGGATACGCCCATAGGTGTACCAAAAATACCTTCAGTAGTAAAATACAAATGGTCAAACATTTCCTGCACGCCAACACCGCGGTGTGCCAAAATACCGGGAACATAAGGACCAAAGAACGCATAAAGCATAAAGCAAAAGGCAACGATGATCATAGGCCAGCCAACCACACGGCGTGCCGCCTCAAAAACCATCACCGTGCCGATCAGGCCAACAATAAAGTCAGTTTCGGTGTTCATGCCTGCGCGCAGCACCAGCTCCTGGTAATTAGCCACCAGGTAGAGCGCGGTACCGGCACTTACCAGTGCGAAAACCACATCCAGCGGATGCATCTTGCTGCGCGACCAGGACTTTCTGGACGGATACAATAAAAAGATCAACAAAAAGCCAAAGGCCAGATGGATGGCACGCTGCAGATGCGCATCCAAAATGCCAAACGTCGCGGTATACAATTGGAAAACAGCGAACAAAATACAGATGGCGGAAATAATCTTATCCCATGCGCCTGTAAGCTCACGCTTATCCGATTCCTTGTCAAATTTTTGCAGTACCTCTTCTGCCGAAAGCTCTTGCACCTTCTTTTCTTCTGCAGACATTGGTATCAGCTCCTCTCATTTAATCAAAAATAAATTTAAAATAGCGTTCATACCAATATTGATATCGGTATACAGCCTTTATTTTAACAGCAGTCCCCTGCCCGTATAAGGCAATCAAGTCATAGCTATCCTTGCCATGGACAATATGCGGCATGGCCTGCTCCGAAATCCGCAGGGCAACCTCTTTATACGGCCGGTTCATTTCCATATCAAACTTACCGTCAGCGGTTTCAGTCAGCCTGCCGTCAGCGGCAGAATAGGGATAACCCCAGCCCAGGGACGAAAAACGGGTATGGGTCATCGTCATGTCATTTACGCCGTTAACCTTAAAATAGTCGCTCCAATCGGTCTTTTCCACCGAATGCGTCAGACTAATGTGCCACTGCTCCCCTGCACTGGCAGCAAAGGTAATAGCCCCAGTTACTCCCTCTGGTATAATGGCAACAACAAGTCGCGTACTATACCAGCATAAAAATATTAACAAAACGCTAACAATACTTATAGAAATCTTCGTTGGGAAAAAAGACCGGCCACCGGCCAACACCGGTTTCCGGTCTTTGAAATTCGGCTTCATGCAAAATCCTTATTTTTCGCTAAAGAATTTTTCTGCACCCGGGTTCAGCTTAATGGACATGCCATCCTTAGCATTTTCCTTGGTCATAACAGCTGCAGCAGAGTGAGCAGTCTTCATACGGTCAAGGTTGCTGTACAGTGCCTTGGTTACTGCATATGCGGTGTCAGCATCCATCTTGTCGGTTACTGCCAGCATGCATTTTACTGCCACAGCAGGAACATCAGCCTCTTGCTTCGGATATGTACCAGCTTTGATGACCAGCTTGGTGTAGAACGGATATTGTTTGATCAGGGCGTCAGCCTTATCAGCATCAACCGGAACGATAACAACGTCGTTCTGAGTTGCAATATCCTGGATAGCAGCAGTGGGATGACCTGCAGTTACAAAGGCAGCATCAACGTTGCCGTCCTTAAGGGCGCTGGCAGCTTCACCGAAGGAAAGGTATTGAACCTTAATATCATCATATTTAATGCCATAGGCTTCCAGAATCTGACGGGCGTTAGCCTCAGTACCGGAGCCTGCAGCACCTACGGCAATGCGTTTACCCTTGAAATCAGCAACGGATTTGATGCCAGTTTTTGCCAAGGTTACGATTTGTACGGTTTCAGGATACAGAGTTGCTAAACCCTGCAGGCTTGCAACCTGTTTGCCTTTGAACATTTCGGTGCCGTTAACAGCATAGTAAGCAATATCGTTCTGAACAAATGCAATTTCAACCTTGCCCTGGCTGAGCAAGTTGACGTTAGCTACAGCAGCACCGGTGGATTGTGCGGAAGCGTTGGTACCCGGAACGTTCTTGTTCAGGATATCTGCCAAGGCACCACCTAACGGGAAGTAGGTACCAGAGGTACCACCAGTAGCGATATTAATGAATTTTTGTGCAGCAGGTTTTTTGTCTTCTTTCTTATCTCCACCGCCGCAGCCGGCAATCATAGTTGCCATAACCATGATACCAAGTAAAGATGCTAAGAGTTTTTTCATAAGAGTTCCCCCTCCTTTTAAATACATATGAGCCAGGCCTGCGAAATTAGCCACGCAACATACTAGTATTTTATAGTTTCGTCACAAATGCATAAATTCCTGCCTAAAATTGTGAGAAAAATCATGTATACAAAATACATTGACATAAACATTCAGCTAAAACCAAGATTTTTTCTCTATTTCCGTTTTTTAATGCAGCCTTTGTGTATAATTTTTACACGGAATGATTTCATTTCAGATTGTTTTTGCGTATTTTCGTAATCTATGTTACAATAATGATGTTATGTTTATTGCTATTTTTGTAAAGCAATATTTACAAATAAAAATTTTTTAGGAGTGATAGAAATGAGTTCCGGAGCTTATTCTTTAAGAATTGCACGTACACTGTACGACAATGTTTATCATGCAATGCTGTATAACGAAAATCAACAGCCTATTGGCGATTTGGAGATCATCCCCAGCATCCCCTTAGACCGCAGCCAAGTACCTGAGGATGCGCCGGAGGTTCCTGCATACCTTTTGGTTATCGTCAAGGATGCCGACATCAACAAGGATAACCTGATTGATTTCGAAGAACGTGCCTCCTATGCCCTATTAAAACGCTTTTCCACCGAAGTATTTAACTTCCAGCACTGCAAATTTTACTACCCGTCCCCTGCCTTCATTTTTGAGCAGCCGGACGCAGTAAACGGCAACAGCGAAGCACTGCCGCTGCAATAACAAACAAAGTAAGACCCCGGAGTTTTGTTCGCTCCGGGGTCTTTTGTTATGCTTTATTAGCTTATACCATTCATTGCTACAAGCTTATTTAATCATGCCTGCAACAATATCATAGGCAGCAGCTAAAGCTTCATCCACCTTGGCCACATCCTTGGCACCTGCCTGTGCCATATCCGGACGGCCGCCGCCACCGCCGCCGCACAGCTTGGCGACAGCCTTAACGATGTTGCCTGCATGAGCACCCTTAGCAACAGCGTCCTTGGTTGCCATCGTCAGAATGCTTACCTTGCCGCCGATTATAGCAGCCAGCACAACAACGCCGCCAACCTTATCGCGCATTTGATCGCCCAAATTGCGCAAAGCGTCAATGCTGTCAGCATTAACCTTTTGTACCAGCACTGGAACGCCATTAGCATCCTTTACCTGGTCTGCAACACTGCTTACCTGGGATTTGGCAATTTCTGCTGCCAGCTCCTCAGCCTTTTTGTGTGCTGCCTTCAGCTCTGCCTGCAGAGCCTCCAAGCGTGCCGGAACGTCGGCAGTACGGCATTTCAGCTCTGCTGCCAGACCCTTGACCATTTCCTCGGTAGCATTAACGTGCGCCACCGCGCCATGGCCGGTCACAGCCTCAATACGGCGTACGCCCGCACCGCTGGAGCCCTCGCTGACAATCTTAAACATGCCGATCTGTGCGGTATTGCTTACATGGCTGCCGCCGCAGAACTCCATAGAAAAGTCCGGTACGGTGACTACGCGCACAATGTTGCCATACTTTTCGCCAAAGAGAGCGGTTGCGCCCTTCTTCTTGGCTTCCTCAATCGGTAGCTCCTCAATGGTAACGCCCTTGCCTGCCAGGATCTGCTCGTTGACGATGGCCTCAACCTCCTTCAGCTCTGCCTCTGTAACCTGAGAGAAGTGCGAAAAATCAAAGCGCAGACGATCCGGACCAACATAGCTGCCGGCCTGGTTTACATGGCTGCCCAAAACCTGCTTCAGGGCAGCGTGCAGCAAATGGGTTGCAGTGTGATTGCGGGCAATATCCATCTTACGTGCCTTGTCCACAGCAAAGCTTACTGCGTCACCCACGCTGACAGCACCCTCAGTAACAGTACCGATCATAATTACGGCACCATCAGGCAGCTTTTTGGTGACATTGACGGCAATAACACCGGTAGGAGCGGTAATAGTGCCGATGTCGCCCAGCTGGCCGCCGCCCTCAGCATGGAAGGCAGTAACGTCGCAGATTACGGCAACCTCGCTGCCGTCTGCGGCAGTTTCTACAGGCTGAGCGTCGTGGGCCGGATACAGCTTCACAATTTTGCCCGTGGTAGCAGCTTCGTCTACCTTCAGATCTGCAACTGTAATGCCGGTGGTGTTATAAATTACAGGACGGCCTTCCTTGTCGTTGCGTGCTTCACGCGCCATTTTGCGCTGAACCTCCAGGGCAGCGTCAAAGCCTTCCTTGTCCAAGGTCAGACCCTGCTCCTCCAAAATTTCTTCGGTCAGCTCCCAGGGGAAGCCAAAGGTATCGTTCAGCTTGAAGGCAGTAGCACCGTCAAGCACAGTGCTGCCTGCTGCCTTCAGCTTAGCAATCTCATCGTTCAAAAGCTCAGTGCCCTGCTTTAAGGTGCGCAGGAAGCTGGTTTCTTCCATCTCTACAACCTTTTTGATGAAGTCGGCCTTTTCGACCAGGTTGGTGTACACATGACCGAACATACCGATAACTACGTCCACGGCACCAGTCAGGAACATTGCGTTGATACCCAAAAGACGCGCATGACGGATGGCACGGCGCAGGATGCGACGCAGCACGTAGCCACGACCCTCGTTGGACGGCAGGATACCGTCGCCGATCATAAAGGTCATGCTGCGTACATGGTCAGCAATAACCTTCAGGGAAACGTCAGTATTTTTGTCCTTACCATATTCTACGTTGGCAATCTTGGCAGCATATTCAATGATCGGGAAAATCAGATCAGTTTCAAAGTTAGAAGGCTTGCCCTGGATAACGCTGGCTAAGCGCTCCAGACCTGCGCCAGTATCGATATTCTTGTTCTTCAGCGGCGGATAGGTGCCGTCGGGCATTTGGTTGAACTGGGTGAATACCAGGTTCCAAATCTCCAGGAAGCGGTCGCAGTCACAGCCAGGACCGCAGGTAGGCTTGCCACAGCCACGCTCGGGACCCAGGTCGATGTGGATTTCACTATCTGGACCGCACGGACCACTGCCAATCTCCCACCAGTTGTCCTCCAAGCGCACAATGCGGTCGTCAGGTATGCCTACAACGTTGTGCCAGATGTCGTAGGCCTCATCATCCTCGGTGTGAATAGTAATATACAGCTTATCACCGGGCAGACCCAGCTCCTTGGTCAAAAATTCCCAGCTCCAGGGAATAACTTCCTTTTTAAAGTAGTCGCCAAAGGAAAAGTTACCCAGCATTTCAAAATAGGTATGGTGGCGCGCCGTGCGGCCGACGTTTTCAATATCGCCTGTGCGCACGCACTTTTGGCAGGTGGTAATACGTGTAGCAGGCGGCTTCATCTTGCCTGTAAAAAACGGTTTAAACGGTGCCATGCCTGCGCCGATAATTAGCAGGGTGGGGTCATCCTGCGGAATGAGGGATGCGCTAGGAAGCATCAAATGGCCTCTATCCTGGAAAAATTGCAAAAACTTTTCGCGGATTTCATTACCAGTCATGTATTTCATGGTGATTCATTCTCTCCTTCAAAAAATATTACTGCTCACCTGCAAATTCGCCTGAAGCAAGCAGTTTAGCAAAGATAACACATAAAAAAATTATATAATTAATACAACTAAATGTCAATAATCGGCGCTCCGTGTACGTGTATACATAAGATGACGCAATGCAACAAAAGCAACACATTTTATTTGCAATCATTTTATAAATTCTTTTAGTAATTTATGCTATAATGACTCTATAGAAATTTTACGAGGTGATCTACTATGAAAGCAATTCCTGCTTTATTACTGTCTGCCTTGCTGCTGGTCACTGCTAACGCCGCACTGGCAAAAACCATCACGCTTGATAAGGATACCAAGCTGGTACCGCAGGGCTGGACCGTAGCTGACGATATTAAGTTTAAAAAAAATACCACCGCCATGCTTAATGCTGACGGGGAGCTTGTAAAAGGCACCTTGGCCAGCTCTACCTATCTGCGTCCCACTGGCTGGCGTTTGCTGGCAAATAATTATCTGTACGTGGAAACCGCACCCGACATTTTCCCGCCACGTTTCTTCCGTCCCTTCCCCCACCGCTACGGCGTAGTCATCCCCGCTGACGGCCATGTGCGCTACAAAACTAATACGCTGGTAACCTTCGCCGAGGATGGTACCGTACTCAGCGGCACTATCGATAACGACGTAGTGCTGCAGCTGAGAGACAAGGCCTATGGCTTTGTGCGCTTTAAAAACGATACCCTGCTCAGCTTCTACCCTGATGGCAGGGTAAGAAGCGGCGTGCTCGCCGAAAACACCAAGCTGCGTCCTGTCGGTTGGAAGAAAAACCTGACGGATGAGGGTAACGGCTTTGTCGAATTCAAGAGCGGCATGCGCGTCACCTTCAACACTGATGGCCTGGTTACACAGGGGTCGTTAAGCAAAAAGACGCTGTGGCACAACGCCGACGGCAGCAGCCAGGAGTTGGAAGCCAAAGCACCTATCAGCTTTAGCGAAGATGGTGCCAGTGTTGTAGGCGAAGAAAAGTAAATAACCCAAACACAAAACAAGCCTCTGCAGCTATCGTGCAACTGCAGAGGCTTATTTTAATCCTCTTCATCCAATTCATACAGTTTTTTATAGATGCCGTTTTGAGCCATAAGCTGCTGGTGCGTGCCGATTTCAGCAATTTCGCCATCCTGCAGCACCACTATCCTGTCTGCGTTGATAATAGTAGAAAGGCGGTGCGCGATAACGAGCGTAGTACGGCTTTCGGCCAGCTTGTCCAGCGATCTTTGGATTTGCTTTTCGGTGCGCGTATCTAATGCCGAGGTTGCCTCGTCCAGCACCATCACCGGCGGATTCTTCAAAAAGGCACGCGCAATAGCAATGCGCTGCTTCTGACCGCCGCTCAGCTTCACACCGCGCTCGCCCACGCGTGTGGCGTAACCCTCGGGTAATGCTTCGATGAAGCTGTCAGCAGCTGCCAGCTTCGCAGCTTCGTGCACCTCTAGCTCCGTCGCATTCACCTTGCCGTAGGCGATGTTAAAGCTTACGCTGTCGCTAAAAAGAAAAACATCCTGCTGCACCAGGCCCACATTTTTACGCAAAAAGCTTTGGCTGTAGCTGTTGATATCCACCCCGTCCAGCAAAATTCTGCCCTCGCCCGGCTCGTAAAAGCGTAGCAGCAGACTGGCCAGCGTAGTTTTGCCTGCACCCGTTGCGCCTACAAAGGCTACCCTTTCACCAGGCGCGATATCCAGAGAAAAGTTTTTCAGCACAGGCTTATCTGCCAAATAGCCGAAGGTAACGTTGTCAAAGGTGACGCGGCCCGTGATTTTGCCGCTGTCAATAGCATTTTGGGCGTCGGTGATTTCGGCCTTTTGCTGCATCATCTCATTAAAGCGATTGAAGCCTGCCATACCACGCTGGTACATCTCGGTAAAAACCGTCAGCCGCAAAATTGGCTTCATAAATAAATTTACATATAGCAAAAAGGCAACAAAGTCACCAAAATCCAGCATATCTCTGGCGATCATCCAGCCACCGCAGGCCAGCACGGCCAAGTTAGTGCCATTGGTGAAAAAGTTGATGCTGCCCGAAAAATAGGACAAAATACCGAACGATTCCTTGCGCACTCTGTAAAGCTCGTTGCTTTTGGCCATAAAGCGCGACAGCTCCAGATCCTCGTTAGCAAAGGCCTTGACCAGGCGTATACCGCTAAGCGCCTCCTCTGCCTGCGCCGAAACCTCGCCCGATTTTTCACGGCTGCGGCGGAAGGCTCGCTTCATCTTACGGTTAATAAAAACTGTGTGGATGGTCTTACCTAACAGAAGCAGGCTGATAAGCGCGCCAAGATAGGGATTCATATAAAGCATCATCGCCATCGTACCCACCATACTGATGCTGCAGACCAAAAGGTCGTTGGGACCGCGGAAGGTTAGCTCGCTAATTTCTACAATATCACTGGTGATACGCGAAAGCAGCTGCCCTGTGCGTGCATTGTCAAAAAAATGAAAGGACATCCGCTCTATCTGCGCAAACAGGTCGCGACGCATATCATTTTCAATCCCCACGCTCATAAGATGTCCGTAGTAGTTAATAGCGAAAAGCAAAGCAAAATTCACCAGGTATAAAAGCAGCATCATCACCGCCCAGTCAAAAAGCGTGGTGATGTTCTTCGCCGGGATTTCGACGCTCAGCAAATGCTTTACCATATACGGAAACACCAAATCCAGCAGTGCCGCCAGGCATGAACCCAGCATGATGCCAATCAGGATCCACTTATACGGTTTGTAATAATGAAGATATTTATGCATCAGGTTTTTCCTCCAGCTTCCAGATATGCAGTCTGTAGGCGCCCATAATCTTGCCCTGCGGCGTCAATGCCGGTGCTTCTACGCCTGCAACCATTCTGCCGTCAGGCGAAATACCGATTGCCTGGCAGGGGCCCTCCGTGGGGAAGAACTGCTGCTTTTTGCCAGTTGCGAGGTTCAGTACCAGTGCTCCGTGCGCCTTGTAGTTGTGCGTGCGCACGTTGCGTCCCACCGCACAGGCCGCCAAATTTTGGGCGAAGGCTATTTCCTCCATCGTGCCGTCTGCCATAAACTGGTAGCGGAACGTGCCGTCTGTATTAAAGGCAAAGATGCTGTTATTGCTGGGATGCTCCACAGGCGTAGGCAGCTGCCAGTTTTCGCGGTTAAAGGTGTTGATGGTGGTAAAGAGCACGCCATAAGGCGTCACGAAGCCATCACGACCGCTGGCGTTGATGTAGGCACCATCCACCTGCGTAGGCTTAGAAATAACACGTGACCACAGAGTGTTGCCCTGCTCATCAAACAAAAAGCCGCGCCCGTCACTGGTTGCAGCCGCCAGATATTTACCATCGGCCGAAAAATTGGGGCTGCCACGCATAACGGTGTTGTCAAATGGCGGCACGGGCGCCACAAAGGTAGAATTGAGCAGGTCACCGCTCTTTTTATCCACAAAGTACATAGTATCCTTGTAGCGCATCTCTTCGCGAAAATCGTAGGCCGATGTAGAAAGCACCACCTTGCCGTTGGCATCGCTGGCGTCACACCAGTTAATCCAGCTGTCTATTACCTCATCCTTGGGAAACTGCCACAACAGGCTGCCGTTCGCACTCACAGCCAGCATTCTGCCATTGTAGCCACGGCTGCCGTCGGCGCGCATCAAAAAGCGGTAGGCGTTAGCGTAGATATTGCTGTCCTTATCCGTGACGATGTGTACAATAGACGGGTACGAACGCTGCGACGCATCGGCACCGACAAAATCGGCAGCCTTATACTGCCAACGAATGTCACCTGTATGCACATCCACAGCATAAAGATTGCCCTCGGCGCTCTGCTCGCCCACCACGGCCAGCGAGCCGTCAGGTGTCAGGCAGAGCGAAACCAGCTTGGCTGCACCCAGCGACCGCTTCCATTTTTGCCTGCCGTCGTTATCAAACAAAAACAGCTCGCCCCGCTCCGTACCAACCACCCAGCCCTGTTCGCCAGGGGCGTAACGTACCACGGCCTTAGTAAAGCCCATACGGTCGTAATTCTGCGTCGGTATATCTCCCAGATACACGCTCACGCCTGTCCCGTCCGCAGCAGTAAAGTGGTTCCAGGGAGTGCGGCTGCCTGTAATCCAATATAGCGCGCACCAGGACAGTACCAGTAAAATAATGGCTATCCATCCCTTCAGCTTACTCATAAATACAGCACCGTCCAATCATAAACCTGGCGGAAAACGCCAAAATACATTCCCTGCTCCGATAAAATATAAATGACCTTACTGCACACCACTGCCAGCACCAACAAAAGGAGCAACAAACAGCTAAGCCTTTCGACCGGTGGCCACATTTGCCTGCGGGGAGCAACCTGCGCCAAAAAGAAGCCGCGGCTGACAACCGAAAGCGCCAGCGTCTGCGCCCTGCGCAGGCAACGTGCCAATAATGGCTTTGCAATATACGGCAGATGCCGCAATACCGCGGTGCGTCCGCTCTGGCTGTCACTACGCAGCTGCAGCGCCGTAATGACCTCGCCTGTTTCGGCAGCCAGCACCGGCAAAAAGCGGATGGCTGTCACCAGCATAAAGGCCAGCTGCGGCGGCAGGCGCCAAGCAAGCAGTGCCTGCAACAGCTGCCTGGGGTCGCTCGTCCAACACACCAAAAGTCCCAATGAAAGCATGGCAGCACTGCGTAGTCCCTGCACCGCACCATACAAAATACCCTCGCGGTAGATATATAGTCCGCCCGTCAGCTGCCCCAAAAATGGAGCCTCAGGCGAGATGATGACAAAAAGCGGCGTCCTGGGAGTCTGCGCAAAAAATAGCGCCTGACTGAACATAGATCCCCACAGACCCAAAAGCAACAGCACCGCCAGCACCTTCCATTTGTATATAGATGTGTGTGCCGCCACGTGCAGCAGCAGCGTCACCGTAAACAGCACAAAGAGCGTGCGCGGGTTATCCACCGTAATCATCAAAATAGCGAAAAGAAAGAGGAACAAAAGCTTAGTGCGCCCGTTCAGCCGCTGCGCCCAGATGGCCGCATCAGTTCCTTCCCACAGCTGCCGCATCGACATAGCGCATCACCTCCTCCACCGTAACGCAGGGAGGAATGCCCACCTGCATGCAGATATCCAAAAGCACAGAAGCCGTCAAGCCGCCCTCAGCCAAAAGCGCGCGATCAGCCAGAACGGCATTAGCCGCGTCGTCAGCAATAATTTCACCACTGCGCAGCACAATCACCCTGTCAGCCACCTGCGCTGCCAGCTCCACATCGTGGGTGCAGATAAAAATGCTGCCCCCCTGCTCCCTGTAGGTCATAAGCAGGCGGCGTATCTCGCCCAGGCTCTGCTCGTCCTGGCCTGTCGTGGGTTCGTCCAAAAGGAGCAGCGACGGCTTTTTAGCCAGCATCGCGCCCAAAACCACGCGCAGACGCTGCCCCTTGCTTAGCGCCAGGGGAAAGTCATCAGCATATTCCGTCAGGTTAAGCTGCTCCAAGAGCTGCCCAAGTGCCTCCTGCGTCAGGATGGCGTTCTTCCAGCACAGCTCCTCGCGCACCGTGTCCGCCAAAAGCATTAGGTCCGGCTCCTGCCTCAGGTAACCGATATGCCCCAGGCTTTTGCCTATGGGCCGCCCCAAAAGCGAAATTTTCCCCTGTCCGGTCTGAGCCAGACCGCCCAAAAGGTTCATCAGGGTGCTTTTGCCAGCGCCGTTAAAGCCCATCAACGCCGTAATCTGCCTCCCCTGCAGGCCGAAGCACAAATTCTTAAGCGTTGGCACACTGCTGCCCGGGTAGGTATAGAACAAGCTTTCTACCTTCAGCAATGGTTCGCACTGAGGTTTCGACATCACGATGACATCAGCTTGCGGATGCACGCGGCATTCACGCTTAATCATCTGCACAATTGTTTCCGCTGACGTCGTCAGCTGCGAAAGCTGCAGCACCCGGCACAGCTTCACTGTCTGCGGCTCACGCAGTCCCAGGTCCTGCCTGCCAGTGAGCGCGCCCCAGGCCGCTTCTATAGATCCGTCATAAATAATCTGACCGCTCTGCATAACTGCCAGGCGCGAAAAATACCTGCACAGCTCATTCACGCGATGCTCAATCATCAAAATGGCAATGCCTGCCTCTTTATTCAAGCGCAGCAAAAGCCGCATAAAGCTCTGCACACCCTGCGGATTCATTTGGCTGACAGGCTCGTCCAGAATGAGCAGCTTTGGCCGTGTAATCAATATCGATGCCAACGCCAACCGCTGACGCTGCCCACCGCTGAGCTTGTGGATGCTTTGCGCACCCAGGCCGCCAAGTCCTACAAGCTCCAATGTTTCGGCAACCTTGCGGTCAATAACTTCCTGGCTCACGCCTTGGTTTTCCAAGGCAAAGCCAACCTCGTCCGCCACTGTCATTGCAAAAAGCTGGTCATCAGGCGACTGGTACACGGTTCCCACCAGTTGGCCGATGGCCTCAGGGGTCCACAGCGTCACATCCTGCCCCTGCAGAAAAATTTTACCGCTTAAGGCCCCGCGCTCCTCGCTGCCCAAAAGGCCGCTGACAGCCTTGATGAGCGTGCTTTTACCACAGCCGCTGCGACCTGCCAAAAGCAGCATTTCGCCATCTGCCAGCTCCAGATTTATTCCCTTTAACGTTGCCTGCTGCCTTGAGGGGTAGCGGTAGCACAAATTCTCTATTTTCAGCATACTATTCCCCCATCACCTGCTGCAGCTTGCTGCCTGTTTTGGCCCCCAACCAGGCGCCGATGCTGCTGTAAAGCAGGCCGTTGACCAACATATACAGTGCCAGATACCAATCTGCATAATACAAACGGTAGAAAAACATCATCTGCTCCAGATTAACCAACGTGATAATGGCATCTCCCACGCCCAAAAGTAGCGACACCAAAAGCAAATAACGCGGCGAAAGTATCTGCCTGCGGTAAAAGCCACAGACGTACAAGATAAATTCCAGCACTACAATGTTAACGCACACGCTCAACAGTCCCAAAGGCGTAAAATGGCCAAACATCAAACCTGCCAGCAGATACTTGATAAAATACATCAAAGCCAGTACACCCGGCGCACGGAACAAGACCAGCAGCGACACCACTAAAAGATATTGCAGCACACCGCTCAAAACACCTGTAACTAACCCCGAAAACGGTCCCAAAAAGACATGCAGCAAATCTCCGATCAAGGTAGTGGGCAGCGTGATGCCGCCAAAGGCCAATGCCGCAAATAAGGCAACTGTAATCGCGCCACGCGCGCCAATCTTATAAATGCACTGCTTGAGCCTGCCGGCACAGCACACAAGCACCACCAGGCAGACAAAAGAAAAGCCCACTGCCACAAGCCCCAGGTTGTGCTTTTTGGCAATCGTCAGCGGCACCTCCTGCACCTTTTCCTGGCCATTACCGCTAACGGTGACGCGCAGGCTGTAGTCACCAGCGAGCACCGTAAAATAATCCACATACAGGGGGATGATAAAGGCCTGCGTCTTTTTGCCGTCCAGCGAAATCAGCGCCGTTGTCTCGTTGGCGCTGCCCGTAGAGCCTGCCCAGCCATGCTCGCTATCATCGTTGTTCTTGCCTGCGGTGCACAGTCCCGGCTGCACCTGTCCTGTCTTTTTATCCACCAGCTGCGCCTTAAACTTTAATAGACGCACATCTCGCTGAGGATTGCGCATATCCAAAAGCACAAAGGCCGCAGGGTGGTTAAAAACAGCCGACCAATTAGTAGCACCATCGCCCGTCATGCGGTTGCGAAAGCCCTCGAGCGTAGTATCACGCACATAAATTACACCCTCCGCCGCGCGGTCGTCCTTGTTGCCCAAATTGTCCACAGGTAGGGTGACGCTTTGGATATACCAATTAAATTTTTTGTTATCAAGCTTTTTGTGCGTGGTCTTGGCATCTGAAGCAGACGCCCCTGCATCGTACGTAAACGAAAGCGTACGCTCCTCCTTCCAGCCGTCGCCGCCAGCCTGCACTAGCAGCTGCTGCGTACCGCTTATGGCCGCCTCTGTCGGCTTGATATACAAAAGATCAAAGGTCTGACCGAAATCCGCCGGCAGCTGCCAGTTTGCTGTGACTACACTGCGGCCGTTTTCCTCGCTAAGCTGCCATCTGTTGCCCTCTTGAGCGGTAAAGCCGCTGGGCAACAGCACCTTGATACGCGCCTGCTGCACCTTAGGCACGTCAAAGGATGTAATATTGATGTACAAAGGCACAGTGCTACCGCTATGCACCGCCTGCGCCTCCTGCTTATCCAAATTATACGGATAAACCGCTTCCAGCTTCACTCCTGCCACCGCCACCTGTGACCAAAGGCACAAAAGCAGCGCCAGGAACACACTCCACAATCTCATATTTCACCTTTTACCGACTGCAAACGCCGGTCCCTATACTCATCAAAAAAAATGCCGCCACACTTGTGCAAGCACGGCCTAATTGTCTTATTTCGCAAAATGCATCGGTAACTAATATAGTACATTATATCACGTAGTCCACACATGGTAAACACGGCAGATAGAAAAACAAACAGACTTTATTATTATCCACACAACCTGCACTAGACGCAGATATCGGATATTCACGGAGAATACAAGAAAAAGTCCTTACACTGTCTCACAAAAAATCCTCCCCTGCGCACAAGGCGCAAGAGGAGGATAAAAGGGGATGAACAAATTTAAGCTCGGGCTGCCTGCTCGTGCTTTTCTTCCATGTGCGATACAAAGACAGTACCTGCCAAATCGCCCAAGCAGTTATTAGTAGTGGTGCCCATGTCAAAAATATGGTAGAAAGCCGCAATAATGCCCACGATTTCGGTAGGCAGGCCAAAAGCTTCAACCATAACAAACAGCTTGACGATGCCACTGCCGGGGATGCCGCCGCCACCTGTCGAAAGTATGGCCGACAGCACCACAACCTTAAGCATGGTGGGAACATCCAGCGGTGCGCCGATAACCTGGCTGATGAACGTGATAACACAGCCGTACAAAATAACGCTGCCGTCATAGTTCATCTGCGAGCCCAAGGGCACGGTAAAGCTGGAAATGCGTTCCGGCACATTGAACTTTTCTTTAGCTACCTTGATATTTATAGGGATAGAGGCAACACTGCTGCAGGTGGTGATAGTATACATCCACAGCTCCGCGCTGTCGCGCAAAAAGCGCAGGGGGTTAATACCGCAGCTGAACCACAGCACACCGCCATAAACCAGCAGCACATGGATGAGGCAGGCCAGATAATATACACCTGCCAGGCTGGCCATACTGGTGAAGATGCTGGCACCGTATTTAGCAAAGGAATCGGCCATCAGGAAAAATACACCTATGGGAGAAGCCTTCATAACCATGCCGATGAGAGAAAATACCATTGCGTTGATAGCATTGAACATCTTCTTCAGCGTTTCCTTATATTCTTCATTAGTAACCTTCATGATCGCCACGCCTGTCATCACCGCGATAATCAAGGTTTGCACAATGTTACCCTTGGAGAAGGTCTGGAACATATTAGTGCTGAACATTGACGTAAAGAATTGCGAAATAGTGATATCTGCCGAACCTACCACCTTTTTAGAGGCCAAGCCCGTGAAGTTGGCAAATTCGCCCGGACGCAGCACGCCCGTAACTACAAGGCCCACTACGGTAGCAACCAGAGTAGTCAAAATATAGTAAATAATAATTCTTACAGCAATACGCCCCAAAGAGCTGAGGTTCTTTTGCGAAATAACACCCGTGATGATGGTAACCAGCACCATGGGAATAACGATCATCTTAACGCAGTTCAGCCAAATGGTGCCAATAAACCCCATTGACTTCATGGCAGGCCCGAAGGCCAGACCCATGACAGCACCCAAAATCATGGCAATAAATATCTGCGTAGTTAAGCTAATTTTTTTACCGAACAACACCATTTATACGTCCCTCCTACAAATTCACAGCTGCGCATCCAGCTGCAGGATGATTTCTGCCGCCTTACGCGCGTCCTCCTGCGTAATCCCCTTGTAATACACCAAGCGCACACAGGTCTTTAACACCGGCTTAATCAAAAGCCCCAACGCCTCGGCTCTGCTGCAAATCTCCGCCGGGCTTACACCGCAGCCTGCTGCGTCCAAAACCAGGATATTGCTTTGCACGTCCTTTTGCATAATTAATTTTTTAAGTCTGCCTGCCAAAAGCGAGGCCGTAAGCCTGGCGTTGGCAATGTCATCTGCCATGCGCTCAATATTGTGCTGCAATGCGTAAATCCCAGGTGCGGCAATGACGCCCGCCTGGCGCATGCCGCCGCCCAAAACCTTACGGATCTCGCGCGCCTTGGCAATCTGCGCCCTGCTGCTGCACAGCACCGAGCCGACAGGAGCACCGATGCCCTTGGAAATGCACACCATCACGGAATCTACGTATTTAGTGATTTCCTTCGCAGGCACCCCCAACGAAGCAGCAGCATGGAACAGGCGCGCACCATCCATGTGGATGTGGGCGCCGTACTTATCGGCAACCGCACGCAGCTTGGCCATTTCGGCAACAGGTATCACATATCCACCCGAAAAGTTGTGCGTGTTTTCCAGGCACAAAAGCTTGGCGCCACTTGCGGCAAAAAGCCTGTCGATCTGCTCCACATCAGGCGTCATCTCAGCATTCATACTGTATTTTATGGGCTGCATACGGCAAAACTGCTCATCAAACAAAAACTTTTCAGTTAGCAGCAAATGCTGCTGCTCGTGTACCAGTACCGGTTCCTGCGCTTTGCACCAGCTTAGCACGCCGCAGGTGTTACCCATGGTTCCCGTGGGGCACAACAGGCCTGCCTCCATCCCCACCATGGCCGCTATCATATCCTCCAGCTCGTTTATAGCCAGGTCCTCACCTCTGCCATCAGCGCCGACACGGCCGTCATCGCCCAGCTTTGCACTCAGAATGCTTTCCAACATCGCACCATCAGGCATGGTCAGGGTATCACTACGTAAATCAATCATTAAGCTTCCTCCAAATTACTTTGTACTTTATTACTTTTTACTTCATTATACTAAAGTACGGGGCGTTTGACTAATATATAAATCTATGCTTTAATATACAAAAAAGCTTATGTTAATATTTGCAAAAATCCCATGAATAAGGCTTTTTTGCGTTATGTAAACACCGTAGATTTTTTGAGATTATCTGTGTGATATCCATAATACCTGCTGACTAAGCTTAATAATGCACAGGGAGATGTTTTTTCTACATGGAAAAAGTTATGGAATATATTTTACAGGTGGACACCTGCGGCAGCTTCTCCAAGGCCGCCGAGACTCTCTTCATCAGCCAGCCTGCGCTCAGCGCCATTATCCGCAAGGAAGAACAAAGATTGAACCTGGCACTTTTTGACCGCAGCGTCAAGCCAGTGCGTCCAACCTACGCCGGAAAAAAATACCTGGAGGCAGCCAAGAAAATCAAACGCATCGAAGCCGCCCTGTACAAGGAGCTGGCAGACACCAGCAATCAAAACAGGGAAATCGTTATCGGTAGCTCGGCCTTTTTCTTCGCCAGCTTCGTTAACCAGCTTATTGATGAATTCAAAAAGCAGCAGCCACGACTGCGCTTTAAATGCTTGGAATATTCCACCGAACAGGCACTGAAGCTGCTGCAGAAAAAAGAGCTGGATTTGGTCATCACAGCACACAACGGCAAAATCAAGGGCTGCAGCGCCACTGCCATCAAACACGAAAACATCGTGCTCGCCGTCCCTGCCGCCTACGAGGTCAACAGCCACCTTACAAGCTATGCCCTTACGCTAGATAGCATCAACTCCGGCGAATGGCAAAATGACTGCTTCCCCTGCGTCCCCCTCAGCTTTTTTGCAGGCTACCCCTTTATTCTGCACAAAAAGAGCAAGGATATGTACAAGCGCGCCATCCGTATGTTTAACAACAAAAATATGCATCCCAATATCATCGGCCAGATTGAGGATTTTTACACGCTGTACTTTTTGGCACGCTCCGGTCAGGGCATCGTCTTTTTGCGCGATTCACTGCTTAAATACATAGAGCCTACGCCCAAGCTGGCCTTTTATAAATTAGACGACAGCCTCGCTGCACGCGATATCAACATCTACTATAAAAAAGACTGCCTGGATGATACCAGACAGTCCTTCATAGATTTTTGCGT
>CAVBQX010000016.1:0-46115 GCA_963597755.1 Segatella copri
TTATTCCTCCTATGTGCCGCCTAAGCAGGCAGAGCACGAGGCTATTTACCAAAATATTTGCAGCCGTCCGGGCTGGGACCAGGTGAGCGCTGTTAAGGACAAGCATATTTTGTTGCTGTCACACTACGTGCATGGTGGTGCGTCCAAGCTTGTCGGCACTATGTATATCGCCAAATTCCTTTACCCGGAATATTTGCCCGACCTGCATCCGGAAAATGTGTTTAAGGACTGGCTGACGAAATACCAGCATCTTGATTACATCAGTGGCCACACCTATCCTGCGTATAAATTGGATGAATAATAATGGAAAGCTTAGCACGCAGCTATAAGGCTGCCGAACGAAAAAAATTATTACTTATCATTGCTGCCATTTTGCTTACGTTGGCGGGAGCCTACGCTTTTACTACTTTGGGAATGAAAAATGTCAGCAGCCTGCAGCTGTGGCTGGCTCTGCAGCAGCTGGCAGCCGGCACCTTAGACAATGGTAGCGATGCAGCTGTTAATAAGGTGATTGTGCTTTTGCGTCTGCCACGCATCATCCTGGCGATTTTGGCAGGCATCGGTCTGTCGCTGGCCGGTGCGGTGATGCAGTCGCTGACACGCAATTATCTTGTCAGTCCCTTTACTCTTGGCATATCATCGGCAGCGGCCTTTGGTGCCTCCGTGGGCATTGTTTTTGGTACAGGCATCTTTTTGCAGAGCGAGGCAGGCATGATCACCTGCGCCTTTGTCAGCGCCTGTGCCTGCGGCTGCATTGTCTACAGCATCGCACGTTATATAGGCATGAGCCCCGGCTCACTGGTGCTTGTGGGTATCGCGCTTAATTATCTGTTTAGCGCGATGACGGCGGCAATAGAATTTTTCGCCAAGGAGCACAAGCTGGAGGCGGTGGTGCAATGGACCTTTGGCTCGTTTAGCAGAGCTACCTGGGAAAGCATTGCTATCACTGCGGCCATTACGCTCATCGGCTTTGTGGTAATGATGCTTTACTGCCTTAAGCTGAACGTGATGGCGACCAATAGCGACGAGATGGCGCAGAGCCTGGGTGTGAACACGGGCAGGGTGCGCGTCATCTGTGGCATGCTGGCTATTCTGCTTACTGCCACCATTATCAGCTTTACGGGCGTCATCGGCTTTGTGGGTCTCATCGCACCACATATAGCAAGGCTGGTGATAGGCGACAACCATTTATATTATCTGCCCTTTGCTTCTGTGTTAGGGGCGCTGCTTTTGCTGTGTGCGGATACAATCGGCAAATTTATTTTGTACCCGGTGAATATTCCCGTGGGTATTGTGATTTCATTTTTGGGCGTACCGCTTTTTATTCATTTGATATTGCTCAAAAGGCGTTCCTTGGCCTAGGTGGTGACTGCTATGGATTTACAGGTAAAAAATTTGGGCTTTGCCTATAAAAAGGATAGACAGGTACTGCAGGACGTTTCCTTTAGCGTCGGGCAGGGAGAGGTTTTGGGCATACTTGGCACTAATGGCACGGGTAAGACGACGCTCTTGAAATGTGTTAATAATATTCTGCGGCCGCAATCAGGCTCTATCCGCTTTGGGGACAGGGATATTTTGCAGTTGCAGCAGCTTGAGATAGCTAAAATTATTGCCTATGTGCCGCAATATATCAATAATGCCTCGCCGGTTACAGTGCTTGATTTTGTACTGCAGGGCAGGCTGCCCTATGCCGGCTTTAGCTTTAGCGCGCAGGATAAGCAGCTGGTGCTGCAGATTCTGCAGCAGCTGTCGCTGGAAGAGTATGCCTTCAGACCGCTGAATGAGATGAGCGGCGGTGAACGGCAACGGGTGTTGGTTGCACGTGCTATGGTGCAGCAGCCACAGATTATAATTTTGGACGAGCCAACCAGCAGCCTGGACTTGTACAATCAGCTTTTCATTTTGAAGCTTATCCGCCAGATGGCGCAGGATAAGCAGTTGGCGGTGCTGATGACTATTCATGACCTTAATTTGGCAGCCATGTTCTGTGATAAGCTGATGTTTTTGGCTGCAGGCAGGGTGTTTGCCTATGGTGCGGCTGACACTGTTTTGACGGAGGATAACGTACAGGCGATTTACAATGTCAAAACCTGTATCACTAGTGTAGACGGCTGCAGGCATGTGCGTTTGTTGAAGGATTAAGGTGGATGGAAGGTCATTGACAAAAACAAACAGGTAATTAACTAGTTTTGTACTTGCCCGGTCCAATATAGTATGATATAATCTTTGACGAAAAAGTAATAAATTCTTACATATTGTTAAGATGTAAAACGAGTTATAGGTTAATAAAAATAGTTCTGAATAATAAACTAGAGGTTAAATCAGCATTTTAATCCTTGCGGCAAGCGAAACACGGCAAGCTCGGCAGCAAGGATTAAAAAATAAATTTTTTGAGGTGTATGAGTATGTTTAAGGGTAAGAAAGCACTGGCTATGTCAGTGCTGTGCGCCATTGCCAGCGTAGGCTTTGTGATGGGCGCAAGTGCAGAAGACGCTATGCATGGCGAGCTGGACGAGATTGTTGTTGAAGGCAGCAGAGACACCTTGCCGGGTGGCTTGGTGCGGACAACAGCTAGGCTGGGTATTTTGGGTGACAAAAGCGTTATGGATATTCCGTATTCGGAAATGAGTATGACTGCTAAAGCAGTGCAGCTGTTTGATGATCCCAGTCAGCCGTTGGCTAATATTTTGACTAATAATCCTTCTATTCGTAGCAGCACTAGTTCTCCGATGTATAGTGATTTTAGCATGCGTGGTATTAATATGAACGGCAACCATATGATGCTTAATGGCATTCCCAGCCTGTATTCGCAGTTTACTACACCGCCGTCACATGTTATTGACCGCATTGATATTACCTCCGGCCCGAATGCTGGTGTTAATGGTGTGAGTATGTCCAATAACGGCACTAACAGCGGTGCCACTCCGGCTCCTGGTACAATTAACATTGTGACAAAGCGTGCAACAGATAAGCCTGTGACCAGATATACGCAAACCTATTCCGGCAGGGGTAATACTAGTGAAACAATTGAAATAGGCCGCCGCTTTGGTAACAATAATGAATGGGGGTTGCGCGTTAACGCTGAATATATGGATGGTAAGCTTTCTTTACCAGGCGCTGAAAATAACGAAAAGAATATTTTCCTGGACCTTGATCACCGTGGTGACAAGAGTGAAAGCAATTTGTTTGTGGGGCATTATGACAGAAGAGTAAATGGAGCACAAAGGTGGTTTTCTCTGGCCTCCAATTATGCTAGCAATGTGTTGCCTGATGCACCTGATTCCAAAAATAATTATGATTTTGATGGTACGACTAAGAGAATGTACGGCATGGTTCTTGCTTTGAATCATGAGCAGAAGATGGATGATAATTGGTCTTGGTTTGCCAATTACGGACAGTCTAACCGTTATGGCAATAAGGATAATCAAAATGCTTCCATTCAATTTAATGATAAGGGGCAGTTTGTCAATAATACCTATCATCAGCAAAATGAAATTGCCAAGAATGTCTATGCTCAGGTTGGTGTGAAAGGTAAGTTTAGCACGGGCGAGGTAAAGCACAACGTATCCTTTGCTGTTGACCGTTCCTGGGCTAAATACTGGACCAGTGGCAGTGGTAATAAGTATGGCAGTGCTATTACTGGTACGCTGGATAATTGGTGGTTTGCTGATGACTGGAACGCTATTAAAAAGAATTTTGGCGCAGCCAAGCCCTCTTGGGAAGAAACCAATGTGGGTATAACGGTTGCTGATACCGTGGAATATGGTAAGGCATCGCTGTTGCTTGCCGCTTCCAAAAAGCACGAGCATATGGAAATGTACAAGAATGGCAGCCCTGCATATAGCTATACCAATAATAATATTTTACCCACCTATGGCTTTACCTATAAATCAGTAGAAAATCTTGCTATGTATGTGGGACATACCGAAAGCTTTTCCCGCGGCCTGATGGTTGATGGAACCAGCTATACCAATAATGGTGAGGTGATGGCTCCGGTAAAAAGCAAGCAAAATGAGATTGGCGTCAAATATCAAAACGCCGGCTTAATGACAACCTTGAGCTATTTTGATATTGATGAAGCTAATAGATATGATATTAATGCAGATGGTGGCCTTAAGACTAAGGTGGATGATGGTAAAAATCGTTACAAGGGCGTAGAGCTTACTGTAAATGGTAAGCTGGCTGACAAGTGGACTGCTACAGGTGGCTTTATGTATTTGGATGCGCAGCGTGAACATACCGCTAATGGTGCCAATGACGGCAAGTTTGTCAACGGTGTCGCTAAATGGAGCGGTGTGTTGGGCCTGGAATATAAGCCTGATGAGGATTGGGGTGTTATTGGACGCGTAAACTGGGTTGACAAGGCTTATATTGACTCCAAAGCAAGCGGCGGTAAGACCGAAATACCTTCCTATGTAGTGTTTGACCTTGGCGTTAACTACAAAACAAAAATTAATACTGTACCTGTAAGATTTAGTGCGATGTGCTATAATGTTGCAGGCAAAGATTATTGGATGGGCAGAGGCAGCTCTACAACTATTGGCTTGTCAATGCCTAGAACTTTTATGTTATCTGCACAGTTTGATATCTAATTAGAATGTAGTTTAAGAGGGAGGGCGCTTCATTGCTGCCCTCTTTTCTTCTTGATGGTAGATGAAATGAGAAAAATTATAATCTTATTGCTGGTGATACTATTGCTTGCGGCAGGATGCGGAAAACAGGATATAGATAACAGCCGTGCTGGAGACAAGCATGATCAGAATACAGTTGTGCTTGCAGCCTATCGTCATCTTGCGCCAGGGAACAAGGACGGCTTGTATTGCAGCAGAATCTTAGGTGTGTGGGAACCGCTAGTAACCAAGGATGCTGCAAACAGGCCTGCTCCGTGTTTGGCTGCCAGCTGGGAGATGCTGCAGGATGGCAGGGAATGGATTTTTTATTTAAGAAAAGACGTATATTTTCATAATGGCAGCAAATTTAATGCTGATAGTGTCATTGCTAACTTTGACAGGATGAAAAAGGGCTATAAACGTTCTGCTTTTTATGGACTGAATATGGAAGCATATTATCCTGCATTGTTAAAATATGAGAAAGTGGATGATTACACAGTCAGACTGCTTTTTCAGGAGCCTAATATTAACGAATTGTATAAAATGACAGATTTTGGTAGTCCTATGTATGCGCCGGAATGCTTTGATGAGGACGGCAATTTCAAGATGACTGCAATCGGGACAGGTCCATACAAAATTATAGATAATGTACTCAATAAATACGTGCAGTTGGAACGTAACGACAGCTATTGGGGTGTTAAGGGGAAAATAAAGCGCTTTATCATACGCAATATACCCAATGCCGATACCAGGTATGCGGCATTAAAATCGGGTGAAATAGATGGTGTTGTTGATATTAATGCTATTCCGCCTTTTTTGGCAGCAGAGATAAAAAAGGACCAGCACTTTGCTGTAAAAACCAATAAATCTACTTTAGTTAGGTATTTGAGTGTTTGCGGGAATAAGTTTCCACTTAATGACGTCAGAATGCGGCAGGCGATCAGTCTTGCTATAGATAGGAGAAATCTGGTAGATTCGTTATACTTAGGTTATGCTGAACCTACTGTAAATATTTTGAATTATACTAGTCCTGGTTATAAACGCTTTCCGGTGCAGTACGACCTGCTGCAGGCCAAGGCTCTGGCACGCGAGGTGTTGGGTGATAAACGCTGTGAAATAACCTACTGTATCAACGCCAATGAGCCACTGCAAAAGGGTGAAGCAGAGCTTATAGCTTATTGGCTGCAGGAAATAGGCTTGGATGTAAAAATACAGTCCTTAGAATATGCGGTGTCAAGTAAAATGCTGCGCAAGGGTGAGTATCAGCTTTTGCGTACGCAGAGGGGACTGCCGAATGGTGACCCCTATAGTGCTTTGTACACTTTTGCCGCACCGGATGGAATTGTCAACTCTGGTAGCAGTCTGTCGTATGATAACGAGGAGGTCAACGCCTTGCTCAAGCGTGTAAAGCATACGGTGGATGAAGGCCAAAGGCAGGAGATGTTTGATAGGCTGCAGGAAATACTTGTACGCGATTTACCTGTTATTCCTCTGTTTAATGACATGAATATTGTTGCCTATAACAAACGTTTGAAAAATTATGAGCCGTTGATTTATGGCGTAGATTTAAGCAGAGTGGAATTAGCTGAGGTTAATTAGCTGTGCTTGACGCTAAGGTGATTAGATGATATAATCTTTGGCGAAAAAGTAATAAATTCTTACATATTGTTAAGATGTAAAACGAGTTATAGGTTAATAAAAATAGTTCTGAATAATAAACTAGAGGTTAAATCAGCATTTTAATCCTTGCGGCAAGCGAAACACGGCAAGCTCGGCAGCAAGGATTAAAAAATAAATTTTTTGAGGTGTATGAGTATGTTTAAGGGTAAGAAAGCACTGGCTATGTCAGTGCTGTGCGCCATTGCCAGCGTAGGCTTTGTGATGGGCGCAAGTGCAGAAGACGCTATGCATGGCGAGCTGGACGAGATTGTTGTTGAAGGCAGCAGAGACACCTTGCCGGGTGAAATGGTTAAAACCAAAGGCTCTGTAGGTATTTTGGGCGATAAGGAGGTTATGAAAACTCCTTTTAGCGTTACCAACGTTTCCCAAAAGACTATGGATATCTTCCTTGGACCTAACGAGCCTTTAGATAAGGCTTTGGTGGGCGTTCCTGCTGTAAGAGCATCCGGCAGCGTGCTGCATGGTGACTTTTCCTTCCGTGGCTTCCGTACCAATGGTACCTCTATGTATGTAAACGGTGTACATGGCGTTATGACGCAGTTCAACCTGCCGATGTTCGCTATGGAAGGCATTGACCTTGTATCTGGACCTAACTCCATGTTAGGTGCCAGCGGTGTACAATACGAAACCAGCACTGCTGGCGGCATCATCAACGCCAGAACTAAACGCGCCGGTGACACCGACTTTATTAAATATAAGCAAACCTTCTCCGGCAAGGGCTCCTTTGGCGAATACCTGGATATCAGCCAACGCCTGGGCCAGAACCGTGAATGGGGCGTGCGCCTGAACACCGAGCTGCTTAACGGCGAAACCGCTGTCAATGATGCTGATATGAAGGCTAAGGGCATTGCCATCAACATCGACCATAAGGATAAGCACAGCAGCACCAATCTGTTTGCTAACTACCGCGATCTGGATATCTATAATGGTATCCGCTGGTTTAAGCTGGCAAACCCCGGAACGAGAAATGTTACCGACATCAACGGCAACAATGTTGGCGGCACTATTAGCGGTGTAACCGAGCTGCCCTCTGCTCCTGACGGCGGTCATAACTATTCTGCTAACGGCACCTGGAAGGCTGGCTATGGCTGGTTTGCAACCTTGAACCATGAGCAGTACATGAATGACAACTGGACCTTGTTCGCTAACTTTGGCTATAGCAGACAAAAGCTTAACCAAAATGTTTCGCCGAATATGAGCTCCTATTGGATTACTGATAATGCAGGCAACTATGATTACCTGCAGACCAATAGCGCTACGCCGCAGCGTTCTTATTATGCACAGTTCGGCACCAAGAATAAATTTGAAACCGGTGCGTTAAAGCATGAGGTTATCCTGTCTGCTGATAAGGCCTGGAGAAACAGAAATGGTTCTAACACCGTGCCTGGCACCAGATATTTTGGCAATGCCAATATTTATAGCGGTCCAATCAGCCAGATAGCTGATGCCAGCCTGATTGGCTATACCACAAGACCTAACAACAAAACCTCTATCTGGGGCGTATCGCTCTTAGATAACATCGAATATGGTAAATGGGATGCTATGCTGGGTATTCACAAGCATGGCGCAACCGCTAAATCCTGGAACAGCAGCAGCAAGAGCTGGAGCAAGGAACAAAAATCTGACGCTACCTGCCCGACCTATTCCTTGAGCTACGCTCCGGACGAGCATGTGACGATTTATGGCAGCCACTCCGAAAACTTTGATATCGGTACTGCTGCCGGTTCCGGCTACAAAAACTATGGCGAAATTCTGCCGCCCGCTAAAACCAAACAAAATGAGTTTGGTGTGAAGTATCAAAACAAGGGTACTATGTACACCGTTGCTTATTTTGATATTGACCAGGCTAACAACGTCGGCGAGCTTATTAATGGCGAATCCTATTATGTGCAGGACGGCAAGGTTAACCATAAGGGCTTGGAGCTGAGTGTTAACGGCAGATTGGCAGATAAATGGTATGGCATGATCGGTGTAGCCTATATGGATGCAAAGTACAAGAACATGGGCAGCAGCATGTCCTTCAAAAATGGCGTGCGTGAATCCGGCCAAGGCCTGTGGAGCGGTTCGGCAGCACTGGAATATAGGGCAGACGATAGCTTTAGCGTTATCGGCCGTGCAACCTATACCGGAAGCACCCCGTTCTATACTGTAAATTATAATAGCAGTACTGTAGACAAGAACAGCAAGCATCTGGAGGCTCCTGCATACATGGTATACGACCTGGGCGTAACCTATAACACCAAGATTAATACCGTGCCTGTAAAATTGAGCGCAATGTGCTATAACCTGCTTGATAAGGATTATTGGACTGTTGCCCGTGGTGACCAATTGTATTTGTCCACCCCGAGGACCTTCTTCCTGTCTGCTGAATTTACCCTGTAATAGCTGAATTTGTTGTATAATACAAGAGGGTGGCGACCGCCGCCCTCTTTCTTCATACGTAGGGATAGGAACGTTTAGCTATGAAAAAATTATTGTGTCTGTTTTTGCTGCTGCTTGCTTTGCTAAGTGCAGGCTGCACGCAGGAGCAGCAGCAACAAAAGCATACAGATAATAAGGATAAGGCCGTGGTGACGCTGGCGGCCTACCGTCATCTGGCACCTGGCAACAAGGATGCCTTTTACTGCAGTAAGATTTTGGGTGTGTGGGAGCCGCTGGTGACGCGTGATGAGAGCGGCCTGCCTGCGCCCTGTCTCGCGGAAAGCTGGGAGATGCATGACGGCGGACGCGAATGGGTGTTCCGTCTGCGCAGGGGTGTAGTGTTTCATAATGGAACGCCCTTTGACGCAGACGCCGTCATCAAAAATTTTGACAGGATGAAAAAGGGCTTAAAGCGCTCCAATTTTTATAATTTGTCTTTGGAGGCCTTTTACCCCTCCCTGCAAAAATACGAAAAGCTGGATGACTATACCGTACGCCTGACCTTTGCCGAGCCTAACATTAACCAGGTGTATAAAATGACAGATTTCGGCAGCCCTATTTTTGCGCCGGAATGCTTTGACGACGATGGCAATTTTAAGGAGATTGCTATCGGTACAGGTCCCTATAGGATTACAGAAAACGCATTGAATAAGTATGTTGTGCTGGAGCGCAATGAACATTATTGGGGCAGCAGGGGACACATTAAAAGCTTTGTCGTGCGCAGCATTCCAAATACTGACGCACGTTATGCCGCGCTGAAGGCGGAGGAGATTGACGGCGTGCTTGATTTGAACGCTATTCCACCTTTTTTGGCTGAGGAGATCAAAAAGGACCAGCGCTTTGCCGTGGCAACTAATAAATCCACCATGATCCGCTATCTTGCTCTCAATAATAACAGGTTTCCATTTAACGATGTGCGTATGCGGCAGGCAGTGAGCTTGGCGATTAACAGGCAAAATTTGGTAGACGCGCTGTATTTAAGCTATGCGCAGCCAACGATGAATATTTTAAATTATACCAGCCCCGGATATAAAGAATTTCCCATAGAGTATGATATGGCGCGGGCCAAGGCGCTGGCAAGGCAGGTTTTGGGAGACAGGCGTTGTGATGTCAGCTATTGCATTAATGGCGCGGAGCCGTTGCAAAAGGGCGAGGCCGAGCTGATTGCCTACTGGCTGGAGCAGATTGGTCTTGATGTGCATATCCAGTCGCTGGAATATGGCACCCGTGCTAAAATGCTGCGCAAGGGTGAATATGATATAGCCCGCCTGCAAAAGGGCTTGGCCAACGGTGATCCCTATGACGTGCTGTACAGCTTTTTGTCACCGCAGGGTGCGCTTTATATAAGCAGCAGCACAGGTTACCACAACACAGAGCTGCAGGAGCTGCTGCGCAGGGTAAAGCATACCGTGGACGAGGAGCAGAGACAGCAGATTTTTGACAGGGTGCAGGAAATCGCCGTTGAAGACGAGCCCTTGGTGGCACTTTTTAATGATATGAATATCGTAGCCTACAACAAGCGTCTGAAGAATTACAGGCCTTTGATTTATGGCGTGGATTTGAGCAGGGTGGAGCTGGCGGAAAATGATTAGATATTGCTTTTATAGAATTTTAATGGCGGTGCCTGTGCTTGTAGGCATCAGTCTGCTGGCCTTTGCTCTGGGGCTGCTGTCGCCAGGTGACCCGGCCGAGTTCGCACTGAACCAAAACGGGCTGGACGCCCCTACGGAGGCACAGCTGGCGGTGATGCGCGAGGAACTGGGACTTAACCGTCCCGTATATGTGCAATACCTGGCCTGGATGGCGCAGGTGCTGCAGGGAAATTTGGGCAGCAGCTACATCAGCGGCAGGGATATTTTGCAGGAGCTTTTGCTGCGCCTGCCGGTGACGGCCGAGCTGGCGGTGCTGGCACTGGCGCTGGCGGCCATTGTGGGTATTGTGGCAGGGGTGCTATGCGCTGTGTACAAGGACAGCACACTTGACAGGCTGCTGCAATTTGTGACGAATGTTATGCTGGCAGTGCCTGGCTTTTGGCTGGCGCTGCTCATGATTTTACTCTTTAGCGAAACGCTGCGCTGGCTGCCAACCAGCGGCAGCGGCAGTCTGCGGCATTTTGTCCTGCCGGCGCTGGCAGTGTCGCTATCTACGGCGGCAACGGTGTGTCGCTATATGCGCAGCTCGCTGTTGCAGGAATTTGCCGCCCAATATTTTACTATCGCGCGTGTACGCGGCCTGGGCAAGGCACGCCTGCTCTTTTCCTATGCCCTGCCTAATGCGCTTTTGCCTGTTATCGCCCTTCTGGGAAATTATTTTGCCGGCATTTTGGGCGGCTCTGTTATCGCAGAAAGTATTTTTGCCCTGCCTGGCATCAGCAGCATGGCGCTGGAGGCGATACGCTTGCGTGACTATCCTGTGCTGCAGGCCTATGTGCTTTTTACCGGCTGGCTGCTGGTTGTGATTACGCTTTTGGTGGACGTGCTCATGCTGCGTCTCAATCCTAAATTACAGGCAGGTGATGGTAGATGAGACAAAAAAATTGGCAGCTTTACTTTGCTGTTTTGGTGCTGGTGTTTATTATTTTGGGCAGCGTGCTGGCGCCGCTTTTGGCAACGCACAATCCCTTTGAGCCTGATATGGCGGGCCGTCTGCAGGGACCGAGCTGGCAGCATTTTTTTGGCACGGACGCGTTGGGACGCGATATGTATAGCCGTATTTTGTATGGCGGCAGGGCGTCGATGCTGCTGACGCTGGTGTCGTCTGTGCTGGCGCTGGCAGTGGGGGTGGCGGCAGGTACGGCCTGCGGCTTTTACGGCGGGCGTCTGGATTTGTGCATCACCACGCTGAGCAATATCTTTCAGGGCATACCTGGCAGCTGCTTTATGATTGCGCTGGCAGGCGTTTTGGGTCCTTCCATACACAGCCTGGTGCTGGCGCTGGTGGTGACAGGCTGGGCAGGCTTCTCACGTATTGTGCGTGCCGAGGTGCTGCAGCTAGTAGCAGAGCCATTTGTAGAAGGTTTGCGCTGTCTGGGCTGCAGTGACGCACGCATTATCCTTTGGCATATCCTGCCAAATATTGCCAACAAGCTTTTGGTGCTGGTCACCATCCGTCTGGGACGCGGTGTGCTGGCGATTGCAGGACTCAGCTTTCTGGGGCTGGGCGTGCAGCCGCCCACTCCGGACTGGAGCGTGATGATTAACGATGCCATCATGTACTACCGCAGCTCGCCGCATTTGATTATTATCCCGGGCTTATGCGTATTTCTTTTGATATATTCTATTAATATTGTTGGCGAATATTTGCGTGACAGGCTGGATGTACAGCTGGAAGAGGTGCGGAAATGGTAGCAGGCAAGGAGCTAACAATACAAAATCTTTCTGTTGGATTTCCTGTGCACGGGCAGGTATTTTACGCGGTGGATGATGTTTCGCTGACGCTGGCGCCGGGCAGGTTTACGGCCATCGTGGGCGAAAGCGGCTGCGGTAAATCGGTTTTGGGGCAGGCGCTGCTGCATATCCTGCCGCAGCAGGTACTGCAAAAAGGCCAGGTGCTGTATGACGGGCAGATAGTTGACGGCATTAGGCGTGACTTTGGTGTGATTCCGCAAAACCCTGCCGCTTCGCTCAACCCTACGCGCAAAATCGGCAAGCAGATGCAGGATATTTTGCAGGCAGCAGGGATCGTGGATGCGGATGATGCTTATAAAAAGCAGCTGCTGGCGCAGTTCGGCCAAGATGATGCGGAGCGTGTGCTGGCATCCTATCCACACGAGCTGAGCGGCGGCATGTTGCAGCGTGTTTTGTGTGCTATGGCGCTGAGTACGCGGCTGGCGTGGATTTTGGCGGATGAACCGACTAAGGGACTGGATGAGACCGTGGGACGCATCGTTTTGCAAAACCTGCAAAGGATTAAGGCGCTGCAGACTACCAGCATGCTTATCATTACGCATGACATCGTGCTGGCGCGTGAGCTGTGTGATGATGTCGTGGTGATGTATGCAGGACAGGTGCTGGAAAGGAGCAGCAGCCTGTTTGCGCAGCCACTGCATCCGTATACCCAGGCGTTTTTACAGGCATTGCCGCAAAACGGGCTGCAGGTACTGCCAGGCAGGGCACCTGCTGCCGGCGAAGCGTTGCCCGGCTGCAAGTTCGCTCCCCGCTGCCCGCGTTGCAGCGCACGCTGCTGCAGACAGCGGCCCGATCTGTACACAGCGTCAGGTGGCGTGCAAGTGAGGTGCTTCTTATATGCTGATAGCTGAAAATATTAGTAAAAGCTTTACTGACCGCGCCGGTGGTAAGCGCTTCGACGTGCTGCAGAACGTGAGCCTGCGCATTGCGC
The DNA here is from genome assembly GCA_963597755.1 of Segatella copri. Lineage (GTDB taxonomy): Bacteria > Bacillota > Negativicutes > Acidaminococcales > Acidaminococcaceae > Phascolarctobacterium_A. Next base: position 13,050 of record CAVBQX010000016.1, read on the forward strand.
CGGGCGAGGCGGTGGCGCTGATGGGCGGCAGTGGTAGCGGCAAAAGTACACTGGCGCGCATTCTTCTGCGTCTGCTGCCACCTGACAGCGGTCGTCTTTGCTTTGATGGCGCAGATATTACGCAGGCTGCGGGGAGCAGGCTGCGCAGCTTCCGCCGAGCGGTGCAGTTTATCTCACAGAGGCCGGAGGGCTTTTTGGATCCGCAGCAGACACTGGGAGCAAGCATCCGCGAGGCCTTTAGCGTGTTTTCACTTCCCTGTGACGAGCAGCGGATTGCGCAGATGCTGGAGCTGGTGAAGCTGAATACGGCGTTACTTACGCGTTACCCGCATCAGGTGAGCGGCGGCGAAATCCAGCGCATCTGCATTGCGCGGGCTTTGCTTTTGCAGCCACGTCTGCTGCTGTTGGATGAACCCACCTCAATGCTGGATATTTCGGTGCAGGCGCAGATTTTACATCTATTGCGTGATATCCGCCGTGAGCATAACCTGGCCTATCTGTTCATTACCCATGACAGGCAGCTGGCGCAGTGGCTGTGTGACCGCATCTTATATATTGAGCGGGGACGTGTACAGTAGCGGGAGAATTTGCTGATAAGCTTGTGACAAATTTGTAACCTACGTTACACTAAATACTGTGCAAAATAAAATCTAAATAAATTATTGATTTTTCCTTGACGATACCCAGGCAGGGGAGTAAAATAACGTCAATCGCTGACGTAGGCGAAATATTATTTGCAGGTGAAAAAATGGAATCTAAAATGATGAACACTGCAATTGAATATGGTTTTTATTATGCTCCGGTCTTTAGCTATTACTTTAGCACCGGTTATTTGGCATGGGAAAAATCGTATAGCGGCGTACATCGCATTAGGGACCGTAAATAGTATTTGCCGAGGCAGCATTTACAATTTAAGTTTTGTTATTATAGCAGGTTCTCTTTGCGGGGAGCCTGCTTTTTTAGTAGCAAGCTGACAATGGCGTCAGGTTTAAAGGAGAGAGATTTATGGTAATTGTATTCAAACCGGGAGCCCCGGAAGAAAATAAGGCAAAGATGCGTGCCGCGCTTGAGGGCAGGGGCTTTCAGATTAATGAGATCAACGGCGTTAACATGACCATCTTCGGTATTATCGGTGATACCAGCACCTTAGATATCAATATGCTGCGTATTGACGATGCGGTGGATAAGGTAATGCGTGTGCAGGAGCCGTTTAAGCGTGCCAACCGTATGTTCCACCCGGCAGATACCGTTGTTGATGTTAGCGGCGTTGCCATCGGCGGCCGCAAAATCCAGGTAATCGCCGGTCCCTGCTCGGTAGAAACGCAGGAGCAGGTGACAGACGTAGCCAAATCCGTCAAGCTTGGCGGTGCGACGCTGTTGCGTGGCGGTGCCTTTAAGCCGCGCACCTCGCCATATTCCTTCCAGGGCCTAAAGGAGCAGGGCTTGGAATACTTGAAGGAGGCACGCAAGGAAACAGGCTTGCCGATTGTGACAGAGATTATGTCGCCTTATATGATTGAGCGCTTTGTGGAGGATGTGGATCTTATCCAGGTTGGTGCACGTAACATGCAAAACTTTGATCTGCTAAAGGAGCTGGGCAAAACCAACAAGCCTATCCTGCTCAAGCGCGGGCTGGCAGCAACGATTGAGGAATGGCTGATGGCGGCGGAATACATCATGAGTGAGGGCAATGAAAACGTTATCCTGTGCGAGCGCGGTATCCGCACCTTTGAAACCTATACCCGCAATACGCTGGATGTGAGCGCTATCCCTGCAGTCAAAAAGCTGAGCCATCTGCCCGTGGTGGTAGATCCCAGTCATGCGGCAGGCATGTGGTGGATGGTGGAGCCGCTGGCAAAGGCGGCAGTGGCGGTTGGTGCTGACGGTCTTTTGATCGAGGTGCACAATAATCCAGAGGCAGCGCTGTGTGATGGTGCGCAGTCGCTGCGGCCGGAGCGCTTTGCAAGGCTCATGGGCGAGTTGAAGGGAATCGCCAGAATCGTTGGCAGAGATATGTAGTATTTTTTGTAGCATAGTTTAGCAGTTTTTTGTAGTATTGTTTGGTAGTATGGCTCGCTATTTAAGCTATAGCGTAGTTTGGTAGAATTGTAGTTTAGTTTAAAGGAGAGAAGTATCATGATTATTGTATTTAAACCCACCGCAACCGTTGAAGAAAAAGGCAAGCTTAAGGCACAGTTAGAGGGCAGGGGCTACACCATCCACGCCAGCGAGGGCGTGAACGCGTCGCTCTTTGGCGTTGTCGGCGACACCAGCGCCCTGGATATCAACCTGCTGCGCGTCAACGATGGTGTAGAAAAGGTAATGCGTGTGCAGGAGCCGTTTAAGCGTGCCAACCGCATGTTCCACCCCGATGATAGCATCGTGGATGTGGCAGGTGTGAGGTTCGGCGGTAAAAAGCTGCAGGTGATCGCCGGTCCCTGCTCGGTAGAAACCCAAGAGCAGGTGACGGGGATAGCGCAGGATGTGCAGGCAGCATGTGCGACGCTTTTGCGTGGCGGTGCCTTTAAGCCGCGCACCTCGCCGTACTCCTTCCAGGGACTTAAGGAAAAGGGCTTGGACTTTTTGAAGAACGCGCGTAGGGAAACAGGCCTGCCGATTGTGACGGAGATTATGTCGCCTTACATGGTGGAGCGCTTTGTAGAGGATGTGGATCTTATCCAGGTGGGTGCGCGCAATATGCAGAACTTTGAGCTGCTGAAGGAGCTGGGCAAAACCAACAAGCCTATCCTGCTCAAGCGCGGGCTGGCAGCAACAATTGAGGAATGGCTGATGGCGGCGGAATACATCATGAGCGAGGGCAACGAAAACGTTATTCTGTGCGAGCGTGGTATCCGTACCTTTGAAACCTACACCCGCAATACGTTGGATGTGAGCGCTATCCCCGCAGTTAAAAAGCTTAGCCATTTGCCGGTGATTGTGGACCCCAGCCATGCAGCAGGCATGTGGTGGATGGTGGAGCCGCTGGCGAAGGCGGCAGTGGCAGTTGGCGCGGATGGCCTGATCATCGAGGTACACAATGATCCAGAGACGGCACTGTGCGACGGAGCGCAGTCGCTGAAGCCCGAGCGCTTTGCTAAGCTTATGGGCGACTTAAAGGGTATCGCGCAGATCGTAGGCAGAGAGCTGTAAGTCAGGGCGTTACAAGCAGCAATTAAGCTAGCATTAGTGCATAATCGCATTAGCAGCTATCTTAATTGCTGAAATTTTGGGATGGTTCGCGAAGCTGAAATAAGCTAATGTAAATTTTGGCAGTAAACGTGTTATAATGTAATTTAGTAAGATGGTAGGAGTGATTTTTGTGGAGTCTGGGTTTTGCAGGGGAAATAGATTTACAGATTGGAAGCGCCTGAGCTTTGCTATTGTCGGTCTGGGGCTGATTGGCGGCTCGTACGCCAAGGCACTGCGCAGGCTGGGAGTGCGCCGGATAATCGGCGTGGAGCAAAGCGAGGAAACGCTGGCGCAGGCAGCGGCTCAAGGAGTTGTGGACTTGGCACTGCCCAGGGCAGATGCAAGCCTGGCAGCTGCGGACGTTATTATCTGCGCTATTTATCCCGAGGCAATCACAGGCTTTGTGAAGGAAAATGTGGCTTTTTTTAATCCCAATGCCCTGTTTACGGATGTGGCGGGGATTAAAAATGATATGATTACCAAGGTGCAGGCTATGCTGCCTGCAGGAATGGAGTTTATTTCTGGACACCCCATGGCGGGACGCCAGGGTAGCGGTCTGGGCATGAGCGATGCGCATATCTTCCAAAACGCCAATTATATCATTGTTCCCGAAAAATGCAACAGTGCGGAGGCGGTTACATGGCTGGAGCAGCTGGCGTTGGCGCTTGGCTGCAGGCATACGGTGCAGGTGACGCCGGCGCAGCATGATGCGACGATCGCCTACACCAGCAATCTGCCGCATGTGCTGGCTGTGTCGCTCATGGACAGCGCTTCCTTTGATGATAAGACAAAATATTTTGTCGCAGGCAGCTTCCGCGACGGCACCCGTGTTGCAGACATTAACCCGGAGCTTTGGAGTAGCTTGTTTTTGGCTAACAGGGAAAAGGTGGCCGATGAAATTGATAAATATATGGAGCAGCTTTCGCTGTGGCAAAGGGCGCTGCGTTCCGGTGACGGCGAGCAGCTTAAGGGCTTGATGCGCAAGGCAGGCGCTCGCAGAAGGGAGCTTTTTTGATGCACACAATTCATGTGGATTTGGGTAAGCACGCCTATGATATTGAAATTGCGGCAGGACTCTTGCCGCAGGTGGGACCTAAGGTGGCGGCGCTGCTGCCTAAGGCCCGCAGGGCGGCAATTATCAGTGACAGCAACGTAGCACCGCTATATGCGGCTCAATTACAGGCTAGCCTCGAGGAGGCTGGCCTTGCTGTCGTTACTGTGGTGATTGCTGCAGGCGAGCAAAGCAAAAATATGCAGGTTCTGGCAGATGCTTTGGAGCAGCTGGCGGCCGCAGGACTGACGCGCACCGATGTGGTGCTGACGCTTGGCGGCGGCGTTGTAGGTGATTTGGGCGGCTTTGCTGCTGCCAGCTTTATGCGCGGCATAGCCTTTGTGCAGGTTCCTACATCGCTGCTGGCGCAGATAGATAGCAGCGTGGGCGGCAAGGTGGCAGTGGATTTGGCAGCAGGCAAGAATCTGGCCGGTGCCTTTTATCAGCCTAAGGCCGTTTTTATCGATACCAGCCTTTTGGCAACACTACCTGTACGTTTTTTGCATGACGGTCTGGCCGAAGCAATTAAATATGGCTGCATTAAGGATGCTGCTTTGTTTGAACAAATTGCTGCCTACGCTGATGATGCAGCGCTTTTGGCAGATATAGACAGCGTGGTTGCTACCTGCTGTGCCATTAAGGCACGCATTGTGGAGCAGGACGAGTTCGATACAGGTCTGCGGATGCTGCTCAATTTTGGCCATACGCTGGGACACGCGGTGGAGCAGCATTTTGGTTACAGCTGCTTTACGCACGGCGAGGGCGTGGGTATTGGCATGTATCAGCTGACGCAGCGCACCGAGGAGCTGGGGCTGACGCAGACGGGCAGCGCGGAGCGCATCAGGGACGTGCTGGTAAAATACAGCCTGCCGCTGGAAGCAGGTGTAGAAAAAAGCGCTCTTTTAGATACCATGGCACGTGATAAGAAAAAGAACGGTAATAGCATTACGCTTATCGTATTGAATAAAATCGGCGAGGGTGTGCTGAAAAAAATAGACTGGCAGGAGCTGCCGAAGTATTTGGGGTAGGATAAAGATGGATAAGCTAAAAATTTTTCCTGCAAAATTAAAGGGTACGGTGCAGGTGCCGTCGTCCAAAAGCATGGGACACCGCGAAATTATCTGCGCAGGTCTGGCGGCAGGCACCAGTATTGTGGATAATATCAGTATGTCCAAGGACATCGAGGCAACGATGCGCGTGCTGCGTGCGCTGGGCGTGAGCGTGGACGTTGTGCCGAGCATGCTGGCAGGACGCACTGCTTTGCAGATTACGGGTACAGGTCATCCGGTGGCGGCTGCAGATGCAGTGGATTGTGGCGAATCAGGCTCAACATTGCGTTTTTTTGTGCCGCTTGGGGCGAATTTAGGCTGTCCGCTCACCTTTAGCGGTCACGGCAAGCTGGTTTCCCGTCCGCTGCAGGCTTATTATGATATATTCGACAAGCAGCCTGTGCAGTATTTTAATGCCGGCGGTAATCTGCCCTTGACGGTCAGTGGCCACTTGCTGCCGGGTAAGTATGAGCTGCCGGGTAACGTCAGCAGCCAGTTTGTCAGCGGTTTGCTGTTTGCCCTGCCACTACTCAAGGGAGAATCCGAAATCATCATCACCTCACCGCTGGAATCGGCATCCTATGTGGATATGACGCTGGCCTGTCTGGCTAAATATGGTGTTAAAGTAGAAAATGTTGACGGCGCGCACAGGCGATACCTTGCAGCAGGCAACCAACACTACAAGGCGCAGGACAGCAGGGTTGAGGGCGACTGGTCTCAGGCCGCCTTTTGGACTGTAGGCGGCGCGTTGGGTGACGCTGTTACGGCTGCAGGTGTTGATTTTGCCTCTTTGCAGGGTGATAAGGCTGTGGTGGAAATTATGCAGCGCATGGGTGCGTGTGTCACCAAGGAGGCAGACAGCGTGAGCGTATGCGGCGGGGCAACGCAGGCTGCTGTGATCGATGCAGCCGACTGTCCTGATATCATCCCCGTGCTGACTGTGCTGGCGGCAGTGAGCGCTGGCACGACTAAGGTTATCAATGCGGGGCGCTTGCGTATCAAGGAATGTGACCGGCTGGCGGCGATTACAGCCGAGCTGAACAAGCTGGGCGCGCAGATTACTGAGGAAAGTGCAGGTCTGACGATTGTGGGCAGGCCGCAGGGCTTGGCTGGCGGTGTTGAGGTGGACGCATGGAACGATCACCGCATTGCGATGAGCCTGGCGGTGGCAGCGCAGTGCTGCGCACAGCCCATCGTGCTGACGGGTGCAGGCAGCGTGAGCAAATCCTATCCCAACTTCTGGGAGGATTACCAAAGCGTTGGCGGAAAGCTTGAGGTGCTGGCATGAGCGGAATATTGGGTATGAATATAAAAATGGCGATTTATGGAGAATCGCACGGCAGGGCCATCGGCGTGGTACTGGACGGCCTGCCGCCGGGACTGGCACTGGACGAGGAGCAGATTGCGCGTGAGATGGCGCGCCGTGCCCCAGGTCGCAATGCGCTGAGTACTGCGCGTAAGGAAAGCGATGCAGTGGAAATCCAAAGCGGCTTTTTCAACGGCTATACTACAGGCACGCCCTTGTGCGCGCGTATAGTTAACAGCGACCAGCATTCTAAGGATTACAGCATTTTGGCTGATAAAATGCGTCCGGGACACGCAGATTACGCCGGACACGTGCGCTACCAGGGCTTCAATGATTATCGTGGCGGCGGCCACTTTTCGGGCAGGATAACGGCACCGCTGGTGTTTGCGGGGGCGGTAGCCAAGCAGGCACTGGCGCAGCAGGGGATTATCGTAGGTGCGCATATTTTGCGGATTGCTGATGTCAGCGAGCAGCGCTTTGACCCCATGGGCATGGCGGACAGTGAGCTTTTGGCACTGGGAAGCAAGGATTTTGCCGTTATGGATGATGCCGTTGGTGCCAAAATGCAGGAGCGGATTTTGGCGGCTAAGGCAGAGCTTAACAGCGTGGGTGGCGTTATCGAGGCTATGGCGTTGCACCTGCCTGCGGGCGTAGGCGCACCCTATTTTGATTCGCTGGAAAGCTGCTTGAGTCATGCGCTGTTTTCGGTGCCTGCTGTGAAGGGCGTGGAATTTGGCGAAGGCTTTGGCTTTGCTGCCTTGATGGGAGCGGAGGCCAACGACGCCCTGCATTATGTCGATGGTGCTGTCAGCTGCTATACGAATCATAACGGCGGCATCACGGGAGGCATTGCCAACGGCATGCCGCTTTTGCTGCGTGTGGCCGTCAAGCCGACGCCGTCCATTGCACGCGAGCAGCGGACTGTGAGCCTTAAGCAGCAGCAGGATACCACGCTGAGCATAACAGGCAGACATGATCCCTGTATTGTGCAGAGGGCAGTGCCGGTTGTTGAAGCAGTGGTCGCCTGGACGCTGTGGGATTTGCTGTTAGAAGCAAAGAAATGGGAGAGATAAGATGCAGGAACTGGATTTAGAGCTTATCCGCAAGGAAATAGATAAAATGGACCAGCAGCTGGCAGAGGTGCTGGAAAACCGCCTGCAGCTTGTGATGCAGGTAGCGGCCTATAAAAAGGCCAAGGGACTACCGGTGAAGGACAAGAACCGCGAGGCCAGGGTTATCGCCAAGGTGGCAGGCTTCTTGGAGAACAAGGAATATTCCGTAGCTGTAAAAAATATTATGCGCGGTATTATCGATCAGGCCTGCGTGCTGGAGGAGGCTGCGCTGTCAGGTCCTGCTGACCGTACGCTGGAGATTGCGTGCTTTGGGCCTGCAGGCTCGTTTACGCACCAGGCGCTGGGGGAATATTTTAGTGAACACCAATATAACCGCCATCACTTTAACACCTTTGAGGAGGTTATAGCCAGCGTAAATAGTGGTGGGATGGATTACGCAGTGCTGCCGCTGGAAAATTCCTCGACAGGCGGTATTACCGAGGTATACGACCTGCTGCGCCAATATGACTGCAGCATCGTAGGCGAGCAATGCGTCAAGATAGAGCAAAATCTTTTGGGCTGCGAGGGAGCAACGCTGCAGAGCATCAAAACGGTGTATTCGCATCCGCAGGGGCTTAAGCAGTGCAAGGACTTCTTTCACGACTATCCGCAGATGGAGCAGGTTCCTTACTTTAGCACCTCCAAGAGTGCGGAGGAGGTGGCGCAAAAGCAGGACGTCACCTTGGGTGCTATTGCCGGCAAGCAGGCAGCAGAGCTGTATAATTTGAAGATTATCGCGCCTGCAATTAACAGCAACAGCAATAACTATACCCGCTTTGTCATTATCGCTAAAAAACCTGAAATTGTGCCTGATGCTAACAAAATAACGCTGATTGTGGCGGTGAAGCACGAAACAGGCTCGCTTTATAAGATGCTGGCCAGCTTCTACCACATGGGGCTGAACATGATGAACCTGGAATCGCGTCCTATCGTGGGCAAAACCTGGGAGTATTTCTTTTATATTGATGTGACAGGCAATTTGGCTGACCCGCTGGTGCAGGACGTGCTGGACGAGATTAAGGCGAAAACTACCTATTGCAAGATTTTGGGCAACTACCGTGCCTACGAACGAAAGGATTGAGGCTGGATGCAACAATATGGGCTTTTGGGCGGCAAGCTGGGACACAGCCTGTCACCTGCTATTCATGAGCTGTTTTTTAAATATACCGGTATCAGCGGCAGCTACACGCTGCTGGAAACGCCGCTGGAGGAACTGCCGCAGTGTATGCGCGAGCTGCGCAAGTCCTACGCCGGCTGTAACGTTACCATTCCCCACAAGCTGCACGTGATGCCGCTTTTAGACAGCATCACGCGTGAGGCTAAGGCCATCGGCGCGGTGAATACCATCAAGTTTACTGCGGACGGCGCCGTTGGCTACAACACTGATTACTTTGGCTTTGGCAGGATGCTGGAATATAACGGCATTGATGCGCGGGCTAAGCGTATCGCTGTTTTGGGAACTGGCGGCGCGGCGCGGGCCGTTGTCAAATATCTGGCAGATAAGCGTGTGGGTAAGCTGTATTTGGTGACGCGCGACGTGGCACACATCGACAAGGATTTTTACAAAATTGCACCTAAGTGCCGTGTAATTGATTATAACGGTCTGGCATCGCTTACGGGTGATGTGATTATCAACTGTACGCCTGTGGGCATGTTCCCCAAGATCAACGCTTCACCCGTAACGGCAGAGGAAGTGAGCAATTTTGATGCTGCCGTGGATTTAATTTATAATCCTGCTAAAAGCTTGTTTCTGCAGCAGGCCGAGGCAGCAGGCATGAAGACTGTCAATGGTCTCTTTATGCTGGTGGCGCAGGCAGTGGCAGCGCAGGAAATCTGGCAGGAGGCGCAGTACGACAGCAGCCTGATTGTGCGCATTATGCAGGAGCTGGAGCAAAAGCAATGAAAAATATTGTTTTGATCGGTATGCCGGGCAGCGGCAAAAGCACCTTCGGCAAAAGCCTGGCCAAGGAGCTGGGGATGGATTTTTTCGATGCGGATGATGTGCTGGAGGAACGCGAGGCGCGCAGCATCAAAAGCTTTTTTGCCGAAAGCGAGGAAGCCTTCCGCACGGCTGAAACCCGCACGCTAAAGTATCTGGCAACGCTAGGTAGTGCGGTTATAGCAACGGGCGGCGGCGCAGTGAAGCGTGAGCAGAATATGCAGCTCTTAAAGCAAAGCGGCGTGGTGGTGTTCATTGATAGAGCACCGCAAAAAATTCTTGCTTGCATCGAGGGAGATGCAAGACCGCTTTTAGCAGCAGATAAGCAGCGTATTTTTACGCTATATGATGAGCGGATAGCACTTTACCGCCAGTATGCCGATTACATAGTAGATAATAATCGAAGCATGGATGAGGTACTGCAGCTTTTGCTTGCTTACGCAAGAGCAGTAAATAAAGATTAAGGCAAGGGAGAGTGCGAGATGCGCAAAATATTAGTATTGAACGGACCCAACATCAATTTGCTGGGGGTGCGTGAAAAAAAGATCTACGGACGTGAGGATTACGCCAGCTTGTGCGAATACATCCAATCAGCTGCTGACCGCCTGGGCGTGGAGGTGGAGCTTTTGCAGAGTAATTACGAGGGGGACCTGGTTACCGCTATCCAAAAGGCTTATGGGCGCTTTGATGGTATAGTGATTAATCCTGCGGCCTTTACCCATTACAGTGTGGCCATCTTGGACGCGCTCAAGGCTGTAAATATTCCTGCGATCGAGGTGCATATCAGCAATATTCATAAGCGCGAGGAGTTCCGTCACCATTCCGTGACGGTGGCAGGCTGTGTAGGGCAGATCTGCGGCCTGGGCTTTGCTGGCTATGCGTTGGCGCTGGAGGCTCTGAGCGTATACGAGGCAGAATAAAATTTGTTATAGTTATAGCCTTTGTCTCTATGCGGACAAAGGCTATTTTGCTATAATGATGTTAGAAGCAGACATGCTTTAATGTGTATAGTGATTGGAGTATTTGTTGTCATAGTAAATTGTTGTTTGTCGATTAAAGCACTTTTTTTGAATCAAAATTTTCAAAATAATACAACATTAATATTTGGGAATGGAGGTGCAATGATGACTAAGCGTGTGGTGATTATCGGTGGTATGGCAGCCGGCATGAAAACTGCGGCGCGTCTGCGCCGGTTGGATGCGCAGGCAGAAATTGTTGTTCTGGAGCGTGGACAACAGCTCAGCTATGGCGCCTGTGGCGCTCCCTATTTTATTAGCGGCGAGGTGCGGAGCATAAGCAGTTTAGATCACACGCCGCAGGGAATAGCCCGTGATAGCAGTTATTTTAGACTTGTGAAGGGCGTGGATGCCAGGTGCGGCTGTGATGTGCAACAAATCGACAGACAACGTAAATGTGTTGTTTATAGCGAGGCGGGGATAGTTAAGGAGATAGCGTATGATGTATTAGTGCTGGCAACGGGAAGCACACCTATAAGGCTGAACCTGCCGCAGGCAGATACTCCTGGCATACACAGCTTTTGGTTTCCCAAGGATGTACGGGAGGTAGACGAAGAAATTACAAAGTATCAGGTTAAGGACGTAGTAATTATCGGTGGTGGCTTTATCGGTTTGGAATTGGCAGAGGCTTTTGTCCATCGGGGAATTCACACCAGCCTGCTGGAGCAGAAGAAGTGGCTGCTACCACAGCTGTTGGATGAAGAAATGTCTGCCTTGCTTTTGCGTGATACTAATAATGCCTTGCTGGATATATATTTGGGGGAGACGGCAACAGCATTTACCTCTGCTATGGGCAGAGTCAGCGGTGTGCAGACGGATAAACGTCTGCTTCCTGCTCAGTTGGTTATTGTAGCTGTTGGTGTGCGTCCTAACGTAGCTTTGGCAGAGAATGCGGGATTAGTTATTGGACCTAGTGGTTGTATAGCTGTTAACGAATACCTGCAGACCAGTGATGCTGATATTTATGCCGGCGGTGATTGTGCCGAAAACGAGCAGCGGGTTAGCGGTGCTAAGGTATATGCTCCCATGGGATCTACGGCCAATAAGCATGGACGCATAATTGCTGATAATATTTGCGGGGCGCAGGTGAAGTATCCTGGTGTGCTGCAGACTGCCGCCTGCCGCTTTTTGGGACAGGAGGCTGCAGCAGTCGGCTTAAGCGGGCAGGCGGCACGCGAAGCTGCTCTGGAATTTGCCAGCGTAGTTGTACCGGGATTTGACCGCCTGAGCTATATGCCAGGTGCCGGCAGGGTTGTGCTTAAGCTGTTGGCAGAAAAGCATAGTGGACGGGTGCTGGGAGCGCAGGCTGTGGGACAAAATGTTACTAAACGTATCGATGCGTTGGCTGTGGCGATTTCCATGAAGGCAACCCTGGAGGATTTGTCTAACATAGACTTTGCCTATGCACCACCCTTTAATTCGCCCATAGATAACATTGCTACGGCTGCAAATGTATTGCAAAATAAATTAGCAGGACGTATGCGCGGAATTAATCCGGCAGATTTTGCCAAGCAGCGTCAGCAGGAGGATTATTTGTTTGTTGATGTGCGCACACCGGCAGAGGTTGCTGCAAAGCGCATTGCAGGAATAAAAAACAGAATTAACCTGCCGCTGGATAGCTTGCGTGGAGCGGAGGTTGAGAAAATAGACAAACAGCAGAAAATCATAACCTCCTGTCAGATCAATCTGCGTGGCTATGAGGCAGAGGTTATTTTGCGCGCACGCGGCTTTACCGATGTTTTCAGCTTGGAGGGAGGTATGAGTGGCTGGCCTTATGAAACGGAAAGCGACAGAAGCAAATAAGCATATTTTATTATCGTTATTAAATAACAAGGAGGCGGGAAAATATGAGTGACTTCAGCGATAAAATGGGAATGGCGGCAGGTAATTGCTTTAAGAGCGGCTTCAATTGCTGTGAGGCAATCGTAGAAGCTTTCCGCAAGGAGGCAGGCGTGGATATAAGCGATAATGCTTTGCGCCTATGCTCCGGTTTTGGCGGCGGCATCGGGCATGCCAGGGATTTGTGTGGTGCTATGGCAGGCTGCGTAATGGTGATAAGCACGTTGGCAGGACGCAATCATCCTAGCGAAAAGCCGTTATCAGAAATCTATCCGCTGACGCAGGAATTTCATGAGCGCTTTGCAGCAGCCTTTGGCTCCTGTGCCTGCGCTGATTTGATGCCGTATGAGTTTAACACACGTGAGCATCTGAAAAACTGCCTGAAGCTGGTGAATAAGGTGGGACAGCTACTGGCACAATATCTGGAGGAAAAAGAGCTGCTGAAAGTATAAAAGGTTAAGTTGCATAAGCCTCTGCTGCTTGCTGGCAGGGGCTTTTCTGTGTATAAAATTCTGTAATTTTGTCCCAAATAGTTAATAACTTAACAAAAAATGCCTAATATATAAGTAAATCTGCCTTAGGGTTATATTTTTGCTTGTACATTTTTTTTCATGGTGTTACAATATAAAGTACATCAAAAATATAAAGTTAGCTAATGAAGAGAGGTTTTTAGACATGAAATTCGCAAAACGTATGGAGCGTATGCAAGCTTCTGAAATCCGCGAGCTGTTAAAATTAACTGCTCAGCCTGATATCATTTCCTTTGCTGGTGGTTTGCCGGCACCTGAGCTGTTCCCCGTAGAAGAGATTGCCAAGGTTTCTCATGACCTGGTGCTCAAGGAAGGCCGTCAGCTGCTGCAATACGCAACCACCGAGGGTCGTCCGTCCCTGCGCGCTAAAATTGCTAAGCGCATGGCAGATAAATATCACACCAATGTTGATCCTGACGACATCCTCATCACCACTGGTTCCCAGCAATGCCTGGACTTCGCCGGCAAGCTGTTCTTGAACCCTGGCGACGTTGTTCTGTGCGAAAGCCCGTCCTACTTGGGTGCTCTGAACGCTTTCAATGCTTATGAGCCCAAATTCGTAGAGGTTCCGACCGATAACGGCGGTCTGATCCCCGAAGAGCTGGACAAAATTCTGTCCACTACCGAAAATTGCAAATTCATTTATGTAATTCCTGACTTCCAAAACCCGACCGGCCGCACCTGGTCCTTAGAGCGCCGTCAAAAATTCATGGAAGTTGTTAATAAGCACAACCTGCCTGTATTGGAGGATAACCCGTACGGCGAGCTGCGTTATGAAGGCGTCATCCTGCCGTCCTTAAAATCCATGGATACCAAAGGCTTGGTTATGTTCCTGGGTACCTTCTCCAAGATCTTCTGCCCCGGCCTGCGCCTGGGCTGGATTGCTGCAGAGCACAGCCTGCTGAGCGAGTTTGTTAAGATTAAACAAAGCGCTGACCTGCACACCTCCAATTTTGACCAAGGTGTTGCTGACGCTTACATGGAAGCTTATGACCTGGATGCCCATGTTAAGGAAATTGTTGAGCTGTACAAGCATCGCCGCGACCTGATTCTGGAATCCATGGCTAAATACTTCCCCGAAGGTGTTGAATGGACCCATCCTGAAGGCGGCCTGTTCCTGTGGGTAACCGTACCCGAGGGCGTAAGCGCACGTAAGGTATTTGACAAGTGCATTGAAATGAAGGTTGCTGCCGTAATCGGTGATGCCTTCTATCCTAACCAAAAGACTGACCGCAGCATGCGTATCAACTACTCTAACATGCCGGATGACCGCATTGTTGAAGGTATCCAGCGTATGGCTAAGGCTATCAAAGAGTGCATGTAAAATAAACCAGGAGTGCAAAAATGTCTGCTATTACCATTATAAACGGGTAGTAGATATTAGAGCAGTATTCCTGAATGCCGGGTAAAAATTAACCCCTGCAGGTTATCCTGCAGGGGTTTTGCTATGTAGTTAAGCTTTTAGGCCTTGGCGTTGGCAAAGACCTTATTAAAGAGAATGAACATAACGCCGGCGGCTTCGTCGCTGAATTTGATGATGACGTCTACGTTTTCCTTTTGACTATTGGTTGTGTGGAAGGTGATGAGGTTGACGCCGTCAAAATCGGCGCTGGTGATATTTGCCAGCATTACGTTAAAGGCGTTTTTCTTGCCGATGTAAACAATGCGTTGGTTGGTGAGGAAGAACGCGCCCAGCTCCAGAAGAATGACCATTTCCTCCTTGAACTTAGGGTGCTCGATCTTTTCATCCTTAAAGGAAACAGTTTCATCAATACTGAATTTACGCGTCAGCTCAAAGTAGTTGTCCTCGCGCTCCACCATTTTGTTTTGGCACAGGCCGCAATTGGTATAGGCATGGCAGACCTCGCCAGCGTTGAGCGGAAAGGCATCCTGCTGGATATTGCCCAAAGGATTGTGCTCCGCGTTCCACAGGTTGCGGTATTTATCCAGAGCTGATTTGATATTAGGCTTCAGCTCTTCTGCCAGCGTCAGGTTGAGGGCACTGCAGTCAGCCGTAAAGCCGGCTTCTTCGTCCGGGGTGTAGCGCTGAGCCTTGCTGATAGCATCAAATTTTTGGTTGAAGTGTGCCTTAAAAACCTGCTTGCGCATGGCTAAGCTGTCCTCATAATCGTAATCAAAAAGCGCGTTGAGCTGCTGGATATCCAACTTTTCTGCACCGTTTAAAATATTGCGGCAGCGCACAAAATAGGCAGCTGTTTTAGATGCCTTATCTGCCAGCTTCACCTGGTAGGTAGGTAGCTCCAAAAGCTCTGCTAAATGCTTTATCTGTTCAAATTGGCTATCATCCTTGCTTTGTACTTCGGTAAAAATAACGTCTGCCAGCTTGCGGTAAATGCCGCTGCGCTGAGCCAGGTTGTCATCATTGAGTTTTACGCCCCATTTTTTGAGGGCGCCCTTGACATCGTCACTGGTAAGCGATAGGGCCTCAGGAGCCTCGGCCAGCAGGTTATTAAGCTCCTTCCAGCCGTTTTCGGCAGGGGTGGAGCCAAATATTTTAGATAAAAAGCCGCATTTTTCCAATTCTTGTAAGCTGTAGGGTTTCACGCGTACACTCTCCTTTGCAGGCTGCGGGCCTGTGTATTTATTAACAGTATTGCATTTTGGTAGTTACTTTATCGCTAACAATACAAACTAATCCAAAGAATATTATACACGTAAACGCTATATTATGTCCATTATGTTTTTGGGATAAATATGATATGCTAAAGCAAAAGACCTCGGGACGATATCCCGAGGTCTTTTTTATGTTGCGCAATGACAGCGAATCGCGCATACTCCATTGTTCGTATAGTGCGGTACAAAATAGGCTGTCTGTTAATAAATTTTATAGCTCCTGCTGTGTTACACGCACCAAAACAGTCTGCTTCTGGCTGACGTTGCCGAAGAAGATACCCTTGTCAACGATGCAGTCGGCGGCATCGCGCCCCTCCGACAGCTTGATGTATTGGTCATCAACCACGCGGTTGTTGGTAGGATCGATGCCGATCCAATGGCCGTTGGCGTAAATTTCCAGCCAGGCGTGTGTCGCTCCTTCGCCTGTCATAAAGCCTGCTACGTAGCGCGCAGGGATATGACACAGGCGGCACAGCGCCAGCATGATGTGGGTATAGTCCTGGCAGACACCCTCTCCTTGGTCAAGAGCCTGTTGGGCAGTCGTCTGCGTCGTTGTCGTATGTTGTTTGTAGACGAAATTGCGGTAAAGCTCGCTGCTCATCACCAAAGCCTTTTGTACAGGGTCACGCATTTTAGCAGCAAGCGCCAGGTAATGCTCTGCTCCCTGCGTCAGCGTTGTCTGCGGCGTGGGGTAGTAAAACAAGGGCTGCAGGCTGCCGCTGTCGATATTTTCGCTGTTGGTGATGGCGGTGCCATCTACACTAAAGGCAAAGCTGTCGTGTGCCTCCAGCAAAAAGCCGGAGCACAGGGTATTGCCAAAGGCATCGCTTGTCCGGCATACACTCACTGCAGGCGTAATACTGTAATCCAGCTGCAAAATGTGCTGGGTGCAGGTTTCCTTAGGCAGGCAGCGCAGGGCAAAGCTGTGCTTGTAGATGGGACCGGAAAACTTTAGCTGCATTTCGTAATGAAAGTTTAGCTTTCTCAAAGGTTATCAATCCTTGAATATATTGTTTAGGCTGGGGAGCACCGCGTGCAGGTCACCACCATCTGCGAGGGCCTTGGTTACGGCCGCCAGCTTTTGCTTATCATAATCGCAGCGGCTGCGCTCTAAGCGGTAGACCATACGGGTATAGGCAAGCTCCATCGCATTAGTATCATAATCTAAACGGATATATAAGTCAAGTCTTTCTATGTAGCGGCCGCATTTTATGATGTTACGGCATTCGCTGCTTTCTACGTAATCATCAATACTTCCCCAGAAGGCATACAGGTCGTCGATAACCTCCTGCAGGTGCAGCAGGCAGAAGGTTTCACGCTTGGCGTCCTCCATTACGTCCAGTGCCAGCTGGATATAGCCCAGGGCAGTGCTACTGATAACGTCACGCATAACGCTGGCATTGTCGCAGGCACGCGACAGGTTGCTGTATACGGAGTTGGGATCGGTTTCATCAAAAAGATAATTGATAATAAAGGCTTCCTTGCAGCCGTAAACATCAGGGATGGACAGCTTTTCGCACACCTTTTTGTAGGCATTGGGGTCGCTGTCAAGCATTGTGTCATATGCTTCCATAAAGGTGCGGATGGTGGTGAAGGCACGCTCGCTGTAGCGTCCCAGCCAATATAGATGATTTGATTTTTCTAACGAGATAATACCCATGTGTCCTTGAAGCCTCCTCCTTGAGATGAATTAACAACGAACGAATCGGGATTACGTGAAAAACGTGTCAGGCCGCTGGGCCAAACCTTGGTATCCTTGCCGCTTAAAACGAAGGCGCGCAGGTCAGCCTTGCGCAAAACCTCCTTACCATCATCCATAATCGGCAAATCAATAAAGTCAATAATTTCCTGGGCAATAAAGCGACGTGGCTGTGACTGCATGAGGGCGATAAAATCTGCCTTTTGCTGGCTGCTCAAATCGCGGCCAAAGAATACACCGTAGCCGCCGGCTTCGGATACATCCTTAAAGACAAGCTCGTCAAAGTGTGCTAAAGCGTAGCTGCGGTCCTTGTCGTAATACATAAGATAGGTGGGGGCATTGTTTGTGATAGAATCCTCACCCAGATAGTATTTAATCATCTTGGGTACAAAGTAGTAAATGCCCTTGTCATCAGCCACACCGTTGCCGGGAGTGTTCATGATGGCGACATTGCCTGCGCGGTAGGCGCTGATAAGGTTGGGCACTCCGATGAGCGATTCGGGCAGGAAGGTGAGCGGATCAAGATATTCGTCGGAGATGCGGCGGTAGATGACGCCGACCTTCTGCGGCTTGTCCATAGCGCGGTAATAAACGTAGCCGTTATCTACATACAAGTCTGTAGGCATGGCCAAAACGCTGTGCGTCATTTCGGCAAGGTAGGCATGCTCGAAAAAGGCGGCATTGTAACGGCCAGGGGTGAGAATGACGGAAATGCCGCCGGTGTTGACGCTGGCCATAACGTGCGCCAGCATATCGCCGTAATTGCGGTTATCTACGATGTTGTTGTTAGCATAGCTTTGCGGACTGGCGATACGGCACAGCTTGCGTGCTATGAGCGGATAGGAGGCACCGGACGGGATGCGCAGGTTGTCCTCTAAAATATACCATTTTTTATCCTGTGCCTGCACCAGGTCGATGCCGGAAATATGCGAATAAATCTTGCCAGGCGGGGTGATGCCGGCACATTCGGGCAGATATCCCTTGGAGGAAAAAACAAATTCCTCGGGAATCACCTTGTCCTTAATAATGTGTTGCTCGTGATAGATATCATACAAAAACATATTGAGCGCATTTACGCGCTGGGTTAAGCCCTTTTCAATTTCAGCAAATTCCTCTGCCGTGATGATGCGTGGAATAGCATCAAAGGGAAACAGCTGCTCGTGAAAGACGTTGTTTTTGTATATGCCAAATTTAACACCAAAACGCGCTAAAAGCTTATTGATGTTGTCAGTGTGTTTTACTAGATCCTGCATATGTCAGCTCTCCTTCCTTCCTCCCTCAATAGAAAAAGCTAGGACGCAACAAGCGTCCTAGCTCATAATATTATTGTAGGCTTTTTGTTTATTGCTGTCAAATAGATTTTTCATTAAGTAGCCGAAGAAGTGGCAATTGTACAAAAAGCAACAAAATTAAATGGCTTGCAGCGTTGCCTTGTAGCAGATGTGTTATAATGATTGTAGGCAAAGTCACAAGAGAGGGAGAAGATATTGTGTCAATCTTAAGGATAAATAATAATGGCAGCTGGAAGGCGAACCTGCCGGTGCTGTGGCTGGGAGTGTTTTTGTGCTGCGCCAGCTATACCATGTGTATGCCGTTTTTACCGGTTTACCTTTTGCGGGAGCTGCACGTGACGCAGGCCGATGTCAACTTCTGGACAGGCATCACCTTTGCTGTCACCTTTATGGGCAGTGCGGCGATGGCACCCTATTGGGGTGCGCTGGCTGACCATGTGGGACAGCGCAAGATGGCTATCCGCGCCGGTTACGGCCTGGCGCTGACCTACTTTTTGACGGGCGTGTGCCAGGACGTGTATCAGCTTTTGCTGGTGCGTATACTTTGTGGTGTTATCGCCGGCTTTGTGCCTGCGTGTATGTCTATGGCCTCGTCCTCCTTACCCGAAGAGCGCATGGGCTGGGGTATGGGGCTGATGCAGACGGCCGTGGCCAGCGGTACGATTATGGGACCATTGATGGGCGGTTATCTGAGCAGCTGGTTTGGTATGCGTGCTTCCTTTTATGTGGGCAGTGTGGCGCTGTTTGTGGCAACGAGCGCGGTGGCGTGCATTGTGCATGACATGTCGGTGCTGAGCAAGGGCAAGCATGCAGCGGGCAGCTTGCTGGCCGACCTGCGGGATGCCTTGCACAACAAGGGCTTGCTGTACGTTATGGCGATGTTTTTTATGGTGCAGACCTGCGTAATGCTCATCCAGCCGTTGATTACGCTGTACGTGGGCGAGCTGATGCATGATATGGGTGATGCTGCTATCAAAATGTCGGGTATAGTTTTTTCTCTATCTGGTTTCACCGGTATTATCGCAGCACCATTTTGGGGCAAGCGGGGACAGCGCTTCGGCTATGTGCGCACGTTTTGCGTTGTCACCTTCATTGCAGGCTTCATCAATCTGTTTCAGGTGTTTATTGCCAATGTGTGGCAGTTTGCGGCCATCCAGTTTGTTTACGGTCTGTTTTTAGCAGGTGCCGTGCCCAATATTAACGCCAATCTTACGCGGGTTACAGCCAAAAATATGCGTGGCAAGGCCTTTGGCCTGGTGACGAGCGCGCAGCAGTTTGGTGGTGTGGTTGGTCCCTTGGCTGGCGGTCTGTTGGGCAGCTTTATGAGCTCGCGCTATGTTTTGGTTACCACCGGCTGCGTTTTGATGAGTGTTGCCCTGTATTCTTATTTTACGCATGTGCGTGGAGTAGAGCAGAAAGAATAAAGATATACAGATAGTTTTGTGAAATATAAAAATAGCAGTCAAGCGATGGACTTGGCTGCTATTTTACTTTATTAATCCCTCGGTCTGGCAGTGAGCCATTGGCGTTTTTGCTCTCCCTTGGGGAAGAGCTGGTGGTCAAACCACATGTAAAAGAAGCGTTCGGCCGGCACAACGTTGTAGCCGTCCTGCAAGTGGTCGCTGGTGTCAAAGGGGTCTGCCATAAGCAGCACGTCATCGCCTGTATGCGTCGTACCCATGCTGTCATAGCCGATGATGACGCGCCAATGGCCGCCCCAGTCGATATTTTCCACAATAATCGGCGTATTATTTTTTAAATTGCTCCTGACAAACTTGAGGAAATCCTCATAGCTGTCGGGAGTTTTGTCTTTAGCGGAGGAATGTACCTCCCAGCCCAGCTTTTCAAAATAGGCGCTCATACCCTTGGTGTTGGTACCGACGGTTTTGCTGGTGCCCATAATTTTGGCAACTGCCAGCTCGTCATCAATAGTTTTGCCCTTAAAGTGAGTCACTACCATGTTGGCGGCAGCAGGACCGCAGGTGTAGGGTGTGATTTGCTGGGTGGTGGCAAATTTTTTCAGGATAAGCAGATGATCATTAGGCTGCAGGTTATAAATATCAGGCTGCGCAAAGTAGGGCGAGCCCTTGATATCGTGCTTGCCCACGAACTTCGCTGCACCGCCTGTGGCTTCGCCGTCTATGACGTCGCCTGTGGCAACAGGCATTGTGTCATATTGCTGCACCAGCCAGACAAGGCCGGCAATGAGTATAAGCAGGCAGGCGGCAAGAGTGGTTGCTTTAGTTAGTTTCATAAAGTTTTCCTTTCAATATCCAGATCCAGCTGAAAACGGGATAAATGCTTTTTGGTTGCCTCCAGCAGATCTTCGTAATTGTTGGCCAGATTACCGCTTTGTACACGCTGTAAGAGATAGGTTAGGATATCCTTAATCAGTGGCTGCTCTACTAGCTTAAGCAGGCTGTTGCCCTTGAGCGCCAGGTCGCTGATAGCTACAGGCATGCGTGTGCGTGCCAGCTCTGTAACCTGCTGGCCCAGCTGGCGACCCTCCGCCATCAGCTGCTTGTTATCACGGGCGTGCGTTGCTCCCATATCTGCCAAAAATACCTCTGTCAGCAGCTCGTAGGCCTGCGTCAGCTTTACTTGGCTGCGAAAGCCTGCGCTTTGTGCTTCGCCGCGCACCCAGCGCAATAATGCACGTTCGCCTGTAAGCAGCATGGGGGCAAAGCGCATATGCTGTGCCACCAGCCAGGTTATGAGGTGGGTTTGCTCCTTGTTAAAGCCAAAGCGTGTTAAGAATGCCTGTGCCATTTTGGCGCTTTCGGCCTCATGTCCGGGGTCTGTGGGTTGTCCTTCTTTGTTCAGCCTGCGGATATTGGGCAAGCCCTTGCCCAGGTCGTGCAGCAAAAGCGCCCAGCGGATTTCCTGGCAGCAGGGGCTGTTATCAATAGCGAGCAGGGTGTGTTCCCAGGTATTATATATGTGGTACTTGGGGTTTTGCGCCAGTCCTACAAGGTGGGAGGCTTCGGGTAAAATAGGTACAGCTGTATACTGGCCGTTTGTCCGCACGCGGCAGCAGGCTGCTAAGATACCTGTAGCCATCATCAGCATTAGTCCTTTGCCTGCATATTTAGCCAGCAGCAGCTTTTGCAGCTCGGTGCGCACGCGCTCCAGGGACAGGCCTGCACAGCGTGCGGCAGGAAAGTCAAAGCCATGCGGCAGGTAGTAGGGAGTGCCGCTCTGACCAAAGGGAGGCAAATTTTCGCAGCCGTCCTGCACGTAGGTGAAGCCAAGCTGGGCCACGAAGCGGCAGGCGCGCAGCATCCGCAGTGCATCCTCCTCGTAGCGCTTATGGGCATTGCCAACGGTACGCAATATTTTATCTTTTAAATCCTGCATACCGCCAAAATAATCATAAACCTTGCCATTTATATCCATGGCCATAGCATTAATGGTAAAATCGCGGCGGCTCAAATCCTCCTTGAGGGAGGTGCAGAACCAGGTCTCCGAAGGCTTGTGGGCATCACTGGCGTCGTAACGCTCGCCGCGGAAGGTGGTGACCTCGATGCGGATGCCGTCTAAAATGATGACGACGCAGCCAAAGTTGTGCCCCAGCTTGTCTATGGTATCCCAGTTATGAGCAGCGCAGACAGCAAGCACCTCCTCGGGCGTGGCACTGGTGGTGATATCGTAATCGTGCGGCCATTTTTGCAGCAGCAAATCGCGCACTGCGCCGCCGACAACATAGGCCTTGTGTCCGACTGCCATGAGGGCCAGCAATATTTTTTTTGTGTACAGTGGTAGCCCGAAGCTTTTAATACTCAATGCCATCATCCTTTAGCTTGTAGTCAACGTTAATGCCAAAATACTCCCAGAGGATTTCCTTTAATTCTTCTCCGGTTGTAATTTTATAGCGGTATTTTACGCGGCCACCGAGGTAGAACTTGAGGTAATTGCCGCGGATAGTGATATTGCAGTCCTCGCGGAAAATAGACAGCTTTTTGGTGTTGATGAAGGGTGACTTGGGATGGGCGTCGCACCAGAAGCTGGCAGTGATAAAGTCCTTATCAATCTGCGGTTCTTCCGTAAAGCCCATAAGGCGCTTCCAGACCTTGCCCTTTTCCTTTTGCCACAGCAGCCAGCCCCAAAATTCGCTTTTGGTGAATTTGTATTGGCTGATGCCGTCGCTCTGCACAAGGCCCTCTGTCAGCTCGAGCGGTACACGCGGACTTTCGCTGTTCACGCCTACGTCGGTAAAATAGCGCTTGCCGCCAATGGCCACGCACATGACGCGGTGACGGCGCAGCTGGTAGGTTTCCATCTTATCGATAAAGCGGGCAGCGAAGCTGGTGACATCAAAGCCTAATGATTCCAACAGCCAGTTATAGAGGCCGTTAAGCTCAAAGCAGATACCGCCGCGGTTGTGCAAAATAATCTTGTTAAACATGTCCTGACGCTTAAGTGAGGTAATCTTGCCGTTCATACAGTCAAAATTTTCGTAGGGAATATATTTCAGGTGTGCGTCCTGTAATTTAACTAGTGTGGTTAGGTCGGCGGCCGGCTCTAAATCTACAAGCTGCAGCTTGTGCAGATATTCCTGCACCTGCTGGCGCTTTAAGGGACGGCCGTTGATATCAGCGTAATTTGGCAAAGCAATCATCTCCATGCTGGCACCGGCTGCTGCCTGTGCTTTTTATCTCTTAATCATTTATTGTAGCATTTATAGACTGATAAATAAACTACCCTTGCTTATATTCTGTTAGTAGTACAGCATATATGGAAAAATATACTAAAGAAGCCTGACTATTCCTGGATGGAATAAATGTAATGCCAAACAAGAATAAACAAAAGTAAACTATAGTTTTACAAACTAATTCCTAAGTGATATTATAGTAATGGCGATTTTGTTATAAAAAATATTCCTGCCACTACACTCTCAAATAAATTTTTTGGAGGTTTCTTATGGCTTTATTGTCCCTGGTGTTTTTACTTATCGCGATTTTTTTGGGCTTTTTCCGCAAAATGAATACAGGTCTTTTGTCTATCGCCTTTGCCTTGGTGCTGGGGCGGATGGTTGGTATTGCAGATGCAGAAATTATCAAAGGCTTTAATGCTTCATTATTCCTGATGCTTTTGGGTGTAACCTATTTGTTTAGTCTGGCGCAGCTCAACGGTACGCTGGATTTGCTGGCACAGAAGGTTATTGCCCTTGCGGGCAAAAGGATTTACCTTATACCTATAATAATCTACGTATTCTCTACTATTCTTGCAGCTATCGGACCTGGTACCGTGCCTACTATGGCAATTATGATGGTGTTTTCTATGGCGCTGGCAGCTGAGATGAAAATCAGTCCGGTGCTGTTGGCTACGCTTACAGCACTGGGTGCGACTGGTGGCGGCGTTTCACCGCTGGCGGCTACCGGTATTATCGGCATCAATTTGTGTGCGGAGTTTGGCCTTACCGGCATTGAAAAGGAGTTTTTGCTCAATGGTATTTTGGCGTCTACTATTTATGCCGTGATAGTGTACGTCTTACTTGGCGGCTACAAGCTGAAGGCGCAGGCAGAGGGCACTGCTAAAGCAATTGCCGCCTTTAACTACAAGCAGCTGCTGACCCTGGCAGGTATTGCGGCCATGGTGCTTTTGGTAATGGTATGGCGCATTAACGTGGGTCTGGTAAGCTTTGCTGTAGCGGCAGTCCTGTCTTTTTTGCGTGTATCGGACGAAGCGAAGGCACTCAAGCATATTCCCTGGGGCACGCTGCTTTTGATTACAGGCGTGGGTGTTTTGATGCAGCTTATTATTGATTTGGGCGGTATTGATGTGTTGTCTTCAATTTTAGTTTCGGTGATGAGCGAAAGAACTGCAGCTGCCGTTATGGGGATGACTGCAGGGATTATGAGCTGGTTCAGCTCCACATCGGGCGTGGTTATGCCTACGCTGATCCCCACAATTCCGCACGTAGCGCAGCAGCTTGGCGGGGTTAATCAGCTGGAGCTGGCATCTACCATTACCATGGTAGCTAATACTGCCTCCATCAGCCCGCTTTCCACCGGCGGCGCTCTGGCCTTGGCAGCCTACGCCAGTGCTGCCAGCGACGGGCAGAAGCACCAGCAACAGCTTTTTGTGCGTATGTTTGGCGTGAGTGCGCTGGGTGTAAGTGTTTTGTGTGTGTTTTCGTATTTTGGCATGTTCCACTGGCTGCTGTGATTTTATAGCAGCAGCGTCAGCTCGGGATGCTGCGCAGCTAGCAGCTTTTTGAGCAGCAGCAAAAATTTACTGTTGTAGCTGTTGACGTGCTCCGTATGCTTGGGCTGCAGGTAGTAAATTATTTCGTCCGGCGGCGGCTGTGTGAGCGTGCGGATGGCAACTCCTGTGCGTTCGTGTAGCAGGCGGGCCACGTAGGCAGGCGCTAATGCCCAACCTGTGGTGCTGGTGATGAAGTATTCCAATAGCGGCATCTGGTCCAGCACTATGTGAGCCTTGGCCGTAGGGCCGAACCAGTAATCGTGCCACAGGTCATATTCCGGCGTCCAGGGGATGCGAATTTCCTGGCGTGGGTCTAGATCAGCAGGATTAATGGGAGTAGTGCCATAATCGGCGCGGCTTAAAAGATAAAAGTGCGATTTGAAGGCAGGCGTGGTTTCGACGCTTTTGCTAAAGGCATCATCCGAAATCAGGGCGAAGTCCAATGTATTATCCTCCAAATGCTCGTAGCATTCGGTTGAATGGTGCTGAAAGACATTTAGCCTGCATTCGGGGTATTGCAGTAAAAACTGTTTGAAGACAGGCTGCAATAGAATATTGCACACACTGCCTACGCAGCCCATGCGCAGAGCAGGTGTGGCGGCAGCGCTTGCGAGGCTGCTGCTTTCGGCCAGCAGCGACTGCCAGCGCTGCGCCAGGCTGATAAAGGCCTTGCCCTCACGCGTAAGCTCTATGTAACGCTGGCCCTTGCGGCGCACGATCAGCATGCAGCCGAGTTCTTCTTCTAACGAGGCCAGACGGCGGCTAAGTGCAGGCTGGCTCAAATATAAATCAGCGGCGGCACCTGAAAGGGTGCCGTTTTTTATTACGCTCAAAAAGGCGTTGATTTCACTTTCGGTCATGGCGCTCTCCTTATAATATGCGTTCTGGTTATATTATAAGCCTAAAATAAGCATTTTACAAATATATCTCTCTGTAGTATATTTTACGTATATTATGCAATGGGGGGACAGATATGCACAAGCTGACAGAAGGAAATATAACAAAGCAGCTGCTGCAGCTGGCGCTGCCGCTTGTTATCGGCAATTTTTTACAACAATTATATAATACAATAGATGCCTGGGTAGTAGGCCGCTATATCAGTCAGGATGCCTTTGCTGCCATCGGCATTGGCGGTACGGTGATGAATTTATTTATCTTCGTGCTGGTAGGCGCGTGCGCGGGTGTGGGCATTATCTGGGCGCAGCTTTATGGTAAGGGGGATCTGGCTGCCTTCCGCCGCGAGGGCTTTCAGGCCGTGCTTGCCGGCAGTGCCTTCACGCTCGTGCTAAGCTTGGCAGCGTTTGCGGCAACAGAAGAAATGCTGCGGCTTATCGCTACGCCTGATAGCATTTTGCACATGGTCAAGGAGTATCTGCAGATTATCTTTGCCGGCCTTATAATGACCTTTTTGTATAACTATTACAGCACAATGCTGCGAGCTGTGGGAAATACGCTGATGGCGTTGGTGTTTTTGGCGGTGGCGCTGGCAGTGAACCTGGTGCTGGCTCTGCTTTTTGTGGCCTATTGGCAGTGGGGCATCAGCGGTGCGGCCTGGGCGACGGTGCTGGCGCAGCTTAGCTCGGTAGTGCTGTGTAACGTGTATATGCGTCTTTACCAGCCACAGCTTTTGTGGAGCAGGCAGGATATGCATATTGATAGGCAGCTGCTGAAGCACACCTGTAATTTTGCTGTGGCGACGGCTATGCACAATTCTAATCTTTACATTGGCAAGCTGCTGGTGCAGGGGGCGGTCAACAGCTGTGGTGTCGACATGGTGGCGGCCTATACGGCGGCCGGTCGTCTGGAGGGCTTTGCTAATTCCTTTGGTGACAGCGGTGGCGCGGCAATGAACGTCTTTATCGGCCAAAATGTGGGCGCAGGCAACTGGCGGCGTGTGCGGCAGGGCTTTGCGAAGGGCTTCAAGCTGCTTTTGGGGCTGGGCATCGTGTACTCGGCGGCGCTGTACGCGGGAGCAGATGCAGGTGTTGCCTTCATGCTGGGCGGCAGCGATTTGCCAGGCTGGGCTCAGGGTGTACACTATATGCAGATTGTGGCATTGTTCTACTTTTTGTGCTTTATGGGCAACGCGCTGGCAGGCTACTTTGAAGGCCGTGGTCTTTTGATGATTCCTGTTATCGGTGCGACGGGACATATTACGCTGCGTGTTATTTTGTCCTATTTATTTGCAGATGAGTACGGATTGGGCGCAGTGGCCTATGCTACAGGCTTTGGCTGGTTTTGCGTGGTGTGCTTCTGGAGCTATCTGGCGTGGAAGGACGTGCAGCGGCTGCAGCAACAAGGGTGATTGTTTTGTGTAGCCTTTGGCTTGCGCTATACTTTACATACGCATGATGATGTATACGATAGAGGGAGATAGTTATGATCAAAAAATATTTTTATCCTGTTGTTTTTGAACCTAAAGAGCTAGGTGTGTCCGTTTATGTGCCGGATATACCTGGTTGCAATATTCAGGGCGAATCATTGGAGGAGGCATTAGAAAGGGTACAGGCGGCTATTGGGTTGCTGCTTGAGGATAAAAGACCTGAAGCTTATCCTGCTGCCTCCAAGCCTAATGCAATCAAGCTTGAAGGCAATCAGTTCGTGATGATGGTAGCCTTTGACAAGCTGGCGTATGATAAAAAATACAATTCCAGGGCAGTAAAGAAAACGCTTTCGATTCCTGCCTGGCTAAATAATACGGCTATAGAAAATAATATTAATTTTTCCAGCTTGTTAAAGCGTGCGCTTTTGCAGGAGCTG
This sequence comes from Segatella copri, assembly GCA_963597755.1. Taxonomy (GTDB): domain Bacteria; phylum Bacillota; class Negativicutes; order Acidaminococcales; family Acidaminococcaceae; genus Phascolarctobacterium_A. Next base: position 40,673 of record CAVBQX010000016.1, read on the forward strand.
GGGGTCAGCGCACATTGACGCAAAAAAGAAAACCGGCAGTCTTTTGTGACTGTCGGCTTTGCTTTTTATAAAAGCAGTATTCATTCTGCTACAAATACTAAGAGTATCATACTTTTTATTTTGTGGCAAAAATGCCAAACATGGGAGCAGGAATGTAAAAATCGTCCTCCTGCGGATAAATTCTGCTGCCGACGCTTTTGTCTATACTGACGGAGCGGGCACCTGTTTTTAGCAGCGCTGCCTCATCCCAGGCAGGACGGTCACAGACACTGATATCCAGCATATGATAGATATTGTGGCAGCGCTCTAAAAGCTCGCTGCTGACACTAGCGTGTGCGTTACGCGCTGGCAGCGGACGATGGTGGTCGCGGGCATATTCTGCGTCGTAGTTCATGAGCAGACCGCAGGGGCGCAGCACGCGCAGCCATTCGCTATAAGCCAGCTGGGGATTGGGTAGGTTCCAGGTGACGTTGCGTGCGATTACCACATCAAAGCTTGCGTCTGCAAATGTTAATTGCTCTGCATCCATAACCTCAAAGCTGATGCTGCAGCGGCAGCTTTGACTAAGGATTTTGGCATCGGCAATCATAGCAGGTGTTATATCAATGCCTGTTACGGTGTGTCCCATTTGCGCCAGCAAAATGCTAAAAAAGCCTGCACCACAGCCTATATCCAAAATACGCAGGGATTTGTCGGGGGGCAGATGGGTACTTATTTCCTGCTGCCAAAGCAGGTATTTGTTGCTGGATAGCTCCTCGCGGCGCAGTTTGGCAAAGTCATCGGCACGCTCACGCCAATAATCGCTGATATACTTTTTGGGGTCAGTTGAATGATGAATGTTAGCAGGGGTGTTAGTGGTCATATTCTTCTCCTTCATTGTTACTATAGGCAGTATAACACCTGGAGCTTGCTAGATGTCAAGGAAAAATATATTTGGCGTGAAAAAGCAGATTACAAGGATTATGAAGAAGTAAGCATGGAAAACGCACAGGAACAGATTGTAAACGCAGAAAAAATCATAGCAATTATTGAGAAATATTTGAATAAGTGTTGGAACGAGTAAAGCCGTTTTTTAAGAAGAAGCCCCCAAAAGCATGCTATAGATGCCTTCGGGGGCTTTTGGCTTAAAAAGCTGCCCACAGACCTGAAGCGGCAGGCACTGCGGGCAATATGGTTTAGTAAACGCCTTGAGGGGAATGGCGTGCTACTAGCAAAAATTATTTGAGCAGCTCCTGCGCTACCAGGTGGCCCATCTCGGAGGTGGAGGCTTTCTTCAGACCTTCTGCATACAGATCCGGGGTGCGGTAGCCCTGCTCCATTACTGCGTCAACTGCGGCCTCGATGGCGTCAGCAGCCTCGCCCTGGTTGAGGGAATAGCGCAGCATCATGGCAACGCTGAGGATGGTTGCCAGCGGGTTGGCAATGCCCTGGCCTGCGATGTCAGGAGCACTGCCGTGGATGGGCTCGTACATGCCGGTACCGTCGCCTAAGCTGGCGCTGGGGAGCAGGCCGATGCTGCCTGCGATGGTGCTGGCCTCGTCGCTCAAGATATCGCCAAAAATATTATTGGTCAGGATAACGTCAAACTGTTTGGGGTTCAAAACCAGCTGCATAGCGCAGTTATCTACATAAAAGTTGTTCAGCTCGATTTCGGGATAATCCTTAGCCTGCATTTCGGCAACAATTTTGCGCCACATACGGCTGGAGCCCAAAACATTGGCCTTGTCGACGCTGGTCACCTTGCCGCGACGTTTTTTTGCTGCTTCAAAGGCAAAGCGGGCAATGCGCTCCACCTCGGGACGGGTGTAAAGCTCTACGTCGCTGGCTTCTTCTACGCCGTCAGCGTTGGTGTGTGCTTCGTTGTGTTCGCCAAAGTAAATGCCGCCGGTCAGCTCGCGCACAATCAACAGGTCTGCACCCTCGGCACGTTCGGTTTTGAGCGGGGAAAGATGGGCGGTGAAGCGCGAAACCGTCATCGGACGCAGGTTGCAATACAGGCCTAGAGCCTTACGGATGCCCAAAAGACCTTTTTCGGGACGGATGGACGGATCCACGTTATCCCACTTGGGACCGCCGACAGCGCCCAAAAGCACTGCGTCAGCAGCCTTGGCGCTGGCGATGGTTGCCTCCGGCAGGGGAACGCCGGTGGCATCAATAGCGCAGCCGCCGATGAGCTGCTTGTCATATTCAATGGTAAAGCCAAACTTTTGGGCAGCTGCATCCAAAACCTCGGTAGCAGCAGCTACAATTTCTACGCCAATGCCATCGCCCGGCAGTAAGCAAATCTTCATTATTTATGTTCTCCTTTGATATAGTTAATCAGGCCGCCGCAGTCAGCAATCTTTTGGATAAATTCCGGCAACGGTTTAGTTTTGATGGTGATACCCTTGTTGATGATTTTGATTTCGCCCTTATTTACGTCAACGTCGATTTCGTCACCAGGGGCGATTTTTTCTACCTCGGCGCCAATTTCCAGCACAGGCAGGCCGATGTTGATGGCATTGCGGTAGAAGATGCGGGCAAAGCTGTCGGCAACAATGCATTTTACACCCTTAACCTTTAAAACAACAGGCGCGTGCTCACGCGAGGAGCCGCAGCCAAAGTTTTTGCCTGCAACGATGTAATCGCCGGGCTGTACGTTGGCAGCAAAGTTGATTTCCAGGTTTTCCTTGGCATCCTCCATTGCGTGCTCTGCTAATTCCTTAAAATCGGCAATGTTAAGATATCTTGCCGGGATGATAACGTCGGTATCGATGTGGTCGCCATAACGCCAAACTTTGCTCATTTTACTACCTCCTCGGGGCTGGTGATGTAACCTGTGATTGCGCTGGCAGCAGCGGTGTAGGGGCTTGCCAGGTAAACCTCGCTGTCTACGTGGCCCATGCGGCCGCGGAAGTTGCGGTTGGTGGTGGATACAGCACGTTCGCCTGCAGCCAGGATACCCATGTAGCCACCCAGGCACGGACCGCAGGTGGGAGTGGAAACAGCAGCGCCTGCGTCAATAAAGGTGTCGATATAACCTAGGTGCATAGCCTGCTGGTAGATTTGCTGGGTTGCAGGGATAACAATCATACGTACATGGTCGCAAACCTTGTGGCCCTTCATGATTTCGGCAGCCTGTGCCAAGTCCTCCAGACGGCCGTTGGTGCAGGAGCCGATGATAACCTGATCGATCTTGATGCTGTGGCTGTCCTTGGCAGGATGAGTGTTTTCGGGCAGATGCGGATAAGCAACTACAGGAACCAGCTCGTCGAGCTTGATATCCAGCACGCGGGCGTATTCTGCATCCTCGTCAGCGGTAACCGCCTCCCAGGGACGGGTGACGCCACGTTCCTTTAAGAATTCAATAGTCTTTTCGTCTACGGGGAAAATGCCGTTCTTGCCGCCGGCCTCGATAGCCATGTTGCAGATGGTCAGGCGGTCAGCCATAGAAAGCTCGCCCACGCCCTCGCCGCCAAACTCCAGGGATTGGTAGCGGGCGCCGTCCACGCCGATCATGCCGATGATGGTGAGGATGATATCCTTGCCCTTGACGTATTTTGGCAGCTTGCCTGTAAGGTTAACCTTGATTGCCTGCGGAACCTTGAACCAGGAGGTGCCGCTGGCCATAGCGCAGCCGATATCGGTCTGGCCCATGCCTGTGCTCAGCGCGTTGAGTGCGCCATAGGTGCAGGTGTGGGAATCAGCACCGATAACGATTTCACCAGGGGCAACAAGGCCCTTGTCAGGCAGCAGCGCGTGCTCGATACCCATTTGGCCGACCTCAAAATAGTTTTTGATTTCGTGCTTACGGGCGAAGTCACGCATACGCTTGCACATGGTGGCAGATTTGATATCCTTGCAGGGGGAGAAATGGTCCGGAACCAGCGCGATTTTGGTTTTGTCAAAAACAGGCTTGCCAATCTTTTCAAATTCGTTGATGGCTGGTGGACCGGTGATATCGTTTGCCAATACTAAATCTACTTGGGAAACAAGCAGGTCGCCGGCGCTGACGCTGTCCTTATGAGCGTGCTTGGCCAAGATTTTTTGAGTCATCGTCATTCCCATAGTGTTTACCTCTTCCTTTTTGCTTTGGGGACTAGCACGAGGCTGTCCGTATTATGCTTAGTTTGCACTGATGTGCATAAATTAGTAACAAAAAACCCCCATCTGCGCTTGCAGATAGGGGCGAAATATCGCGGTACCACCCTAAGTTGTACTTCATTTTCCCGGTTGCGTAACCGGCAGCGTAACGTGCTGATTGCGTCTGCTTCTACTTTGTTCAAAGCAGCTGCTTGCGGGTGAGCTCTTTGCCTGTGTGCTGACGGCTTGCACCAAACGCCGTCTCTCTCAAAGCCTTTGCAGGTAAATTATCCCGGTCCTTGCATTTATGTGTTTTTAAATTAAAATAAACACGGCATCGTGTTCTTTACATTATCGCAACAAAGGTGCTTTTTGTCAAGGGGATTTTTTATAAACGTGCAAATTTAACGCTGCATGTATTGTAGAGGGAGAAAATGTATAATGAAACAACTAGAACACATTTGCTTGACTGGGGGGACAAATACTTATAATAATAAAAGAAAGAATAATTAAATTAATGAATATGCTGTGCGTTTGTATTTATATGCTCTGCTGGAAAAATGATTTGAGAAGAGGGGAGTGTGTTTATGGATAATAGAATGTTCAACAATGTAATAGGAAATACTGATGATAAAAGCGATTTGCGGCATAAAACGCGTCAAGGCTGTGGTTTGGGGTGTGGCTGTCTGCTAGCAGTTTTCATCTTTCTTTTTCTTGTAGGTGCTTGCGGTGGTAGTAAGGATAAAGTAAAAACAACACCTACAGAGGTCGTTAAGGTTGAACAAAAGGCTGTAGAAGAAAAGAAGGTATCAAAACCAACAGAAATACAACAACAGCAGCAGGAAGAACAGCATAAGCCACAAGCACAAAAGACTGAAGCAGTTAATCCTACAACGACTGTGCTAACTAAACAGGTTGTACAGCAAGGGACTTATGTAGCTAATATCAAAACTGGTAAGATACATACAGCTGCTTGTGCTTCAGTTGCTAAAATGAAAAATAGTAATAAAGCATTTATCACTGGTATTGATGCTGCGCGTTCTTCTGGTTATAGTCCTTGTAGTCGCTGCAGGCCGTTCTAGTTTTTTCTTGAATTATATAAATGATATTGATAAATGGAGATGATTTCAATGACAGAAAAACAAAAAAAGATCGGTATCGGCGTTATTATTGGTGTTGTTTGTCTAATAGCTTTTTATTTTTTCGTAAATTGCAAGTTCAAATTGAACACTTCTGATCAAAAATTTTTTCCAATAGCATAAATCCCATCGATGATATTGTCAAATAATTCTATTGGCGCATGGTAACCCAAACTGCGGCGTGGACGCTGGTTCAGCTCATCAGCTATGTTCAGGATATCATTGTCAGAAAAGCGTTCTAT
>CAVBQX010000017.1:0-45338 GCA_963597755.1 Segatella copri
GCATAGGACGTAGCATTGAATGCCTTGCCCTTGCGGTAGGAAGCACCCACAACTAATTTGTTGTTTTCAGCTGTAGTAACAGCCTGCTGCACTTCAAAGCCTGTATCTGTTTCTTCCATATCACCTGCATTATAATAGTCCAACGTATTGCGGTACACGTGCACATAGCCCTGATCCTTGCCGTTTAAAAGCCAGTCATATTTTGCATAAAATACATTGGTTTTCTTATTGCTAAACGAAGCACTAGGAGTGTACTTAGAAGCAGCAGAGGTAGAACGAATACCCTCATACTTACTAAAATCATAACCAATTTCCAAATTGGTGGTATCAGACAATTCCTGGGACAGCTTTACAGAAACCTTTTCGTTTTCAAACGTAGAGCTTATCGGCCATCTCTTGGTGCTGTCAGTCGCTGCGTCCTTATATTTGTAATAACCCTGCTTATATTTAGAGGCTGCCACCATCACACCAGTCTTGCCTTCTTTAAAGGTGTACATAGCCTTAGCGTCACGTGCCTGATTGGAGCCAAAGCCCATAGATACCTTACCATAGCTGTGATCCATCTTTTTAGTAATAATATTTACCACACCACCGACAGCATCACTGCCATACAAAGCGCCGCCATGACCCTTGATAACTTCCACTCGCTCAATAGTACTTACATCCGGGAGCATTTTTAAGTCATAGCTACTTCTACCAGAAGCAGCACCCATGTCGAAGTTAACACGTCTGCCATCTACTAACACAAGAACACGATCATCGCCATTAAGTACAATTTTCTTTTCGCCAGCACCAACACCAGTATCCATCACACTTGCACCAGGTACATCCCTTAATACCTCCGCAACATCCTGATAATGTCTTGCTTCAATCTTGCTAGCAGGAATAACGGTTGTGTTTACAGGGACATCTACAACCTTACTTTCTGTTCTGGTGGCCGTAACCACCATTTCATCCAGCGCAAACTCCTGCAAGGGTTCAGCAGCCAGCGCCGTCCCACCCCACAATACAGCAACACCTGTTAGCACGGACATTACTACAGCTTTTTTCAGTTCTTTGACCTTTCTCATACTCAAAACCTACCTCCATAAAAATTTATAGCACGCTATCCGCCCCTCATTCTCTCAAAGTCAGGCGCACAGCACAACTACCATTCGCTCTCATCTCCCAATATTTTGTCTTCTATATTATCAGTTTAACTGCTCCTAGAACCATCGTCAAGCGTTGCAGCAAACAATATTCCTAAATAAAAATATTATCTTTTTTGTTTAAGTAAGCTTTATCTATTTTATCTTGTAAACATCATATTTTACAGATAGCACTTGTTTTTTCTCTGTATCGTAATCGAAAAGCAGTACAGCCGGCCCGCCGCTATACGCCAGCTTAAGCTCGCCCTTATCTATAACCACGCTCTGACCTACCGTCATATCCATCCATTTTGCCCTGCCAGTCTGGTTGCACAACACTACTGTCAGCCCTATTTCCCTTGAAGCATGCTGCCAGGAGCCTAGCGGGTTGCCACATTCCGGCGTCGGCGGCCAGGCAGCCAGGTCAACGATAATTTCAGCGCCGGCATTTTTAGTACCTGTATAATTTTCTTCAAACCACAAATCCGCACACACCAAAACACCTGTCTGCAAACCATTGCAGGGTAAAACAGTAAAGCTGCTGCCCTTACGGGCCCAGGCCTCCGCGCCCAGACATTCACCAAAAATTTTGCGATGCCTGCCAATAAGACTGCCATCAGGAGCATATACCAGGCAGCTATTGAAGCTCTTGTCACTAGCAGCGTCATATTCACCGCAGCCCAAAAAAAGTGTAAGCTTATATTCGCGGCACAAGTCGGCTAACGGCTGCAGCTCCGGCGCAGGCTGGGGTTTTACCTTGGCTGTTTTGTCCAGGTTATAAAAATAATATCCCTGTACCGCCATTTCCGGCGTAAGCACCCACTGAGCCCCCTGTTTAGCTGCTATAAGCATTGCCTGCTGCAGCAGCTGCAAATTCTGCTTCTGCGGTCCATAGCTCAAATTTAAGTGACATAAAGCGATTTTCATCAATCTGCCTCCCTCGTAATCTACCTTTATATTCTAAACTATATTCCTACAATACGTTCAAGCAAAAACTGCCGCCGCAGACTATATAAAAGTTAAAAAGAGGAAATGAAGTACCCTCACCCTGCCTCGTTTCCTCTTTTTTCATTGTATTTATTTTTGCAGCTGCGCTATACTTATGCGCTTCATGCTGCATTCCGCACCATAGGCAGACTTGTCCTCAAAGCCGTACCAGCGTGCAAAGCAACCGCCGCCACATCGGGCAAAATCAGCGCAATCACGACAGAAGCTCATTGAATCGGCAATAACACCTTTGGTCTTGTCAACCAACGGCAGCTCCAGACCCGTAAAAACGTTGCCGATATAAAAATCACTGTTGCCCACCAGTGAAGAGCAGGCATAGATATCGCCCTTGGCATCGACAAAAGCTGCTTCACCGTTCATAGCATAGCAATGCCCGAAGGCCAGGCCGCAGTCCTTGCACAAAAGCTGCGCCCGCTCCTGCTGCGCGATCCCGATACGCAGACCTGTAAGCTTAGTAAGCTCGTCCCTGCGTGCGTACACCCTTTGCATCGCCCTTTGCATCTGTTCGGGCGTAGGCGGCTGCAGATCCCTGCCACGTCCCTGAGCACGCAGGATATCAAAGCCGATTTTGCGGATATTGCCCAAAAAGTAGGCAAAATCTACTATGCCCTCCAGAACATCCACATTGTCAGCTGTAACCACACATGTCACGCCACAGGCAATGTTATTGCTGCGCAGCACCTCAATACCGCGCAGGATATCGCTTGTCGCACCATAACCGTTTTTCTTCAAGCGCAGCTTGTCGTTCACCGCAGGCCGTCCGTCCAGGCTCACGCCGATGGCCACCTTATTACGATACAAATAGCGTGCGATTTCCTCTGTCAACAGCGAAGCATTGGTTTGCAGCTGCAGCACAGCTGGCAGCTGCTGCTCCCTGGTATATTCCACCACCGCCTGCAATGTAGCAAAATTCATCAGCGGCTCTCCCCCGCTGAACTGCACTACAAAGCGCTCATTACCGGCCGCCGCCAGCTTGACTGCGGCCAGTGCAATCTCCTTTGACATCATGCCGGTATCGTGGTTAGCAGCATAGCAATAGCGGCAGGCAAAATTACACCGTCCTGTAAGGCTTAGCACCAGCATTTTAATGCTCATCTGCTCTGTCCTCCAATTCACCCTCCATATCCAGGTACAGCCTTTGCAGCTCTGCCTTGGTTTCAGGCTTAGCCCGCCACATACCGCGCTGCTCAGCCTCCAGCAGAACCTCGGTCATACGCTGCAGGGCCCATGGGTTTACCTCCCGCAGCCATTTTTGCACCTCAGGATCAAAGGTATATTTTTCGACATACTTTTCGTACATCCAATCTTCCATCACGCTGCTTGTAGCATCCCACTGAAAGCTGTGCGCGATCATATTGGCCATATCCGCCGCTCCCTTATAACCATGCTTCATCATACCCTGAATATATTTAGGGTTGATGGATTCGCTGCGGAAAATACGCTTTGCCTCCTCCTGGACGCTGTGCATCGTTACACGGGTACGGTCGGTGCTGTCACCGCAGTACGAGCGTGGTGCACTGCCCTTGATTGCACGCACGGCAGCAATCATGCCGCCATGATAGGCGTTGTAGTCATCACTGCTCAGCATATTGGTTTCGTGGTTATCCTCGTTTTTGATAGTGATATCCAGGCTGCCCATACGCTTTCTGAAAAGCTTAGGCATATAAACGCCCTTGGTCCTGCCGCCGTAGGCATGCCCGCCCCAGCGTACATAAACATCAGCAATATCCTGCAAAGTTTCCCAATTCTTGCTTTCCAAAAGTGCGGCCACACCGGCGCCATAGGTTCCCTGAGCATCGCCAAAAATGCGGAAGGCTGCCTGACGCCAGGCCTCCTCCTGCTTCAAGCCTTCGCTCTGCTCCAGCTCCTTGGCGTCTGTCTGCACATGCTTGCGTACAAAGTTCAAGTCCTCAGGCTCATCCTGCGCCGCCGCCAGCAGCACTGCCTTATCCATCACGTTAATAACCGCAGGCATAGTATCACGGAAAAGCCCGCTGATACGCGCTGTCACATCAATACGCGGACGCTTCAGCTCGGTGAGCGGAATCAGCTCCAATCCGTTAATGCGCTGGCTGCCGCTCTGATATTTTGGCCTTATGCCCATCAGGTACAAAAACTCGGCAATGCACTGGCCATGGCTGCGCATATTGGCGCCGGACCAAAAGACCATGCCCACATTCTCCGGATAATGCCCCTCTTCGGCAATAAAGCGTTCTACAGCCTGATCTCCAAGCGTTTTGCCAATTTCCCAGGCGGCAGGAGTGGGCAGCGTGCGCGGGTCGACGCCATAAAAGTTGCGTCCTGTCGGCAGCAGGTCGGCCCCACCGCTAGAGGGTGCGCCACTCGGTCCGGGCTCGATATATTCTCCCTCAAAGCCTCGCAGCATATTAGTGATTTCCTGCTGCGTCTGCAGCAAGTTAGGATATACCTTATCGACAATATATTTGCACACCTGCTCCAGCTTAGCCTTATTGACATCTTCTGCCTGCGCCACCCACGGTAGCTGCATAGCAGCTGCCACTGCCTGCTGTGCAAAAGCACCATCTCTCAGGCAGCAGATAAGCTCGCGGCACTGCTTGCCGATGCGGTCAATCAAAAGTCCGTAGGTAATGCCTAATGGCTCGTAGATCAGACTGCTGTTTTCTAACAGATGATAATAGTCAAAGCCGTACAGAGCAGCAACAGCCTGGGTCAGGCTGGGGATATCACCGTTATCCAGGCGCAGCAGCAGCCACAAATAATCTATCAGCTGCTCGTCCTGCGGCGGCTGTCCCAAAATATGCAGTCCTGTATGCACCTCCATATTTTTTAAATCCGTTATATAATTATGCAGGTTCATTACGTAGTCACCAAAGGGCTGCTCAGCGTCATATTCCACCTCATCCTGCAAATTAGCCTCTGCCACCTTAGCCAGCACCAGCTTTTCCAGCTCAGGCAGATTTTCGGGCTGGGTAGTGCTAAAGTGCACATATTCATCCATAATTTTTTCCAGCTCCGCCAGCTCATCATACACGCCGGCCTGAGTCTGCGGTGCTGGCAAATGCTCGATGAGACAGGCACTGCCACGACGCTTAGCCTGAATGCCTTCGCCTGTGATGGTAATATTATACGGATAGACATTCGGCAGCTCGCCTAGTGCCAGGTCAGGATAGCAGGTGCAGTCCAAGCCGGCGTTTTTACCAGGCAGCCATTCCAGATTGCCATGTGTGCCGATATGTGCCACAGCATCTGCCTGCCACACGTCGCACAGCCATTTATAAAACGCCAGATATTGATGCGTCGGTGCGACATAGGGATCGTGATAAATTTTTTCCGGATCCTCACCAAAGCCACGCGGTGGCTGCACAGTGATAAAGATATTGCCGTTAAGCGTACCGGGCACCAACAAACTACCATCATATTCCATAACCTGACCCGGGGCCGCACCCCAATCATGCACAAGCTGTTCGCGTACCTTTTGCTCCATGGTAGCGAAAAATTTCTTGTATTCCCCGCCGGTCAGCTTGTTAGCCTCGCTAATCTGCTTTTCTGTGAGCAGGCTGCGGTCATTAGTGGCGTTAGCAGTAAGCAGCTTGATAAATTCCTTGGTATCCTGGGGAATCCAATCTACGCTGTAGCCTCGCTCTTGCATAGCGGCAAGCACACGGCGGATGCTTTCAATCGTATCCAAGCCCAAGGCACTACCAATGTTAGAATTGCGTGGGGGATAGTTGTGGAAAATAATAGCGATTTTCTTCTGACTGTTGGCCTTGTGGCGCAGCATAGCCCACTTTTTAGCCTTTGCCGCCATACGCTGCACCCTTTCACCATTTGGAAGATAACGCACATCACCATTTTCCAATATTTTTTTGTGGGCAATGGGAACACCGTGGATAATGCCATCAAATTCCGGCAGTGATACGCTGATAGAAACCTCCATCGCGCTCATGCCTTCAAAGCTGTTTTTCCATTCCTCATACGGCGCAATTGTCGTATAAGCCGCCAAAATCGGTACATTTAGCCTTTTAAAATAATCCACGGTAATAGAGCCGCTGCTAGTAGTAGAAAACTTCATCACGTTCAGTAACACATCAATGGCAGGCAGACCAGGCTGCGCACAAAAGAATTGGTCAAATACCTGCGTCAGGCTAGGCATACCCATTTCCTCTACAGGCATACCATTACTGAAAACGCAAATAGCGTTCATGCCCTGCGCCTCCAATGCCTCCACCATTGCCGTCTGGTATGTTAAATCACCCCACACCCATTCGTCACGGTAAAACAATATACCTGCTGTAGGCTTTTGCGTATCGCAAAAATCATTTTGATATTCAGCAAGATTGGTATATACCTTTTGCGCCCGCGGATGATAAATACCACACCAATGGATAGGATTGGGCTCTGGAGCGGTAATTGGCGTTTTTTGCACCAGCTGCGCCAGATACTGCCACAGATTATAATAATTAATTTCACCGCCAAAGAGAGAATATTTTTTGATTATCTCCAGCTGCTCCAAGGTCAGACCCTGCGACAGCTCTCCCTCCTTGCTACCGGCAGCGTCAATATAAAATGGCAAACGCAGCTCCCGCAAGAGACGCACACAGCGCTGCAGAAAGGGAGTATCCAACCCTGTACCCATCCACTTCATAACTAGCAGCTGCGAGCTTTTTAGCTCCTGCTGCCATTTTGCATCCCACGCTGTTGCCTCCGTAATCCAGCGGCAGGCACAGCAAGCATCCAGCTTTTGCTCGCTTTGCAGCCTTTCCATAGTCTGCTGCATCATCCCCATGCGGCGGATCACATTAGTCAAAAAAATAATCTTCATGATAATAACCTCATAAATATAATGTAATATAAATGCATGTGCTTATATAGTAGCGGCACCACTGCTTGCAAAACAGCAGTCAGGCGCCGCTGGTAACAAAATATATATTTTGTTTTAGAAAAATTGCTTCTGCATCCGCCGCAGCAGATATAAAAAGTACGGCGTTCCTAAAAGCGCTGTCATAATACCCACACGTACCTCTGCCGGCGGCATAACAATGCGTCCTAAGGAATCGCAAAACACCAAAAAGGCTGCGCCGCCCAGGGCGCTGGCAGGCAGTAGTATCCTGTGATCAGGCCCCAAAAGCATACGCATCATATGCGGTATAACCAAGCCCACAAAGCCTATATTACCGCTCACGCAGACCGACGTTGCAGTGGTCATGGCTGCCACAAAGAGCAGCCCCATACGAAAGGCAGTAACAGGCATGCCCACGGCCTTGGCTTCTGTTTCGCCCAGCACCAGAATGTTCAGATGACGCGCCATAAGCACCATAACGGCAATGCCGCAAAGCACAGGCCCGACGGCAAGATAAACATGCTCCCAGCGACGGTAATCCAAACCGCCCACCATCCAAAATAGATATTGCTGCAGCTTCTGCTCATTCATAAAGGTGAGGATACCGGAGGTTATAGCGCCCAAAAGCATGCCCACGGCCACGCCTGCCAAAAGCAGCGTCATTACCGGAATTTTGCCATTACGCATAGCCAAAAACACCGTCAGACACACAGCACACAGGCTGCCGCAAAAGGCAAAGGCAGGCATCGCAAACATGCCTGTCGCAGCGGCCCCTGTAGCAATGGCAAGCACTGCGCCTGTTGCAGCACCAGCCGAAATACCGATCAGGCCCGGGTCTGCCAGTGGATTACTAAAGATGCCCTGCATCACAGCACCCGAAATGCCCAGCGCCGCACCTACAAGCACGCCAACCAGCATACGCGGCAATCGTATGTACCAAACAACAGCAAGCTGTTCCTTGCTAAAGTCTGCCTGCGTAAAGCCAGGCAGCTGCAGCTGCGCCCCCACGACAGCCAGCGCCTTGTCCACGGGTACATCAATCTGCCCAAAGGTAAGCGACACACAGGCTATCACAAGTAATAATATCAGCAAAAACAGCAAAGCCAAGGGACTTCGCTCACGTTTAATAAGCATCTATAGCTACACTTCCTTAAAAAATTTCCGGATAAACAGCCCTGGCAATGTTCTCTATAGCATCCACTATATGCTGACTCGCCACATATCTGTACTTATCCGAAACAAATTTAATCTGTTTATTACGCACTGCCTTCACGTTGCGGTAAGCAGGATCGTTCATCACGGCATAGGCATAACCCTGAACATCCTGCTTATTATTGTAATTCCAGGTAGGCAGCATAAAAATGTCAGGGTCGATGCGTACCACCTGTTCCTTGCTGATAGCAGGCGTCCCATGCTCATTTTTAGTATTCTCACTGACTACGGCAGCACCATTGATAACATGCGCCATTGTCAGCATGCTGTCAAGCAGGTCACCCCTACGCCCCATGGCCGAGGTAAAATTGAAGGCCACCGCAACGCGCCTCTGTGAGGGCGGAATCTGCTGCAAACGCCTTTCTAAATGCTGCAGGCGCGCGTCCATATCACGCACCATCTCCTCACCCTTTTCCTGTTCGCCGACAACGGCGGCAATACCTTTAATCTTAGCGCACATTTCCTGGTAATTATGCGGAGAACGTGCCACATATACAGGTATCCCCACCTCCTGCAGACTGCTTACTAAATCACTGGCGGTGGCCGTAGAGGCCAGCACCAAATCCGGCTGCAATGCCATAATCGCTTCAGTATTATCATGTACCTTACAGCCCACTGTATAGGCCTGGTCCTTAGTTATAAAGCTAATCTCACTGTCACCGGCCCAGCGGCTGTAGGCCTGTATACGCTTAATATCCACGAGTCCTGTAACAATTTCATCCGTACCATAGGTCAGCGAAACTATACGCTGCGGACGTTGTTTAAATTGCAGCGTGCGCCCCGCATCATCAACCACCGTATAGGCAGCATCATTTTGTGGCGGCGGCATTGCCGTAAGCGCAGTTTCCTTGTCACTGCAGCCTGCTGCCAATAGCGCCAGCAGCAGAAGCATCATCGCAAAAATTTTTTTCATCGTTCACCTTAGCTTTTCTTTCTGCTGCTGTATAAAGCAGTTCCACAACCGTTGCAGCATATAGCCGCTGCCCTTTATTCCCACCATAGGCTGCTGCACGATAAACACCTCATCGTTGGCAGGATAGGCAATATTGCAGCTGGTAAAATCGCACTGCTCCCTGCGGTACAGCACCGAGCCTTCGCTGCTGCTGGCCAAAAGCAGGACGTTATTGCAGCTCTTCAGGCATTCGCTGACAGCCGCGTCATCCTCACCCACTGTATAGATGGCATCAGCTGTATCGCACGCAGGCAGCTGCTCAAGTGTCTGCTGACAGATGACGCTAAGCCTGCCTATATCTGTCCATTCGGTGCGCAAGGTCTGCGCCAGGCAAAGGGCCTGCGTAGCAGGCGCACTAATAATTACCTCGTCAAACCACAGGCTTCCCCAAAGCGCCACCGCCTCGTTATTACGGCTCAGCAGATAGCTGCTTTGTGCTGCTGCCTCTGTCTCTACTGCCTGTAAAGATGTTGCCGGCAATACGTCATTAATTTTCTTTATCCAGGCAAGCGTCCCCTGCACGCCGTAGGGCAGACCTGCCACAATATATGGCGTACCATAACGCTTATGCAGGTATTTTGCCAGCTCCAGGCCCAGCTCCTCGTTTGTGACTATATTAAGCGCTGCAGCTCCCAGCTGCTGCACTTGCTCTAAGCTGCATTCACTGCCGGGAGTGCCCAGCACCTTATAGCCTGCAAGCTGTAATAGTCTTTTTAATTCCCTGGTATCTGCCGCCCCCTGCAGATAAAATTCTGTCTGTCCTAAAAGATTCACTGCCAGCGGCTGCACGTCTATAGCTTGCGGCAGCAAAAGCTCCATCGTCTTGAGTGCTGCCTTAACGTAGCCGGCTGCAAAGCCACCCACCATGCCGCCGCAATCAAGCGTGACCACCGGAAATGGTAGAGCCAGCTTGCGCGCCATGCCTGCCAGATCATCGCCTATAAGACTAAGCGAGCAGCTGCTTTCTATAAGCAAAACAGATGGCCTGGAGCCATCCTCCAGCATCCGCTGCAGCTCCTGAGTAACATATTCCTCAGAGCCGTAGATAACGGCATTATTATCAGGCTGCGATCCATGAAAGCGCAGGTACATGTCGTTGCGGGCCTTTTCCAAATGACGCAGGGCGTAAAAATAACACCACAACGGCCCGTTTACTAAAATCTCGCTGCCGGCAATGGCAGCCATAAAGGCTCCTGCACCAGTCAGCGCACAGGTATCGACCCGCTCGCAGATATTGCCCCAGCTTTGCTTTTTAGACATAACGTACGCCTCCCTTAAGCCTGCTGCAAAGGCATTGGTAAATTCCCTGCATCATCTTCAGCTCTCCTGCAACACCCACAAGCGGCAGCATCGGCAAAAAGATCTGCTTAGTTTGTGTGCTCTGCAGCTCATGCGTCGTCAAAACTATATCAGCCTGCGCTAAAAGTGCGTCACCCTCAGCCGTGGTATAAACAGGCACATCACTCGCCTTGCGGATCACCGCCAGCATTTGCTCACGTTCCTCCCCATCATAGGTATCTAGCATGATGATGCCTGTTAAATCCAGCTGCAGCAGCCTTATCGTCTGCAGGATATTGCCTGGATGAAAATATCTCAAAATACGGCCGATGCAAAGCACTGTTTTCTTGCCTGCAGTTACGGGCAAAAAACGCTCCAATCCTGCCTGCAGCTTGGCAGTTTCCGTTGCCAGCACCGCCCTCGCCAGCTCTCTGCGCTCTAGCAGCTCACCCACATGTTCAATCCAATCCATGGTTTCCTGCCAGCCTACAGGGTAAATATCTGCCAGATATTTCGTACCATACAGCTCGTGCAGCTGCTTGGCTACCTTGGTAAGTCCCACGTGCGTCTGCCCGCGTCCGCCCAATACGATAGCATATTCCGCAGCAGCCACCCTTGGCAAGTCGTCAAAGGCCATATAGCCTGGGAACTGCCCTAAGACATGCACGCCGAATTTTTCCAGCATACGTGCAACCTCGCTGGCATATAAGCCCCAGGGACCGCCATTATCGCCCAAAAGCAGTACACTGTCAGCTTCCTTGGCACATGGCTTGACAAAGCGGTCTAACAGCTTTTGTGTTACCTCAAAATAGCCATCATAATACTCTGCTCCTAAAAAACCGCAGCATTCCACTGTAACGATGGGAATTGCTGCTTCCTCCTCCATGGTACGTGCTACAGACTCAACATCATCACCGATAACACCTGCCACACAGGAATTGGCTATAACCACGCACTTAGGTTGATAGGTATTAATAGCAAAGCGCAGGCATTTTTCCAAGCGCTGCACACCGCCAAAGATAGCGTCCTTTTCCTGCATCTGACTGCTCAAAAGCGGCACAGACCCCCACTGCTCACGGGCATTTTCACTAAGCGAGCGGTACTGCGCGTTGATATCCATAGTACGCGCTACATGAGCGCAGGCACGCGGGCTGTGAAACACCACGACAACGCCGGCCATATAAGCTACAGCACGCCATACCCCGGGCATACTGCAGCTGCAGCTCTTGCGGGCACTGTAAAAGCGTCTGGTTTTAATTGCCATATTCAGCCACCAGCTTTTCCAATTCTTCAAAACTCATCGGTGTAGGTATAGCCATATTGTCATTATGCAAAATATCACGTGCCAGCTTGCGGTAAACCTCAGCCTGCGCGCTTTCGGGAGCAAACTGCAGTACCGTCTGACGGTTGTTTTCAGCTCTGTTAACAATTACATCACGCGGAATAAAGGCAATAAGCTGTGTGTGCAGACGTTTGGCGAATTCCTCAAGCAGCTGCTGCTCGTTAGGCGTATTACGTCCGTTGCCTATGATACCGCCCAGGCGCACACCACCACGCAGGGCAAAACGCTTTACCCCCTTGGCAATATTGTTGGCAGCATACAGGCTCATCAGCTCCCCTGAGGATACGATATAAATATCCGTAGCATAGCCTTCGCGGATAGGTACTGCGAAGCCACCGCAAACAACGTCACCCAGCACGTCATATAAAATCAAGTCCTCATCCGTCAAAACGTCTAGCGACTTAAGCTTTTCGAGAGCCACAATAATACCACGGCCGGCACAGCCAACACCTGGCTCCGGGCCACCTGCCTCCACACATTTGATACCGTTGTAGCCTTCGTGCACAATATCCTCTGCTGTTACCTCGTCGTTATCACGCACCATGTCCAGCACCGTCTGACTGCAGATGCGTCCCAAAAGCAGACGGGTAGAATCATTTTTAGGATCACAGCCTATCTGACACACCTTAAGCCCTTCCTCGCTAAAGGCCGCCGAAAGATTAGACGCCGTAGTTGATTTACCAATGCCACCCTTACCATAAATTGCTATTTTCTTCATATGCCCAGACCTCCATCCAACAGAAAAACATATATCCTAACCAGCAAAAATTGTGGTATAATTTACTAGATGAAAAATATCATGTAATACTACTAATATTAAACTATATAGCAGCAGTATAGTCAAGCTTATGAGGAACTATTATGATTAAAGATGATAAGCGGAAATTTTTTACAGCAGGAGAGCTTGCTAACATTTTTAATGTTTCCAAGCAGTCCCTGCTTTATTATGATAAGGTGCACCTGCTTTCACCAGACTTTGTCAGCGAAAACGGTTACCGCAACTATTCCATCAAGCAATTTTTGGATTTAGAAATAATTGTTAACCTAAGAGCACTTGATATCAGCATAGCCAATATCAAGAAATACCTTGCTGACCGCAGTAAGGATAACTTTTTGCGCCTGCTGCAGGAAAAAACTGCAGAATGTGAGGCTATTATCAAAAACAATCAGGAAATCTGCGATACCATCTGCCGTATTACAGAGGATCTGCATAAAAAAGAACTCATACCAACCCATCATATAACTCTCTGCTGGCACAATGACCGTCTCATGCGACTGACAGCCTTAACCGACAATGATGACGGTAAAAGCCGCATCAGTAAATTCGCCCGTCACAGCCAAAGACGTGCGCACCACAAGGGAGCTTTGCCAAACCATGCAGGCTGGGTATTAGATCAGGAAACATTTTTCAAGAATCATGATTTTACCCATTCTGTGGCATTTTTTTCCTGTGCAACTAATGCAGCTAAGCATAAACAGGCAATTAAGGTGACTCTGCCGGCAGGACTGTATTTAGAAATGGTTTTTTCGGGTACGTTTTACGAAAATGGTAACTGCCTTGTAAAACGCATAACAGATTTTTTAGAGGCCAACAAAATGACTGCTGTAGGTGATATTTATGTGTTGCCATTAGAAAACCACTGGTTTTCCTGCAGCTGCTCGCAATATGTCAATAAAATCTTTTTGCGTGTCGTAGACCAAATGCCGCAGAAAATATACTAAAGCGCACCTAAAAAAGTCGGACATTACCTTTAAGGTATAGTCCGACTTTTTTTATATAGTCATATATTAACTTATTTGGCTACTTATAGTGCTTCTTTAACCTTAGCTATCAGGTTTTCCACAGTGAAGCCATATTTTTCCATCATCACATCGCCGGGTGCCGATGCGCCGAAGGTGGTAATACCAAGCACGTTCTTTTCACTACCGGTATAACGGCTCCAGCCATAGGGAACACCTGCTTCCACAGCAAACTTAGTAACGCCTGCAGGCAGCACGCTTTCCTTATACTCATCGCTTTGTGCGTCAAACGCATCCCAGCTAGGCATAGATACTACGCTTACGTCAACGCCTTCCTCTGCCAGCTTAGCCTGCGCTGCCAATGCCAGATGTACCTCGCTACCTGTGCCGATAATAACAGCCTTAGCCGCTTCCTTGGCAGGGCTCAGTACATACGCACCCATAGCGGCGTTAGCGTGAATGGTTGCCGCATAGTCATGCAGCACAGTCAGCTTTTGACGGCTGAGCAAGAGACAGGTGGGCTTATTCTTATTTAGGCAGGCCTGCTTCCAAGCGGTGGCAGTTTCCAGCGCATCTGCAGGACGGATAACGCTGACGTTAGGAATCATGCGCAAGGCCATAGTTGTTTCAATAGGCTGATGGGTCGGGCCATCCTCACCCAGGGCAATACTGTCATGCGTCAGCACGAATACAGCCTGAATACCCATGAGCGCTGCCATGCGGATAGCAGGACGCATAAAATCAGCAAATACCAGGAAGGTACCGCCAAAAGGAATAAAGCCGCCGTGCAGCGAAATACCGTTCAAAACAGTACCCATAGCATGCTCGCGCACGCCAAAGTGGATATTGCGACCCTTTCTATCCAGCTTGGAAAAATAACCTCCAGCCTTCATCACAGTCTTGTTAGACGGTCCCAGGTCAGCACTGCCACCAACCAATGCAGGTAGCTGCTCTGCCAGCTTTTGGATAACGTCACCGCTTGCCTCACGGGTAGCATTCTTGGCGGTATTGGCAAAAATTGCTTCCAGGGCAGCCAAATCAACCTCCGCTGTGCCTGCAATGCGCTCCTGCAGCTCCTTAGCCAGCTCCGGATATACCATCTTATAATCTTCCATAAGCGCATTCCAAGAAGCTTCGCCGGTAGCGCAACCTGCATGCTTAGCGTCAAAATGCTCTTTAACCTCGGCAGGAACGTAGAACATTTCCTGCGGCCAACCTGCCTTTTCCTTGGTAGCAGCCAACGCTTCGCCGCCTAAGGGCTCACCATGGCAGGACGGACTGTCCTGCTTAGGACTGCCAAAGCCGATGTGGGTGCGCACAATAATCAGGGACGGGTGCATGGTATCTGCCTGTGCCTCGCGGATCGCGGCTTCCATAGCGTCAACATCCTCGCTGCTTTCCACGCGTAGCACCTGCCAGCCATAAGCCTTAAAGCGTGCTTCTACATCCTCGGTGAAGGCAATATCCGTACTGCCTTCAATCGTAATCTTATTATCATCATACAAGTAAATCAGCTTACCCAGACCCAAGGTGCCAGCCAGGGAGGCAGCCTCAGAGGAAACACCCTCCATTAAATCACCGTCGGAGGTCAGGCCATATGTATAATGGTTTACAACCGCAAAATCGGGTTTATTGTACCTTGCGCCCAGCATAGCCTCTGCAATAGCAAAGCCTACGCCCATGGCAAAGCCATGTCCCAGGGGACCGGTGGATACATCTACGCCGGGAGTCAGGCCGTACTCTGGATGGCCCGGAGTCTTGCTGCCCCACTGGCGGAAGCTCTTAAGCTCATCCAACGAAAGGTCATAGCCTGCCAAATGCAGCATAGCATACAGCAAGGCACTGCCGTGACCCGGGGAAAGGATAAAGCGGTCACGGTTAAACCAATTGGGATCCTGCGGGTTATAGCTCATAAAGCGATCCCAAATAGTATACATCAAAGGAGCAGTACCCAAGGGGAACCCGGGATGGCCGGATTTAGCCTTTTCTACCTGGTCTGCTGCCAAAAAGCGAAGGGTGTTTACACATGCCTGATCAATTTTCTGCATCGAGAAAACCTCCATTTTCCAATTTATCTACAGTTAATTATATCATGTTTCAGTGTATTGTCTATACTTTTTCTTTTTAATTGTACACTATTTAACAAAAGTTGTGCATAAATTGTTGCTCACTACGCCTGTACACTGGTGCGCAGCTGAATAGCTTCAGCCAGATGCACGGCTTCAATACGCTCACTGCCTGCCAAATCCGCAATGGTGCGTGCCACCTTCAAAATTCGGTCATGACTGCGGGCGCTCAAATTCAGTGCGTTGAAATAACGCTCCATCACATTTTGTGCCGCATCATCCAGCTGGCAGTATTTCACCACCTCACCCCGTCCCATCTGTGCGTTGCAATGCAATCCCCACTGCTCCAGCCGCTCCTGCTGAATGAGCCTGGCCTTAACCACACGCTCGCGGATAACGGCCGAACTTTCTCCCTTTTCCTTGCTCTTAAGCTCACCAAACTCTACTCTGCTCAAATTTATCTGCATATCTATCCTGTCCATCAAGGGACCGGAAATTTTACGCTTATAGCTGTCTATATCCTTTTGCTTGCAGCTGCAGCGATGGACGCTGTCACCCAAGTAACCGCAGGGACAGGGATTTTGCGCCGCACACAAAATAAATTTGCTGGGAAAGGTTAGCGCCGCGCGTACGCGTGAAATGCTCACCTCACCATCCTCCAGCGGCTGACGTAGCATTTCCAGCGTAGCACGTTCA
Source organism: Segatella copri (assembly GCA_963597755.1). Taxonomy (GTDB): domain Bacteria; phylum Bacillota; class Negativicutes; order Acidaminococcales; family Acidaminococcaceae; genus Phascolarctobacterium_A. The sequence continues at coordinate 16,244 of CAVBQX010000017.1, forward strand.
AATTCCGGCAGCTCGTCCAAAAACAGTACCCCGTTATGCGACAGCGTCACCTCACCGGGCCGCGGCGTGCTGCCGCCTCCCAAAAGCGCACTGCCGCTAATGCTGTGGTGCGGACTGCGGAAGGGACGCTCCAGCATCACACTATCGGACTGAGGCAAAAGTCCCACGATACTATAAATTTTTGTAACCTCTAGTGCCTCTGCTTCCGTCATAGGCGGCAAAATTGTCACCAGGCGCCGCGCCAGCATAGTTTTACCGCAGCCTGGCGATCCCACCATCAAAATGCTATGACCGCCTGCCGCAGCAATCTCCAGCGCACGCCGAGCCACCAATTGTCCTTTGACGTCGGCAAAGTCTACGTGATAGATTTTATTTTTGTTTTGCAAAATATTTTCCTTTGGCAGCAGCGGCAGACATTTTTTCCCCTGCAGATGCTGCACCAGCTCTGCCAGCGTTGCCGCCGTATATACATCAATGCCGTGTACAAGCTTGCCCTCGGCCGCATTAGCCTCTGGGATATATATTTCCCTGGCGCCCACCCTCTTGGCATCCATAATCATGGAAAGCACGCCCGACACCTTGCGGATACGACCGTCAAGCGACAGCTCGCCCACAAATACCTTGTCTGTGAGCTTACCCGCGTCCAGCAGCTGGCTGCAGGCCAAAACGCCCACTGCAATCGGCAGGTCCAGGCCGCTTCCCTCCTTGCGTAAATCTGCCGGTGCCAGGTTCACGGTGATACGCGTCATCGGAAAGGGATAGCTTGAATTGCGCAGCGCCGCCTTTACCCGCTCCTTAGATTCACGCACAGCCATCGCTGGCAGCCCCACTAAGTCAAAGCTTGGCATACCATTGCTCACGTCCACCTCTACCAAAATCTGTACACCATCGATACCACAGGTTGTTTCGCCAAGAATTTGAGCAAACATTTTCAACACTCCGTTTCTGTTAAAAGCAGTGCGGACAATGTCTGACTGTTATCCCCGCAGTGCCTTCTATGATAATTTCTACTACATCAAAGGAAAGCACCGGCATCTGCTCTAGTAGCCCCCTGCATTGCAGGTAGTACTCGGCGCAGCGGTAAATTTTTCTTTGCTTAGCCAACGTCACGGCCTCAATCGGTCTGCCATACCTTGTATTAGCGCGTGTCTTGACCTCTATAAAGCTTATACAGCCACTTTTTTGAGCAATAATATCTATCTCACCATAGCGGTGACAGCGAAAGTTGCGGGTAAGGATAACGTAACCCTTATTTTGCAGGTAACGACAGGCAAAATCCTCCCCATATTTGCCCAGACTAATCCTCGATCTGGTATTCATAGCTATCACGCTGTGGTGCAAAAAGAATATTTTCTTCTTCAGCCACCGGTGCAAGCTGCATGCTTTTCACAGGCTCGTAGCTGCGTCTGTGCCAGCGTGTAGCGCCGTTAGCAGCAATGGCCTGCATATGCTCGCTGCTGCCATAACCCTTGTTGTGGGCAAAGCCATAAGCAGGAAGCAGTGCGTCCAAGCGCTCCATGATGTGGTCACGCGTCACCTTGGCGATAATAGAAGCAGCCGCAATTGACGCGCTGAGCGCATCACCATGTACAATCGATTCTGTCCTGATATCAGGCAACGCCACCGGCATAGCGTCAATAAGAGCTACCTGTGGCTTGGTGTGCAGGTTTTCCAGCACCTGCGCCATTCCCTGCTGCGTTGCTGCGTAAATGTTTAGCTCGTCAATATTGCTTACACTCACAATGTTTACTTCGATATCCATCGCCTTTGCCATAATTTCATCATATAGCAAATCACGCTTAGCAGCCGAAAGCTGCTTAGAATCGTTCAATCCGCTGATAAAAACATCCGGCGGTAAAATAACAGCGGCAATTACCAAGGGTCCTGCCAAGGGTCCACGGCCAGCCTCATCTACACCAGCAATAGCTGTATAACCTTCGTCATACAGCTTGTTTTCAAATTGCAGCATCCGCGCAAAGCGTTCACGCTCTGCCTGCAATTTCTGTTGGCGTTTATTGTAGGCTGCCAAAAGCTTTTGCACTCCCTTACGGCCATCGGTTGCCAGCTCTGCCAGCTTCTCCGCTGTCGGCGTGCCTTCCAAAAGTTTTTTTACCTCGCTAACATACATAATCAATTCCCCCTTACACTGTTCCCATCAAGATAGGGCCTTTAATAATATAATATAGCATTTACATTGCTTATTTAAGAAAGAGCGATAAAAAATAAAACCGCCTCACGGCGGTTTATCAGTGCATCACAAATCAAGGTTCGTCAATAGTGAACCGCCCTAAACGTCCTGCACGGAAGTCGCGCAGCACCAATTGGATAACCTTATCAATGTCCAAAAGGCCGCCAGACTTCAGACAACCACGGGCAACGGCAATTTTTGCCATGACGGCGTTAACATCGTCATCCTGCCCAAGGCTTACTGCATATTTTGTTTGTAGCTCCTGCGGATATTTACGCACTAAAAACTCCAGCAAAAGCTCAGTTGCCTGTTCCCTGTCAAAAACATCTTCCTTGATGGCGCCCGTCACAGCCAGGCCAAAGCCTACCGCAGGATCATCAAACTTGGGCCACAAAACACCAGGTGTGTCCAAAAGCTCCAAGCCTTTAGCAATTGTCACCCACTGCTGACCACGGGTCACGCCAGGTCTGTCGGCCGCAACAACCTTATTTTTGCCAACCAAACGGTTAATGAGGGTAGACTTGCCGACATTAGGAATGCCTACGATCATCACGCGCACAGGGCGGTTACGCACGCCTTTTTTCAGCCATTTATCAAGCACTGGTTTAGCTGCCAGCTGCACTGCACTGATAAGCTGCTTGACGCCCTTGCCTGTAGCACAGTCAACCTGGCACACAGGCAGACCGCTATGCTTAAGCTTTTCTAACCACTTTTCCGTCTGCGATCTATCAGCCATATCAATCTTGTTCAGAGCAATAACCTTTGGCTTATTGCCCAAAATATCCTGCAGCATGGGGTTAGTACTGGAACGCGGTATACGTGCGTCCAGCATTTCCACCACCACGTCAACCAGCTTGATCTGGCTTTCCATCATACGCTTGGCCTTGGTCATATGGCCAGGGAACCATTGAATCTTAAAATCTGCCAGCATCATTGGCCCATACCCGTATCAGCCTTCAGGATGCGCAGCTTATCCAGCGGCCAGAAAGCAACCACCGCACGACCCTTGACAAGCTTGAGCGGAACAAAACCCACATCAGCAAAACGGCTGTCCTCAGAATTATTGCGGTTATCACCCAGCACGAAAATTGTCTCCTTAGGTACAACCACCTTACGGTAATCCGAAATATTTTCACCCTTGGGATCATTGTGATAAATATAGGTCTCGTTTAGCTGAGTGCCATTGACCAAAACCTTACCATGCTTCATTTCTACTGTGTCGCCGCCAACTGCAATGACACGCTTAATAAAGTCGCGACTTTCGTCCTTAGGAAAGCGGAAAACGACGATCTCCCCTCTCTTAGGGTCAGTGATGAAATAGCTCAGCTTATCCACCACCAAGCGCTCATGATTCACCAGCGTAGGATACATGGACGAGCCTTCTACCATATATGGCTCTACTAAAAAAGTGCGGATGCAAAACGCCAATGCTACTGCTACAATAATCGAAACCAGCCAGTCGCTGGCGGAATCCTGCCATGACATATCTTTTTTACTGCTCAATTCAGAGCCTCCTCTCACAGGGCTGCGCCTAGCGCGACCGCCCATTCACTTTTTACAATAATTCATGTATTATTTTAGCATAATTTCGTTTTAATTTCATGGCATATTTGTAAATTAGTACCGTCCTGATAACAATAAAAGGGACCGTACTACTACAGTCCCTTTTACTATAAACAAAGATTGATTAGCGTTTTTCTCTGATACGAGCAGCTTTACCAGTCAGTTTGCGCAGATAGTACAGCTTAGCACGACGTACGATACCAACACGTGCTACAACGATCTTATCAATACGCGGGCTGTGAACCGGGAAGGTTCTTTCTACGCCGATGCCGTAGGAAATACGACGAACGGTGAAGTTCTCACGTACGCCGGAGCCGCTACGGGAGATTACCACGCCTTCAAACAGCTGGATACGCTCGCGGGAACCCTCGACGATTTTGCAATAAACTTTAACGGTGTCGCCTGCTTTAAATTCAGGGATGTCGGAACGAAGTTGTTCTTGTTCCAATACTTCAATAATGTTCATAGTTTCCTCCTAAATCATAGACGTTCATGTGCGAACCCCACAGCGGACCGTCCGTATTACACAACGTAAATTTTACCATAGACAAACAATTAATGCAAGGAAAAACTGCAATATTTTTTTACGTTTTACCTTAATTTTTCTGCCACCAGGCCTCGCCTGCCAGGCGGTCTAAAATTATGGCTGCTGCACTGCGCACGCACAGATGATTGTAATCACACGGGCCGTAAACAGGCTCCAAAATATAATCAAACTGGGCCATGGTTTCGGCCTCAATACCAAAGCCTGTGCCAAATAAGAGCAGTATGGGTCTGTCGCCCTCTGCCAGCTGCTTACGCATAAAGCTATAGCTAACTGTATTAGGGTAAACGCGAGCATCAGTCGTTACGATGTAAGGCTTTTTTCCGGTACGCGCCTCTACTGCCTCTGCGGCAGCAGCGATATCACTTTTCCAGACCACACGCGCCAAGGCGTTGGCACGGTCAGGATTGTATTCCTTGCCATAGCCCTCCTGCCAATAGTGCAAAATCTTGTGGATGATACTCTTTTGCACCTCCAGCGGATGAATAATAAAATACCCCTTTACATCGTAGGTGCGGCAGGTACGGGCGATGTCATGGATATCAAAATTAGTTACAGCGCTGGCAATTACCTGCATACGCTTGTTATATATGGGGTAATGCACCAGGCCTACAAATAAATCAGCCATTTTCTTCATCTCCCTTTGCTACTTCGGCAGCAAGCTCTGCGCGCAGCTCTTCGTAGAACCTCCGTTCTGCCTTTTTCATCTTGTATGGCAGACGTCCTGTCAGCAGCTCCCTCTGCTCTGCGCTCAGTAAATCCGGTCGGATGAAGTAGGTAGCCTTAAGTGACTGCTTCAAGCGCCACGCCTTAATCAGCGCGTGGTTACCGCTACGCAACACCTCCGGCACCTGGTGCCCTTCAAAATCAACCGGACGGGTATACTGTGGATATTCTAAAAGACCCGTGCTGAACGAATCCTCCTCAGCGCTTTCCAGCTTGCCCAAGACTCCCGGAATAAAACGCGAAATAGCGTCCATAACGATCAGTGCAGGCATTTCCCCACCAGTAAGGACGTAATCACCAATAGAAAGCTTTTCATCTACCCAATGGAAAATACGCTCGTCAAAGCCCTCATAATGACCACAGACAAAAATAAAATCCTGCCCGCAGTGTGCGTACTCCTCTACCACACCTTGCTTCAAGGTACGGCCGCCCGGGCACATAGCGATAACACGGGCGTTTGGCAGCTGCTCCTTGGCCTTGCGGATAGCTGCCACCATAGGCTCAGGCTTGAGCACCATACCTGCACCACCGCCAAAGGGAGCATCATCTACTGTGCGGTGCACGTCATGCGTAAAATCACGCGGGTTGATGCAGCTCACTTCAATAAGCCCCTTGGATGCCGCACGCTGCAAAATACTGTGGCTGGCCGCCTGTTCTATCTGCTCCGGGAAAAGAGTTACAAACAAAAATTTCATTCTTCTTCAACCCATTCAGGCAGATTTACCACAATACGCTTTTCTGCCAGATTGATTTCCTTAACATACACCTTTAGTGCAGGTACAAGGATATCCTTAGCGCCTGGCACAGCGATGACATAAACATCGTTGCTGCCGGTAGCCAGCGAATCCTTAAAGGTGCCAAGCTGTGTGCCCTGCTCATTATAAACCGGCAAACCAACCAGATCGGCAACATAAAATTCGCCTTCCTCAAGCTCAGGCAGATCCTTGGCGTCAATCTTGACCTCCTGCCCGCGCAGCAGCTCAGCCTCATTCATATTTTTAATTTCGGCACAGCTTACCAGCACCATACGCTTATGAAAGCGTGCGGCCTTCACCGTCAGTCTGCGTCCGCCTGCCAAAAGCAGGTATTTCAAATCCAAAAATTGTTCCGGCTTATCAGTCAGCGGCAATATACGAATATCGCCCCGCACACCGTGCGGAGCGACAATCTTGCCAATAACTATTTGGTTTTCCATGGATTATTCGCGAAAAGCGATAACCTTACCGTCTTCGGTAAGAATTTCTGCGCCCATCAGGGTATCAATATTGGTGCCTACAGTAATTTCTACAGTACGCTCCAAGGTACCATGACCGATTTCAGCGCCCAGCTCCAGAGCTTCTGCTCTTTTCAGCTTAGCCTCTGCATCCTCTTTGGCAGCAGTACGCTTATTTCTTTCGATGTCAATTTGTTCGCGCAAAGCCGGAAGCACGCTCAAATCGCTGGCAGCCTGATGAAGGGCTTTTTTAGCCTGGAACTCAAATTGCTCCAGATCAAGCTCCATATTTTTTATAGTATTTTGGAGATCTCCAACAATTTTCAACTTTAAGTCTTCAGTAACTTTTGCTTTAACAGCAACGGGAACCCTAACTATCATTTTATCCATAGTGATATACCATCCTCAATCAAATAATCTCGACAATAACCTTGACGTTCTCACGGGTTGCTACTGCTTTCATAACAGTTCTGATAGCTTTGGCAATACGGCCCTGTTTTCCGATAACCTTACCCATATCTTCAGAAGCAACATGGAGGCGAAGCACCGTTGTTGTACCGGTAGTCTCCTCCTCCACTACTACTGCAGAGGGATTATTTACAAGAGACTTGGCCATTACTTCTACCAATTCTTTCATGTAGATCACACCCCTCTAATTATTTTGCTGCTTTAGCCTCAGCAAATTTTTTCATGATACCATCCTTGCTGAACAGGTTTTTAACGGTATCAGTAGGTTGTGCGCCCTTGTTCATCCAGTCGATAGCCTTATCAGCATCGATTTTTACGTTAGCCGGTTGAACGGTGGAATCATAGTAACCGATGGATTCAATGAAACGACCATCACGCGGGGAACGTGCGTCTGCAACAACAATACGATAGAACGGAGCTTTTTTAGCACCCATACGTTTTAAACGAATTTTAACTGCCATGTTGAATTTCACCTCCTTAAATTAATATCTCACAACATGGAACTTATTAGCAATTTATTATCTACCAAACGGCAACTTAAAGCCACCCTTGGAAGCAAACTTCGCCATACCCTGCATACGCTTCATCATCTTCTTGCTTTCGTCAAAATTCTTCAAAAGCTTGTTGACATCCTGTACACGCATGCCGCAGCCTGCAGCTATACGCTTACGGCGGCTGCCATTGATGAGGTCGGGGTTACGTCTTTCCTTAGGAGTCATGGAGCGGATAATAGCCTCAATGCGGTCAAATTCTTTTTCGTCCACATTAGCTTCCTTCAGCTTTTGGCTGATACCGCCCATACCAGGGATAAGACCCAAAATAGTATCTAAAGAGCCAAGCTTTTTCACCTGCTGCATCTGATCCAGGAACTGCTCCAGAGTAAATTCATCCTTACGCAGCTTCTTTTCCATCTCCAGCGCCTTAGCGAGGTCTGTTGTCGACTGGAGTTTCTCTATCAGCGTCAGGATATCGCCCATGCCCAAGATACGCGAAGCCATACGGTCAGGATGGAACGGCTCCAAGGCATCCAGCTTTTCACCCAAGCCTATCAGCTTTACGGGCTTACCGGTTACAGCCTTTACAGAAAGCACAGCACCACCGCGGGCATCGCCATCAAGCTTGGTAACGATCAAGCCGTCAATACCCAACTCCTTGTCAAAGCTTTCAGCAACGGTAACTGCATCCTGACCGGTCATAGCATCTACAACCAGCAGAATTTCCTGCGGATGAACAGCGCCTTTGATATTGCGCAGCTCCTCCATCAGCTCTTCGTTGATATGTAAACGGCCTGCGGTATCGATGATCACAGTATCGCATGCCAGACTATGTGCTTTTTCCAAAGCCTTTTGAGCAATCTCTACCGGCGAAACCTTGTCCCCCAAGGTAAAAACAGGCACGCTCAGCTGCTCGCCCAAAACCTGTAGCTGGGTAATAGCAGCAGGACGATAAACGTCACCTGCAACCAGCAACGGCTTTTTATGTTTGCGCTTAAGGTAATTTGCCAGCTTGCCGGCCGTGGTGGTTTTACCTGCGCCCTGCAGACCAACCAGCATGATTACTGTCGGCGGTTTAGGAGAAACCGTAAGCTTGCTTTGTGTACCACCCAAAAGCGCTATAAGCTCTTCATTAACAATTTTGATGATTTGCTGATGCGGATTCAGACCTTCGCCGATAACCTCGCCTACAGCACGTTCCTTAACCTTAGCTACAAAATCCTTGACAACCTTAAAATTAACGTCGGCCTCCAAAAGCGCCATACGCACTTCACGCATAGGTGCCTTCAAATCCTCCTCCGTCAGCTTGCCGGTGCCACAGAACATCTTTATTGCATTTTGTAATCTTTCAGATAAACTTTCAAATGCCATTTAACTTACCTACCTTCGCCGCTAAGCTCTTCTAATATGCTTACGGCCTCGTCTCTTTTAGCATCACCGCCATCACGTAGCAATTTTATCGCCAGCTGCAATCTTTGCTGCAGCAGATCCTGCTTTGCCAACACCTTCAGTGAAGCCTCATAACGTTCCAATAACTGCTCTACACGCTTGAGCAAGTCGTGAACAGCCTGACGCGAAACGCCCAGCTCCTCCGAAATCTCACTCAGGGACAAATCATCATAGAAGTAAAGCCCCAGGCACTGCCTTTGCTTGTCTGTCAAAAGGCTGCCATAGATATCAAAGAGTCTGCCCAAACGCATCCTCTGCTCAAAAATCTCTTCTGCTGACATGCTTATCCCTCGCGCAATTTAGTCGACTATGTAAGTATAATGCATAGCCTGTTTCTTGTCAAGTATTTTTACTTGTCAGCGTTATATTTTTTTCTACTGACACACAATAACCCCGAACCTCAGCAACGGTGAGATTCAGGGTTATTTTACTATCACTCAAAGCTCTTATAGATACCTTGCTCACGGCGTTTGCTCGCCGTTTTGGAGATATACGTGCCATTGACAAAATTGGTAAACTTTTTCTTAGTCAAAATCTGCTTGATATAATCAAGATGCGGACACGGCGGCTTGTGAGAGTTATCAGATACCATGCAGGTGGAAAAGTGTATGACAACCTCCTGCCCGTCCTCCTTAAAACGCTTCAAACGTCTAGCCAGGTTTTCAAGCTTAATGGTGAGCGCACCGCCGCAGCAACCGCCACAAGTAAAGCTCATGTAATGTGTATCGTCATCATAGCCTGCAAACTTGCCCTCACGGCTGTAGAAGGCATGAGTGCAATTATAGCCGCTGCAACGCTGCTGTACAGTGTCGCACTGGATAATGACAACCAGCTTACTCATTTTACCAGACCTGCCTCTTTAAGCACTGCGTCCAGCTTAGCCTCGCCTGCCGCAGTGAGCGGAGTGAGCGGCAGACGAGGTGCGCCTGCGTTGATGCCTGTAACCTTGGTAACTGCGGCCTTGATGGGAATGGGGTTGCTTTCGATGAACATTACCTTTGCCTGCGGTACCATAATTTTATTGATATCAGCGGCTTCCTTAACGTGACCCTCGCTATAAGCCTGCATCAAATCCTGCAAAATTTTGCCGTTGACATTGCCTAACACAGAAATCAGACCGCTGGCGCCAACTGCCATAAACGGCAGGATAAGACCATCGTCACCACTGTAAATTGTGAAGTCTTCAGGAAGCAGACGGTAAAGCTCTGCAGTTTGTGCCACATTGCCTGCAGCCTCTTTAATGGCAACGATGTTGCCAAAATCCTTAGCCAGGCGTGCTACAGTTTCGGGAGCAATGTTACCGCCGGTACGGCCAGGCACATTATATACGATGATAGGCAGCTTGGTAGACTTAGCTACTGCGGCAAAATGCTGGTAATAGCCTTCCTGAGTAGGTTTATTGTAGTATGGACCTACAACCAGCACTCCGTCCACACCAATGGCTTCCATCTTTTGTACCAGCTCGATGGTGCTGGCAGTGCAGTTGGTACCTGCACCGGCAACGATAGGAGCCTTACCACCGACGCGTTCAACGATGGTTTCCATAAATTTAAATTTTTCCTCAGCGGTCATGGTAGCAGCTTCGCCGGTAGAGCCTTCTACAACCAGGCCATCGCTGCCGTTTGCCAGCAGCCATTCAGCAAAATCGGCGCCTGCTGCATAATCTACACCGCCGTCTGCCGTAAACGGCGTAACCATAGCGGTCAACAATCTGCCAAAATAGGGTTTCTTCATTGTAAGTACACCTCTTGTATTTGATATATTAGTTTTAGAGCTTAAAGGCCTCGTGCAAAGCCTGCACTGCCTCCACCAAATGCTCCTCCTTAACGATAGCGGAAATAGTGGTATCACTATCAACAGTTTGCAATATAGCGATATTGTGACCAGCGAGCGCCGCAACAAATGTTGCCATGACTCCGGGTACACCGCGCATAGCACTTCCAACTACAGAAACCTTGCCACAGCCTTCGTTAAGAACATACTTAAAGCCTGTTTCCTCCAATACCTTACAGGTATGCTGCACATCGGGAGAGAATACGGCAAACATTGCTTCCTTTTCGGAAAGATTGAGACAGCCGACGCTGATGCCTGCATCCGCCAGATCCTCAAACAGGTTGCGGCCTGCAGCAACATCCTGCGGGTTGAGCTCAATACGGAACTGGGCGAGATCACCAAGGTTAGCAACACCGCTGGCGCAGGATTCGTTGATAGCAATTTCGCTGCCGCCTGTCCTGCCACCGCGCTCATTAGTAATGAGCGTACCAGGTGCATCGCTGAAGGTCGATTTTACGTACATGGGAATATTGCTGCCCATAGCGATTTCTACAGCACGCGGATGAATTACCTTAGCGCCGTTGTGGGCCATCTGACAAACCTCGGCGTAGGAAACCTGCTCAAGGATATTGGCATCCTTTACAATACGCGGATCAGCGGTCATAATGCCCTCTACGTCCGTGTATATTTCTACAAAATCAGCCTTTAAGGCAGCACCGAGAGCTGCGGCGGAGGTATCGCTGCCACCACGGCCGAGCGTGGTAAACTTGTAGTTGTTTTCCGTCATACCCTGGAAGCCGCAAACTACAGGAATAATGCCAGATTCCAAAAGACGGACGAGGTTAGAGATATTGATATTTTTGATGCGTGCAGCACCAAATTGAGAATCAGTGATAATACCTGCCTGGCCGCCAGTGAGTGCCATAGCGTTCGTGCCATACTTTTGCAACGTTGCCGCCATCACGCAGGAGGAAATAATCTCGCCGCAGCACATCATCATATCCATTTCACGCACATTAACCGATAGATTTACGTCCTTCAGCGTACCGATGAGCGTATCGGTAGCATAGGGTGCGCCCTTGCGGCCCATAGCTGAAACTACAACAACAGGAGAATAACCATTGCGGATAGCCTGCTGCACCTTATTTTTTACGGCAATACGTGCCTCCTCCGTTGCAACAGAGGTACCGCCAAACTTTTGTACAATAATCTTCATGAATAATTCTCCTTATTATTTGTTCAGCCAGCCGTTTTTGATCATAACCTCTGCAATCTGCAGCGTATTAAGTGCGGCACCCTTGCGGATCTGGTCACCTACAACCCACAGATTGAAGGTGTTGGCGTTAGACTCATCGCGGCGCAGACGGCCAACATAGCAGTCATATTTTTCAGATGTATACAAAGGCATAGGATAAACCTGATTTGTCGGGTCATCCATCATCTGAACTCCCGGGAAGGCATCAATAGCAGCAGCCATATCAGCAAGCTCCAGGTCATGCTCAAATTCGATATTTACAGATTCACTGTGGCTGCGGTATACAGGCACACGTACAGTGGTTGCGGTAATACGCAGATCGTCATCATGCAGAATCTTTTTGGTTTCATTAACCATCTTCATTTCCTCTTTGGTATAGAGGTTGTCTAAGAAAACGTCAATCTGAGGAATGAGGTTAAAGGCAATAGGATAATGCTTGGGCAGGCTGGCAGACGGCAGAATATGCGCTTCCATCTCCTTGCCCTCGCTGTAGGCCTTGGTTTGGTTGGTAAGCTCGTCAATACCCTCCTTGCCTGCGCCGGAAACAGCCTGATAGGTGGATACAACGATACGCTTGATGCGCGCAAGGTCGTACAACGGCTTTAAGGCCATCACCATGATGATAGTAGAGCAGTTAGGGTTAGCGATAATACCCTTATGCTTTAAGATATCCTCGGGGTTAACCTCGGGCACAACCAGCGGCACCTCGGGATCCATGCGGAAGGTACTGGAATTATCGATAACAACAGCGCCTGCCTTAACAGCATAGGGAGCAAACTCCTTAGAAATGCTGCCACCGGCAAACAGCGCAATATCAATACCCTCAAAGGAATCCTTGGTTGCTTCCTCTACGGTATAGGTTTTACCCATGAAATCTATCTGCTTGCCTGCGCTACGCTTGGAAGCCAGCAGACGTAGTTCTGCAAACGGAAAGCTTCTTTCTTCAATCAGCTTTAAAAATTCAGTACCAACAGCACCAGTAGCGCCCAAAATTGCTACATTATATTTTTTCATCAACATCTCCCCCTAAATTTATCAAAGTAACTTATCCAAGCCATAAACCAGGCCAACCTTATCAACAATCCTGCGGCAGCCCAAAGCAACACCAGGCATATAGCATTCACGGCTTACAGGATCGGTGCTGATTTTGAGCGTTTCGCCCTGCCCGCCAAAAATGACCTCCTGCGAAGCAACATACCCCGGCAAACGCACGCTGTGAATCTTCATGCCTTCATAATCAGCACCACGCGCACCGGCCATAGTTTCCTTCTCATTGGGATTGCCCTGCTGCATAGCCTTGCGCACCTCAGCAATCTTTTGCGCGGTGATAATAGCAGTACCACTAGGAGCATCCAGCTTGTTATCGTGATGCTTTTCAATAATTTCTACATGCGGGAAGTATTTTGCAGCCTCGCACGCCAGCTTCATCATCACCACTGCGCCTAAGGCAAAGTTAGGTGCAATCAAAAGGCTGGTGTTGTTAGCACGTGCCAGCTCGTCAACCTCCTTCAGATCAGCATCGCTAAAGCCCGTAGTGCCAACAACTGCATGCACGCCAAGCGGCAGAATTTTGCGCAACGTACTCATAACAACGTCAGGACGGGTAAAATCCACAACAACATCAGGCTTAGCAGAGCGTACTGCTTCAACAATATCAGTAGTAACCTTGATGCCGTCACCTAAGTGAACAACCCCCTCTTTAATATCAACAGCGGCAACCAGCTCCAGATCCTGCTCACTGTATACCTTTTTACAAACCTCGCTGCCCATACGGCCCAAGGCTCCGTTAACCAAAACACGAACCATGTAATTCACTCCTTATACACAAAAACCGTTGAGATACTATGGAACATATCTCAACGGTCAGCATGCAAAATATTCACACCATAGCTGAGATAGCCCTCCGCTGCCAATACAGCGACAGTCCGGCAGCTTTCGCTGACGACCCAGCACAACGACACGGCTGCCATTGCACTTCGGCGTTAGCCCTTTCACGCTGCTTCACAGCTCCCGCTCCACAGCCTACTCATGCTTTCCGCGCCTCTATCTTAATGGTTTGCTATTGAATAAAATTATATTACCCTCGCAAGCGTTTGTCAACGAAGAAATTTATATATATTTCTACCTAAAGCAAGTGTGTAAAAAATGCTACGCTTTTTACAGAAACCTGCGCTTGTAGTAAGCAAGCTTTACATTTATAATATGGATTAGAATTCACTTTAACTTTTTAGAGGTAAAGAGCATGAACGAAAAATTTTCTGACATCGCCTGCATCATTTTGGCTTCCGGACTTGGCCGCCGCTATGGCAGCAACAAGCTGTTAGCCACTATAGGCAATGCACCTATGATGCAGCACATTTTAGATATTACCTGTGACCTTTTTGATACGCGTGCAGTCATCACCCGTCATCAGCAAATTGCCAATTTGTCATGCAGACAACACATAGAATACGTGCTGCACGATTTGCCGCTTTTGAGCGACACAGTGCGTCTGGGAACAGCTTATGCATTGCAAAGGCACCCACAAGTTAAGGGTCTGCTCTTTGCCGTCAGTGACCAGCCACTGCTGACGCAGGCAAGCCTTACGCGCCTATGCCAAAGCTTTGCAAGCGCGCCACAACACATTCACCGCCTTGCCTTTAACAACACGCCCGGTAATCCCATTATCTTCCCTGCTACGCTGGCAGAGGAGCTGCAAAGACTGCCGGCGGATAAAGGCGGCTCATATCTGACAAAAAAATATCCTGAACTGGTAACACTAGTCCCAGTCCAGGATAAAAACGAGCTTTTTGATATTGACACCAAGGAGGACCTGATTAGTAGCGGGCTTCCTTGTTGTCTAAAATGACATTGAGAATGATAGCCACAAAGGCAGCAGGCACAATGCCGGATTCACCAAACATCATGCGCATAGCTTCAGGACAGTGCGCCAAAATACCAGGGGTCGCGCCCATGCCATAGCCAACGCCCAAAGCAACCGAAATAACGGTCAGGCTGCGTGCGTTAAGCGGCTCCTTGGTCACCAGCTGAATACCACTGACAACGATAGAAGAAAACATCATAACTGCAGCACCGCCCAAAACAGATTGCGGCATGATAGAAACCAATGCGCCCAATTTGGGGATCAGGCCGCACAAAATAAGGAAGACCGCGCCTGTTGCCAAAGCAAAGCGGTTAACGATTTTAGTCATTGCTACAAGGCCAACGTTCTGCGAAAAGGACGTGTTAGGCAACACGCCAAAAACTGCAGCAAGGCTGGACCCCAGACCGTCGCAGATAACGCCGCCGGAAAGCTCCTTATCTGTAGCTTCACGCTCCAGACCGCTTTCGACAACAGCCGAAATATCGCCAACGGTTTCAACCGCAGTGACGATGAACATAATCAACACAGGCAAAATTGCACGCAGGTCAAAGACTATATCCACAGGCATAAATTGCGGCACTGCAAACCAAGGTGCAGCAGCTACCTTTTCCCAGTGAATAACCCAAGACTTAGTGAACTCCACGCCCTCAGGTGTAACGCCGGTAGTCGGCAGCACAAAGCTCATAACGAAAGCAGCAACATAGCCAGCCATAATGCCCAGCAGAATGGACGATGAGCTAAAAAAACCCTTAGTGCCATGCTTAAAGAACAAAATTACGCACAGCACGAAAAGACCCAAACCAAGGTTTTCCAACGAGCCGAAATCCTTAGTTTTAAAACCGCCGCCAAAGGAATTTACGCCTACGGAAATCAGTGACAGGCCAATGGACAGAACTACAGTGCCGCACACCACAGGCGGAAAAAAGCGACGTATGTATTTAAGCACGAAGCCTAAAAGTGCTTCAAAGATACCACCAATGATAGATGCGCCCATGATAGCACCATAGGCCACAACACCGCTGCCAAGAGTTGCCACAATACCGGCAAACACACCGATAAAGCCGGAGCTTGTACCCATGATAATAGGCACCTTACCACCGCAGGGACCAACAGCATAAAGCTGCAGCAGCGTCACCAGGCCTGCTACAATCATAGCGTTCTGGATTAAGCTAACCTGCAGCTGTTCAAAGCCGGCACCGCCCATAATGCCACAGGCACCGCCGATAATCAGCATAGGTGTCAGGTTACCCACGAACATTGCCAGTACATGCTGCAAGCCCAGCGGAATCGCCGTAGCCAGCGGCAGCTTACCATAAAACTTATAGGCCTCTTCGGAAATTAGATACGATTTTGCCATAAAAGCACCCCTTCATTTTTTACATGGGTATATTTTATCGCATTTTGTAGCTAATTGTAAAGAAGCTTACACTAAAATTCCGTATAAAATTAATATATTTTTAATTATTGTTCGTAAGTATAGTTTTCAGGAAACCTCTCCGTCACCGCCTTGCGGCGCTGCCACCTCCCCTATGAGGGGAGGCAGAAAAGTATGAGCTATGTTTGTATTTTCCTTTTCAGAAGAAACGACACCACAAATGCGAAACGGACAGCGACGGCGTACTAAAGCGTACGTCGAGCTGTCTGTGACAAAGTATATGGTGTCTTATGCATTTAATTCTCAGAACGCGCAGAAGATACCAGAGACGCGAAACGGACAGCGACGGCGTACTAAAGCGTACGTCGAGCTGTCTGTGACAAAGTATATGGTGTCTTATGCGCGTTCTGCACGAACTTGAATTAACTGCGCCGCAATACTCACCGCAATCTCCGCCGGCGTTTCGCTGCCAATGGCTATACCGATAGGTGTTGTTACCCGTGCCAGCTGCTGCTCGCTATAGCCTTCAGATAGCAGGGCCGCGCGCGCCAGCGCTGCCTTGTTTTTGCTGCCCATGATACCAATGTAGCCCACAGGCGTGGTTAGCAAAAAACGCTCGCAGTTGGCATCATGCACATGTCCGCGCGTCATCACAACAGCGTAATCACGTGCGCCAAGCTCGCACACGCCTGCCAAATTGGCAAAATCCACCCGCTGCACACGCTCCGCCTGCGGAAACATAGCTGCGTCCGCAAATTCGTCCCTATCATCCAGCACCACGCAGCCAAAGCCCAGATGACACAAAAGCGGCACCAGCTCGCGCGCCACATGACCTGCGCCAAATACGTACACCCAACCATCATAACCGTATTGCTCAGCATAATAGTCGTAGCCATCTATGCTGAGCATGCCTCTGCGTCCTGCCATAGGCAGGTCTTTTTTTATCTGCGGCAGGCCGCTGCCTGCCCCCAAAGGCAACAAAAACCACCAGGATTTGTGTGCTGTAATAGCTGATAGTCCCTGCTCAACAAGCGACAACACCTCCTGCCCTACAGGCAGATAGCAAAACTGCACCTGACAGCTACCGCCACAGGCCATGCCTGCACGCGGCGACAGGTCATAGGTCTTGACAAAGCTGGCACCGCCAGCTGTAAGCTGTTTTTGCGCCAGCTGCTGCGCCGCATATTCCATGCCACCGCCGCCAATGGTGCCGTACACCAGACCGCGTGCGTCTACCAGCATATAAGCTCCACTGGTGCGCGGAGTAGAGCCTTCAGTTTCTATTAAAGCAATAAGGTAGCAGTCACAGCCATTTTGCTGCTGCTCCTTAATCTTAGCAAATAAATTTTTCATCTATTCTTCTCCTGTGCATAACGACAGACAAGCTCAAGCACGCTGCCTGCAATGCAACGTGCCTTATCCGAAATCGTAAAGCAGTTGGCAAGCTCCTCCTGACGTGGGTCAATATCCGCAATTTTAAAGCCACGGGTTACAGGAAATCCATCACGGATCATGCCGCGGATAATACCCGTAAGCGTAGCAGGAATGTCTACACGCTCCTGCCCGGCGTCAATATAAGCAATGGTTTCACCCTTTTGCACCAGGCTGCCGATGTCGCGCACAATGTGCAATACACCGCCACAGGGAGCGTGTAGGACACGTTCGGCGCTGTAGCCTGCAATGTTTCCCGGTACGCCGCTATTGGGAGCGGCGCTGCCACTTCTTATAATCCGGCCGAGGTTGTGCCCACGCTTGGTTTCGATAACAGCATGCGCATCAGCGCCAACAGTAAAACCAGGTCCCAATGCCACCACCAGCGGCGCCATGCTGCTTGTAGTACCCAAATTACGCTTAGCGATAATGGCATCAATCACAATATCGGGTGCAAACCTTTGCACGCACTCTGCCGCCTCATCTACCAAAACCGGCACCTCACCCGCGCGCCACACCTCCTGCGCCTGGCCTATATCACTAATAAGCCTGCCCGTCATCCCTTCAACAGTAGCCTCGCCTGCATATACAGCCTCGCATAGGGCCACCTGCCTGCGGATGGCAGCAGGCTGCGCACATTCCAGCACCAGCGGTGCAAAGCCTGCACCCCACAGACGGTGGATAACCCCTGTCGCCAAATCTCCCCCGCCACGGACTATAATCTTTAACATTATCGCATCTCTCCCCTCAGCCAAATATGCTTTGGCTCTATACCAGCTGCCAGCAACAGCTGACGCAGCCTGCCAACCTTCTTGATATCTGCCACATCGCACTTATTGAGTACAATATAAAAAGCACGTGTACCCACATTCTTGCGCGCTCCCTGCGGTGAAAGCAGCACCTGCGTCAAAAGCGGCTCATCAATCACATCACATAACTGCTTGGCAAAAAGCTTCTCTGCCAGCTGCGGTCTGAAGCACGCCTCAGCCAGCGTTTTACCCAAGGCATCCATACCCGCCACGGCCAGCACAACATCAGAATCCGTTAAAAGCACAGGCTCATGTGCTGCTGGCAGCTTACAGGACAGGTGCTTCGCCCCATCTGCCTCACACAGGACGATGTCGCTTTCCTGTGCAAGGACTGCATATAGTTTTTGTGATGGTGCAGTAAGCTTGCCTGTTTGTGCCTCAGCCTCACCAACAACGGCGTAGCTCCCTGCTTGCCACAAACCGTGTGCCTCTTGCACGCTTTTAGCCCAAACTGCTGCTTGTGGCTGCTGGATATGAGTGCTTGTGCAGACAAGCACCCTGCGTCCCTGCATTGCAAAGGCCGCCGCCAGCTCGTACATCACCGTGGTTTTACCGCCGCCGCCAACCAGGCAGATGACGTGCCGCTGCCTGTCATCGATAAATGCAAACGGACATTGCGCCATAATCACACCTCAATTTAGTCATGAAAAAAGCTGCCGCCTCCTGCAAGACTCACCGCCAACCACGCCATAACGGCCGCTGGAGGAAGCAGCAGGACTGCGACAGCCAACCCTTTACCTAATTATTTTGCTTGAGCAATAGCAGCAATAACCTCTTCAGTCAAATCCTTGCCACCAAATACCATAGAGTTTGCATCAACAACATTAGCAATACCATGGGATTTTGCAACCTGACCAATGGTCTTGCGGATTTTTTCACGGATCGGGTTCAGCAGGGAAGCCTCTTTCTTTTCAACCTGGCTGGAAAGCTTTTCGCCCAGCTCACGCTTGCCCTTATCATCTAAGCTAGGAGCCTTTTGGTTAAATTCATTTTCTGCCTTTTGACGTTCCAAATTAATAACGCTCATGGTAGTCTGAATATCAGGATAGCTGCGGAACACACGATCTACGTTAACATAGCCCAAATCCTCAGCGAAGGCACTTACTGCGAAGGCCATAGACATAATTAATGCCATAACTAAGGTAATAAGATTCTTTTTCATTAAAATAGTAACCTCTCTTCATTAGAATTAGATTGTGCAACTGCTAATATCTTACCCTATTTTGAGAGAAAAAGCAACAAATTTATAGCTGTCCGCCGCTCCAAGTGCGTAGACGCGCAGGCGGCGCGGGGTAAGACCTGCGGCTGGTGAAAAGTCCCTGGCGCACAACGGCCTCTGCCATAACCACTGCCGCAGCAGCCGGATCTATAACAGGCACGCCCAGGCGCGCTGCCAAAGGCTGAGCCAGTCCCAAAAAGCACAGGCAGCCCAAAATAAGTGCCTGCACCCTGCTTTCGGCAAGCAGCTTGGCGCCTGCCTGAGTCAAAAGCTCCAATACCTTGTCACGCTCCTGCCACAGGTCCAGCCCCCGGCCTTCTATGCCGCCAATCGCAGCAATGCGCCGCGCATCCACGCCACACTGCTCCACAAACAGCTGCTTTTCGCTACAGCGGCTTGCATCCGCCAAAAGCAGACCTGCCTGACGTGCAGCCACAGGAGCCATAAGACAGGCCGCCTGCCCTGCTCCGATGACGGGAATGCTAAGTAGCTCACGACAGGCGTCTAGCGCAGGGTCGCTAAAGCAGTATAGAACTACGGCATCATAGCCATCGCGCTCCGCACGCAGAGCCATCTGCAAAATTTCCGGTGCAGCCAGTGCCGCATCCACTGCCGAGTCAATCTCTATATGATTATTTACCAGGCACTCCATGTGCAGCTCTACATCCGGCCCCACATATGCACAAAGCAGACGGCAGCGTGCTGCCATCTGCTCAGGAGTAACCCCAAAATCAGGATTAATAATGAATATTTTCATGTATGCGTCCTTATACAAGAATCGAAGCCAAAAACTTTTTGGCACGCTCTGTTTTGGGATGATTAAAGACCTCGTCCGGCGTACCGCTTTCAATCAGATAACCGCCGTCCATAAAATAAACTGTATCCGAAACATCCTTGGCAAAGCCCATTTCGTGTGTAACCAGCACCATAGTGATGCCCGTATTGGCCAGCTGCTTGATAACGTCCAAAACCTCCTTGACCATCTCCGGATCAAGTGCAGACGTAGGCTCGTCCAAAAGCAGAACCTTCGGCTCCATAGCCAAAGCACGTGCAATAGCTACACGCTGCTTTTGGCCGCCGCTCAAACGGCTGGGATATTCGTTGGCCTTTTCCGAAAGATTGACCTTCGCTAAAAGCTTCATAGCCTTTTCGTTAGCCTCCTGCTTAGACAAACCGTTGACCACGCGCGGAGCGTAGGTCATGTTTTCGAGCACAGTCATATTAGCGAACAAATTAAAATGCTGAAACACCATGCAGGCATTCTTGCGGATATCTTCTATTTTTATCTTGCCATTAACAATATCCGTACCCTCAAAAATGATAGCTCCGCCCGTTGGCTGCTCCAGCAGGTTGATGCAGCGCAGCAGCGTAGATTTGCCGGAGCCAGAGGAACCGATGATGGTCACAACCTCACCCTTTTTGATTGTCAGGGAAACATCCTTCAGCACCTGCAGGTCACCAAAGCTTTTAGACAAGTGTTGTATCTCAATCACTGACGCGCACCTTCTTTTCTAACAAAGAACCCAAAAAGTTGAGGGCCATAACTAATACATAGTAAACAGCGGCAGCCACAATAAAGGCTTCAAAGGCGCGGAAGGTTTTTGCCTGGATCAAATCAGCCCAGCGCAAAGTATCGGCCACGCCAATGACGGAAACAAGGCTGGAATCCTTCAGCAGCATAATGCTTTCATTAACCAGGGACGGCAAAGCATTTTTTATAGCCTGCGGCAGAATTATATCCAGCAAAAAGCGGTGCTTGGGGATACCCAGCGACATAGCGCCTTCCCATTGACCCTTATCCACGGCCAGAATACCACCACGCAACGCCTCCGAAATATAGGCGGCGCTGTTAAGGCCAAACGACAGCACGCCGGCCTCCAAAGCCGAAATCGTGTAATTCGTCAGCTGCGGCGTAGCAAAGTAAATCAACATCAGTTGCACCAAAAGCGGCGTACCGCGGAACAGTGAGATGTAAACCTTGGCCAAAAAGGACAATACTCTGTTTTTAGACAGCGTGATCAAAGCCAGGATAAAGCCGCCCAAAAAGCCCATGATTGTGGAAAAGAAGGTAAACTTCAAGGTAATCCAGACAGCAGCTGCCAAAAGCGGCAGGTACGGCTCCAGAACGGAAAAATCTAACATCTGCTACCTTCACCTCTTACAGCTTTGCAATATCCAGCTTTTCAATAGCAGCTTCGTATTCCTTGGTGCCTTCTTCGCCCAAATGTGCTACCAGGATTTTGTGCAGCTCGCCATTAGTGCGCATTTCCTTCAGGATTTCATTAATCTTTTCTACATCCTTGGAATCCTTTGGCAGAGCGATAGCAAAGGTATCGTCCTTCAGCACAGGTCCCTGCAGCACATGGATTTCCAGTTCAGGATTTTGTTTTACAAATACAGCAGCTTGGGAGGAATCAAACAGGCCTGCAGCCAAACGACCATTTTTGATATCCTGGATAACCAGCGGAGTAGTGTCCATTTCGACAACGTCAATACCGCCAACAGCCTTCAGCTCCTTAACAAAGGTGGTGCCCATAGAAGCGCCTGCCTTTTGACCCTTCAGCTTATCCAATACATCATAGCCTGCACCCTTTTTGCAGATGAGAGCCTTCATCGGGAAATAGTAAGGCTTGGAGAAGGAAACAACCTTTTCACGCTCAGCAGTAGGAGAAATAGCGGAGATGATGATGTCAGCACGGCCACTTTGCAGAGTGGGTACTAAAGATGCAAATTTCATATCGCTGAATTCAATTTGCTTATTCATTTTCTTAGCAATGTAGTTAGCAATGTCAATATCAACGCCTTGGTATTCCTTGGTGCCTTCCTTTACAGACTCAAACGGCGGAAAGGTGGAGTTGATTGCTACAACCCATTTGCCGCCCTTAGCAGCGTCAGCAGTAGCAGCCTCCTTTTTTTCGCCGCCGCAGCCAACTAACATCATAGCCAGCATTGCAGTTGCCAAAAATGCAAAAATACTTTTCATGGTAAAGTTCTTCATGAGTATATCCCCTCTTCTTTATAATATTTTTTGAGTGACATGCACTCCTGTATACATTCTAATATTATAGCATAGCTTTATCTATATCGCTAGAGCAATATAAAGTTATTTGTTTGCCCAATGAGTAAATTTGTCATTTACTTAATATTCGACATCTATGTGGTAGCCCTTTTGCGCCAGCACGTGCTTTGCACAGGCCTCGTCCGTGGTAATCCAGGCACCATTTTCCTTAGCATAATGGATAAAGGAGCGCAGAGCGCGTACATAACCCGGGCGGCCGATAAACTGCGGATGCATAACGAAGTTGATAATGCGGCCCTCTTCTGCCAATCCGTCAAATTCATCCTGCCAGATCTGCACCATTTCACGTCCGCTGCGCAAATAATAGTGTTCAGGGTGCTGCAGCGTATACATATCATAAGACGTATCGTCCACAATACCATCCTTAGGCAGTTCCACAATAGGAATCTCTTTGCCATCTATATCCAACAAAAACGGTCCGTCGTTGTTGCGCCAGTTAGAAGAATAAATACAGCCGCGGTCCAGCCACAGCTGCTTGTGAAAAGGATGAATAATACCGTCAGGCATGCGCACACCCACGGGACGCTTACCAGTGAGCTTACGGAAGATGGCATCCACCTTGTCCATCAGCGCGCTTTCCTCCTCGTAGGTATCCTTTACCTCGTGCATATAGCCATGGTAGGCAATTTCGTGACCCTGTGCCGCAATATATTGGATAATTTCCGGATGGATTTCGGCAGTATAGGCTGTGGTGAAAAAGGTGGCGTGCAGATTTTCCTCTGCCAGCATTTGCAGAATGCGCGGCAAGCCCTGCTTAGTAGCATATAAGCCGCGTGACATATGCACCAAATGGCGCTCATTGATATCGTTACGCGTCAGCCATAATGTTTCTGCGTCAATGTCAAACGAAAGCAGCAATGCGATCCGCTTATTATCAGGCCAGTTCCAGTTCATCATGCTTCACCTCCCTGCGCACGCTTTGCGTAAAACGCTTTCACATAATTGGCAACCTCTTCGCAGGAGGCAATCCAGGCACCATTAGCCTTCATATAGGCGATAAAACGCTCCAGCATGCGCACACGGCTACTACGGCCAATCAGCTGGGGATGCAGCTTGAGCACCATAACCTTGTCGCCCTCGTTTGCCAGCTCGTCAAAATTGTCCTTCCACACGTCGTAAACATAGTTAACAGGATAGCTGCAGGTGATGGTCGCTTCATCAGCATAAGAAAAATAGAACCAGGAAAAATCATCCAGCGTCGGCTCTGTCGGTAGCTCCACTACGGGGTAATCCTCATGAATATAGGCCCAATCGCAGTCCTTAAGCGTGGAGCAGTACAAATAACCACGCTTTTGCATCAGCTGCAGCGCGCAGTTAGGCAGAAGATCCAGCGGTCCGCGATAACCGACAGGCTTTCTCCCGCTAAACTGAGCCAGAAGCTCCTCGCTTTTGACCATATTCGATTCCTCTTCTGCAGCAGGCATATCCACTGTCGCATCATGCATATAGCCATGGTAAGCCAGCTCGTGTCCATCAGCAGCAATTTGCTGCACCTTATCAGGATACAGCTCGGCAATACGCCCGGGAACAAAAAAGGTAGTGTGCAAATTTTGCCGTTTGAGCATCGCCAAGCAACGCGCCAGGCCCTCATCCGGACCATACTGTCCCCTGCTGGTATCGCTAAAGCCAATTTCGCGCTTTCCGATGACAGATTTACGCAAAAGCTCCGCATCAAAATCAAAGGTCACCATCACAGCAATACGCTTGCCACTAGGCCAGCGCATACCATCGCCATTTTTCAACGTATACATATATACCTCCTGACTTCAACAGCAATGCTATCTCAGCATTACAGTTTTTTCTTATAAGCAATTTTCAAAATGCACTTCTATGCCAACTTACTATATAGGCATACACTGTAGTTAAAAACAAAGGACCGCCGCACGCCGTGCGACAGTCCCGTCTCTCAATCATTTCAGCTAGTAAGGTAATGGTGGGCCCAGTAGGGTTCGAACCTACGACCAGCCGGTTATGAGCCGGCGGCTCTACCACTGAGCTATAGGCCCATGCATGCTACCCAACAGTATTATTTTATAATAAGCATAGCTATTTGTCAACTATTATTCCAAAAAGTCCTTCAGCTTCTTGCTGCGGCTGGGATGACGCAACTTACGCAGTGCCTTGGCTTCAATCTGACGGATACGTTCACGCGTTACGCCAAAATGCTGGCCAACCTCCTCCAGCGTCCTGCTACGCCCATCTTCCAGGCCAAAGCGTAGCTCCAGCACACGCTTTTCACGGATGGTGAGCGTCTCCAAAACCTCCTCCAGCTGCTCGCGCAAAAGAGTAAACGAAGCAGCATCAGCAGGGGCAGGCGCATCATGATCTTCGATAAAATCACCCAGATGCGAATCCTCCTCCTCACCAATAGGCGTTTCCAAAGAAACCGGCTCCTGTGCAATCTTCATAATTTCACGCACACGGTCAACGGATGTATCCATTTCCTTGGCAATTTCTTCAGGCAAAGGTTCACGGCCAAGCTCCTGCAGCAGCTGGCGCGAAACACGTATCAGCTTATTGATGGTTTCCACCATATGCACAGGAATGCGGATAGTACGCGCCTGGTCAGCAATCGCACGTGTGATTGCCTGACGGATCCACCATGTTGCATAGGTACTGAACTTAAAGC
Organism: Segatella copri; assembly: GCA_963597755.1. Taxonomy (GTDB): domain Bacteria; phylum Bacillota; class Negativicutes; order Acidaminococcales; family Acidaminococcaceae; genus Phascolarctobacterium_A. The sequence goes on from CAVBQX010000017.1 coordinate 41,322, forward strand.
CTTTATTATAATCAAACTTTTCTACAGCCTTAATCAGGCCAAGGTTACCTTCCTGGATAAGATCCAAAAAGAGCATACCACGACCAACATAACGCTTGGCGATGCTGACAACAAGGCGCAGGTTGGCTTCCGACAGGCACTTCTTTGCATCCTCGCCCTGAGTACGCACTGCTTTCAAAAGCTTGCTGTAATCCTCGTCAAAATTACAATATGCTTCAATAATAGTAGGATCTTTCTCACGACCGTCACCCAGACGAGCCTTGATTTCATCCAGCAATGCCTTTAGCTGATAGAGGCTGTGCTTATCTTCATCCTCAGTCTTACGCTCAAGCGTTGCAGTTTCACATCCGGAAATCAGGCATTTTTGCTCTACCATGAGGCGCTGCAAATGCAGACGCTCATCCTTGGTGAATTCAAAAACTAAATCCTCATAATCTTCTACTTTGTAAGGATTGCCTTCATCCTGACGCTGCTTAATCATAAACAGCACCTTAAAAACAGAACGCATCGTGGTTATATGCCACTCCTCGCCCATATATTTCTTTATTTTCTCTATAAGTTCAGTAGAGGCCTCCCCTTCATTGAAGGCAGCCTCCTTAAGCTCAACCATCTTGCCGCGCAGCAGACGTTCAGCCTGACGGCCCTTATCCATGCGCTTGGCCAGCTTAACCTCGTCCTCACCTACAAGCAGCGGTACCCTACCTATCTCCTTAAGATACATACGCACAGGATCATCTATGCTGATACCTTCAGGAACAGTCAGATTGGCCAGCTCAGCCTCATTGATTTCAGAATCCCCATTGTCATCATTGTCTACCATGGGTAATACATCGTCATCGGACGAGCTGTCGTCAACCAACTCCAGGCCTTTGCGTGCAATAACCTCATAAATGTGCTCCACATCCTCAGGAGACACTTCCTCCAGGGAGTTGGTGAGGTTCATTACGTCGCTATAGGTGAGAACACCCTTATTAGCTTTACCCTTCTGAATAAGCTCATCGATTTGTTCCTGCGTTAATCTGCTATTAGCAGTCACGGTGTCCCCTCCTTCCATAATTTGTTTAGTTTCCATAGAGTTTTTTGATTTCATTCTTTATCCTTTGACTCTCCATTAATTCCTTAATAAACCGCTCGTCGGCAGACCGTTCATATTCGTCTGCCAGCAAACGATGCTTTTCATATTCATTTTCCAGATACGTACGCTGCAGCCGCAGTAAGCAGTCATGCATAAGCTTTTCTGTATCACCGTCAGGTAACTGGTATGCAAGAATGCGCGCTAACGCGGTCTGTGCCCCATCATCCAAGTTATTGCTAAGCTCCTCTACTGTACAAGTGCTGCCAAGAGCGCCAAACCCATTATATATCTGCAGCAGCTCCGCATTTTGAAACCAAGCACCATCCACGGACTCGCTATATTCCGCATATAACTGCGGATGTGTCAAAAACAGCAGTAAAAGCAGCTCCTCAGCCTGCTGTCCGACGCCTGCGTTTTTTTCCACAGGAGCAGTCATCAGCTTCATACCTGCACTATTGTTTCCCTTACGTGCTGCTTTGCGGTATTCCCCGACGATCAGTCCTTCATCAATAGTCAGCCGCTGCGCCAGCTTGCGGATATGCTCTGCTACTTCTATCTCACTTTTACATTCTAAGAGGAATGGTAGTATATTCGACACCGCTTCAACTTTTCCTGCTAAATTAGTAACATTATTTTGCAGGATAGTTTCATTAATTTGGAATTCTATTCCCTCCTGTGCTGCAGACAGCACCTGTTTAAAGGCTTCTTCGCCGTAATGACGCACGTACTCATCAGGGTCTTTGCCCTCAGGTACGCCTGCGACACGCACCCTTAAACCTGCTGTACGGGCAATACTCACAGCACGCATAGAAGCATTGCGGCCTGCGCTATCGCTGTCATAGCAGAAAACCACTTCGTCTGCCAGACGTGCCAAAAGCCGCGCCTGCTCCTGCGAAAACGCAGTGCCCATGGAGGCAACCACATTATCAAAGCCAGCTGCATGCAAGCTTATGGCATCCATATAGCCTTCTACCACAACGGCCTGCCTGGTGGAACGAATAGACTTTACTGCAATCTCCAAGCCAAAAAGTAGTTTGCGTTTATTAAACCACTGCGTTTCACCAGTGTTTAAATATTTAGGCTTGCTATCATCAAGCACCCTGCCACCAAAGCCTACAATGCGTCCCCTCGGGTCGCGGATAGGGATAATTACACGGTTGCGGAACTTATCATAATAACCGCTGCGTCCACGTGCTGCCAACCCTGCCTGCTCCAAAAGTTGCGGTGTACAACCACGCTTACCCAACGACACAACGAGCGCCGTAAAATTATTGAGTGCGTAGCCCATGCCAAAGCGGGCAATAACATCGTCACCAATGCCACGACCTGCCAAATAGGCCAATGCCTCCTTGCCATAAGCAGTCTTAGTAAGACAGGCCTGAAAGAATTTTGACGCCAGATCGTTAGCATTATAGATGCTGTCCCTTTGCTTTTCGCGTGCAACCTCAGCCGCTGTCTTCTGTTTTTCAGGTATGGGAATGCCATAGCGTGCCGCCAGTAGCTTCATGGCATCCATAAAGCCACAGTTTTCTATTTTCATGATAAATTTAAAAATATCCCCACCCTCGTGACAGCCAAAGCAATAGAACATGCCCTTAGCAGGGTTCACTGAAAAGGATGGTGTTTTTTCTCCATGAAAAGGGCAGCAGCCCCAGTAGTTTTGTCCTTTTTTCTTCAGCGGCACATACCCGGAGATGATCTGCACCATATCAGCAGCGCTGCGCACCTGCTCCTTAAAGCTTTCGAAATCTCCGTCCATGTCCGCACTACCTCCATCTAGCATTCACACATCTTTTATATTCAATGTTTAACGTTAAAATCCTCTTTTTTCACCAAAAATTCTTTTTTCCATACTTGCAGGCATATAAAAAAGATAATATAATGAGTAGTACATTTAATTTCCTTTTTCTGTCTATATGAGGTGAATACTTATGAAAAAATTTTTCTTTGCTCTGATAATGCTTTTAGTAATGCTGCCGGCAATGTGCTTTGCAGACCCTGTAATCACCAGTGACAGCCGCACCTTTAACCCCATGACCGGCGTATATGACCTGGAGGGACATGTCTTTGTGCAGTTCCCGGCTCATGACACCACGCTGACCATCACCGGCGATTCTACAAAGGTTTATATGTATGCCATGGAGGTACACGGGCAGGGCAATATTAACCTGAGCTTCGGAGATTTAAAATTCAATTGTGATAAGGTTGATGTTTACCACTCCAACCGTACGGCTTACGTAAATGGCAATCTGCACTTTAACGATTCTGCTACCAATATTTCTGCTGATAGCGGCAGCTACAACTGGCAGACGAAGGTTGCGGCCTTTCATGGCAATGTGACTGTTAACGGCCAGCCGCACGATGGTGACGTAGCATATAACGTCATGCAAAAGCAACTAATACAGCAATAAATACTTAAAAGTATTATTTGTTGCTATATTATCAAAAATCGAAATATTTACACCGAAAACACTTGTTATATCAGATTTTGGGACATTCCCCTAACGGCTTCAACATTATTGCCATTGTGGGTTGCAACCGCACTACCATTGGAAATAGTGGCAGAAACCAAGCTCGGTCTGCTGTACACGAGTGTTTTTTTATACCTTCAAAATGGCAAAAAGCGTAACCGGCAATAACTGGTTACGCTTGAGTCGGTTATCGGGAATGTTTCGCTACCTATCCAGAACTAGCCTGATTGAAAAAATAGGGTTAGAACCAGCTTTAGAATTAGGATGTTCTTCTTGATATCAATAACATTATTTCCGTATACACCTCTAAATTTAGTACTACAGATCCAGACTAGGTATTTTTATGAATATATAATAACAACCGCTGGATAATTGTTAATAATATATTAACTCCAATCACATAGTAGTACCTACCACTAATTAGAGAAGCTGCTAAACAATTTTTCCGCTTTGATTTTAGTATCATATTTC